>JBGOEV010000085.1:0-3096 GCA_041538025.1 Candidatus Thermosaccharophagus gerlachensis | reverse complement strand
GTGGCATAAACATCAATTCCACAAGCTTCCATTGAAGGTCTCGCTACATCTGGGTGTCGGCAACCCTTCTCAAGTGAGCATCTCTCACACAAGTAACATGGACCAGCACCCATGCCAAAGGCTTTGTAATAACCAGCATAAAACGCTTCACGCTCAAGCTCGGCTACAAGCTTCCTCACATCAGTCCACGCCTTGCAGTGCACGAGTAGGATGTGATGATACTCGTCGATCATCCTGCGTGTGGCATCTGGCGTTGGCGAGTATGGTGGGCAAGTTAAACGCTGTCCATATTCACTGCACCCGTATTGGCATTTGAGTCTCACCCATGTCGCTGTGATAACATTTTTTGGCTCAACAAATTTTGCTCCAACTGCGCCAAGCTCAAGTGCACGCTCACGAATGCCTTCCAAAGAAGGAATAACAAGGTGCCTTCGCTTTCTCCTTTGCATTGCTTTCCATCCCCCTTAGGTGGGTGGCGAATAAAAGGTGCTGGCGTTGGTGATGTTAGCTATGTGTTTCCATCCCGCCCATTCTTAATCTTCTTCCGACAGCTTCTGCTACTGGTTTGAGCTTCTTCATGAGCTCGGTAAACCTATTTAGTGTCAGCGATTGAGGTCCATCTGAAAGAGCTTTTGATGGTTCTGGGTGGACTTCTATCAGCAAGCCATCAGCACCAGCAGCAACCGCAGCGAGAGAAAGTGGTGTTACGAAATTCCACCGCCCACTTGCGTGGCTTGGGTCTACAATAACTGGTAAGTGGCTAAGCTCCTTCGCCGCCACAACTGCGGAGATGTCAAGCGTGTTTCTAACATATGTCTCAAATGTCCTTATGCCTCTCTCGCATAACATGATGTTTGTGTTCCCTTCAATCATGATGTATTCTGCAGCTTGCAACCATTCTTCAATCGTGGCAGCTATCCCTCGCTTTAGGAGGACGGGCTTGTCTATCCTCCCAAGTTCGCGCAGTAGTGGGAAGTTCTGCATGCTCCTCGCCCCAACTTGAATGATGTCGGCTACATCTACCACCTTCTCAAGGTCTTTCAAATCAAGCACCTCTGTTATAACTGGCAACCCAGTTAGCTCCGATGCCTCTTTCAACAACTGTAAACCTACCTCTCCCAACCCTTGGAACGAGTGTGGGCTTGTCCTCGGTTTATATGCACCACCGCGAAGCACATCTGCACCTGCTTCTTTTACAGCTTTTGCTGTTACCAACAGTTGCTCCCTGCTCTCAACAGCGCAAGGTCCAGCCATAACAATGACTTCGTCACCACCAACAGCTAAATCCCTCACCTTTATCTTTGTCCTCTCCTTCCTCCAATCGCTTGATACGAGCTTATATGGCTTTGTGATGCGAACAACTTGTTCAACGAATGGCAGAGCAGAAAGCTGCTCAATTAGCATTTGCCTTACAGTCTCTTCAAGTATCCCAATTGCTCCGACAACTGTTCTTTCAACGCCCCTTGAGATAGCAGCTTTATAGCCAGCTGCTTCAAGCCTCTGGCATACCTCTTGAATTTGCTCCTCTGTAGCTTCGGGCTTCATAACCACAATCATCTTTTCATGCACCTCCTGTTCAAGTTTGTTTTGCAAGAAGGGAGAGCATTCTTGCGTGGTGGATGAGCTTATATTGCAAGGGTGATTGATTAGGCTTTTTGATTCACAGGGGAATCCTACAGAGGCACGGCTATGAGGTTCAATACGGCAGCGTATACTTAATGGGTTATCTCCTTCAATGCTGTGCAATGGTTCTTTATCCTCGTAAATCCCATTCCACTAACCTCCCTACCTGAGCACTTCTTTCAATGCTTCTATCAGGCGCTCAAGCTCTTCGGGTTTGCCTATCGTTATTCTTGCCCATGTTGGCATACCGAATATTTCGCCTGTGCGAATTATTATGCCACGCTCCAAAAGTTTTTGGAACACACTCCTGCTATCTGTTCCCAAGTCAACAAAAACGAAGTTAGCCTGCGTCGTAACATACCTAAGACCTATTTCCTCAAAAGCCTTGTATAGGATATTCTTGCCATCAATGACGAGCTTGCGACTCCTTTCCACATGCTCTGTATCTTGCAACGCAGCTTCAGCTGCAGCTTGTGCTACTGAACTGACATTGAAGGGTTCTCTAACGCGAGCCAAATAAGCTGCTATTTGTGGTGGAGCGAAGCCGTAGCCAATGCGAAGCCCAGCCAAACCGTAAATCTTTGAGAATGTCCGTAGCACAAGGACACTGTAGCCCTCCCTTACATAGCTCAATGTGTCGGGAAACGATTTGTCCTCAACATACTCGCAATAAGCTTCATCAAAAACAACAAGCACTCCCTCTGGCAGTGACTCAATGAATTGGCGCACTTGCGGTTCTGTAACGATTGTGCCCGTTGGGTTGTTTGGGTTGGCTATGAATATGAGCTTCGTCTTTTCGTTCACCTTCTCAGCCATTGCCTCAAGGTCATGCGTGAAATCCTTCAATGGCACAACATGTTGTTTTGCGCCCATGAGCGTGCTCACAATGTTATACATCACAAAAGATGGATGAGCATAGATGACCTCATCGCCTTCTTCAATGAATGCGAGGGCTGCGTGCAAAAGCAATTCATCAGAACCACGCCCAATTAACACACATTCCTCTGGCATATCATAGTGGCGTGCGATGGCTCTCTTTAGCCTGTAGCAACTGTCATCTGGATAGAGGTGTGCCTGCATCAATGCTTTCATAGCTGCCTCAATTGCCTTTGGTGACGGTCCAAGCGCGTTTTCGTTTGAAGCAAGCTTTATGACCTCGCTTAAGCCAAGTTCCCTTTGAACTTCCTCAATCGGCTTCCCTGGAGAGTATGGCTTTAACTCATGCACACATCGTCTAACACGCTTTTGCCATATTGTTTCGTCAACCATCTGTGGACACCCCATGACAGCCACACTTGTTGGTGCTCATGCATGGAAATTATGCGGAGATAAACTCGTCAACATTCCCAACCATGTGCTGGACATTGCGTGGCAACTTGTTTAACTCCTCCAATCTCCTCCCGAACTTGCCACATGTGTTTTCAATGACGATGTAATCAAGGTCTGGTATTATGACCTCATCCCACTTATCCC
>JBGOEV010000084.1:0-3124 GCA_041538025.1 Candidatus Thermosaccharophagus gerlachensis | reverse complement strand
AACGCGGTAGCGAAGCCCACCGTCATCTATGCCAGAAAGTCTTACTCGCCCTAAAATGTCGTAAAGTCCGAGACGTATTTCATACTCTCCGTCAGGGATACCTTCAGGTATGGTGACCTCATAAGGTCCATCAACAATTACACTGTTTTTACTCCAGTTTTTTGTGCTTTCTTTTGGTTTGTGGTCATGCTGGAATACAATTCCATCAGCTCTTTTTGAAACATCAAAGTTGACAAAATGCACGAATACTGTTAGGTCGCGGTCGCTCACTTCGTCTATATTATTGCCAGTTTTGAAGAAATAAGTGATATTGAGCTTTCGCTTGCCTATCCCTTCAACTTTCACGAATGGCTCAATTTCGCAAACCCTTGTTGGCGGGAAGCCTCTGCCGTTTACGAATATGAATTTTTTCCTCTTCTCTGTCAAATCTATGCAATAGTCAACAATTAATCCCGTCTTTTCGTCAACTGCGGTATATGCCTTCAATCCATTTGAAATGGCAACGAAACCAAACTGTGGGATCGTTTTCAAAAAGCCATCAGCGTTCACTTTCCAATCATATTCGCCGCAATTTACCCAAATTTTTAGACCATTTTCGTATTCAACGAAGATGCGTTCAAGTGGTGCTTTCAGTGCTATCGTAATGGATGATGGCACGAGCTTTTTATCACCAGCTTCGTAAAGTATTTGCCTGACTTTGCTTGCACAATATTTGGCTTGAATTGGGCGAACAAGGTAGTATTCTTTCAACACCCATTCGGGAACATCCCAAAGGTGAGTTGGAACAAAGCCAGCATGCCCAAATGCTAATTCCATTGCGCGATATTTGTCCATTTTCTCTGGTGATGGTAAGCCTCGCCAGTAACCTTTAGGGTCATCTTGCCATCTTTCCCAATAGCCCATCCCGTGATTAACTTGCTGAACATGGATCTTAAGCAAGTCAAAATCAAGCAACCATGGTGCCCATTCCTTGCCCTCAACCTGTGCTTCAACTCCATCCACTAACCCCGCCCACCAAAAGTGCTGATTGCCTTCGCCAAAGAGTGGACCATTGTGCGCTTCCCTTCCAACCTTGAAAAGTTCTATGTTTCCCTTCATTCTTCCAGCGAGCATTGCTGCATCAGGTTCATTGGCATCGCAATCAAGGTGCAACCACGGTGGTGCACAGGAATTAACATCGTAAAATGCAGCAGTTGTCCCATAACGGTTGTGAATTTCGTATGAATACTTGCGAGCATATTTTGCCATCGCCCAATTCTTGTAGGCATAGCTTTGCTCACCAGTGCTTGCATTAAACCATGCTTTTCGCATTGTCCCATCTGGGTTGAGTGCCACCTCTTTCTCATTCCATTCATGTGATTTTGGATAAAAATCTATGTAATTTTCGTGGAGCGCAAAGAGCCATCCTGCTTCTCGGCAGGCTTTTGAAAGCTCTTTTGCACCTTCATCACCACCAAGTGCCTCGTTAGCTGGCACAGTGGTTGGCAAATGGCTATCATAGCCATAGCGTTGCCAAACATGCTTTAGCATGATTGCACGAGTAACTCCGTATGTGGCGATTTCGCGGACTCGTTCGGCATCTTTCATCAAGTGTCCGCCCCAAATGTCAAATACGATCCTATCAGCGATCTCGTTAATGTAAGGTGATGGTTCCCATGGAATATTTGGCAAAACTTCTGGAAACTCATATGATACAGTGAACAGGCAGACTTCGCGGACTTGATTACGAGTTCCGTCAGTCTTTCGCTCATACCTTGCCAAACTCCCGTCAAGATATGAGCCGTTTGACTGTGTGAAATCGATGAATGTGGACGTGAATGCGCCCTGTGCAGGCAAGTAATAAACATGCGTAGCGAAAAGATATGGAACGAATATATCTCGGCGCAGTTCAGCCAATGCTGTGCCAAAATAAACGCTACTTACCCATGGACCTGTCGTGAATTCACAAAACAGGGTTTTGCCGTTGATCCAGAATTTGCTTTCTCCTTTCAGCTCGCTGTCTTCATACCTGAAGGTGTATGCGATTGTTAGCTTCCCATCGGTAAAGGATTTTAGAGTGGCATTTAAAACCTCAAGGTAGCCTTTTTCACCCTCAACTCTTCCACCTGCATAGATGACGAACCTTTTAGCATCGTCAAGCGAAACTTCAACAGAGGCTGGAAAGACACCTTTCCGTGGTTGAACAACGTATCTTAGCTCACAGTCCTCGCCTTCGTATCCAAATATTACCGTTTCACCAACTTTCTTTGAATAATTCCTATGCCGATATCTTGCGGTGGGCTTGACGCCGAGCTTGTAGTCATTTGATAGACCTTCAAGGGTGTTGCGCTTGATTTTTGGCAGGGGATGTTTTTCTGCGATGCCCTCAAAAACTATTTTCGGGTCACCCCAGAGGGAGTAATCCCAACTGGGATTGTTCTTTGGACCAGCGTTGACCTCAAGTGTCAGAATGAAACTTTTACCAGAGAAAGTGCTCAAATCAATTTCATGCCATTCCCATTGGTCAGATTGAATGTGCCTCCTAAACCTTTCAGTGCCGTTTATGAAGACAGCGAATGTGACACCGTCGCTCCCCTTTCGGACATTTTCGTCACGGAGCATCGCACAGCCGAACACGAACTTAGCTTTTGCACCTTTTGGTAGCACGATATTGTAGTCGGCAAATGTTGAGCCACCTCCTTTGCGCCATGGGCAGTGGATGAGCAAGGTTGCAACACCATCTTGTTTTCGCCACTGTGTGTAGGAGACACCAGCAACTGGCTCAAAATGACCCCTCCACCCAAGACCTAAGTTAACGGGAGTTTGCCCCGCAATCTGGTAGCGGATGTTGTAATAGCCAATTTCAAGCAAGCTCGTTGTGGATGTTATACGCACGGGGGGCAGTGTCTCCTGTGCTACTGTGATGGAGAAGCAGAGAATGCAAGCTAAGGTTACCATCCCTCTCGAATGCATTGCCTTATCACCTCACTCCGTTATGGCTAAATCAACATCCAAGTGTAGCACAGCAATTCTGCGTTGTTTATCGCTCCACAGGATTTGAGCTCGCCGAAGATTTGAAGGCGGGGAAAGACATTCGGGTGTAAGCCATTTGCGTTTTCATTAGCGAAGCTACTTTTGAGGCGAG
>JBGOEV010000083.1:0-3243 GCA_041538025.1 Candidatus Thermosaccharophagus gerlachensis | reverse complement strand
GCTTTAATAGGATGTGCTCCAAGTCATAAACTGGAGTTACGAACATCTCTTCAATGAATGTGCCCCTTCTAAGCTCAAGCCAAACGCTTTGCCATATCCCGCCAACATTGAGATACCATTGCTGTTTACCGCATGGTATCTCATCCGCAGGGAAGCGCGGGAAACGTAGCCTATCGTTAGTTGGGTCAATCACTTGAACCGTTATAGTCATTCGCCCATCGTGTTTTGTAGAGCGCACTTCATCGGTCAGCTCAAATTCAAACGGCAGATAACCACCCTCGTGTTCGCCAACCATCTTTTCGTCAACGAAAACACACGCATAGTAGTCAACAGCTTCAAAGTGGATAAACATACGCCATCCATCGTCTATCATTTCAAGCCATTCTTTCGGCAGGCTCACACCCTTGCGATACCATGCGATGCCATCGTAGTTTATGAGGTCTTCAAACTGTGCTTCCCAAAACGATGGCACTTTTATCTTGCGCCAGTTGATTGTGTCGCTCAACTTATCAATCCGCAGGTTGCCATCACTGTCAGTGACGAAATCCCATAATCCATCAAGCGATAGCCTGTGGCGCATTCTCCCTCACCATTGCTCGGACTGATTTGGCACGGGTTTTATCACACATATGAGGATAGCTCAAAAATGAAAAAGGGGCATACCTCACTACCGCTCATTAAGGTATGCCCCAAACAGTTTCTGTTCTACTGCCAGCCGTTGTATCTTAAGTGTTTAGCCGTCAAATGTGGGATCCCACCATGACCTTAGTGGTATCGGTGAGTTTGGATCGCTTTGTCCTGGGACAGGATACAGCTCTCTTGAGCGCAGCCATTTTACATGCCCATCATAAAACAGGTAATTAGCACCACCAAAGTGCCCTCGCGTGTTTGCCCACGAATCTATCTCGGTATTGGTGGGGCATGAGCCAGGTAAGTCCCACCATCGCGGCATTAGGCGCCAGTCATCCCAGAGAGCGTCACCCATAATGATTTTGTTTGCTGGACGAACCACCGTCGCAAGCGGTCTATTAGATGCAGCACCACAACTATACGAATACCCCCATGGACGATACGCTATGCCTCCTCCCCAACCTTGGTCTGGGCGTGATGGACAGCGAAATATCTGTGTATTCTTCACATACGGCTCAAGCAGATCAAGATACTTCTTGCATAGATTGGCATTTTGGTCACCCCATGGTGTTCCCGGTCCATACCATGCAAGTGGTAAGCGTTCATCATAGTCTTGCGCATATTGGAATATCGCAAGCCCAATCTGTTTGAGGTTGCTCTGACAGCTTGCTTGCCTTGCTTTCTCCCTTGCCCTCGCAAACACTGGGAACAGAATCGCTGCCAAGATGGCGATTATAGCAATCACCACCAACAGCTCAATCAGCGTGAAGCCCAAACGCCTATGCACCTTCTTCATCACGCATCACCCTCCTTGAGCATGATTTGATTTTACGCCCAACGCTGAGAGGCTTTCGCTCACCTTATGGCGCTGTTATCACCCCCCTTTGAGTGGAAGTCACTGGCAATTTCGATCCCAAAGACAAGGCTTTGTGGGATCTGCCAGAGCAGTGACTTTCATCCACTTCACATGCCCATCGCAGAAAGCTACATTGAGACCATCATTGTGCCATGGCCATGTCGTTTCACCACAGCAAGTGCAAGTTCCTGTCCCTCCGTAAAGATAATGTATGCCGCCCGATACTCTCACCTCACCACACCCATGGCGTGCGCAGTAGTGTGTCCACCATGCATTGTTTGATTCCAACAACATAACTGTCTCAGCAGGGGAAACAAAAGCAGCCATGCTGACCGGGTTCATCCATCCTTCTGGAAAGACATGAAACATCGGCATCTGATAGCGAGTCCGTTGCAAGTTATTTGGCCAACCCCCAGGGACTGGGTCAGCGCTCGCATTGGATGAAGGACAAACGAAAATCTGACGGTTCTTCACATAGGGGAGAATCTTGTCCGCCCAGATGATGCGCCCTGCAGGATATCCGTTCCCATCATCGTAGCATGAAACGAACCTCTCATCATAATCCTGCGCATACATCAACATACCAAGTGCCAACTGCCTCATGTTACTCTGACAACTTGCTTGCCTCGCCTTCTCACGCGCTTTCGCAAACACTGGGAACAGAATCGCTGCCAAGATGGCGATTATAGCAATCACCACCAACAGCTCAATCAGCGTGAAGCCCAAACGCCTATGCACCTTCTTCATCACGCATCACCCTCCTTGAGCATGATTTGATTTTACGCCCAACGCTGAGAGGCTTTCGCTCACCTTATGGCGCTGTTATCACCCCCTTCTTTTGCATCTCTCTGCCTCACTAAATTATATCGCATCTCCGAAGGAGTTTGCAAACACCAATTCGTTCTACAACTGGCTTCAACCACCTACGACACCACTTTCACGAAGCGCAAGGGTTGGGTCTAAGAAGCTTAAGAAGCTACTCAATCTCAATGCTGAGCAGTGAATCACTTGTGGCAGAATCAATAACCGTTGGCTTCAACCATTTGACATGTCCATCAACGAAACCGTAGTTAGCGCCTTCAAGGTGGCGTGTCGCCCATGAAGCTGTAGGGACCCAGCCACGTGCATTCCCTGCTGGAGTGGTGTCATCTGGGGCGCCCGTGCTCTCAATGAGGAAGATAACTCTGGAAGCATCCTCAATTTGTGCCAAGCTCGTGCCATCATTTGGAGGGGTTGGCGGACCCGGATCCTGATGCGCATCGTTGATAGCATAGCTTGCGTTCGTTCCTTTATCGTTATAACGACCATCAAATAATGGGGCAGCAGGCTGATGGCTCGGGCATATGTAAACTTGAGCGTTCTTCACATAAGGGTAAATGGCGCCTCGCCAACCACCGTCAACTCCAGGTGTATTGCCGTCACCACCATAAGCGTAGTTCTCACCCGGAAGCCTCTCATCAAAGTCCTGAGCATACGCAAGCACTGCCAGCATTAGTTGTTTCATGTTGCTCTGGCAACTTGCAGTCCTTGCCTTCTCCCTCGCCTTCGCAAACACTGGGAACAGAATCGCTGCCAAGATGGCGATTATGGTAATCACCACCAACAGCTCAATTAGTGTGAAGCCAAAACGCCTATGCACCTTCTTCATCACGCATCCCCTCCTTAAGCATGATTTGATTCTGCGCCCAACACCGCAGGCTTCTGTTCACCTTGCGATGTTGTGCTGTCACGAATAGTATACCACATTTGAAGAGCGC
>JBGOEV010000082.1:0-4437 GCA_041538025.1 Candidatus Thermosaccharophagus gerlachensis | reverse complement strand
ACGACAACGATGTGCGCCGATGGAACGAAATGACGAATGCGCTCAATCAACAGCGCTATGTTTTCAGCCTCGTTGTATGTCGGTATGATGACCCACACAGAGCTTTCGCCCATCGTAAGTCACCATAGAAGTGTTGGAGTTTGAAGCTGTGCATTTTTTGAATGTGCGCATCAAAATGTGTTTTTGCTCATGCAACCATGCTATAGCATATGACGCTGACACTCGTGATGCTATACGACGGGGAACGAGTCACAATTAAAGTTGCTACTGTTTCAATGAGTCAATGGCATAAGATTTGGAAACACTTCAAACGAGTGGTGAGCAGTATGAGCGAACACGAGAAGACAAATTTTTCAAGTGAGGTCAATTTGCAAGGGAACCAGCAAGAGCAAGTTGAGAGTGTAGTGGAAGGTGTTGAGGAATCAACCGAGGCTTTTGAAGTTGAAAGCGCCGAGGTAGAAACTGTCCAAGAGGTATCAACTGAAGCCGAGGTTGAAGCGGAAGCACCTGAGGTGGTGCCACCGATTGAGGCACGCACGATGCGAGTCGGAGTCATACTCTACCATAGGGCAACCGAATCACGCTATGAGATTACCTGCACCATATCCCCGGGGAACAGAAACATAACCGTTGACGGTGTTCCCATAGATGAGCTAATAGAGCGCAACTACATTGCACCCATCTCTCCACTCATTGAACACATGCGTTCCGAGAGGATTGCAGGATATGATTTGGACATAAGGGTCGGTAACTTGGAGTGGTGCCAGAAGATTGACCCATTGGTCATCGCTTATGCATTATCTCAGGCGCTCATAAACATAATCAGCAGCCTTTGAAGGTGGTGAGGTGGAAATGGAGAGGGTAGGAGTTGGCGTTATAGGCGTAGGCACATTTGGTGAGGTGCACGCAATTGCATACTCAACTCATCCGTGCGCTGATTGTGTCATGGTCTGCGACATCAACGAGGAGCGAGCAAAGGAAGTTTGCGCAAAGTATGGTTTTAGAGGGTGGACGAAGGATTACAGGGAGCTACTCGCTCGTGATGATATACAGGCAGTATCAATTGCGACACCAGATTTTGCTCATCGCCAAATCGCCGTTGAAGCAGCCGAGGCAAAGAAGCACATACTCATTGAGAAGCCTATGGCAACATCGGTTGAAGATTGTGAAGCAATCATTGAATCTGCGAAGCGCTCAAACATCATCCTCATGGTTGACTTCCATAACAGGTTCAACCCTGCATTCGTGAGGGTTAAGGAAGCAATTGATAGTGGTGAGCTTGGCGATTTGGTCCTTATCTCTGCGAGGCTGAACGACACTTTATTTGTGCCAACAAAAATGCTTTCTTGGGCAAGCAAGTCAACTGTGGCATGGTTCCTTGGGAGCCATGTCGTTGATCTCATAAGGTGGCTTACAGGTTCTGAGGTGAGGCGAGTTTACACGGTTGTAAGGAGCGTTGTGTTGAAGAGGCTCGGAATTGATACCCCAGATTTCTTCGTTAGCACATTGGAGCTTGAAAACGGTTGTGTAGCAACTGTTGAAAACTGTTGGGTCATCTCCGAGAGCTCGCCAAATGTTTACGACTTCAAATGTGAGGTCGTTGGTTCGAAAGGGACAATCATCGTTGATACGAGTCATCATGGCATGGTTGAGAAATGGACGCAGGAGGGTGTATCGTATCCCGATGTGATAGCCAATGTTGGAATTCAAGGGAAGCAATATGGCTTTGCCATAGCCAGCATACATCACTTTGTTGAATGCGTCTTAGCCAACAGGGAGCCAATTGCGACTGGCTTTGATGGGCTTCAAGCTACCAAGGTCATTGTAGCTATGGAAAGGTCAGCCAGCCTTGGAGTGCCTGTGGAGCTCTAATTGCAATCCTCACTTCTCCGCAGTTACGCCAAGTGACAGTGCTGGCAGTATGCGATTGGCGACACCAAGATCGTAATTGAATATGATGAAGCCCTTTGCACCAATCTCCCTCAAGGATTGTATCTGCTGTATCACTTCAACAGGCGATAGCCCCGGTGCTGAAGCACCTATGCCCGGATAAAGTGGGGCTTTGTCGCCAACGAACTTGAGCTGGCTTGCGACGAGTTGCCTGAAAAGCTCGTTGTCATTTGTGTAGTTCATCGGGCAGACAAAATCAAGGTAGCCTTTCTCAACCCACAAAACCCAATCTTGCCCAACGCTTTCTCGGCATCTTGGGTAGTCCCTGAAGACAGCAGCCGAAACTTTTATGTTCGGTTTGAGCTTCTTTGCAGCTTCGCTTACAGAAGCCACAAGGCGAGTTATTTGTTCACATCGCCAACGCTTATACTCGTCAGCGAGCTTCCCAACAAGCACATCCTTTGGGAACTCTTTTACCGTTATACCTCTATCCCTCTCAAACCTTTCCTTGCACCCTTTGCAGTAACAGCAATTCGCGTTCGGGTAACGGATGTAGTCAAAGTGTATTCCGTCAACATCGTATTTGCGAGCGACCTCAAGCATTGACTCAAACTCAAGTTTGAAGTTGTCTTGGTGGGATGGGCAAAGCCAGTCAACATCATTTCCGTTCACATCCTTCTGTGTTCTTTTTAGAGCCCTCATCCTCTCAACGAACTCCTTTGGAGCGTTAGCCAAGTTCCAATTGACCTTCCAAACATGCACTTGCACTCCGAACTTCTTAGCTGCTTTCAAGCACGCTTCAATCTGGTCGCCAACTTCATCAACTTCTTTTGCCACTGGCAGGACTTCACTCCTGTAGTAGGCGAGACCACCCCACAGCATGTTCGGGAAGATAGCATTAAAACCGTGTTGCACAAGCCACTCAATCGCCTTCTCCCATGTCCAGCCAGCTATGCCAAATGCTGAGTGACACCACAGTGCTCTAAACTCGCCTGCCCTTGATGGCTGTGTGAGATACCATGCTGTAAGTAGCGTTTCATTAGCATCTGTTGAGAGCGAAAGAGAACGAGCGTAATCTTTCCCTTCAAATGCTTTATAGCATTCAGCTCTTAAAGCTTCTGCCTTCTCAATCAACTTCGCAACATCATTTTCCACTGCTCTTCCTTTTGCGTTTTCTCTCAGCCACCCTACGCATTCATTGTAGCTTTCAAAGCCAGCAAACACCCCTATCTTCTTGGTAGCGTTTGATGCTGACAAAACCCATACATCTGGCACAAATGCACCAAGGAGCGCTAAGAGCATTCTTGCTTTCTTAGCCTCGTCTTGTGGGAGCAATATGTGTGCCATGTAAGCACCGCTGTTGCTAAGTATGATTGCTGGCAAGTTAGTTGGCTTCCCTTCTGCGTCATACCATTCGCCAATCACGCGTGCATCTACACTTATTGGTCTTGCAACGTTGATGTTCCAAGAACCCTGTGCTATTTCATCTGGCAAGCCGTAGAGGGCTTTTGAATCAAACCGCACAAACGAGAATTGCCCTTGCCTCTCTTGTGGCATGTATTTGACGACCTCTATCCCGATTGCCTGTGCAAGGCTTCTCGGGATTGAGTAGAATACGATGACCTTGCCACCAGCCTTGATAAACTCAACCGTCCTCTCAACCTCTTTCTCCGACATGTTCGGGTTGTATGCGAATATCGCAACCGATCTACCTTCAAGTGCACCAACCTCAACATCAGTATCGTTTAAAACACCAGCATCTATCCCAAAGGTGCCCAACAGGCGCATCATAAGGTCAACACACCTTTGGACTGTTTGCCACTCCCTTGAGCCAGCTTTTAATGTGAGGTCGCCCCTCACAACAACTATCCTGTGCACAATCCCTATAAGCTCATCTACGATCACGAATGTGTTTAGTTGTTGCTCACTGCGCCACACCGAAAGACGAATGCAGTCAATTGAGTGCCATCCAGTTGGATCACCTTCAACGGAGAATGAGGATTTGCTCAATGTGACCGTTTGCCATCCCGGCTTGCTTATCCTGATCCAACCAGCATACCAACCATTGCCACTGCGGAAGTAAACGGTGAAGCCTCTAATTGCGTCTGGTTGCTGAGCGTTAATGCTTATTCTGAATGAGTCACAACGCGATAGGTCAAGCTTCACCTCTCTATCCCAGTAGCGCCTTTCAACCGGTTGAGCGAAATCACAAGTTAGCACAATGGCTTTTTTAACAATGCCAGTGTCTACTAACTTCACTTGGCTTGCACCTTCAAGGGGCTTCCATGCAGCCTGAGCTTGCGCATCATCCTCATAATCAAACCCATCAATGACGATGCTCTCAGCCACCTTAGGGCAAATAATGTTTTGAGCGCTAAACAAGATGAGCATGAAGGTAAGGACACCAACTGCAACCACACTCACACGGCGCATCTACATCACCCCTTTCCATTCAACTTTTGTTTGTAGTGCGCCTTTCCTCGTCACGGGCTACCAGAATATTATGTCAGGAAAGGCTACGGATGAAAAGCGGTGATGGAATTAATG
>JBGOEV010000081.1:0-4575 GCA_041538025.1 Candidatus Thermosaccharophagus gerlachensis | reverse complement strand
CACGGGCGGGGTATCGGGCGGATTTTCCCATCCCCATCGGTTGCCGTAAATCCAGCCTTCAACGCAATCGCTGCCGTCAGGAATTGGAACTGGATTGGGCGGATAGAGCAAGATGGTTGGGCGCGAGTTGGGGTCACCATTGCCCTTGTAAACCAACTTGCCCACAGGTCTGTTCCAGACATTTTGCTCACGGCTCGGTCGGAAAATCGCTTGTGCCCCACCTGAAACTTCCATCCTCCAGCCACGCAAGTCGGCGAAAGTTACCGTGGGTGGTCTCGGTTCTTTCCTGCCAGCCCACTCCATCTCGTAGGGGCGCTTCCCTAAAGGTTCGTTTGGGTCAAATTCCGTCACCACCTGCGCCATCCCCATCACCCCACAAAACAATACCAACAGCAAGCCTACCCACATCACACTCACCTCGTTTCTCAAAGGTGAGCATGCGCAAATCGCTCTTCACGCCGTAGCTGGCAGTGTAACAAGTTGATTCGTTCTTGCTGCGGTTAAGAGTGCATGCTCAATCTGCATTGCTCTTATGCCATCTTCGCCTGTAGCGATCTCGGCATGTTCACCTCGCACCGCATCTACAAATCTGCGAACACTTAATGCGAATGTGGCTTTGAAATGCAAAGGCTCAGGGAAAGATATGGCATCGTGCAAATCAATGTTCGTGTCTAACTCGCCACATATGTTCTCGTAGCGCATACGACGCAAAGAGAGTCTGCCCTTCGTTGTCACTAAGTGAAGCTCAAGCATTAAATCCTCCAGACGATGACGAAAACTGCTCGCCATAATACCTGCTAATCCACTCTCAAAGTGCACGATGGCACAGAAGGCGTTTGGCGGGATGTAGAGCAAATCCTCGCTTATACCTTCCCAACCTTTGTATGGCACTTCGTCCCTTCCGCCACGCATCGTTGCTTGAACCGACATAACCTCACCGAAAAGAAACCTTAGCAGGTCAACTCCGTGATGGTGGCAATAGGAATGCGTCATCAGGGTAACGAGCAACGGCTCTCCTAAAGCGCCACTGCTTAGCAATCCCTTCAGCCACTTTATTGATGGTATGTGGCGATAGTTAAACTGTGTCGCCAATAGCTTGTTTTTCTCACGAGCTGTCCGAACCATCGCATGTGCTTCCTCAAGTGACGCAGCCAACATCTTCTCACAAAGGACATGAGCGCCTGCATTTAATGCAGTGATTGTGACTACAGCATGGTCTTTCTCAAAAGTGCAAACAGAAACGATGTCGGGGCGAAGCTGCTCAATCATCTCTTTGAAGTCGGTGAAAGCCTCAGCACCAAATCTGGAAGCAAGATGCCGTGCCCTCTCAAGAACAATATCACAGCACCCTATGATGCGCACTCCCTCTATCTGCTCATAGCCGACTGCATGTTCACTTCCAGCGCCACCACACCCAACGATTGCGACGCGCATCATAAACCACCTCCAGAAGCTCCTTGAAAGCACATGCGCAACTTAAGCTTAGCACAAATTGCTTCACTGCGTGATCAATGTGCACTACATGGCAGATAGCGACGCTCATAACGCAGTGAAGCAAATGATGCATTACATTGGTATTAGATGAAGTCGCCATGAGTTACGGCGATATGTTAGTAAGCCGAGGCTACCAGTTTAGCAAACTGTGAGGGGGTGATGTTGATGGCTTTGACTGCAGAGAAAGTG
This sequence comes from Candidatus Thermosaccharophagus gerlachensis, assembly GCA_041538025.1. Classification (GTDB taxonomy): domain Bacteria; phylum Armatimonadota; class Fervidibacteria; order Fervidibacterales; family Thermosaccharophagaceae; genus Thermosaccharophagus; species Thermosaccharophagus gerlachensis. The sequence continues at coordinate 2,892 of JBGOEV010000081.1, read as the reverse complement.
AAGGAGGTTGGCAGGGCAGCTGGCGCTGACTTGGTTGGAATAGCATCAATTGATAGGTTTGAAGGGGCGCCATTGGAGATGCATCCAGCTTCAATATTGCCTGAGGCTGAATCTGTGATCGTCTTAGCCTTTCGCATCCTCAGAGGAGCACTTAGAGGGATTGAAGAGGGAACATACTTTGCAGCCTATCCATCAATGTGCTATGCAGGCATAAACTTGAACTTTGCTCCAAAGGCGCTTTATGACCTCTCAAGGTTCATTGAGGACAATGGCTATGAAGCTGTCCCATACCAGAACATGGTCATTGATGCATCTATTGACATCACGCATGGCACACCAAAAGATAGGAAGCCAGTCGCCCACGGAAGACCAGCACCAGATGTGTTACTTCACTTCAGGATAGCTGCAACTGCAGCAGGGCTCGGAGAGATAGGCTACTCAAAGGTTTTTCTCACACCGCAGTTTGGTCCACGCCAAAGGCTCGCAGTAATCATCACAGATGCACCATTGAAGCCAGACCCACAAATACCACCGGGGACGATATGCGATCGGTGTATGAATTGTGTGAGGGAATGCCCTGTTGGAGCAATAAGCCGAGATAGAACGGTGAGCGTTAAAATCGGTGACTACACATACGAGTGGGGCGAATTGGATGTTGACAAGTGCACTTTAGCATACACTGGTGGCATAAAGGAGAACAACCCATTTGCACCTGCCGACCTACCACCACTTGAGGAAGCACTCAAAGACATTTGGGGAACACTAAACAAGGTCTCGTTCAATCGCAGTTCTCTTAACCTATTCCATCACTACGGAGCTATAGGTGGCGCTAAAGGTTGCATAAGAGCTTGCATGATTCACCTTGAAGAGACCGGGAAGATAAGCAACTTGTTTGAGAAGCCATTCCGTAGAAGACCTGCATGGTGGCTAAGTTGAGCTACTAACATCTGTAAGCCGTATCGGTGATGGCTCACTTAATTCAAACAGGCGGGACGGAAAATTAGCGTAGCCATTGGTTGGATTTTTCTCAAGCGCTTTTAATTGACGGTGCTCACCCACACCAAGGGCGCTTGCGGTTCTTCAACTCTGAAAGTATGTTGCATGCGATTCGCACATCTATGGGTATCTCAAAGTCAAACATGCCAGCAACGATAAAGTCAGCACCATTCTCAAAGGCATACCTAAAGGCGCTTTCTGGCGGTATCGCTCCAGCTGCCATCACCTTGAAAGCAATCCATGGTTTATTCACCGTTTGCATCAAATCAGCCAACTCCTTCGGGCGTGAGCACCAACGCGAATCATAGTAAAGTTTCGCAGACGGATAATTCAGGTGGTGGAATGTGACCATGTAGAAATCTGGGTTGAAGCCTGCCTTCTCACAATCTTCAACCACTCCCATCCTATGAGCACCTATGCCAACTGGCAAACCATATGACCTTGCATGCTCCAAGGCTTCGTTCAAAAGATCAAGGCGCAGTGGTCCAACACGCTCATCTGCGTTCGGACCTGAGACATCGTTATGGAAACCGCAAAGGAAATCCCCTTCAACACCAGAGATGTAGAGGGCGTTTGCACCTGCTTTTACTAATGCGTCCATTTGACGCTTAAACTCATCAAAGCCACCGCTAACCAAAGCGTGTGCAGTGCACATAATCCATTGCATCTTCCCACCACGACGACGATGCTCTTGAAGGACTTGAATTGCCTTCGGCGCATAGTGGATGATGAGAGCGTTTATGCCGTGTGCTTCAGCTATCGCTAATGTTTCCAAAATCTTTTCGTCCGTGTTGTAGTGGCGAGCCAAGTTGTATACATAGCGAAGGTCACGGCTGTGTGTGAAGTGTGTCAGAAGGTTACCGCCCAACAAAAGTCGGCTAATTTCCAAATCCCGTATCTTGCCTTTCGGCAAAGCCATCTGTGGTGCTACGCTTGAATGCTCAAGCGCTTCAGCTTTGATGCTCAATGCTGCGCCAACAGTAGCCCACAAAGAACGCTTCATAAAACCACGACGGCTAACCCTTGCCATTCCCTGTTCACCTCGCTAAGCATGCTTAATAAACGCGCAACAAAGTAAGCTATCTGAGATTGTGTGCAACGATAACAACTCTGTAAAGCCAACCACTCTCCGTTCACTTGACATGCCAGTTTGGGTCACCAACAAGCCTACCAACGACTTCATCCCAGATGCCCCTTGCCTTCAAAATGAGCTCAACAACTTCCCTCACCGCGCCCTTCCCACCAGGTCGCTTCGTCACATAGTCAGCAAAACGCTTAACTTCATCATGTGCATCAGCGACAGCCACACCGAAACCGCATCGCTTTATCAGTGGTATATCTTGGACATCGTCACCGATGAATGCCGTCTCCTCGTAGCTTATGCCTTCGCTGTGCAATACCTCCTCAAACATGGGCACCTTATCAAACCTTCCCATAAGCACATAATCAACACCTATCTCCTCTGCCCTCCTCTTAACGCACTCTGAGTGCCTTGCGGTCACCCATGCAGTCTTTAAGCCAGCGAGCGATGCGAGTCTTATACCAACTCCATCCTTTGCATCAAAAGCCTTTAGCTCACTGCCGTCGTCAAGCAAGACTATCTCGCCGGTTGTGAGAACTCCATCAACATCCATAGCAAGCAACTTTATCCGCTTGAGCTTCTCCAATAAATCTACACCCTCTGCCCACTCCAAGTCTATCGCCTCCTAATCATGGCATGCCCATATGACCAAAACACATAATGATGCAAATGGACGGCAAATTAATCCAAGGGAGTGAGTGGCATGCTTGCTCAAATCATTTCCGTTGGCTCAGAGCTTGTGGAAGGCAAACTGATAGACACAAACTCACCATACATTGCTTCAATGCTCCACGAGATTGGAATTGATGTTGCAC
>JBGOEV010000080.1:0-4976 GCA_041538025.1 Candidatus Thermosaccharophagus gerlachensis | reverse complement strand
CAAGCGTTTTGCTTATAAGGCAATGCGTGGCAAGAAGAGGCTTGTAGTCGTAGATGGTGAGGAAGGTAAGGAATACGATGTGGTGTGGGATCTCATTTTCAGTCCAGACAGCAAGCGTTTGGCTTATGTAGCAAGTCGTGGCAATAAGTTGCTTGTAGTCGTAGATGGTGAGGAAGGTAAGGAATACGATGAGGTGTGGGGTCTCATTTTCAGTCCAGATAGCAAGCATTTGGCATATAGGGCAAGGCGTGGTAATAAGTGGTTTGTAGTCGTAGATGGTGAGGAAGGTAAGGAATACGATGGCTTCTTGCGTGGAAGCGAGTTAGTTTTTGATAGCCCAAACTCTTTTCACGTTTTTGCAAGGCGTGGCATAAAAATTTTCCGTGTGGAGGTGGAAATAAAGACTATCCCTTAGCTAAAGCTGAATATGTTTTTTGAGGGCAAAAATGATGTGCGATGTGCTAAGTGCTGAGTGTAATGCTCAATGTTGAGTGCGTGGTGCAGGCGTTTGGAAATTGTGGGAGGGCGAAATTACAGGTGAGCCCAAATAATGTGCTGAGTGCGGAGTGCGAGGTTCAGTCCAAACGAATTTTTCGGCAGTGCGGGAGCACTGCCCTCCAAAAACTATTCGCCAATTGCTATTCTTTGTCATCCCGACATGCCGAATTGCCGACCTCACGACTTGCCGATAAGTCTGGCTTGGCAGGAACCTTGCCATCCCAAGAATTTGCCGACTAAAGTCGGCGCTCATGGTATTCGTCATCAACTACGGACTAAAGTCCGTAGCATGAAATTTCATGTTTTGTGTCATCAACTACGGGTTGAAACCCGTAGCATGAATGGTTTTAGTTACCTCATCAACCATGTGTTAAAGCCTGTAGCATGAGTGGCTTGGTTGCTTCAAACTAAAGAGTGAAGTTCGCGCATGTTTTGGTTCTATAGGCTAAAGCCTGTAGCAGGGTGTGTCAATCTAAGAAAACGATGGCAATTTGGAGGTGAGGATATGGTGTCCAGAGCGTTGATTGCATGTATAGTGTTGGTAATGGCTTCTGTAGCTTTAGCTCAGTTTGAGCGTCCGCGCAAGAAGCTCATCCAATACGGTTGGGGTGTTCCTTCCCCGAGTTTCGTTCGTGCCAACATCGCTGAGATGGAAAAGAAGTGCCCATTCTTTGACGGCATAGTCATACGAACACAAGGTGGCTGGAAATCCTATCCAGCCAATGTGTTCCGCAAAAAGCCCTTTGACGCTAACGAGTTCGCTGAAGACATAGCGAATTTAAGGGCAACCGAATTTCGCCGCTTCACTGAAAACTTTATCTTGATGTGGGGCACTCGCGAGAAAGGCTGGGATTGGTTCAATGAAAGCGACTGGCATGCCACAGAATATAATGCTCGGCTATTAGCTCGTGTGGCAAAGGAAAGCGGTTGCGTTGGCATTTGTTTTGACCCCGAGCCTTATGGCGAAAACCCTTGGCATTACCCAAGCCTTCCAAACGCATCAGCCAAGTCTTTTGAAGCTTATTGGGCACAGGTTAGGAAATGCGGTGCAAGTTTCATGAAGGCTATGCAAAACGAGTTCCCCAACATTAAGCTTCTAACCTTCTTCTGGTGCAGTCTGTTTGGCGACATCGTTGACATCGCTGACCAAAACGAACGCATGGGACGGCTCTCCAAACACGGCTATGGATTGCTCCCAGCATTTTTGAATGGACTGCTTGACGCTATCAGCGGGCAAGCCTCCATCATTGACGGTAATGAACCTGCATACTACTACCGAGAGCCTGAACAGTATTTTCGTGCCTACCACTTGATGAAACAGCGTGCTCTCTCATTAATTGCTCCCGAAAACAGACGCAAGTATGCATTGCATGTTCAAGCAGGCTTTGCACTCTACATGGACTTTTACTTTGGTTTGGTGCCGTTTGAGCGTGCTTGGGGGCGCATTGGGCATTTCTTGAAGCCAGAGGAACGGGCACGCTGGTTTGAGCACAATGCCTATCATGCGTTACTTGTGACCGACGAATATGTTTGGTGCTACAGTGAAAGGTTGGATTGGTGGGGAACACAAGAGAAGGCTAAGTGGTTTCGTTTTGTTCCCGAAGGCGCCGTTGAGGCACTTCAATCGGCGAGGATGAAGTTGGAGCAGGGGAAGCCACTTGGCTTCTCAATTCGTGAAATGTTGATGGAAGCGCAAAAGCGGATGGAGGCAAAGAAAGAGTAAGCGAAGGTGTAAGTTTCGTTACACGCTTCATTTGAGGTGGATGAGCTATGCGGTGGGGCACTTCACCTGTTGTTGTTCTTGCTGGCTCAATTTTTGGCATCCTTGCAGTGTTGCTAAGCAAACTCGGCAACCCGCCAAACATGGGCGTATGTGTTGCGTGCTTCTTGCGTGATATTTCGGGTGCGCTTGGGCTTCACAGCGCAGCTAAAGTCCAATACATGCGCCCTGAGATTGTCGGTTTCGTCCTCGGTGCATACACTGCAGCGCTCCTATTTGGTGAGTTCAAGCCAAGGGGTGGTTCATCGCCACTCATTCGTTTTTTGCTCGGCGTCATTCTCATGTTTGGTGCGCTCGTCTTCCTCGGGTGCCCAGTGAGGATGCTTTTGAGGCTCTCAGGTGGTGATATGACGGCACTCGGTGGGCTTCTTGGGTGGCTCACTGGAGTTTACATTGGCGTGCAGTTCTTCAAAGGCGGTTTTACGCTCGGTGCCTCTTCAAGCCTTCGTCCAGTAAACGGCTATGTGCTTCATATCTTTTTTGTTGTGGTGCTCGTCATCAATCTCGTTGTGCCAACGATGATGTATAGGAGCGCTGAAGGTCCTGGCTCAATGCATGCTCATTGGTTCGTATCTCTCCTTTTTGGGTTCATAGTAGGTGCACTCGCACAGCGTGGACGCCTTTGCTTTGCAGGTGCATTCCGTGACATCTTCATCATTGGCGATGCACATTTATTTTGGGGTGCTGTCTCTTTCTTCATCACAGCACTCATAGCAAACATAGCGCTTGGTCAATTCCACTTTGGTGTTTCAAACCAACCAGTGGCGCATTCTTCACATTTGTGGAACTTCGCTGGCATGCTGTTAGCTGGCATATGCGCTGTGTTGATTGGTGGTTGCCCACTTAGACAGCTTGTGCTCGCAGGTGAAGGAAATGCCGATTCTGCGCTCACCGTCTTTGGCATGCTCTTTGGTGCAGCTCTGGCACACAACCTCAATATCGTTGCAACACCAGATACATCAAGCTCAATCGGTGGTCCATCAATTCATGGCAAGGTTTGCATCCTCATCGCAATCTGCATTGTCGTAGCTTTGGCTAACTCATGCAGGGAGAGAATTTGAGCCATGAAAGGCGAGGTGGCATTTGATGTCATCTCAAGTCATTGAGATTGACTGTCGTGGCTTACTTTGTCCTGAGCCAGTCATACGCGTGCGCAAAGTATTGGAGCAGATTGAGAAAGGCACTGTTGTTGCCTTCGTTGATGCAGGAGCACCGAAGGAAAATGTTTCTCGCATGGCGAAGAGCATGGGTTACTATGTTGAGATTGAACAAATTGAGGATGGCTTCAAAATCACAATCAAGAAGTAGTTTGCTTAATGCGCTACAGTGCCTTAAGCATACGGCGAATCGTTTGAACATAGTGTGGCAGGACTTCGCTTAATGGCTCAAGCTCCTTGTGCCATGCTTTCTCCCACTCAAGCGTTAAGAAGCCATCGTAGCCTATTGATGAAAGTGCTCTTATAGCTTCCATTATTGGCACATCGCCTTCACCGACCTTCACATAGCGCACCTTGCCATCTAAAAGTCGCGAATCTTTGACATGCGTTGCAACTATGCGCTTGCCAACATACTCAACAGATTGCTTCATTGTCTCACCACTGCGATATGAGTGATGGAAATCCCATAGCACGCCAACATGTTCTGAGCTAACTCTTGAAAGCACCTTTGCCACATCGGCGCACCTTGTGAAGGCATCGTGTGTCTCAATGGCGACGATGACGCCGTAGCTTGCTGCGAACTCGCCAAGTTGAGTTAACCTGTCGGCAACTCGTGCTATGTGGTCTTCCATTGAGACACCCTTCGGTGGCTCGCCACCAAAAACCCTAACAACATTTGCGCCAAGCGCATGCGCAAGCTTGATGAATTCCTGTGCATCGTGTATTTGCTTTTTAGCTTCCATGTCTTCAACGACTCCCATCCGCGCTGACGATGAAACACAACTTATGCACAAACCTGCATCCTCAATGAGCCTTTTTGTGCGCTCAATGTTGCGCTCGGAAAATTCTGGTAGCTTCGGCAGGTTCAATTCGCCCCTCAAAATCCTCAACTCAATACCGTCAACATCGTTTTCTCTGGCTATGCCTATGACTTGTTCTAAAGACCAATCTGGACAGCCAAGCGTTGAAAAACCAATCTTGAAAGCCATCGCGTTTTACACCTCTGTTGCAGTTAGGTTTGGGAAGTTCGCAGTCCATCAGCGAAAGTAAGTATAGCGCTATTTGCAGTGGTGTAACAAACTTTTCAATGTAGCGAAAATGTTTTGTAGGTGGGTGAGCTTAGATGCCGATGCACGATCCTGAGCCAAAAGCTGTTGTGCCAAAGCAAAAGATGAGTTGGGAAGAGTTTTTGGCGTGGCTGGATGAGGACATTTGGGCTGAGTGGGTTGATGGGGAGGTGCTCTTAATGTCTCCAGCTTCAAACTTGCACCAAGACCTCGTGGGCTTTTTGAGTGCTCTCATGCGCATTTGGGCTGAAGCATTCAATTTAGGAGTTGTTCGCACAGAGCCATTTTTGGTGAAATTGCCAGAGCCACTCCCAGCAAGAGCGCCAGACATCATTTTCGTTGCCAAAGAGAACCTTCACAAGCTCACCACAAACTACTTTGATGGTGCACCTGACATTGTGGTTGAAATCATCAGTCCTGATAGCAGAGTCAGGGACAGGGGAGAGAAGTTTTACGAGTATGAGCAAGCTGGTG
>JBGOEV010000079.1:0-5590 GCA_041538025.1 Candidatus Thermosaccharophagus gerlachensis | reverse complement strand
TGAAATCGTCAAAAGCAACCCAAATCGCTTTGCCGGCAGCGACTTCCGTCGGCAAAAAACAGCGAAGCATCAAGGTCTCAAGCGAAACTTCTGTCCTCGGTCGGAACTCGTAAGTCAGGACGATTTCGCTTGCCTTGACAGTTGCCCTCTGGACGAAATCAACCTCTGCGCCATCGCCCTGAAAAATTCCAATCCAAACCTGCTCGCCGTTGGTTTTGTGGGTGACCTTGACAGTTTTTGGATTAAGTTGGTCGGCGTAACTGCCTTGCCAGCCGGGCTTGATGAGGACTGCGCTAAGGTTTTGAAGGAGTAAGCCGTCCATGTGTAAGGTTAGCACACCATTTTCGTTAAACTTCACTTGGGCGTTCACTGGCAGGTGTAGCAAAATCTCACCAACGAATACCGCTGTCAACGCCCATGTCAGTTTCATGCACTTCACCCCGCAATTGCACTGCTACGGTGGTGCATGGAAGCGGAAATAAACCACATCGCCATCTTGGATGACGTAATCCTTGCCTTTGATTTGCACCAACCCCCTTTGCTTTGCCTCTTCCCATGAGCCGACTTCCTTGAGCACTTCAAACGGTATGACCTCGGCTCGTATGAACCCGCGTTCAATATCGCTGTGTATCTTACCTGCTGCCTTAACTGCAATTATGCCTCTCTCAACAACCCACGCTGTCACTTCCTTCCCAACTGCTGTAAAGAACACGATTGCGTCAAGCAGTTTGAAACACTCCTTCACGACCTCATCAAGCGCAGACATCTCAATGCCGAACACTTCAGCCATTTCCTTAGCCTCTTCCTCTGACAGCTCACTCAACTCCATGTGCAATTTCGCATTCAGCTTGAGCGCTCTCAAGCCACGCTCATCACACCATCCTTTCAACTCCAAAAACGCTTTCTCACTTTCTTCCGTCTCATCCACATTACCAACATAGATGCAGGGCTTCGCTGTAAGCAGTTGATATTTCTTGATCAACTCAACCTCGGCATCGCTAACTGTCATTGCTCTTATTGGCATCCCCTTTGAGAGCCACTCAATGAGCTTCTCAAGCACTGTGACTTCAGCCCTTGCTTCCCTATCGCCAGTTGTTGCTTTCTTTGATAAGTGTCCAAGACGCCTCTGTAGCAGTTGCAAGTCCGCCAAGATCAGCTCAAGCTCAACAACTTCAACATCCCTAACTGGGTCAACACTACCGTCAACGTGTGCCACATCATCCCTCTGGAAACAACGCACCAAATGCAATATCGCATCAACACCCCTTATGTGCGATAAGAATTCATTTCCCAAGCCTTCACCTTTATGCGCATTCCTGACGAGCCCAGCGATGTCAACGAACTTGAATGTAGCAGGGACAACTCGCTCTTGATGGAACATCCTCGCAAGCTCATGAAGGCGCTCATCTGGGACTGCCACTATGGCTTCATTTGGCGAGATGGTGCAGAAGGGATAGTTTGAGACCTCGGCACGCGCTTTGGTGAGGGCGTTGAAAAGTGTTGATTTGCCAACATTTGGCAAGCCAACTATGCCAACGGAGAGCACCTCTTTCTAAGCCCCCTTGCCACTTGCCTTGTGTAGCGTTTAGCTTCTTCACTCAACAAATTCTTGGGAGCTGTTCCCCAGAGAACGGTTCAACGAGCCTTCTCGTGCCCATCGCTGTGCGGATGACCAAGCGCCCTTTCGGCTCAGGCAACACACGCCCGATTATGTTCGCATCCTTACCGAGTGGGTGTGAGCGCATCACATTTAAGGCGAGCTCCGCATCTTCTTCTGAAACAACAGCTAACAGCTTTCCTTCGTTTGCCACATAGAGCACATCAATCCCTAAAAGTTCACACGCAGTAAGCACTGTAGGGCGTATCGGTATCGCACTCTCTTCAATTTCAATGCACACACCCGCAGCCTCCGCCAATTCATGGAGAGCTGTTGCTACGCCACCTCGTGTTGGATCTTTCATGCAACGCAAGCCTTTACAGTTATCAATGATAGCCTCGGCAAGTGACCACAGCGGTGCACAATCGCTCTCAACATCCGCTTCAAACCCGAGCCCTTCGCGCTTAGACATGACAGCAATACCATGGTCGCCAATGTAGCCATTTACGAGGACAACATCACCGGGCTTTATGAACTTAGCCGAGAGATTGGCTTTGACTATTCCGAGCCCAGATGTGATGATGAAAAGCTTGTCGCATGCACCATTTGGCACAACCTTCGTATCTCCAGCGACTATGCTCACGCCTGCTTCAGAGGCTGCTTCCTTCATTGAACTGACAATGCGCTCAAGCACTTCTATTTTGAGCCCTTCCTCAATGATAAACGAAGCGCATAGCCAAAGTGGTTTTGCGCCAGCAACGGATAAATCATTTACCGTCCCACAAACCGCAAGCTTACCTATGTCACCGCCGGGGAAGTCAATTGGTGAGACAACGAATGCATCAGTTGTAAGGGCAACCTTGCAACCATTCAAATCGCCAATGGCGCTATCGGAAAGCGGTTGAAGCATCGCGTTTGCGAATGCTGGCAGAAACACATCCTTGATCAAATCGTGCATCCTCTTCCCGCCACCACCATGTGCGAGCGTGATAAGACCATGCACTTCGGTATTTGTTTCACCTACTCTGCCACTGCTCAATTTGCGTTCACCTCACGGTAGCGGTAATACGCAGCGCAGGCTCCCTCGCTTGAAACCATGCAAGGACCTATGGGGTGCTCAGGCGTGCATGCCTTTGCAAAGAGAGGGCAATCAGTTGGTATGGCTGCACCGCGAAGTATTTGAGCGCACTTGCACATTGGGTGCACCTTCGGTGGTGGTGTTGTAACTTCAAAATGCGCTCTGGCATCCATGTGCTCATACTTCTTTTGAAGCTTCAAACCACTGCCTTCTATGAAGCCAAGCCCTCTCCACTCAACACCACACGGCTCAAAAATTTCCTCAATGATTTTCTTTGCAATCTCATTGCCGTTGGGGCGCACAACCCTGCGATATTGATTTTCAACCTTGGCTTGCTTTAAGCGTATCTGCATAAGCAACATGAGCACTGCCTGTAGTATGTCCAGAGGCTCAAAGCCAGCTATGACACAAGGTTTGTGGTATTTCTCGGCGATGGGTTCGTAAGGCTTTGTGCCGATTATAGTGCTCACATGCCCTGGGCAGATGAAACCATCAATCCTCACATCTTCAAACGAGAGCAAAGCCTCCATAGCTGGTGGGATGAGCTTGAGCGCTGGATAGATGAAGAAGTTGCGCAACCGCTCTTCATCGGCTTGTTTTATAGCGAGCGCTATGCCCGGTGCTGTGGTCTCAAATCCTATTGCCATAAACACAACTTTCTTTTGTGGCATCTCGCGTGCGAGCTTTAACGCATCAAATGGTGAGTATACAACATGCACGCTGGCTCCATGCGCACTTGCTTCTCTAAGGCTCATTTCAGAGCCGGGCACTTTGACCATGTCACCGAATGTTGCAAGGATAACATCGCTAAGGAAGCCGATGGCTATGAACCTGTCTATATCAGATTGAGCTGTAACGCAAACTGGGCAACCCGGACCTGATATGAGCCTTATTGACTTGGGAAGAAGCTGTCTTATGCCAAACCTACCAATTGACATTGTGTGCGTCCCGCACACTTCCATTAAAGAGCAACTGCTATCGGAAAGTTCGTTTATCCGCTCAAGTATTTTCTTCGCCAAGGTGCTATCTCGGAACTCACTTACCCAGCGCACATAATTCACTCCGCCTTGTTTATGCTCACACTACTGCCAAAAAGGTTCACACTAAACATCTCAAGCAAACGCAATGTCTCAATGGCTTCTTCTTCGTCTAACTTTTGGATGGCGAAGCCAGCATGCACAAGCACATAATCGCCAACCTTCACATCCTCCACAAGGTCAATCCTGACTTGTAGCTTTGTCCCACTCTGCTCAACCTCAGCCTCATTACCATTGATAGCAACGACTCTCATTGGGACTGCCAAGCACATTGCGCTACACCTTCACTTCTGGCTAAGGTAACTCCTTGATGAAGATGTTCTTGAACTGGATTGGCGAGCCATGGTGTTGGAGCGCTATCGGACCGCTCTTTGGGACACCCGGAAGCCAAGCATTTGATATGACCTCAATGTTGTTAAGGAAGACAGTCACGTGTTCACCGCGCATGATGATTATAAACCTGTTCCATTCACCGATCGGGTTGTCAGCATTTAATCTTGGGGTGGCAGAAGCACGCACAGAAGGTGGCTGTTTCGGATCCGTTCGGTAGCCGTATATCTCACCGGAGCCACACGGCCAGCACCAAATGTTTATCTGCGACTTGCTTGACCCACGAAGGTATATTCCGCTATCACCTGCATCAAGCACTTTCTTCGTCATGATCTTCCCATCAGGCGTTTTGGCGTATTCGCCACTTGGTAGTATTACTGGGCGCTCCATCTCGGTTGGCTTTCCACTCCAACGCCAATCAACGATGAGTATGAAATCGCTGAAAGCTTCTTCCGTCCAAAGGTCGCGCCACTTCCCATCATAGTCAATTACTCCATCTTTGACCACCCAGTGCTTTTTCCCTTCATCGTCAACCTTCCAACCTGTTAAGTCCTTACCATTGAAGAGCGCTTTGAACCCGGGTGGCGGAACATTGTCTGGCAATTCAATGCGCAACAAATCTCCAAGAAGAGCGTTTAAGTCCTTCAGCTTGATGTTTCTGAATTCAATGTAGCTTGGTGCTGGCGCATGCGAATCTTGCAAGCCTATGTAACCGTTCATTGGCTTGTTCTTCAACGCTGGCACTTTATCCATGTGCGCATCAACGCATTTAACACCGTCAGCCAAAACAACAATCCTCTTTCCAGCACAGTGTATTTCAAACTGGTGCCACTTATCTGCAGACTCATCAGGACGAGGGTTTACGGGGACAAGCCCATAAAGTGAGCCAGTGCAATGAAGGTCATCCCTTGGTTCATTCGTGATCTGGACTTCCATTCCTGTCTCCCATGGGTTACCCTTCTCGGGGCAACGCAAGAAGACACCACTATTACCGCGAGGTGATACTCGCCACTCAACCTTCAATATGAAGTCACCATACTCTTTTTCGGAGCGTAGCCAGTAGCCACCTTTGCCACCCTCGCTCCTTATCACACCATCCTTGACATAGAACCCCTCCTTGTTACCCATCACAACCCAACCACTCAAGTCACGCCCATTGAAAAGAAGCGTCCAACCTTGTCTCTTCTCTTCCTCGGTCAATTGGTTGAGTTGCTCTTGAGCACGCACTGATGTTGCTATGCCCAAAAGGATGCTCAGCACCGTAAGTATTGAACCACAAAACAAAGCCATCATGATCACCCATCCATACACCTTGCGCATCTCCATCACCTCACCTATGTTTGTTTTTATGCATCCTCACCTCTTGAAGCAGTATAGCTCATTGATACGATGGTGCATAACCTCCAGGACTTACGCAGTTGGATGGAGGACATAAAAAGATGAGCCAGATAACTCCTGATGGCATCACGAACAATAGATATCTTGGCTTCATACCAACTCACTCTGCAACCTATAAACCTAAAGCCTCAAAAAGGCTCTCAAAGAAAA
>JBGOEV010000078.1:0-5728 GCA_041538025.1 Candidatus Thermosaccharophagus gerlachensis | reverse complement strand
AGACGGTTGAAAGGATTGGGGCATCCTTGGGCATGAACGAGCGGAAAATCTCGCGGCTGTTGCAGATGTCGTAAGGCTCAACCCAATCAATGGCTTGCGACAACCGCCACAAGTCGTATCCGCCCCATGCGCTCGGCATTTGAGTCCCTTCCAAGCCGACCAACGCGTCTTTGTCAATTTGGCGAATAAGTTGCCTCATCCTTGCTATTGCTTGCGCGAAGGAGAAATCCATGAAGGCTCTGTGGTCCGCCCAAGGTGCATAGTTTTCCGGACGACCAGACTTTAGCGCCTCTCGTTCCCTCGCCTTGATTTCGTATGTCGTCATTGGCATGACCTCTTCCCACGATTTGAAACTCGTCTCCCATTCTCGGTTCAGCGCATCAAGCGAGCGATATTGGCTTTTGAGCCACTCGCGAAACGCCCTAAGCGTGTGCTCACAAAAGCAATAGTCCATCGGCGAAGCGTAAGCGCCGATTGACGGCTCGTCTTGAAGGTTGTAAAGCAAGGGGCGGAAAGGAGCGTATCGCCTGACCATGTCGCTCAGATACTTTTCAATCTCGCTCCAAAAAGACGGGTCGTCAAAACACGGCTTGCGCACCAAGAATTTTCTGTCGCGAGTTTGGGTGTAGTTGCGGAAGTCCTCGTCGTAGAGTTTGCGCCGACCGTGATGGAAAGCGAGGTAGGGGACAAGGTTTTCAACATAGAAGCCGAAGTTGTGCTGAACAAACAGAGTTGGGTCGCGCCCTCGGTAGCATTGCTCGGCAGTGAACTCTAACTCACGAAGCCGCTGAAACCACAAAGCAATGTCCTGAGCGACCGGATCGGTGCTCCACATGATGACTTGGTAGCCGCTCCACTTTGGCTGGGAACACAAAACAGTTGCCTCCAGCAACGCCAAAAGCGCTACGCCCCAAAGTGGCTTGAGCGTTTTTAACATGGCTCACTCACCCTGTTCGCTTTTCATGCCCGCAGGTTGTATAGCCTTGCAGGGTTCTCGTAAAACCAAAGCCTTGCAATCCAAAGTGCTTGCTCTAAATCCATTCGCCCATCGTTTATGAGTGATGCGAGTGCGTGAGCGATGTTCTCACGAGCCATGACGAGGTGTCCCCAAACTTTTTCAATGGCTGGCGCGCTGTAGTCTCCGCCGAAGGCGATGATTTTGTTGACCGGCACAATGTCAACATACTCTGGCAGGGAAGTTCGCACCATCATCGGCGAAACGATGTGAGACCAGCAGAGGTTGAGATACACATTGGGGAAGTTCTTGCCGATGAAAGCAGTGTCCCTTACCCAAGGCATCCCCATGTGGTAAAGGTCAAACTTGGTCTCGGGATGCCTTGTAAACTGCGGGATCATAAGCCTTGGGTCAAGCCTACGAAAATCGCCCCAAACGCCTGAATGGACAGCAACCACCAAATCCAACTCGGCACAAATTCTGAAGGTCTCTTCGGTCAAAAAGAGGTGCAGGTCGTTCTTGTCCTCTTCGGTAGCGTTTCCGTTCATGATTGCCTTGAAGGCTTCCTCAGCACGCTGGCGTGTCGGTGGTGGTTCTTTCCTCGGCAAAGCGCTCGTCTTGAGCCCGACGACCCGCTCGTTTTGTTTCCAAGTCTCAAGCCTTCGTCTCATCCAAGCGATGTAATCGTCAAGCGTCCTCACATCCAAGCCAAACTCGCTACTTCGCTTCTCAACATCCTCGCGAGACCTAACGAGGGCAACATAGTCAAGGGGCAGGATCGGAATCATGAATGGCTCAGTGTAATCTGTGCGTCCCGCTTGAGTAAGCACGAACTTGGCTTTGCAACGCTCAACCAAAATTTTTCGGTAGATGCCCGGCTTGTTCATCTCCGCCATCTTCTCGGAAATCTCCCTGTAGTTCTGGCGCGTGATGTCGCTGTAGCCGTAGATGTCGCGCAGGGCGATAAAGGCAGGGCGAGCGTATGAGCCGAAGCGGATGAAAGGCAAGTAGCGCTCAAGGATGCCGAAGCGCTCGTCAAGGGATAGTTCAGGGTTGAGCATCCGCTCATACTCGCTTGGAGACATACCCGCCGAGATTAGGTCATTGCGGGTGTAATGCGAAAACAGGAAGCAAACATCAACCCTCAGTTTCAACCTCTCGCTTTCCGGGGGCAAATGTTCGTGGGCGTCAACAATTTCCATTTGCCCCATCTCCTCAACCAACCTCTCCACAAGCCCGTGGTGGACCATCACTCTCACCTTCCGACCAGTTAACCCACACTCCCATTTCACTTCCAACTACTTTTGACGCTTCCCCGTCTTGTTCAGCCACCAACGTTACTAAAACCAGTGTTGTTCACTTCGGGAGCAATTCAATCTCGCTAACTTGCGCAGCATTGACCCACTGCTTGCTCGCCGATTTGTAAATGACCAACTTGAAGTGCTTTATCGGTATTGGCTCAATGGCACATTCAAACCGCCTCGTGTTGGTATAGCCACGGATGCTAAAGATCTTCTTCCAAGTTTGCCCATCAATGCTCACTTCGCCATCAAAGTCAACTGGATGACCACGAGGGTCTGCAAAATGGATGATGATTCTGCCGAGCGTGCGCACCTCTGGCAAGGTGAGTTGCACCCAATGTGGGTGTGGAGTTAACGCAGAGTGCCACCTCTTGCCTTCAAAGTCCTTTTCACCAGCTATGACACCATCGTTTACCTTCGCTGTGCAGCCCTTCTCCCAATCAAGCTCTGAATCTGAAGTCGCAACCACTCCATATTTTGAGAGGGCAAAGTTCTCCTTGTGAGTTGTAAGCTTCCCAAACAAGGTGATCGGGATTACCCCAAGCACCTTTGCGGTTTCATCCGTCAACACAGCTTTACCTCTTATAACTTCGCTTGTTATCGTGCTACCTATGCTTAGGCTCACTTTCAACTTTGCAGGTAGCCTAACACTTGCTACTTTTGGCTTCACATCCACACCATCAAAATGCCATTCAACTTTCACCAACGCCCTCTCACCGCCTACACCATTCAACGAGAGCGTAATCTCTCTTTCCATTTCAGGCTCAACATCTGGCTCACCATGCAAATCAAGCACAGCCTCAATCCTTCCGAACTTGAACACAATCTGGAACGGTGTCCTACTCCACAACTCCTTCGCAACACCTTCATCAACCAACTTAAGCTTTGAAGACGCATTTTGTGTTGTTGGAACATCGGGGACAATGCTCACTGGTGCGTTGTGTTCCTTCAGCATAACTTTTGCCATGCGCACCACTCGCTCAGTTAACTCTGTGATAGTTTTCGGTGGCTCAAAGCCACCGATAGCTATGTTGCGTATCTCTTCGCTTATTGGCTCACGCCACTTCTTAGGTATGCCTTTAGTTCCATTGATGATGCCGAGCAAAGCACCAAGTGTTGCGCCTGTGCAATCGGTGTCATCACCGCAATTTACAGCAGTGCAAATTGATTTCCCAAAATCGTCATCGCCATAAAGCCATCCGAGGACAACAAAGGCAACGTTTTGCGGTGCCATAAACCAACCAGTATCCTTTGACGCTTCCACAACGCGTTCTCTTGCAGTCTTCCAATCGAGCCCTTTCCGCCACGAATCAATTGCCACTTTGATGCTCCTCGCAACACCACAATCCTTCGGGATGTAGCTCAGCGCGATTGAGAGCAGTTTATGCTTGTCACTTTCTACGAACGCTGCACTCTGCAAAGTAGCTGTGAAAACTTCAGCATAGGTGCCTTCCGCCACACCATGATCAACGCACGCATCCTCAAAAGCATATTTGGCTGCAAGCGCAGGCAAGCCCGGAAACATACACGCCCATATTTCAGAACGAATCCAAGCACCATTGCTATCACGCCATTTGTTCTTGTAGTGACCGCTCAACGGTGGTAGCAAACCAAGACGAAGATTGGCTTTGCATACACCATACTCGTTCCAGTTAACGACAACATACTTGAGCCAATATTCGGCGAGGTCATGTGCTGTTATCTTTGGACCGCGTTCTTCAAGCGCCTTTAACCAAAGGAGCTGTAAATCAAGGTCGTCATTAGGCACTGGCTCTTTCGGTATCGGTTCGTAAAACGAGAGGTTATGCATTTGGCGCTTCCCCTCAAATGGCATACCTAAAGTCCCACCAATAGCTTTACCGAGCCAGCAAGCATAGACCTTGTCTGCAAACTCAGCTTCATTAAAGACGATGCTTTGTTGAGCACACAATGAAACGCTGCTAAGCCATGCGCATGCAAACATCACATGGTAAAGCGCATACCATGAAACCCAACCACTGCATTTGCAACGCATCACAAACTCACCTCACAAGCAGTTAAGTGTCCTGAACCAAACTTCGCTTTAACATTATAGACGGGTTTTAACTTGTGGGTGAAAATCATTGGCGTTGGAGGTGAGGTCTGAATGAAGAGACGCAACTTCATTCTCTCACTTAGCGGTGTGCTATTGTCTGGGATGTATGATTTGAAGCGCACCACCTCGCTTGCAGCTCAGGAGCATCCAAAAATACCGAGACGAAAACTTGGAAGGACTGGCTTTGAAGTATCAATCATCGGCTTGAGTGGCTTAGCTTTCAATAGGCTTGAGCAAGAAGCTGCGAATAAGCTTGTCAAGGAAGCAATTGATGCAGGCATAAACTTCGTTGATGTTGCACCTGCATACGGCACTGCCGAAGAAGTGCTTGGAGTTGCACTTGAAGGCTATAGGGACAAAATCGTCCTTGCATGCAAAACAGGGCGTCGCACAAAGGAAGAAGCAACTCAAGAGCTCTTGCGCTCACTAAAACGCCTTCGCACCGATTATTTTGACCTCTATCAGCTACATGCATTGACGAGAATGGAAGAGCTTGAGATAGCGCTTGGCAAGGGTGGCGCAATTGAGACACTCATTGAAGCAAGGGAAAAAGGGCTTGTGCGCTTCCTCGGCTTTTCAGCACACTCGCTCAAAGTAGCGCTTGAGGCAATGCGCCGCTTTGACTTTGACACAGTTATGTTCCCGATAAACTTCGTCACATGGTATCGCGAAAACTTCGGTCCACAGGTGATTGAGTTGGCGAAGGAAAAAGGCATGGGATGCATCGCTATAAAGGCAATGGTGAAAGGCGCACTCCAACCAAAACAACAAAGACCTTACCCAAGGCTTTGGTATTTGCCAACAGATGAGTATGAGGAAGCATCAATGGCATTGCGTTGGACGCTTTCGCAAGAGGTAAGCGTAGCAATGCCACCAGCCGATGAAAGGCTCGTCAGACTCGCAATCAAAATAGCGTCCGAATACAAGCCAATCACTGATGAAGAGGTAGAGAAGCTACGCACACTCGCACAAAATTATACGCCACTCTTCAAGTCCGACATATAAACGAGGCGAACCCATCTACTTCGTAGCCTACCATTCAAGCTTGATGCCAAATTTGACGCAACAGCTCAATGGCTTTCATCTTGAATTCGGCAGTCTGTGCATTTGGTGGTTGGTTTTCGTTGGCGGCTCGTTCCAAAAGTTGCTTTGCACCTTCCCTGTCGCCCGATTTCAAAGCGCACCAACCTGCCCAAAAGAGAGCATCGGCGTCGTCAGTCCAATGCGGTCGCCCGACATTCAAGTTTTGTGGGTAATCGGCTGCAGACTCAAAATGCTGTCTCGCTTTGGCAAAATCTCCTTCACGCATCGCTTGATGCCCAAGTTGCATTTGCGCTTCCTTCCAAAGTTGCCTCAAAGCAAATTCGCCTTCCCAAGGCTTGAAGTTGCCCTGAGACA
>JBGOEV010000077.1:0-5910 GCA_041538025.1 Candidatus Thermosaccharophagus gerlachensis | reverse complement strand
CCCTCTGACTGAACTTTCCAACATCGTGCAGTAGACCTGACAGGGCGACCTTTTCGCTCTCCGATGCCACCCTCTTCACCACCTTTGAAGCTGGAAAATCTTTATCAACAATTTTAGTGAGTTGAGTTTGTCATGTCAATACCTGCTGTGGAGGGTGATGATGTGAAGCCTCAACGCCCCCAATTCACGATTCACCAACTTGATGAGATGTTGCTTCTTTAGCTCGTTGCCTGATGCCTCAAGGGATGCTTTCTCATCCATTGCTCAATGAACTTGCAAAGGCGCTCAAGCTCGTCGTGGGCGAACTGTGGCAAGTTGAGAGTTGTGTTAACACGCCCGATGAGCCCAATGACTGAGCTTGTGTCACCAACTTGCGCAAGCAGTTGCGAAAGCATTTGTTGAGCATCGTCAGGCGTCAATTCGTGTGGGAGGACGATGAGCTTTGGGAATGGACTTTGTTTGAAGCCCTCCACCAACACCAAATCAACAGGTGATTGTCTTACCAATCGTTTCAATGCCTGTTGCGCTGTTAAGTTCTCCTCAGCCAAAAAGAGTGTCATGCCATCCGATGCCACCAATGCGATGACTGCTGCGCCTGAATTGCGGTAGCGCCAAGTGTCTTTGCCTACTGTATCAGCTTGACCGTGATGGTGCTTGATGACACCGACCTTGTAGCCCTTTGTCGTCAGCCTTTGAATCACTCTCTCTATCAACGCTGTTTTCCCCACCCCAGAGAAGCCGACGAAGGAAATGACGGGCGTCAAAGTTTCTGGCGCTGTAAGTGTTGGTGGAGTGTCGGGCAAGATTTGCAACCTTTTCA
Source organism: Candidatus Thermosaccharophagus gerlachensis (assembly GCA_041538025.1). Lineage (GTDB taxonomy): Bacteria > Armatimonadota > Fervidibacteria > Fervidibacterales > Thermosaccharophagaceae > Thermosaccharophagus > Thermosaccharophagus gerlachensis. The sequence goes on along the minus strand of JBGOEV010000077.1, from coordinate 5,090 downwards.
AGTCCTCGGGGTCGTTCAAGTGCACTTTCAAGCAGGCTGTGTCGGCAATTTTTTGCCACCTCTCCTCTTCAACATGGACAACTTTCAACTGCTTCAAAAAACCATTCACCGACTTGTCTTCGCTCTCAAGTTGAGCCACCAAATGAGGCAGACACGAACGAGCATAAACAGCGTGCAAAGGTTGTGGCTTGTTATCAACGATAGGGACAATTGCATCAGCATCACCAATTTGCTCCGAAAGCCAAGAGAGCAAAATTGGCTCAGCGAAAGGCAAATCGCAAGCTACAACGCCAATCAATCGGTCACTGGTGCTAAGCAAACCTGCTTCAATACCAGCCAGTGGTCCAAAGCCTTCATGTGCAGGCAGATCAGCAACGATGTGCAATGGCATCCATTGCAACCTTTGTGCCCATTTTAGTGGACCACCAGCTACAATAACTGTGAACCCAGCCTCTTGGAATCGCTCAGCAATCCGCCAAAGTAAAGGTTTGCCATGCCAGTTCAGTAGCGCTTTATCCATCCCGAAACGCTTTGCCTTCCCGCCAGCCAAGATGATAACTGTCATCGTCGCTTCACGCCCCGTTTAAGTCTCATCAGTAGGTTTATCCTTCGTCTCCCTTGATATTTTGGATTGCCATCTGATTTCCATATATACTCTTGCGCTATTTCGTCCAACCAAGTTATGTATCGTGCTTTCGCTAAGGTCCATGTTTAAGATGTGCGCACCGCTCAAGTTTAGAGTCTTGATTTCTGCCCGACAAGCATCTAAAACGTTTATGTTAGAGTCGGTGAGGTCTAACTCGTCTATCACTGATTCACTCACATCCAAAATGTTTACGAGCATATTCCTGCCATTAAGTTTCGTGATCTTGGCTCGGTGAGCATCAATTCTCGCAGCTTTTACCTTCGTTAGCTCTATTACCTCTATCTCCGCTTCACTCAAATCTAACAGCTGTATCATTCTGCCTTCAAGCTCAACCTTGGATTGATGTGCTTGGCTGAGATCATGCACTTCTCCCTTTCTTATCTCCGCTAACATAATCGCTATTTTCATTGCGAGGTTGGCAGCGTGAAGCATGTTTCCTCCCTCCTTCTTCATGAGTAAAGCCTTGACTATCAACCCAGCGAAAATTGGGATTGTCTCAGTCACTACCGAAATCAATATCCCCATTATCCACATTTTCTTCCTTCCACCACCGAGGTTTAACTTTGTGGCATTAGAGCTTGCGATACGACTACGTTGGATTTTGGAACCTGATAATGCTTCTGTCAAGCTGGCATGTTGGTAGGCGGTTAATGGGGCGTGTGAGCATGATAGTTTAGCGGTGGCTATAATGAACAACAGTGGCTTATTTGGGAGGTGAACACCTGTGGCAGAAGTGAGGAAGAAAGTCACCGTTCAGACGCTAATTGAGCGAAAGCTCTCGGGCGACAAGATTGTTGCGATAACGGCTTATGATTATCCAACGGCGTTGCTCGTTGATTCGGCAGGTGTTGATTTAGTTCTTGTTGGTGATTCTGTTGGGAATGTGGTGCTTGGTTATGAGAACACGCTTCCAGTGACCATGGATGAGATGGTGCATCATGTGAAGGCGGTGAGGCGAGGGATAAAGCATGCGTTACTTGTTGCTGACATGCCATTTATGTCGTATCAAACATCTGTTGAAGATGCTTTAAACAATGCTGGCAGGTTTGTTAAGGAAGGTGGAGCTGAGGCAGTTAAGGTTGAAGGTGCAGGTCCTGTCGTTGATATAGTTCGGGCAATCGTTGAAATGGGCATACCTGTGCTTGGTCACATAGGCTTTACACCGCAGTGGATATTGCAATTTGGCGGACCTAAGGCATATGGGCGGAAAGCTGAAGAGGCTGCACAGCTCATAAGGGCAGCAGTCGCTCTTGAGGAGGCTGGATGCTTCGGGATTGTGCTTGAATGTGTTCCTGCAAAGTTGAGCAAAGTCATAACACAGCACCTTTCAATACCGACCATAGGGATAGGCTCTGGTCCAGATTGCGATGGGCAAATACTTGTCTTCCACGACCTTGTTGGGCTGTTGCCAACGAAAACACCAAGACATGCAAAACGCTACATGAATGCATACGAGCTCATGATGAAGGCAGTTGAGAACTACGTCAACGATGTCAAAGCAAATGCCTTCCCGACACTTGAGCACTCGTTTGAGATTGACGAACAGGCGCTTAAAGACGCGCTAAGCCAAGTTGGATGGTAGCATGTTGCCTGCATGACAGCACAAAAGGAAGCACTTTGTTGGCTTATTTATCATCCGATGCCTTAGGCAAATCATACTCCAATTTTGGTGGCGTTTACGCCTGCGGTCTTGGCGAGCCCATTTGGTGCAGTTGTTCTGCTCCTGCAGTCGTTGCTACAACTTCACTAACGAGGGAGGGGTGTAGCTATTTCTTGTAGCCCTGTCATTTGCTATACTTAGTTTTTGCGTTTTGAAGGGGGCGTGAACGATGACAATCTCGCTGTGGGTATGGGTGGTTTTTTTAAGTGCTGTGTTTGTGATGCTGATGGTGGACTTGGGCATCTTTCACAGGAAGGCGCATGTGCTCTCCTTGAGGGAGGCAACAGCTTGGAGCATTTTTTGGGTTGTTATATCTTTGTTGTTCAACATTGTTGTCTGGTTCTGGTTGGGTGAGGAGAGAGCACTTGAGTTTCTTACTGGCTATTTGCTTGAGAAATCTCTCTCTGTGGACAACATTTTTGTGTTTGCGGTGCTGTTCAGCTACTTTGCTGTCCCACCAGAATACCGTCACCGTGTCTTGTTTTGGGGTGTAGTTGGGGCGATAATATTCAGGCTTACTTTCATCTTGGCAGGGGCTGCATTGCTAAAGAAGTTTCATTGGGTTGTTTATGTGTTCGGCATTATCGTCATTATCTCGGGCATAAAGCTACTTATGCACAAGGAGAGACGCGTTGCTCCAGAGCGCAACCCAGTCCTTAGGCTGGCTCGTCGCTTCTTGCCTATCACGCCAACTTATCATGGGCAAAGTTTTTTTGTCCTGCGTGATGGCAAAGTGATGGCGACACCTTTGATGCTTGTGTTGCTCGTCATTGAAACCACGGACATCGTTTTTGCTATTGATTCCATACCAGCTATTTTTGCCATCACGCGCGACCCGTTCATCGTATTCACTTCAAATGTGTGTGCCATCCTCGGCTTAAGAGCACTCTACTTCTTGCTTGAAGGCATGATAAGGCTGTTCCGATACCTTGACGAAGGGCTCGCAATCATTTTGGTGTTCATCGGGATAAAAATGTTGGTGAGCGATGTCTACAAAATACCCCTCTGGATCACATTGGGATTTGTAGTGGCAGTGTTAGCAGTCACGATCACCCTCTCACTGGTAACAGGGGATGTGAAGCACGCTAAAACGCCAGCCAACCCTCAAAGCGATGAAGGGGCAAGTGAACGCTAAGCCAAATTCACTAACTGCACTACCGCAATGCTTCAAGAACAACATCTGGGTAGTAGGGGCAAGTGAACGCTAAGCCAAATTCACTAACTGCACTACCGCAATGCTTCAAGAACAACATCTGGGTAGTCAGAAGCGATTGCGTCAACGCCCATTGCTGTTAGCTCCTTCACTAACTCAAAATCGTTGACAGTCCATGCACCAACGAAGAGCCATCTTTGGTGGCAATACCTTATGCGTTCTCGTGTTAAAGCTGGGTAATTAATGCTAACCGATGTTGCGCCACAGCTAAGCGCTTCTTTGACGAAGTTAGCGAATGTGTCATCGGTCATTCCTACATCAGCGCCACCGATTAGTGTGCAAGAGATTTCGGGCGCCAATTCCTTTGCTTTTGAAACTGCGTCTTTGTGGAAGCTTCCGATTTGAACCCATGAGAAAGCGTTAAGCTGGCGGAGCATCTCAATGAGTTGAGGTGTTGTATCAGGCTCTTTGATCTCCAAGAACACAACGACTTTTCCGTTGATGAGTTTGAGTGCTTCATCAACCCGTGGTATACCTTCGCCAGCGAACTCTTTCCCTTTCCATGAACCTGCATCCAACTTTCGTATCTCGCTCCAAGTTAAGTCACGGACACGCCCATTGCCGTTAGTTGTTCGGTCAACAGTATCGTCATGGATTATGACCAATGTGCCATCTCTTGTGCGCCTAACATCAAGCTCAATGCAATCAATGGGCAGTTTCAATGCTTCCTCAATTGCACGCAGAGTGTTTTCTGGGAATCTCCCAGAGAAGCCACGGTGCGCCACAACTGTTGGTCTCGGTCTCATGTCAGCTACCCCCATTGCTCGTGTAGCGAGAGAATATGGTGTTAACTTATGGGGCTTCTTTCACATCCTCTAAGACTCTCGTGCGTAGCCACCTGAGCCCGAGCCTACCTAAAAGCAACTTGAACACAGCCGAAGCTGCCTCCAAGATGACCCTCTTTGATAGCTTTGACTTGCCCATGCGTCTATCCTCAAATCTTATTGGCACTTCAACGATGTTAAGCGAGCACTCATGTGAGGCGTAAGTGCTGATAGCTAAGAAGCCATATCCTTCAACTGTGATTCTCCACGGTTGGACTTTAAGCAATCCGCTACGAGAATAGCATCTGAAACCGCTTGTGCAATCTCTAACTCTTACACCGAGCAAAAGCCTGACAACCAAGTTAGCTCCCTTTGAGAGTAGCTTTCGCCAGAGCGTCCAGTTTTCAACGCTCCCACCTTCAACATACCTTGAGCCGATGGCAACATCGGCGCCAGCTTTAACGGCTTCAATCAGCTTGGGTATGACCGATGGCTCATGAGAGAAGTCCGCATCCATGTGGATGATGAATTCGGCACCGCTTGTGAGCGCGTATCTCAATCCAGCGATGACCGCAGATGCGTAGCCAAGCTTCCGTGAGCGCTTTATCAGGTGGACGCGCTTGTCAACCTCGCAGATTGAGCGCACTACATCCGCCGTCCCATCTGGTGAATTATCGTCAACGACAACGATGTGCGCCGATGGAACGAAATGACGAATGCGCTCAATCAACAGCGCTATGTTTTCAGCCTCGTTGTATGTCGGTATGATGACCCACACAGAGCTTTCGCCCATCGTAAGTCACCATA
>JBGOEV010000076.1:0-6154 GCA_041538025.1 Candidatus Thermosaccharophagus gerlachensis | reverse complement strand
TAAATGTAGATGCTTTGCCAACTTGGCACGCACCATCGTTAACTCAACTTCATGCTCTAAAATTGGTGTTTCAACCTCAGGTCCACCTCTAACGCGTGGCGCAATCAATGCAACTGCTGGCTCAACTCGCCTCGGAAAAACACCAACCCCTCCCCTCACAACATCGCTTGATGCTACACCTCCCTTCACACCATAAACACCAACTTCAGGTCCACCTCTAACGCGTGGCGCAATCAACGCAACTGCTGGCTCAACTCGCCTCGGAAAAACGCCAGAACTTACTCTCATGCGTTCAACCATGCTTGAAATCATCTCTCTCAAGCCTTCACTGAGTGCGATTCTTGGTGTGAGTTCAACACTTGGCATTTGGCGTGGTGTGCTTGGGACTGGTGCAGGTATGATCGTCATGGATGATGAAGGCAACTGTGATGCTTGTGGTTCTGTAGTTCTTGGTGTCGGTGAGCGTGCAATCACAACGCCTCCATAAGTAGGTGTGGTTATTGGGCGTTGTCCTGTTCTCGGGGTGACTTCAGGACGCTGTATAACGGGCTCTGCAACTTGGTTTCTAATTGTTACAAGCACCTCTGGTGAGAACGCTTCTTGTCCCTGCCCATCAACAGCCCACGCCTGAAGTATGTAAAGACCATCTGGGAATGCTGGCGACAGATGAGGCGAGTTTGGTGTCTCTCTTATCATTGCAGTTGTATCCCATATCACGGTTGCTTCATAGATGCGCTCCTTCAATCCACCACCCTTCGCATACAAGATGCTCACTTTCCTTCTCTCATCCTGAGCTGTTGCCTTTATCCCAACCTGCGCAAGTTTCCTATCATCTTCAAACCTTGCTATGATGGCAACCTTACCCTTAATAACAGAGCCACTCTTTGGCGAGAGTATCTCAGCCTTCGGCTTAGTTATATCTGGACCTTTGTAGACTGTTACACTTGCCTCCCCAACTCTGTTGCGTGCGTCAAAGACTCTTATCACAATCGTATGAGGTCCATCCCTGAAGAATGTGGCATCCCACTCAAGCGTTTCCTGCACGGAGGTTGCTGGTGGATTATAAGCCAAACCATCATCGCCTCTTATCCCGTCAACATAAGCTTCTGCTCTTACCAACGGTGTCCCGTCGGGGCTCCACGCTTGATATGTAATCGGTATGATGTTCTCCTTGACGAATGTGGCACCGTCTTGCGGTGATATGATTTGAACACGAGGATTGCCTTGCGTAGCGTCCTGCTGTGCTAATGCTGCTTCAAAGGGTGCAACAAGGCATAACAAGAATAATAGTATGGCTTTCTCACCCGACCTCTTCTCCTTACTCATCTCTAACACCCCCTGCATGAAACTGCACTTCTCAACACCTTTGTTAGGTAAAGTCATGCAACAGTTTAACGCTTATGTGTAGTTTTGTAAACAAATGCTACAGCACAAAGGTGCATGAGCCTTTAAATGCGTCACGCTTTGATTATGGACCTGTGGAGTTACGGTTAGGTTTGTTCTCAAGTGTGGTGAGCATAAGATGGGAAAGAGAAAAGCAAATCTACCTGAGCATCTCAAAGAGAAGCTCGCCACCTTACCAGATTGCCCAGGTGTTTACATGTTCAAAGATAGCGAGGGCAAAGTCATTTATGTGGGCAAGGCTTCTTCGTTGCGAAATCGTGTGAGATCGTATTTCACACCGAGCAGTATAAGAAGCTACTGGCATTCAAGGCTAATAGGGCATATCTTTGATCTTGAATACTTGACGACATGCTCGGAGAAAGAGGCACTAATACTTGAGGGCAATTTGATAAAATTCTACCGACCGCGATTCAACATCAGATTCAAAGATGATAAGCGCTACCCTTTTCTGAAGGTGCCGATAAATGAGCCATTCCCACCACTTATCGTCGTTCGGACACCAAAGGACGATGGTGCCCTCTACTTTGGTCCATTCACATCTGGGAAGGCACTCAAGGAAACAATTGAGTTAATCAAGAAGGTGTTCGGTGTGCGCACTATGACGCTCATCGGCGACAGGAGAGTAAGTGGTTGCCCTTGGAGGGATACATCAAAGAGGATGCCAAGAGCTTGCATAGAATACCACATAATGCGTTGTAGCGGTCCATGTGTGGGAGCGATAAGCGAAGATGAATACCGAAAGCTCGTAAACGATGTTTGCTCATTCCTTGAGGGAAGGCACACTCAGGTAATTGAGGAATTGCGCAAGCAGATGATGGAAGCTGCCGAAAAGCTTGAATTTGAAAAGGCAGCGAGGTTAAGGGATCAGATATTCGCAGTTGAAAGCATAATTGAGCGCCAAAGTGTTGTCATAGGTGTCAGTGAAGATGTAGACGCTTATGGCTATGCTGAAAAGGGAGGACTTGCTTGTATACAAATGCTGATGGTTCGTTCGGGCAGGTTGATAGGAAGTCAATCTTTCATAGTTTGCTCACAGGACGCAAAATCACCAACAGACCTCATATCGGTTTTCCTGAAACAGCATTACTCAGCACCGATTACAATCCCGCAAACAATCGTTCTACCGATGCAGATTGAAGACCAAGAAGTTATAGCGGAGTGGCTATCTGACAAGCGTGGTGGGAAAGTCACCATTGTCCTCCCAGTTAAAGGGAAGCTCAAAGAACTGCTTGAGATGGCACAACAAAACGCACAGCAGTCGTTAAATGCGGAAATTGAGAGGAGCGAGAGGGAAGAGCATATACTAAATCAAGCACTCAAATCTTTGATGCACTACCTTGGTATGGAACGGTTACCGAGGCGAATTGAGTGCTTTGACATCTCAAACATATACGGGCAAGTTGCGGTTGCATCAATGGTCGTCTTCCAAGATGGGCGCCCAGAGAAAAAATCGTATAGGCGATTTACAATCAAGACAGTTGAAGGGATACCAAATGACTATGCAATGATGAAAGAGGTGCTAAGGAGGCGCTTTTTGAGGTTGATAAACGGGGACAAGAAATTCGCACAGCCACCTGATTTGTTGCTCGTTGATGGCGGTAGAGGACAAATGAACTGTGCCTTGCAAGTGCTAAATGAACTTGGGATAAGCAACATAAGTGTTGCTGCGTTGGCAAAGGAGCATGAACTCATTTATGTGCCTTCTCAATCTGCCCCAATTGCCTTGCCATACAACGATCCAGCTCTTCTCCTGCTTCAACGCATAAGGGATGAGGCTCACTCATTTGCGATAAGACACCATAGGATGAGGAGAAGAAAGTTAGCGTTTCGGTCAATACTTGATGAAGTCCCGGGGATCGGTGAGAAGAGAAAACAGAGATTGCTAATGCGCTTTGGCAGTTTGGAAGCACTTAAGAAGGCAAGTGTTGAAGAGCTGGCATCTGTGCCGGGAATGACAGTTGAGGTTGCAAAAAGGCTCTTTGAGTTTCTCAAGGGATTAGAAGTTGAGAAGCCACGCTTATTAAGCGAGCATGAACCTTAGTAGCTTGGATTGCTCGTTTAGCTTGTAATTGATGAGGAGGGAGCTTTTACTTTGGCTTGCTGTGTTGAAACAAAAAAGCATTGGCTGTGGCTCTTGGCAATCTCCATGCAATACCTCACGTGCCACCATTTGATAGCTCTTGAGAAGCTTGAGCCACCAAATGGCTGTTACATTGGGGCTTTTATTGAGCACGATGATATTGTTCGTGGCGACATAAAGCTTTTTGAGCGCCTGACGGGAAAGAAACATGCCACCTACTTCACTTATGTTGGTTATGGCTCGCCATTCCCAACAGAATGGGTGCGTAAAGTTATTGAAGCCAATGCGATACCGCACATTGCTTGGGAGCCAAACGATGGTTTGGATGTGGTTAAAGATGATGAGTATCTCCGAAGCTTTGCACGCATGGCTGGCGATGTTGAGTTTCCAATCTTTCTTCGGTTCGCGTCGGAGATGAATGGTGCATGGACTGCTTACTTTGGTGATCCAAAGAAATACATAGCGAAGTGGCGGCTCGTTGCAACGGTTATGAGGAATGAGGCACCGAATGTGGTCATGCTATGGGCACCATTCTGCATGCCGAGGGAGAACATAGATGATTACTATCCGGGAGATGAGTTCGTTGATTGGGTTGGGGTCAACATTTACAGTGTTTATTGTCACGATGGAGACCCAAGAAGAAAAGCATACTTTGAAGACCCTGTTGAACTACTGCGCCATGTCTACAAGACTTATGCCCAAAGGAAACCGATAGCAATAGCCGAGTATGCAGCGACCCACTATTGCTATGGAACGAAGCGTGATACAACCGATTTTGCGCTTGCGAAGATGCTTCGCCTGTATAACGCCATAGCAAGCGAACTCCACAGGGTGAAGATGATAAATTGGCTTAGCATGGATACGATAAAGGTCAACCGTGCCAACAACTACTGTTTGACGACAAACAGCTATTTGCTCTCCGCTTATAGAGCCATCATTTCATCGCAATACTTCCTCAGCGAACCATACTTTGGCGACTGGTTTGTGCCAACAAGGCTTTTGCCACGCAAGCCAATACGCCTCATGAGCATATCGCAAGCGCTTGATGTTCCAAGGCGAATGGCTCTCATGCCAAGCATACGCCCCCATGAACCGACAGCAGTTAAGCCACCAGAACGCTCAACCGGCGCTTACGGAATAACAGTTTTGGGGCTCAGGAATAATGAACGAGTAGATGACTCAAGGCTCATCTGGTTGTATGTGCCAAAAAATGTGAAGGTGATGATGGTCGCATACAAACTCAATGGTCGGGTCATAGCGATAACAAACAAAAGCCCATACTACGTTCGCATCAATCCTTCAAACAGCTCCGAGACATACTGCTTGAGTGTCATCGTGAAGTTTGAATGTGGTGAATCAGTTGAGCTACCAGAGATCAGATTCACAACCTCAAAAAGCCTGAGCGATCACTCTAACGCCAGCGAGACACAAAGCAATGGCTAACAAGCGCAAAAGCCAAGATGAAGATATACGCTCAGACAACGCTGCGCCAATTTGAGCACCAAAAGCCATACCAATACCTAACGCAATCACCTTATACACATCCACTGAAACACCGTTAAGCACATGCGTTATAGCACCAACGATTGCATTGACGCACACAACTGGCATTGATGTGGCAGTTGCGATGTGAGGTGGCATTTTCAGAAGCCATATGAGCAGTGGCACAAACATTATCCCACCACCCACACCTGCAAAGCTCCCAACGCAAGCGATAAGGCAGGCAAAAAGATACACCATAATGTTGCTTTTGCTCATGTAGGCTTGAGAGCAGTTACCCTGTTGCAGTGCTTTGGTTGCCTTACGCTCCTTGATTGGCTGTATAAACAACCGAAACGAAATGAACAACAGCAGTGCGCCAAAGATTATGTTGAAAGCCTTCCTCTCAACAAAGCTCGTTAAGAGAGCGCCAAGTATGCTACCCGGGATTAAGCTGATGGAGAGAGCCAAAGCGCAGTTGTAATTGATACGGCGCAATCGGGCATATGCTACTGACCCAAAAACAGCGTTTATGAACACCGACAAAAGTGATGTGAGAACAAGAACTTCTGGCTCTTCACTTGGGTGCATGAGAAGCAAAAGGGGCATTAAAATGAAACCGCCACCAGCACCAATGATGCACCCATACATGCCACAGAAGAAACCAATCACAACGAGCAGTGCGTATTTCACTTGCCATCGCTCCAGATGGTATGTCCGAAGTGCCGTGTCAAACTTCTCTTAGTGCCTTGCGCTTAGTCCCTTCGCTACTCCTTCTCAGTTCAATTGTGATTTCAACCTTCCCACCTTGTGGTGTGATCTCTTTGTAGGCTACTTCGTAACCATCCCTCACAGCATAGATGTGCAGAGGTGCTGTTGGGAGAGTTTCAAAAGTGGCGCGTCCGTTTGCATCTGACTCGGAATAAAGCATCATATCCGTTGTCCTCTTCGCCTTCCCGTGGTGTCCACCATGACGCTTAAACCATCTTGCAAGCGCCTCCACTACCACTGAATTGACTCTGCCTGATGCTACAATCACTACAGCGTTTTCAATTGGCGTTTTTGTGGCTGCATCAACCACATTCACGACGAGGTTTATGCCCTTCGTTATAGTCACTTTCCCAACTTCTACTCTCACAGGCTCCTTTACATCGGGTTTGAGCAACTGTTCAATCACTTCCCTTGGCAGTG
>JBGOEV010000075.1:0-6176 GCA_041538025.1 Candidatus Thermosaccharophagus gerlachensis | reverse complement strand
AAAAGTCAAGCCCTTTCGGGTTAACTGGACCTGAGCCTTGCGGGATGATGCGCGTCCATGCAATTGAGAACCGATAAGCCTTGACGCCGAGTTCTTTCATCAAGGCGATGTCCTCTCGCCATCGGTGGTAGTGGTCGCAAGCGACATCGCCCGTTGAGCCATCGGCAATCTTGCCTTGCGTGTGCGAGAAAGTGTCCCAGATAGAAACACCCTTCCCATCCTCGTTCCACGCCCCCTCAATTTGATACGAAGCGGTCGCCACGCCCCACAAAAAGCCCTCAGGAAAGCGAGCGATATTCGCCACCTTGACCACCTCCCTTTGACCTTTTGGGATTTAAATCAACCTTGCTAATGCGCCAATTTCCAAAAACTTCATTGGTAGCTACTTCCCCGAAGAACCTTTGTTGCTAACCTCCATGACAATCCCGGCATCAATGTATTGACCGCCTACTGTCTGACGGCAGTGGATAGCAATAACATTTCTCCCTTTCGGCTTGAGCGCAGAGAGCGCCTCTTGTGATATTGCTACTTCCTCGTAGTCGGTTGTAAATCCCGTCAATTTTGATGCAAGAACTCCGTTTATGTAAACCTCGGCATCCTCGTCATGATGAATGCGCAACATAAGCCTTGAAAGCTCCTCTTTTGACAATTCTGGTAGCGTAAACTCACGGCGAAGCCAAATATCTGAGGTGCGCCATTGCGTGCGCACTATGGCACCGGGAGTCCCGGGGGCGCCAAAGCCAGCGATGCCCTCTTTCCATGATGAATCGTCAAACTCGGCTTTAAACCAATCGTCTGGTGGCTTCTCAAATGTGTATCTCCAACGGATATTGTCTGCATCCTGAGCTGTTGGGACGATGACCTTGTAAGCTGGCAAGCCAACAAACTTTCCCTCAGAAATAGCCCTTGAAACGAGCTCAATTGGCACTTTTACGACCTTTCTGTCATATGTGAGCAAACCGTTGCATTCCGTCTCTACATCCGTAAGTTGCGTGTAAATTGCGCCACATAATCCTGCAGTATCCTTTAGCTCATACGCCTTTTGCCAGAGCTTTAGATAAGTGGTCGTAAGCACCTTCTCATCCGGCATTACCCTATATCCCCAGCCTTTTTCAATCCATGTATGCCCTTTTACAACCAACCCTAAGCCACCAAATTCGCCGAGCACAAGCGCCCGTTTTCCATCTGGTTTTGGAGCACTTGGTCCTGGATAACTGTGCAAATCAATGATGTCGCCAACGCCTTCTCGTATGTGCCAACCACTTGCACCACTGACAAGCCTTGTTTTATCAATCGCTTTGACAATTTCAACAAGCCTCGCTGTATCGTATTGTCCCCAACCTTCGTTGAAAATAATCCACATGATGATGCACGGGTGGTTGAACAGCTGTTCAACCATTGCCACAAGCTCATTTTCAAACTGCTGAGCTGATTCAGACGATATTGGGAATCCTTCCACTTCACCAGATGCATTGCGCCCGACTGAAGAGCTCGGCATATCCTGCCAAACAAGCAAACCAAGTCTATCACACCAGTGATACCAGCGTTGTGGCTCACGCTTAACATGCTTTCTCACAGCATTGAAACCGAGTTTCTTCATCATCTCAACATCAAACCGAAGTGCCTCATCCGTGGGCGCTGTGTAAATGCCATCTGGGAAGTATCCCTGATCAAGCGGTCCTACCTGAAAAACAAACCTATTATTGAGCAATATTCGCACAAATCCTTTATCATCCCTACCAAGCGACACCTTCCGCATCCCAAAGTAGCTTCTAACAGAATCAACCTCTTTGCCCTCCAAAAGCAATCTTATGCGCAACCCATAAAGGTAAGGGCTTTCTGGTGACCAAAGCTTTGGCTGTTTTAGCTCAATTGCAATTGCCTCGTTTGGCTTTCCGGTTGCTTTCGCAACGACTTCATCGCTAAAGCGAATTAATTCACTTTGCGAAGTGTCTATGACAGCATCGGTAACGATTGCTTCAACTGACATCTTTTCTTTTTTGTTCGCAACGAAAACCGTCAATATGACCGAATTTTTGTCAACATCTGGCAATATCTTGAGCCTCTCAATGAAAGAAGAAGGCACAACTTCAAGCCACACTGTTTGCCATATTCCAGAGCAGGGTGTATACCAAATTCCACCAGGCTCACCCATTGCTTTTCTAAGCTGTTTTCCTCGAGCTTGCACTCCATTTTCGGTTGGATCCCAAACCCTTACGATTAACTCGTTCTCAGAACCTGCTTTGATAAACTCAGTTATGTCAAAGCTGAACGAATCATAGCCACCAAGATGCCTCCCCACTTCAACACCATTGACAAATACCGTTGCTTCATAATCAACAGCCCCAAAGTGAAGTAGCAACCTTTCACCGTTTTTCAATTTTGGTGCTTTGAAACTCCTGCGATACCAAAGGTATTGACGAGGCTCAAGAGGTTTCCTCACACCCGAGAGGGCAGATTCTATTGGGAATGGAACGAGGACCTTCCCTTCCCAATTTTTGGGAATTTTCGTCTGCCTGTCTGTGATAGTGTAATCCCAAAGCCCGTTCAAATTCTCCCAATTGTCACGCACCATTTGAGGTCTCGGATACTCAGGATGAGGCATCCTTGGATCCACCTTTACAGCCCAAGGCGTCATGAGCGGTGATTGCACTGGTTTCCACTCCACTCCTACCACCCCCTTAGAGAATGCTACGAGTGTAAAAATAGCCAAAAAGACCAAACAAAGGGGATGCATCTCTCTTCACCCCCGTTTACTCACCAAATTCACCAACCATTGCACCATTTCCAGCCGTCCCAAGGAACACTCGTGCTGGATAAAATGGGTCAATAGCTATCGCACTTGGCGCAGCGATATTGCCAAATTCAAAAAAGATACTACTGTCAATCCTCCACCAACTTTCTCCTCCATCTCTGCTCAAAAATATCCCAGTTTCATACTCCTTCGATGGTGCAAACCAAGGGCGCCATGTGCCAACAACAACTGTCCGACCATCTCTGGCACAGGCAATTGCGCTGATGTATTGCTTCGGCAAAATACATCGCCATGTTTTACCATCGTTATCGGAGCAAAATAAACCATGAACATCAAGCCCGGCAAAGATGCGCCCAGTTTTTGGCTGGACCGAAAAAGCCCGAATGATACGACGCTTTTGATGAACAAATGGCAATCCATCGCTAATATCTTGCCAATTTTCCCCTCCATCGCTTGAAACAAGAATCCTCTCACTGCTCACGGCATATATTGAGCCATTTCTTGCTGGGTTTGGGAATATATTCCAACTACCTGTAAGTTCACCCATCCTTTGCCAACTTTTACCGCCATCGTTGGAAACAAACGGACCGCAGTAAAGTTTGTTTGGTGAAAACGGGTCGCAAGCTACAGGACAACGAATTGCCTCTTTCGGGACTTCACTAACTATTTCCCAATCCTTTCCCCTATTTTTGCTCACGAAAAGCATCCCACTGACAACTGAGTAAAGAGAGTCATCCTGAACATTGATTGCCAAATTCGTGCAATTGCTACCAGGGTAAGCTGGGAGGCTATGGATTGAATGCCCTCCGTCGTCACTCCGAAACAGCCCAACATCCAACAAACCGAAATAGACCTCGTTTCGCCTTTTTGGGTGGCAAAGTATCGTTGCTACGCATGTCACAGCAAGACCGTTCATTGCTGCCTTCCAATGTTCACCACCATCTTCAGAGAGCCAAACGCCATACCAGTCATTTAGCATCAATTTAGTCCCATTTTGATGATCAATTGCAATTCCCATCGGATTGAAGCCAAACCAACCTTTACCACGCCACCACCCAGCATCATCAATGGAACGAAGGTAAGCAGAAATGTCAAAACTGCCGTCTGGTTTGATGCTTTTTGAAACAATTGGGCGCCAGCTCTCACCAGCGTTTTCGCTAACAAAAATGCCCGGATGACGCCATTTCCACCATTCTTCCAATGCCCCAAAACGCTCGCTGGCGCAAAGGTAAACTAATGATGACTTGACCGGGTTAACGATAACAGCGTTTAGCCATTGATGCTGAAGGAATTGCCAAACACCACTCGTTGAGATTTTCCAATTCTTCCCAAGGTCATCACTTATAGCAACACCCTTTTCACGAATGACAGCATATATACGCTGTTTTTTCTCATCAACTGCGATACTTTGCACATCCTCACCAATTAGTGTTTGGCGCCAATTTTTCCCGCCATCTTCTGTAACCCAAACACCGCTTTTGCTCTCCTTGGTGCCCAAAGTTGCTACGACGATTACTTCCTTGCTCATGACAGCCAAACCGATAATAAAATTGCCCTCCAAGCCAATTTTTTCCCAATTCTTTCCGCCATCATGTGAGCGTAAAACACCATCCCACGCTGTTCCGGCTAAAATTGTCCCATCATCAAGTATTTTGACGACATTTCCACGCTGCCTATATGTCCCAAAGCCAGAAAAGCGGACGGCTCTTGAAAGCAATTTCCAGCTTCTTCCACCATCATTGCTCACAAAAAGCCCACCATAGTCCCCACTTGGCTTCCCAAAGCATTTCCCTGTGGCTAAATAAACGACCTTAGGGTCTCGTGGGTGCCAAACTATATCGGCGACTGCCATGTCGCCATCGGAGCGCAAACCGTGATTAGCAATTCGCCATGTTTTTCCACCGTTATCCGTGCGAAAAACACCGCCAACATCACTGCCTGCCAACGCCACATCCCTATCATGAGGGCTAATGCTAACAACCATAATTGCTCCGCCACCGTAAATTGGCACTAACTTCCAAGCAAATGGCATCAACTTAGTGGGCGGAGCAACAGAAAGCATCGTTGCAAATAAAACGAATAGTAGTTCGCAGCACCAACTTGCACCCTTTGACAATTCTCCTTACTCCTAATTTCCCATTTTAGCGTATGTTGCTCAAAACGCTCATGCTACTGCTCAACTCCACCTACTCCCAACTCTGCCTCAAGTTCGTGAACGAGGTCATGATAGCGTTCGTGGACTCCTTCACCAATTTGTTCCCGTTCGTAGCGTTCAAATCGCTCTGCCAACTGTATATCTTCCTCCTCGGTCAAGGCTTGTTCTGCCATTTTAAACAGCACATTGTCCTCTTTCCAGATATGCTGGTGGAGCAAGTTGATGTAATTGCGTGCTGCAGTGACAAACTGCTGACGATTTACTTCTTGGGTGAGATCGCTCACTGCTTCCGCCATTTTTCGCCTTAGCTCCCTCCCCTCTTCGTGCTCAAAGAGCATAACACCAATTGGACCACCTTCTCTTGGGATGCCTTTTGCCTCAAGTTCTTGGAAAAGCATCCCCTCTTCTTTCCCGTGATGGCATCGGTCAGCGAACATGCTGAAGAAGTCCAACAACGCTGTCACTTTGTCCGTCGGAACACTCTCGCCCCGTTCAATTCTGTTGGCAATGCTCTCCAAAACCGCCAACCCCCGTTCAATGACGCGATGCTCTTCCATCAACGCCTCGGTTGACTTCATCTCAACCCACCTCCATGAATCTGGGATTAGCAACACCTTAAAAAGGGTTGCTCAAAAGCTTTTGCTCAACGCCTCTTCAGTTGCTTGTGCTCTTGGCGTAGCCTCTTGGCTTCGGCTCGGATTTCAGCCAAGTCTTTTTTCATTTCTGCCCATCCATACCAGTGCAAGTAGTCAGGGTTCATGTGGAAAGCGCCTTGGTAAGTTCTCATTCGGTGCGACAGGAACATGGTGTATAGACGCTGTTCAATCGGGTTCTCAACTTCGTAGAACTGCAACAAGTCAACCGTCGGCGGTCTATCCTTTGGGCGGGGGAGTATTCCGTCCTTGTAGAGGCTCTCAACGATTTGGACGGCTTCAGCCAAAAGCCTGTCACTTTCCTTGATGATTCTGTCGGCTTTCTCCAAATTTTCTCTGGCAAAGCTTCTGGAGTGGCAGTTGGCGCATCTTTGAAGCATCTTTTCTCGCTCTTGTTGCCACTCCTCGGCAGACAAACGAGCTACTTTGCCAGCAGCGACGACTTTGAAGCGCTCTGTCAAGTTGCCTTTCTCGTCAATAACGCCGAGCCCTCTGAAGATGATGTTCCTGAGTTGCTCCCATTCCTTGTCCTTCTCACCCAATCTGACGGCGAGGAATCCCCATGCTGTTTTTACGGCATGGTCTCCGTCAGGCATGTGGCAGAAAGCACATG
>JBGOEV010000074.1:0-6235 GCA_041538025.1 Candidatus Thermosaccharophagus gerlachensis | reverse complement strand
AGGTGCTTAACGGTGTGTCGCTCTATGTGAACGAGGGCGAAATTGTGGCGCTTCTGGGTCCTAACGGGGCGGGCAAGTCCACCGTGCTCAAAACTATCTTCGGATTGCTGCGGGCGTGGGAAGGCGTAATCATGTGGAACGGCATCGCAATTCAAAACCGCCGACCTGCTCAGAATATCCGGGACGGATTAGCCTATGTGCCACAGGGTAGCCGGGTGTTTGCGGATTTGACGGTTCAGGAGAACTTAGAGTTAGGTGGGTTCATTTTGCGGGACAAGCGGAAAATACAGGAACGCATGGAACGGGTGTTTCGTCTGTTTCCCATCTTAGCCGAGCGGCGTCAGCAGTTGGCTGGAAAGTTATCGGGCGGGGAACGGCAAATGCTGGCGTTGGGGAAAGCGTTGATGACCCAGCCGCGCCTTTTGCTGTTAGATGAGCCATCGTTGGGTTTAGCGCCCCAGGTGGTGCGGGAGGCGTTGGGTAGCATCAGGCAGTTGAATACAGAGTTAGGCACAGCGATTTTGCTGGTTGAGCAAAACGTTCGCGAAGCCCTGACCATCGCCCATCGGGTTTATGTGTTGCGGATGGGGGAAGTAGTTTTGGAAGCACGCCCTCACGATTTAACCTTAGACATCTTGCGCACTGCCTTCCTTGGCAGTGGCTCGTTAACATGATGGTGTTTGGATACGACGAATGCCAGCCCTGAAGAAAGTCATTACCATTTGAAGGAGGCATACTTGTTTGCGCATGGCGCAACGGAGTCAGGGATGAGGAATAAAAGCGGAGATGGTTTCAGGCTGTAGTCAATGACAAACCATAAGGGGTGAATGTGCACAATGAACTCAAGAGAGCGATTGCGTGCTGTGTTGAACCGTAGAATACCAGATCATGTGCCAATGGTGGATATCTCGTATTGGCCGGCGACTATTGAGCGCTGGCGAAAGGAAGGCTTGCCTGAAAATGTCCATCCTGCCGACTACTTTAACATGGACAAGATAGGCATTGTGCATTTTGATTGCTCGTTACAGTTACCCTCAAAAGTGCTTGAAGAGACAGATGCACTTCGCATCTACACTGATGAATACGGAGCCACCATTAAGGCATGGAAGGACTGGCATATAAGTTATGCACCTCCAACACGCCTGGACTACGCTATTAAGGGCTACGACGATTGGCTACATTACAAGGAACGATTGGTCGCCGATAAATCACGCATCACAGATAATACGCGCTACACATACGAGCAATGCAAGCATGCTGGTATCTTCACCGTTGTCAGCCCTGTTGAGCCAGTATGGTTCTTTTTGGAGCATACTGTGGGTTATGAGCGTGGCTTAATTGCAATGATTGAAGAACCAAGATTCGTTGAAGATATGCTTACCACATGCACCGAGTTCGTGCTTGACATGGTTAAACTATGCTTGAATGAGGGCATGGAGTTTGATGGGCTATGGTTTTTCTCCGACCTGTGCTACAAGAATGGCATGCTTTTCTCGCCACATATCTACCGTGATATGGTTTTGCCGTTGCATCAGGAGATTGGCAACTTCTGCCATGAGCATGGTATGAGTTACATTTTGCACTGTGATGGCGATGTGCGAGAGTTCATTCCCTTGCTTATTGAAGCTGGCTTTGATTGCA
The DNA here is from genome assembly GCA_041538025.1 of Candidatus Thermosaccharophagus gerlachensis. Classification (GTDB taxonomy): domain Bacteria; phylum Armatimonadota; class Fervidibacteria; order Fervidibacterales; family Thermosaccharophagaceae; genus Thermosaccharophagus; species Thermosaccharophagus gerlachensis. Next base: position 4,594 of record JBGOEV010000074.1, on the reverse strand, counting down.
TTCAACCCCTTGAGGCACGCTGTGGTAACGATGTGCGTGAACTCAAGCCCTTATACGGAACGCAAATCGTCCTCTTCGGAAACATTAGCACCGATGTGATGAGCCGTTCAAAGGCAGAGATTGAAGAGGAGGTTGTGAGCAAAGTGCTTATTGCTAAGGAGGGTGGAGGGTATATCTACCACTCCGACCACTCAATACCGCCGACGGTGAGCTTTGAAAATTATGCCTATGTCATTGAATTAGTGCGGAAGTATGGAACATATGAGAGTTGATGCCGAATCCACACTCTGACAAAGGCACTTTACTCCTCAGCTTAGCATCTTGCAGATTTGATGCAAGGTCTATGGCAAGCTTTCATTCTTGTGCTATCCTAACCACCGAAGGACGCAGTCAACTGTGTAGCTCCCCAAGGGAGAAATGCAGTTACTTTCAAAACGCTACTGAAGAGGAGAATATGACTAAGGAGGTGTGATATGATGGACGAAAATATACCTTGCATCATTAAGCCCATTGATGGTGCGATACTGAACCGACATGACGGGGAAGTCAAGGGCAAAGGGCTGTTAATAGAGGTGAACCTTAGAGCACCATCAGAGGCTAAAGTTTTTGTCAACAGCATCCCTGCGAAGTGGGACGGTCAGTTATGGAGATGCATTGTAGCATTGACAGAACATCGCACTGAACTCATTGCATGTGCAGAGTTGAGGGAGAAGAAAAGTGAACACCACATTGTAGTGCTCTATGACCGCAATAGCACCCCTCGCTACCGCATGTCAGTTGACGATAACATCATGTTCCTGCGTGACATTGCACATAACTCCACCGATTACCGCTCAATCTTTGATGACCCTTACATGGCATTCTGGCGTGAGATGCATCGGCGTTATGGCACAAAGGTGCACTTAAACATTTACTACCAAACTGTTGATGGCTCGTTTACGCTTCGCCAAATGCCAGATAAATTCAAAAACGAGTGGCGTGAAAACAGCCACTGGCTACGACTGACATTTCATGCGTTGCAAGATGAACCTGCTCGCCCATATCGCAATGCGCCAGCGAGTGAAATTGAACATGACTTCCTATTGGTCACTGAGGAAATAATCCGCTTTGCAGGTGAGGAATTGCTAAGTCCGTTCACCACAATTCATTGGGGCGAAGCGACACGCGAAGGTTGCCGAGCGCTACGCAAGCAAGGTATTCATGGCTTGGTGGGATACTTTGTGTTTCACAATGGTGAGCCTGCAGTATCGTATTACCTTGACGCTGACCATACTCGCTATATGCAAGAGCACGATTACTGGTGGGATCGCTCTGAAGACATCTTCTTTGTGCATCATGATATCGTTCTTAACGCTTTCCCGTTGGATCGCATTACACCAGAATTAGAGCGCATCGCGGAGAATCCACATCAAAGTGAAATCATGGAGCTAATAATCCATGAACAATATTTCCGCGAAGACATCCCGCATCTTTACCAACCTGATGCTCAGCAGAAAGTCATTGCTGCGCTGGAGTGGGTCACAGAACGAGGCTATAAACCAGTGCTTTATGACGAGGGTTTCATTGGCGCACCAGAACCGTAGAGATTTGTTCGCAACCTTAGCAAATGCCTATGCCTTAAAGGGAGTAAACGAATGCTTCCAAAGAGACTATCCTTAAGTCGGCAAGACCTATTTGGCATAGCACTGCACCTGAAAAGATGCATGGCAATTGTAGCATTTTCATGCTGGGTTCTTGCTTCCTTCAGCGGTTACATGTTTGCCCAAGGAGAGGTTAAGCAGATGCTTAACTACAAATCTCCGTTACCTATGCCGACAAATAACAGCGTCAAGGCAACAACCAAACCCACATTAGAGGATGCCCTTAAATCTAAGCGAGACTTGTTCGGTGAGTTGGCGATGACGATGCCCGATGACGCTAAATATGATTTCTTCGCGTCACTCCTACCGCCACTGCGCTATGTCAATGCTTTATTTCGTTACTACCCTATTGTGCTCAGTGCTCCGTTTTCCGAGGTCAAAGCAAGGTTCATAAGCAACGGTAGCGCCGTCAACGCTCGTGCGAATTTGCGCACTTGGCGTGAAGTTGGCACACCCGTAAAATTTTTCGTCGGCGATGGCGAAGCCTTCGGAGAGGACTTGCACCGTTTGGATGAGCCACGCTATCTGCATGGTTATCTGCCCATCGTGCAACTTCGCTACCGTTGCGCCAATGCGACTTACGAGCAGGAAGCGTTTGTGGCTGTGGATGCGCCTTTCAGTGAGCATGGTGCGGTGTTCGTTCGCTTTGCAGTTGCGGACGGTAAGGGGAAAGTGATAGCCCAAACCGAGCAAGAGGTTCAACTAACCGTCTCCAATGGCACGCTTCGCAACGGGAATGGTCACGCCATCATTTGGTTTGATGAGCAATGGCATTGGGATGCCAGCACTCGCACGCTCTCAGCATCACTGACGAATAAGCGCAATGCCACAATGGTTATCTTCACGAAACCGCTCACATCATCGTTAGGCAGATTGACCTATGACCTTTACGAAAGGCAACGGCATCAGTGTGAGAAAACTTGGAATGACCTACTGAAGCAAGGCATGGCAATCCAGACACCCGAAGGCATAGTTAATGATGCGTGGCGTGCGCTCATCATCGGGATTTTTCTCCTTGCCAAAGGCTCAATGCTTTGCTACAGCGCTGGCAATGCATATGAGCGACAGTATGAGGCTGAATGTGGAGATGCCGTGCGTGCACTTTTGCTTTACGGCTTTGAGGAAAAGGCACGGGAGATGATTGTGCCACTTCTGGATTATCGGCAGCAAGGGTTGTCCTTCCACGACGCAGCGTTCAAACTGCAATTGCTTTCGCATTACTTCTGGTTGACGCATGACGCCCAGTTTATTCGTGAGCAGCGTGAACGATGGGAAAGGGAAATACGGTTAATCGTTGAGAGCCGTGAACCTGAAACGGGTTTGCTACCGCGTGAGAACTATTGTGGCGACATTGCCACGCAGGTTTACTCACTCAACTCCAACGCAAACGCATGGCGTGGTTTACGGGACATGGCAGCAGTGTTGGATGAGATGGGAGAGCACGATGAAGCACAGCGCTTGATGCGAGTTGCGCATGAGTTCAGGAAATCCATCCTTGACGCTGTCGCAAAGAGCGAGAGGCGTGATGTGTCACCACCTTTCATTCCCATCGCCCTTTTCGGCGAAGAGAAGCCCTACGAGACGCTCACTGCAACTCGCATGGGAAGTTATTGGTGTTTGATGGCGCCGTATGTGCTCGGTTCAGGAGTGTTCGGAGATGAGTCAGAACGCACGGGATGGATTTTGGACTACCTGCACCAGCGCGGAGGAGTTTGCATGGGGATGATACGCTTCCATCAGCATTCAGGATTGTTTGCGAACGAGAATGGCTTAGACGACCTTTACGGTTTGCGCTACACCTTAAGCCTGCTGCGGCGGGATGATGTTGAGCGAGCGATAGTGAGTTTTTACGGTAAACTTGCGCAAGGGTTAACGCGCAACACATTCATCGGCGCTGAAGGCACGAGCCTAATCCCTTTGGACGAGTGGGGACGACCGATGTATCTGCCACCAAACAGCGCAAGCAATGCATTTTTCCTGTGGACGCTACGCTACATGCTCATTCAAGATTGGGATGAAGACGACGATGGAAAACCTGACACCTTGAAACTCCTGTTCGCAACACCGCGCCACTGGCTAAATGATGGGGCAAACATCAAGGTGCAGAATGCACCGACAGCATTTGGGAGGCTTTCATTGGAAGTCGCGTCTCGGTTAAAGCGCGGCGAAGTTATCGTTGTAGTTTCATTGCCCGACCGCACACCGAACCGTTGCCTGTTAAGGTTACGCTTACCAGACGGTTGGGGAATAGCATCAGTGCGCATCGGGAGGCGAGAGTTGAAATTCCATCCTGATGGCACTATTGACCTATCAGGATTGCATGGTAGATTGCGCGTCCGTGCGAAAGTGCAGAAGTTGAGTTAAGTGTCACAAAAGAAAATCGTGATAAGACTTACGCAGTTGGCGTGGAGAGCATTTTGGCGGGTTCATGTGCTATCACTTCCTCTCGAAGCGAAACTTTTTCGCGCCATCGTTGTCTAATAGCACAGTTTGCAATTAACGGCGTAACTGTGAAGTTTAAATCCATCCAAAGAGAGGTAATGAACTATGTCAGCGCATCGGCAGACTGATAAGGGAGAAGTCAATGCTGTTAAGGTTGTAACAACAGTAAGTAGGGAAGGTTGCACATGGCAGAAGTGGAATTACAAATGGATGTTTTGCTTGGTGTTGGTTGGCACAGTGTTGGGTGCGTCCCTTCACCTATGGGCACAAGATAGTTCTATTGCTGCGCGCATGCAAGAGGTGCTCAAGCGGTTCGTGCGAGAAACGGGGTATCAGGTCATAGGAGTTGGCTCTTGGATAACAGGCACCGGTTATCAACCTGGCGGATCAGACCACGACATGCGCCTACTACTGCCGCGTGGCACCAGCCCTCAGGAAGCCCAGCGCGCGTGGGCTACCGCACAGCAACGGCTAAGAGAGATGATTAAGCAAGAATTTGGTGAGCAGGCCCA
>JBGOEV010000073.1:0-6577 GCA_041538025.1 Candidatus Thermosaccharophagus gerlachensis | reverse complement strand
AGGACTTCACGCAAGGTTTTGGTGCAGGTTGTGACGGAAGAGACCAACAACGGTTGGCAGGTTGAACTATCGGATGGATTGATGAAAATCGTCGCTTTGGGCGGAGCACCCTTGCTTGTGAAAAATGCGGTTGGGCGAATCGCCTTCCGCCGCCCCGATGCTGGGCGCTGCAAAGTGACCGCATTGGACGGAAACGGCTACCCACTCAAAACCATCGGCACCGCTTCCAACTTCTCACTCCTCCCCGACACACTCTACTACTTGGTCACGCCTTGAGGCGAAGTGTGGCACCAGTTCATTTCAAAAACAAAGGTTGCCCGAAATTGGAAAAGATGGTGAATGGCGAATATTTTCGCAGGGCATGCTTCAGCGCTGCCAAAAAAATTCAATGCTTAAAACCGCCCCGAACTCGGCATCTCGTATTTGATTCAGGCTCACCGGGAGGTTCGCCCTCACAATCTCCCAAACTTAGCTGAGCACATCCAGAAAACACCTATGCTATCATTAGTAGTGCCGTGCGTAATAAGGAAATTCCGTCATTGGAGGTGAAGTGGTATGGCGGTGAAGAAGGTGCTAATGCTTGTCGGTGACTATGTTGAGGACTACGAAGTCATGGTTCCATTTCAAGCTTTACAAATGGTGGGGCATGTTGTTCATGCGGTTTGCCCTGGGAAAAAGTCCGGCGAGAAGGTGCGCACAGCCGTCCATGATTTTGAGGGTGATCAAACCTACAGCGAGAAGCGAGGGCATGATTTCACCCTCAATGCAACATTTGACGATATCAACCCACAAGATTACGATGCACTCGTCATCCCGGGTGGTAGAGCGCCAGAGTATATTCGGCTGAACGAAAAGGTCATTGAGATTGTGCGTCACTTCGCTGAATCAAACAAGCCAATAGCAGCGATATGCCATGGACTTCAATTGCTCACGGCTGCCAACGTCATCAAAGGGAAACGATGCACAGCATATCCAGCAGTTGCACCTGAGGTAAAGAATGCTGGAGGAGAGTATGTTGAGGTGGGATTTGATGATGCAGTTGTTGATGGCAACTTCGTGACAGCACCTGCATGGCCAGCGCATCCGAAATGGCTCGCCGAGTTTTTGAAGTTGCTCGGAACAAAAATTGAGCCGTAGCTACCTCGTTGACTTCTTACGGCTGCGTTCCTTTTGTTTTTCACTTGGCACGGTTTCGTGTGCTGGATTGGGTGTAGTAGGTGCCTGTTGCCCAAGGAGTATGGCTCTAAGACGCCTTATTTCGTCTCTCAACTCTGCAGCCCTTTCAAACTCAAGTCTCTGCGCAGCTTTTCGCATCTCTGCCTCAAGCTCTTCAATCCTGAGCGGGAGCTCATCAAGTGGTATTGCTTGCGACGGTGGCGCATACTCAGCGCGTTTTTCGGCGACTTGATATGGCAGAACGATGTATTCGTAAACTGGCTTCGTTATACTGCGAGGCGTTATGCCATGCTTGCGGTTGTAATCTTCCTGTATCTTGCGTCTCCTTCTCGTTTCATCTATTGCTCTCTGCATTGCTGGCGTTATGGTATCGGCATACATGATCACCTTCCCTTCAACATGCCTTGCTGCTCTGCCCATCATCTGGATGAGCGATGTTTCAGAGCGCAGGAAGCCCTCCCTATCGGCATCAAGTATCGCCACAAGGCTCACTTCGGGCAAATCTAAGCCTTCGCGCAAGAGGTTGATACCGATAAGCACATCATACTCACCAGCACGCAGGTCTCTCAATATTTCCGTGCGCTCAATCGTCTCAATGTCAGAGTGCAAGTAATGTGCTTTAATGCCGAGCTCAATTAGGTGAGCAGTGAGTGCCTCAGCCATCTTCTTTGTGAGCGTTGTCACGAGCACCCTTTGTCCTTTTTGCACCCTCTTCTTTATCTCCCCGAGCAGGTCTTCAATCTGCCCTTTTGTTGGGCGCACTTCAACCTCCGGTTCAAGCAATCCAGTTGGGCGAACTATAAGCTCAACAACCTGCTCGCTCTTCTCAAGCTCGTATGGTCCCGGTGTAGCTGACATGAATATGACCTGATTTATTCGTGCCTCAAACTCCTCAAATGTGAGTGGACGGTTATCGTAAGCTGATGGCAACCTCCATCCATACTCAACGAGGTTATACTTGCGTGACCTATCTCCCTCATACATTGCCCTTAGTTGTGGTATGGTCTGATGCGATTCATCAATGATCAAGAGGTAGTCCTCTGGGAAGAAGTCAATAAGCGTGTATGGTGGCTCACCCGGCTTTCGCCCATCAAAGTGGCGTGAGTAGTTTTCAATTCCAGTGCAGTAGCCAGTTTCTCTAAGCATTTCCATGTCATAGCGCACCCTTTGTTCAAGGCGTTGTGCCTCAAGTATGCGCCCTTGAGAAAGGAAATATTGGAGGCGTTCCTCAAGCTCTCGCTCTATGCTTAAAAGCGCCCTCTCAATCCTGTCCCTTGTCGCAACATAGTGTGATGCTGGGTAGATGATGATGAGGTTCTTGCGCTCAAGCACTTCGCCAGTCAATGGGTCAACAATAGTTATGTCATCAACTTCGTCCCCGAACATGTCAATGCGAACTATCGTATCCTCATCAACTGGATGGACCTCAATCACATCTCCTCTGACCCTGAAAGTGCCCCTGTCAAGCGATATGTCGTTGCGTGAAAAATAAAGATCAACGAGGCGCTCAATTATTCTCTCACGGCTTGTCCTTTCGCCCCTTCTTATCTGCAGTGTCATCTCTTGGTAAAGTTCTGGTGAGCCAAGCCCGTAAATGCAAGAGACACTCGCAACAACAATAACATCTCGTCTCTCTGAGACTGCCTGAGTTGCTGCATGCCTTAGCCTGTCTATCTCGTCGTTTATTGAGCAGTCCTTTTCAATGTATGTGTCTGTCTGCGGGATGTAAGCTTCCGGTTGGTAGTAATCGTAGAAGCTTACGAAGTATTCAACAGCGTTGTATGGGAACAACTGACGCAGCTCTGCGCAAAGCTGTGCTGCGAGAGTCTTGTTGTGGCAAATGACCAAAGTAGGTCTGTTCCATTTCGCAATGACATTGGCGATGGTGAATGTCTTCCCAGAGCCAGTTACACCGACAAGCGTCTGAAAACGATAACCCTTCCTCAGCCCATCAAGCAACTGCTTAATCGCCTTCGGTTGGTCTCCCTTCGGTGTCAAGTCGGTAACGAGCTTAAAACCATCCATCCATGATCACCACTGTTGTTTACGAGCGCTCCAACACGAAATCTATCATAGCTACCGCTAATTCATTTTAGCCACATCAACAACCATTGAGGCAAGCCAAAAATTGCGCCACTCAATGGAGCTTAGCGATACAGTTGCGTGGAGAACATAATCTGGATGGCTAACATGCAACGGTGGCTTGGAGCAAACTTTAGACATGCAGGGGGTGGTGTTATCGTGAAAGTGAGGCTGGCAAAGCTTCTTTGGTTTCAGTGGTTGCTTTCAATCGCGCTCTTATGCAGGCACACGCCTGCCCAAGAGCTATCACAAGCTCATCCTGTGTTTTCGGGCGAGTTGAGCGCTGGCTCAACGATACAGGTGAAACTGCCACTCATCTCTGGCAAGCGCACATACGTGACGCTCATCCCAATTGAAGGCGATGCTGACCTCTTCGTTTTGCTCTCGCCAGATGAGACCGTTGAGAAAGCGAAGTTCAAGTCAACTTCACCAGCACTTGAGACAGAACGCATAATGCTTCCAGCACAACAGCGCGATTGTGATGCCATAGCAGTCGTGCGAGCAGAGACACAAACTCGCTTTGTGCTTTTTGCGACTTGGGTTTCCAGCCAGCTCACGCTCATCCCGCAAAAGCGCACAGTAATCGCTGTTGACGCATACGAAATCTTAGGCTCTGGTGATGCGCTCCTTGTTGCAATCACATTGCGCAATGCTACACCAACATGGTATGAGTTCACGCTCAAATGTGAAGGGGAGTTGCTCAAGAAAGCGAACCTGCCAAGCCGATTCATACTTGGACCGAAGGGCGAGCAATATATTGGCTGGGTGGTTCTCTCACCGGCTTCAAAGCTTGTGGTGAGTGCCGAAAGGACGAAACGCTCAGACGCCTTCTTCATAGCAGACATCGTAAGCAGGGCTATTGTTGGGACTGCCCTCTCGCCGAATTTAGCGATTGTGCTTGATGACTTGCTTGAAGACCTTGAACCACTTATGCCTGTAGCTGATGCATTGAGGAAGGGCGATTGGAAGAAGGCAGGGAGTGTGTTAATCAGCGTGATAAGGAAGAACCCGAAAACGCTTACTGCACTGCATTCGCTTCTCACTCGTTCTGGCATACGCATCCCGAAGGACTTGCTCAACACGAAGATAGGACTTGGACTTGGTTCTGTCTCGGCACTCATAACAGCCATAGGGGCTATGAAAGCACCACAGAGGGAGGAAGTCATCATATTGGCTCAATAGCATTGGCTCAAAAATGAAACCGTGAATGTGAGGGCTTAGCAATATGAGTGCTGTTGGTTGCATTGTTGCGGTCGGTGCACACGCTGGCGATGTTGAATTCATGTGTGGTGCAACGTTGCTCAAGCATGCCAAGATGGGTTGGGAAGCCCATATCGTTCACATGACACTCGGCGAGAAAGGACACCCAAAAATGTCGCCAAGCGAATACGGTGCACAAAAACAAGCAGAGGCAAGAAACGCTGCAGGCATCCTCAAATCGTCTTTGCATTTCATGCCATTCAAGGATGGCGAACTGAGCACAAGCGAAGATGCTCCAGTTGAGCTTGCAAAATTGTTGCGCAAGCTTCGCCCTAAGGTTGTGATTACACACTGGCGTGAAAGCATCCATGAAGACCATGTGACAACACATAGGATAGTCAAGCGTGCAGTATTCATGGCTGTAAATCCACACTTTGAGCTTAATGGGCTAAGCCCATCGCCATACCCGAGACTATACTACGCCGAGAATTGGGAGGACGAGGAGGGCTTCTTTCCGTTTGTGTATGTGGATATAACGGATGTGCTTGAGGAGTGGGAGAAGGCTTTCAAAGCGTATGCAATTGGTAGGGGCGAGGGCGCCTTCCCATACTGGGATTGGTATTTGGCGAAAGCTCGCATAAGGGGTATTGAGTGCGGAACGATGTATGCTCAAGCGTTCGCCGTTGATGTAAACAGGATGCGACAGATAGCACATTCACTTTGATACCGTAAAACAGCTTTGCGAGCTTGGCTGAGAAGGTGAGGAATGATAATGGGTTGCGTGCATATGCGTGGGTATAGATGTGAAGATGAGCAAGAGCTTATTAGCTTGTGGAATGATGTGATGCCTTTTGACCAAATTGACGTGCGCACATTCCGAAGAAAAGTTTTGCTTGACCCAAACTTTGATCCAAACATGCTCATCATCGCTGAAGTTGATGGTGAGGCTGTTGGCTTTTGCCTCTGCATCATCAGGAAGATGCCGATGGAGAAAGTCGGGCTTGAAGAAGGACGCAGTTGGATAACAGCGTTTGGCGTCCATCCACTCCATCGTCGAAAGGGCATCGGGAAAGCATTGATTGAGCATGCTCTGGCGAAGCTTGAAGACGCTGGCGCTAATGAAGTGCTCGTCTCGCCATACACACCAAACTATTTCATACCCGGAGTTGATGAGGAAAGATACAGTGATGCGCTCAACCTGCTTTATCGCTTCGGGTTCAAAGTCATCTCATCCGCTGTAAGCGCTGAAGCAAACATAAGCACGCTTGATTTAAACGCCTTCTCAGGTTATGAGCAACGTGTGTCAAGGGAAGGAGTGAAAGTGAGACCACTACAGCCAAACGAAATCACTAAGCTACTTCAGTTCCTTGAATCGCACATGCCGGGAGATTGGCTCAGGCATGCGAGGGAACTGTTGATCAAAGCAACATATGGGTTTTGCGACTATGACCAGTTCATAATTGCTGAAAGAGATGGTGAGTTGCTCGGCTATTGCCAGTTTGACGGCGAGCACTTTGGACCGATAGGCGTTCGTGAAGATGTGCAAGGGATGGGCATAGGTAGCGCATTGTTGTCAAAGTGCTTACAGATCATGCGCTCAAAAGGATTGCATAACGCATGGATGATGTGGACATCTGAAGAGCTCGTTAAGCGGTTTTATTCTAAGTTCGGCTTCCGCATCTCAAGGCGCTTCTGCATACTCTCATGGCGCAAATGCAGTTATTGAAACTCCACCTCACACCATTTTCCAACTTCTTTTATTGAAAGAGCATGTGTTTAAAGAAAATATTGAAAAATGGATCTGGAAATACTCTATATGGTGTATACTTTTCTGCAATAGAAGATGACCAATTCCCGTGGACAACTGCTCAGTTATTTTTAAGAAGTAATGGTAATGTAGGAATAGGGACAACTAATCCACAAGCTAAGTTAGAAGTTGCAGGGGCAATAAGGTTAACGCCAACTTCTGAACCTTCTAATGCTACTTCAGGTATGATGTATTTTGATAAAACTATGGGTGTATTTAAGTGTTATCAGAAGGATCCACAAACAAATCAATTTGGTTGGGTGGATTGTGGAGGGAGAGGACTCCCCACTCAAGATTTAATAATACCTGTAA
>JBGOEV010000072.1:0-7449 GCA_041538025.1 Candidatus Thermosaccharophagus gerlachensis | reverse complement strand
GTTCTTTCCCGAAGTGGTTCGTCGTGCAGCCAAGGAAGGACGAATAGACCCCGGCGTTCATGCTGGGCGCATAAGGGAACTTCACGCTTCAACTTTGCGCCGTTGGTATCAGGACCTTATCAGCATGTTCCGAGCGATGGGCGACCGACATCCCGTTTTGGTGCACGATTACGGCGTTTACTGGTATGTCACCGAAAAGATGTGGTCACCCATTGAGTTTCGCCCTGACCCCCTCAACCAAGTCATCTGGGGGATGCATCCTGTCTTTCGTGAGTGGAAGTTGAGAGAACCAGGGCAAGAGTATGTGAGAAATTTGATGGACAAATGGGATGTGCCGATTTTCTTTGACGAGTATGGGACTGTGCCCGGTTCAGGTCCTCATGTCGCCATCCCAGAAACACTTTGGTTCTCTTTCCAACATTGGCTTGTGAATGAGCCTCGAAGAATTGGATGGCTTTTCTGGATGTGCAATGCGCCTGATGATGTTCTGCAAGCGGAGTGGTGGGCACCTGTGGCTAAAGCCTTAAGTGCTGAAAACCCACCACCGCCACCTGTCCCTGCACCACCATTCCCGAAAGGCATCACTATTACGGCGAACGAAGCGAAAGGTGGTGCCACAGTAACAATCAAGGACGAAAGTGGTAAAGCCACTGTGGCAAGGACCATACCGCCAGATGAACCTGCAGGGAGCTTCTACACTTTCCCACTCCCAAAGGTTTTGCCGTCTGGGCGCTATCGTGTCAGGGTTATGGTCTATAGCGATGGTAAGATGGCGCCACCACAAGCACTCCATTGGGTTGACAGAAAAGGAAACTTGCACCCACCCGATGATGAGTTTGATAAGTGGAGTGGACAGGATTATTACTTCACCGATGCCTTTGTTATACCTACTTTCATTCAAGGCGATGGCTGGCACGAATGGGAAACGGAATTTTTTGCATACACCGAAGTCGTTGCCTTGGCAGTCAAAAAGCATAAGCGCATCCAATGGTATCTGCCAACAGGCGATGCGCCTGCACCTACTCGTCCTATCGCTGGAATTACAATTGTCCCTATCCCGTAAGGCGCTTAGGAAGCTTTAAAATTTGTTGGAATGCGTTGAGGCTAACTTTCAGTGACGGTGGTAAACTTTTTACGCGAGGGTAGCGTTGCAGTGCATGCAATGCGTTAAAGAGGATGTTATATGACGCACATGGTTGAGCTCCCTTATGTGCTTCCGCATTTCAAGGCATCTTCGCTTGGCGATGTGAGCATTATCGCAGAACATCGCTTCAAATGTGCTATCATATCAGTCGCCTCTAAAGGTGATTTGAAAGCCCTAAGGCATCTTTTAAACTCTGCCTCATATGTTGGCACGACGCTTATGCCAGCACTCGTTTTCAAACCTCCCCTTCATACCGATCACATGCTCACGTTCATCGGTGATGTCCATAAAATCGCAAAAGGTTCATCAATGTCATTGTTGTTGAAGGCAGGCTCAAAGGGAGAGGCGGAGACCTTGCTTAAAGCTTTTACATCGTCTCGGCACTTATGCCATTCGCTCCGTAACGTTGCGATCCTTTGGTTTGATTTTTTCGATGGAGCACTCAGCGATGAGAAAATTGCAAAGACTGCACTGCATCTTTTCAACCTCGTGAAGCCATCACACATATGCCTTAGCGTCGGGATACCATTCGGCGATGTTGAAGCATCTATGAAGTTGTTGCACGAATGCTTTGGCAACGCAAAGTTTATGATCGCCTTGAGGAGCGAGGCAGACAGTCGGATTGAATGTGAGGCTTTGCGCATGTGCTTCCCAACTTCGGATCAACTCAAATGGTTTGTGTATGCAAGCGCGCTTTCTGGCGCAGATGGTGTCATCATTTCAGATGCATGTGAGTTGCTACACAGGCGCATTGACCTGTTTAAGGCTACTGCAGTTGTATCAGCTGAGGCACAAGTTACATCCAGATACTGGCGTGGCATACCGTTAAAAGATTTTCAGGTTGAAGCACGCCTCCAACAAGCACTTGATGCAACAGGGCAAGTTGAAAGCGCAAAAGTGCATTTATGCATCCACTCACCTGAGAGCAATAAGCTTTCGGAGTTTCTTATCACAGCGTTATGGTGGGAGCTCGGGAAGGTATCAAAGCTTCCCGACCACAGTGCGAAATTGTTCATCAACATTTGCAAGGGAAACATGAAGGAGGAGTTTGCACATCACTATCGCGCATATATGCTTCGCTTCCCAAGCCCTACAAGGTTAAGGATGCGGATTAGCGGTGATGAGCTTTCCGTCTCCGTCACAGGCTTTGACATTGTTGATTGCCTTCTCATCTCCTCGCATCTGCCCTCTGTTGAGGAAATACACATCTTGATGAATTCGCTTGCAGCACCTGTGATGCAATTTGAAGTCCAGATGGCTCTCAACGAGTATGAGAACGCAAAACGCCTTCTTGGCTTGCTTCCGCAAGATGTGGCTCATCGCTGTAGGCAAGCTTTGGATGTGATGGGCAAATGCGTTTCTAACATGCTCATGGCAGCCAGAAGAAGGCATATAGCGAAAGCAATTGAACATGCAAAGGCATTTAGACGAAGCTATAGAGGCATGCTCAATGAAACCATCACGGCGAAAGGGAGTAGATAGCGCCATGATGGACAAGGAAAGATTGGTAAGCATACTTGACCGCTTCAGCAATGTGAGCGTTGTCGTCATTGGCGATTTCTTTCTGGACAAATACTTGCTCATTGACCCATCGTTAAATGAAGTGTCACTTGAAACCGGTTTAACAGCATTTCAGGTTGTGGGTAAAAGGTGCAGTCCGGGAGCTGCAGGGACAATATGCAACAATTTGGCTTCGCTTGGTGTTGGTAAGATTTATGCCCTGAGCGTGATCGGAGACGACGGCGAAGGGTATGAACTTTTGAAGGAGTTGAAAAGGAGGGGCGTGATAACAGATTATGTCTTCGTTTGTGAGGAGCGCTTCACACCAACGTATACGAAGCCGATGATGCTTCGTGATGGTAAAGAGATTGAGATGGAGCGCCAAGACATAAAGAACCGTGTTCCACTGCCAGCCGAAATTGAAGACAAGCTTATTGGTGCACTCAGCACTTTAGTTCACAGCGTTGACGCTGTCATAGTGCAAGACCAAGTGCAGGAGCGCAACTGCGGTGTCATAACTGATAGGGTGAGAGAGTTCATATGCAGTTTGCCAAAGCGCTTTCCTGAAAAGGTTTTCTATGCCGATTCAAGGACAAGGATTGGAGAGTTTAAAGATGTCGTGGTGAAGCCGAATAGATATGAGGCTGCTTTAGCTGTTGGTGAGGAATGGTGTGAGCGGATGGGCGTCAAAGATGCAATGCGAATTGGGAAGCTACTATACGAGAGGGTTGGTAAAACAGTTTTTCTCACGATGGGCGAAGACGGTATCTTGGTCATAAGTGACAGGGGCACAACGCACATACCAGCAGTCCCGGTTGAAGGGGAGATTGACATAGTTGGGGCTGGAGATAGCGTTACTGCTGGCATAGTCCCGTCATTGTGCGTTGGTGCAAGTGATGTTGAAGCAGCTTTCATCGGCAACTTGGCTGCTTCGGTGACGATAAAACAAATCGGAACAACAGGCATTGCTACCAAGGAGGAAATCATTAAGCACTTTGAGCGCTACTATGAGTGCAAGGGGTGAAAGATGGATGGAGAGCGATAAGAACACACAGTGGAGGGCTTTCGTTTACGAGATCGGGACCGAGGAGATGCCAGCTCGTTTCTTAATGCCAGCAGTAGAACAGCTTAAAACTTTTCTTGAAGAGGCGCTCAATGAGGCGATGATTGAGCATGCTGGCATAGAGTGCTACGCTACACCAAGGAGGCTTGTTGCATTCTCTCCAGCGATGGCGCATGTGCAACCCGAGAAGCAAATTAAAGTCAGAGGACCATCGGTGAACATTGCGTTTGACGAATCTGGCAAGCCAACTAAAGCTGCAATTGGCTTTGCACGCTCCCAAGGTGTTTCTGTTGATGAGCTCATCGTTGAAGAGACAGAGAAGGGCAAATTCGTCTTCGCAGTTAAGCGAGCTGGAGGGAGAAGAACATTGGATGTGCTTTCCGAAGTTTTGCCAGATGTGACTGCACGACTCTCATTCCCGAAGATGATGCGCTGGGGCGATGGTAGCTTCCGCTTTGGTAGACCGATACGATGGCTTCTCGCCTTGTATGGTGATGACGTCATAGAGTTTGAGCTTGCTGGCTTGAAAAGTGGTCGCGTATCTCGTGGTCATAGGACGCTTTGTAAAGAGTTGATAACTTTGCGCAGAGCCGAAGACTACTTTGATGCGATGGCTAAGGCGAATGTCGTAGTCAAGCATGATGAAAGGCGTGACATGATAAGAGGGCAAGTTGAAAGCTTAGCCTACTCAATAGGCGCAAAGCCTCTCATCAGAGAGGAACTGCTTAGCGAGGTTACATTCATGACAGAGCACCCAACATCGGTGATTTGCTCGTTTGATGAGCGTTATCTCTCTTTGCCAAAGGAAGTGCTTGAGACCGTGATGATTCATCATCAACGCTATTTCCCGGTCGTGGACAAAGACGGAAAAACTTTGCTACCGCATTTTATAGCCGTCCGTGATGGCGGGATGGATTGGATTGACACTGTGAAGGAAGGGTATGAGAAGGTTTTGCAGGCACGCTTCGCCGACGCCGAATTTTTCTTCAAGGAAGATGTTAAGCATCCGCTTGAGTGGTATGTTGAGAAGTTGAAAGGGTTGCTCTTCCAGACTGGCATGGGGAGCATGTATGAGAAGGTGCAACGCATCAAAGAGTTAGTTTTGCGGTATTGTGAGCTTATAGGCTTGGATGAGCGTCAGAAGGAAATAGCGCTCAGGGCTGCTCAGTTGTGCAAAGCTGACTTGGCTACACAGATGGTGCAGGAGCTGACAGAGCTTGAGGGAATCATCGGATATGAATATGCCATAAGGAGTGGCGAAGCACCCGATGTCGCTATAGCAATTAAGGAGCACTACATGCCACGTCACGCTGGTGACAACATGCCTTCAACAGTTGTTGGTGCTTTGTTAGGGATTGCTGACAGGATGGACACGCTTTGCGCTTGCTTTGACAGGGGTCTAATACCCACTGGAAGTGCTGACCCAATTGGCTTGCGTAGAGCTGCAGCTACTATCGTGAGTGTGCTATGTGACAAAAAACTTCACACAAAACTATCAAGCCTCATCGGTTGTGCTTTGGAAGTCCTCAAGGAGGCTGGCTTGCTACGAAGCCCCATAGAGAAGACTCGCCATTCGTTGCTCTCGTTTTTTAAGGGGCGAATTGATATGCTCTTGCAGGAGGAGGGGATTGATTACGATATTCGCGATGCGGTTCTCTCAGCTGGTTTTGATGATGTCTTTGATGCGCTTGTGAGGGCAAGGACACTGCAGAAGTTGAGGAGAAGCTATGATGGCTTCAATGAAGCTGTGAGAGCTTTCACAAGGGTGCTTAACATACTCTCACAGCATAGGACGGATGTTCCTTTTGACCCTGAGCTACTTGTTGAGGAAGTTGAAAAGAGGCTGTATGAGAAGTTTGTTGCAGTGTTGAAGCAGCTTCCAAAGACGCTTTCAAACGAAGAGGAATACGCCGATGCTTTCATCAAGCTCTCCACATTGAAGGAAACGATTGACGACTTCTTTGGCACAGGCGCTGGAAGCGGCGTCCTCGTCATCCATCCCGACATGAAGCTAAGGTTTAACAGGCTCTCCCTGCTCCAAATGATTGAAGCCGAACTCCTACGCATCGCTGACTTCTCAAAGCTGTCCATTTGAGATTCGTGGTGAAGCTTCGCTGTGCAGGTGTGAACTTTTCCCATTCAATGAAGGTGAGCAATGATGTGCCCAAGAGAAATGATAGAGCAATGGGAGTTGAAATACCTCCACAAGTTTGCAGCCAAATCGGCTCTCAGCAGAGGGAGAGAGAAGCCAGAGCCAAAGTGCCCGATAAGAACTGATTTCCAAAGGGACAGGGACAGGATAATACACAGCAAGGCTTTCAGGCGACTTATGCATAAGACGCAAGTCTTCATTGCACCAAGAGGTGACCACTATAGAACAAGGATGATGCATGCCATTGAAGTGGCTCAAATAGGGCGAACGATATGCCGCGCATTGAGACTAAATGAAGACCTCGCAGAAGCAATAGCGCTCGGACATGACCTTGGGCATCCACCGTTTGGACATGCAGGTGAGGAGGTGCTCGATAGAGTTTACCGAAAGTATGACCCAAATGCGTGCTTCAGGCACTGGGAGCAAAGCCTCAGGGTTGTTGATGTCCTTGAAGGTGATGGTAAGGGGCTGAACCTCACTTGGGAAGTGAGGGACGGAATACTGCACCATTCAAAGGGGATGGCTGATTTGCAATCTGGTGGTGAGGGTGAAGAACCATCAACGCTTGAGGGAAAGGTTATAAGGATTGCCGACAGGATAGCCTATGTCAATCATGACCTTGATGATGCCATAAGAGCTGGCATATTGAAGCAAAGCGATGTGCCAAAGCGAGTCAGACAAGTGCTCGGTGAAACACATTCACAACGCATAACGAGAATAGTATGCGATATTGTTGCCAACGGGGTTGACGATGGCGAAATTAAGCTGAGCAGCGAGATCGCTGAGGCGTTGGATGAGTTGAAGGATTTCCTTTACGAGAGAGTCTACTTTGATGAGAGGGTAGTCAAGGCTGAGGTTGAGAAGGTTGAGCGCATGATTGAGGTGCTGTTTGACTATTACATGCACCATCCACACCTCATTCCCACATTCGGTAAAAAGGGCGACGAGCTTTCTCAAGCTGAGCTTGCAAGGATTGTGTGCGATTACATAGCTGGCATGACCGATAGATATGCCATTGACCAGTTCACGAGGATCTATGTCCCTCAAGGATGGCAAGTCGCCTGAAATGAATTGTAACCAAATGAATCCATCGCTTATCTCGTTTTCGTCATCAACCATTGGCTAAAGCCAATGGCATGGTTAAGTGCCGTGACGCAACCACAAACAATCCATGCTACAGGTTTCAACCCGCAGTCAATGACGAAAACATGAGCACCGGCTTGGAACGGGACAGGGGACAAGGGACACGGGAAAGATTCTGGCTCACCAAAAGGCTCGCCCCCCAACGCCGAATGAATTCGGCGTTCATTCTGATTCGTCATCAACCACAAACAAATTCATGCTATAGGTTTTAACCCCTCGTTGATGATACAGCCACAGACTAATTCATGCTACGGGTTTCAACCCATCGTTGATGATACAGCCACGGACTAATCCATGCTACGTGTTTTAACCCGTAGTTGATGACGAAAACATGAGCGCCGACTTTAGTCGGCGAAATCTTGGGAGGGCGAGGCTCCTGCCGAGCCAAATTTTGGGCAAATCGTGAGGTCGGCAAATCGGCAGGTCGGGAAAAAAAGATTGGGCTCA
>JBGOEV010000071.1:0-7452 GCA_041538025.1 Candidatus Thermosaccharophagus gerlachensis | reverse complement strand
TTTGGGCTGTTTATGCGATGGTGACAAGGAAGACTGCTCCCTTCTTCCCGTGGCCATGAACGGTTCTGCAGTTAGCAGTGTTGTGTTGAACAACTTGTGTCCAAGTGGCTATTATGGCAGAGGTGCTGTTCATCTGCAGTGTAGGTTGGCATTGAATGGGCGGTTTGTTTTCGTTAAAGTTGGATGAGGGAAGCAGTTGAGCGATAGTGTGTGAAATAAGCTGGAGGAAAGTCATTCAACAAAGCAGGTGGAAAAGGGGTTGCTCATGTTTTTCACCCCCTTTCGTTAGACCTTTACACCCCCTGCTTTCACTGGTATAATTGTTTGCGCAATAATGTCTGTTTTGCAAAAGGTGGGTGACGAAGGATGGAAACCGAAATTATCTTCCTTGTTCGGGAATCACCAGAAGGAGGCTATGAAGCCGAAGCTTTAGGGCATGCTATTTTCACGGAAGCCGACACTTTGGAAGAGTTAAGAGCTATGGTCATTGATGCAGTCCAGTGTCACTTTGATGAAAACGAACGACCGCGAATCATTCGCTTGCATTTCGTCAAAGAGGAAGTGTTGGCGCTGTGAGGTTGCCGCGTGATGTCGGTGGTGAGGATTTGGCAAAGCAGTTAAGGAAGTATGGTTACCAAGTGGTCAGGCAAACAGGCGGTCACATGCAATTGGTCTCAACAGCCAAAGGCAAACCTCATCGCATCACCATCCCACGCCATAAACCTTTGCGTGTTGGAACGCTTAATGGCATCTTGCGGTAAGTCGCAAAATACCTGCAAATGGACAAGCAAGATTTGGTCTGTGACCTCTGGAAGTGAAAGCAAGGCAAAGTTATCCCAACGGTTGGCTTCTCGCCGTCACAGAGAAGCAAATGAAAGAAGAGATGGGTGCTGTATTGAACAACTTATGCCCAAGTGGCTATTATGGCAGAGGTGCTGTTCATCTGCAGTGTAGGTTAGCATTGAATGGGCAGTTTGTTATCGTTAAAGTTGGATGAAGGAAGCAGTTGAGCGATTAGTGTGTGAAATAAGCTGGAGGAAAATCATTCAACAAAGCAGTTAACACCATGGAAAGAGGGGTGAACTTGAGATGCGCGAAACTACAGGATGGTGGCTTTGTGTAATTCTTTGTTCGTTGATGGCACTTGCGATACGCTCCCATATTTCACCTTCGTATGGTGCTACCTTAACCTTGTATGTTTCGCATGAAGGGAACGACGGATGGTCTGGCAGGCTCCCATCACCGAACAGAAGCAAGACCGATGGACCGTTTTTGTCGCTTGAGCGCGCCAGAGATGAGATACGCAAGCTGCGACTCAAAGGGAAACTGCCAGATGGAGGGGTGACTGTAGCGATCAGGAGTGGCACATACTATCGCCAGAGACCTTTTGAGTTGACAGCTGAAGACTCCGGTGAGAAGGGCTCACCCATAGTTTACACAGCGTATGGTGATGGGCTTGTGCGCATAGTTGGCGGCAAACGGATAACGAATTGGAAGTTGGTTGAAGATAAAGAAACGCTTATGCGCCTTGATGAAACTGTGAGAGGCAAAGTCTGGCAAGCTAACCTGAAAGAGCTCGGCGTAACAGATTACGGCACACCAGCTGGCGGCATTGAGCTATTCTTCAACGATGAACCTATGATCCTTGCACGCTACCCAAACGAAGGCTTCATGAACATCGCTGATGTAGTTGATTATGATGGGCATCAAATACACGGCATCAAGGGAAGCAAGGTGGGCAAGTTTTATTACGAGGGCGATAGACCAAGCAGGTGGGTTAAAGAAAAGGATGCATGGGTGCACGGTTATTGGTTTTGGGACTGGAGTGACCAGCGCCATAAGGTGAAGGAAATTGATCCACAAAAACGCATCATAGAGGTAGCACCACCTTATCATGGCTATGGGTATCGCAAAGGACAATGGTTTTATGCCTACAACATACTCGCTGAACTTGATTCACCAAAGGAGTGGTATCTGGACAGAGAGACAGGCATCATCTATTTCTATCCACCATCACTGCCTATAGATGCGGGTAGCCCAACTGTATCAACAGCTGAAGCGCTGTTAACGCTAAATGGTGTATCACATGTTGTGTTCAAGGGATTGGTGTTTGAAGTTGCGAGAGGCAATGCAATCACTATTTCTGGTGGTGAAGGTTGTAGCATACGCGACTGCGTCATAAGGAATGTGCTTGGCTGGGCAGTTGTGGTCAACGGTGGCGTTAGACATGCAGTTGTGGATTGCGAGATATATGCAACCGGGCGTGGTGGGATCGCTTTAAACGGTGGCGACAGGAAAACTCTCACGCCATCAGAACACTTGGCAGAGGGGAACCATATCCATCACTATGGGCGTTGGCACAGGATGTATCAACCGGCGATCTCTCTTAACGGTGTGGGAAACATTGCGAGGCATAACTTGATTCACGACGCCCCACATCAGGCAATCTCATTCAGTGGCAATGAGCACATCATTGAGTTTAACGAAATACACAATGTGTGCCTTGAGTCAAACGACGCTGGCGCAATATACAGCGGTAGAGATTGGACATGGCGTGGCACTGTCATCCGGTTCAATTACTTCCACGACATCAGTGGCTTTAAGGGAAAGGGATGCATGGGCGTATACCTTGACGATATGCTTTGTGGCACCATCGTTTACGGCAACATCTTCCAAAGGGTTACAAGGGCTGCATTCATAGGTGGCGGAAGAGATAACATCGTTGAGAACAACATCTTCATTGATTGTGTGCCTGCAGTCCATGTGGATGCGCGTGCTCTTGGTTGGGCAAGCTATCATGTTAAAACAACGATGACAGAAAGACTGCTCGCAGTTCCATACAAAGAATCACCATGGAAGGAACGATACCCAACGCTCGTCAACATACTTGAGGATGAACCAGCCGCACCGAAAGGTAACATCATCAGGCGAAACATATGTGTGGGTGGGAGATGGCTCAACTTGGAGAAGCGAGCTCAACCGTATGTCATCATAGAGGACAACATCGTTGATGTTGACCCTATGTTCGTTGATGCTTCAAAGCTTGATTTCAGGCTCCGTCCAGAATCGCCTGCACTTAAACTTGGCTTCAAACCAATACCTGTTGAGCTCATCGGACCAAAAGGACGCAAGAAGCAAATGTAAGCACTGCACACAACTTCAACGCTTGCACACAAGCTTGTGCGAGCACGCCTCATAAAGCGATGAGCGCATAGAAGTAGACGAGAGGCGTTGAGATGAGCAAACTATCAAACCTGTCAAGCACGCCTCCATGCCCCGGGATGATGTTTCCAAAGTCCTTAATCCCAACATCACGCTTGATGACGCTTTTGCACATATCACCAACTTGCCCCAATGTCCCGATGATGAGACCTATCGGAAATACTTTTGCAGTGCTGAGCATCAAAGTGCCAGATGCTTGCATGCTTTGAAAGAGGAATGCAAGGGATGGCGCAAGCAACACTGCTGTGATCAACCCTGAAACACTCCCGAGAACAGTCTTCCCCGGGCTCACCCTCTCACAGATTTTTCTCCCACCACGCCACCTGCCAACAAAGTAAGCCACTGCATCCATGCCCCACGCAGTCAGCATGCTCAAAAGCATCAGCTCACGCCCACATTCACTTTCGCGCAACATGACCATGAAAGCAAACATGCCTACATAAACAACCGTAAACACAGTCGCAGATATGTTTGCCGAATGGGAGCCAAGTTGTTTTCGCTCATCATGAAACGCTATGTGAAATGACATGCTACCGAATACGCTCAAGAAAATGATTGCGCTCCATAGGTAAAGCAATATGTGTTGTTCATTTGCGAACATAAAGGTTCCGATGATGCCTGCGACAAGGCATGGCAATGCCACTTCTTTAACTACATCTATGCCAGCTTTATCAAACGCCATAATAAGCTCACATGCAGCCAAGATCGCAAGAACGCAAATTGCGATGGCGAATGGCAAACCGCCAACCCATGCCAATGCAATTGCGATGGGCAACCCAATGAAGGCGCTAAGTAAACGGTAAAGTAGCATCTCACTTTCCCATCCGCTTTTTTGCATATGCTTCGCAAAGCGAGATAAAGTATTGATGCAACCGCAAATCGTTTGTGAGCTCGGGGTGAAATGCACATGCTATCAAGTTACCCTGTTGTGCAAGGACGATCTTATCTTCAAATGTTGCGAGCACTTTAACGCCTGAACCAACTCTTGTGATGATCGGCGCTCGTATGAAGACAGCTCTAAATGGTGGCTCACCAAGCACTTCAATATCAATGTCGGTTTCAAAGCTATTTATCTGCCTACCAAATGCATTCCGTCTGACCGTTATGTCCATGAGTGAAAGGCGAGGTTGGTTGCTACCTTCAATCTCCTTCGCAAGCACGATGGCACCACTGCATGTGCCAAAAATCGGCATCCCAGAGAGAGCCTGCCTTCGTATCTCTTGAATAAGGTTGTATCTCTCCATGAGCACACCAAATGTTGTGCTTTCGCCACCCGGAATTATCAACCCATCAATTCCCTCAAACTCGTGCTTAAGGCGAACTTTAACTGCCTCACAACCACATTTCTCCACCATCTGCATGTGCTCCATGAAATCGCCTTGCAAAGCAAGCACACCTATGCGAAGAATCATTTCTGGTTCTTTGATCACATCGCCTATCCTAAATCTATCGACCTCACCCATTTAGCACTCCCTCCGTCCCTCTTCAGCAGGGCAATGGTATTTGTTGCATAAGTCAATTATATCACAAGAAGCAGTGGAACACAAAGGAATGGGTGCGAAAAATGACCAAAACCTTTATCACCCACTTATGCAACAAGCACCGAGCTTATTAAAAACGCTTGATGACTTACCACCTCACCTCTCTCACTCAGGTGCATCGTCTGCAAACTCCTGTTCGCCAAGTGGATACAGAATGGGAGATGCGATAACAACTGAGTTTAATGGGGCACAACTGATTAATATCCATCGGCAAGGTAACATTTACACTGCCAGATAGTGGGACGGACAAACTGAGCACATGACTGTTTTGGACAAGCTCACTCAACTTGATGAGAACAGATATCTGCCTTGCTGGACAGAGGCAAGCCTTTGACTCAGCCTCCACCGCCAACCTCATCTGCCATGCCAAAGCAAATTTTGATTTTGATAACATAAAAACTGACAATGCAAATCCATCACCAATCCATCCATTCAATCCAAACACCTTCAGGCATACTAATCATCTTCCGCTGACTTTTCTGAATGTCGTCAGGATTAACCTCTACCACCCATATCAGATCCCTGTCAAAGACGGCAGCCAGCCACCTGCCAACCCCAAAAGCGGCAAACTTCAAACCACCAAATCCTGAAGTCATATGCCCCCCAATCCCTGCCACCCACCATTCCTTCCCGTCCCACTTTGCCACTTGCAAATTCTCATACCGCCTCCCCATATTCAACAGCAAAAACCTACCATCCTCTGACCATTCCACTGGATACACATTAGGTCGACCCCACTTAGGTATATTGTAGATATTAAACCTGAGTGGATTATCTTTGTCCAATGGCACAATGGGTTCCCATTTTTGACCAAGTGATATGGCATAATGAGCATATTTTGAGAGTAGCTCAATATAATCATTGCCGTCGGGGCGAATAACTGCTGGTGCTACATATCCATCCTTCCAATGCACAACAGTGAAAGCAATCCATTCTCCTGTTGGCGACCAAAGGGGACGCAACTCTGTCACATCTTCTCCCAAATTCGTTAGCCGCCTGCCTTTACCTTTGAAAGTTTGACCCTCCCATTGCCACCATAACTCCATTTCTTCTGGAGGGCATCGTTCGTAAATCAAAATCTTACTTTCAGCACGCCTTAAGTCCTCTGGACCGGAGGGGTAAACCTCAGCCGCCACATATCTACCATCTGGAGAGGCAGTTGGGTTGTTGAAACACAAAAGGTCATCCCACTTGATGTTTCCTCGGCGGGGAAGTGGTTCTTCGGGCAAACGCCGTTTCAAGGGCATAATTATGAGAGGCACAAAAGGATGCCATTCTTCTCCCTCTTTTGGCGCCTCATCTGCTTGATGAATAACCGTTCCTCCCCACGACGAAATTCGCCAAACTACAAAGAATCCTTCTTTCCATGTCCAAACAACTGGTGGATCATGAAAGCCTAAGTTGCTTAAATAAGAATCCCATATCTCAGTAAAATTCCCTTTTCGGTCAATAATCCATAGAGTGTAGTTCCTAAGGCAAGCAACAAAACGACGCTTTGGACTCCAAACCGGTCGTCTCCAGCCTTTCGCCAGAAGGCGGGGTTTAGGATTAGGAGCAAAAGGATCAAGGGCATAAATACCATGAGGGAATTTCGCATTCTCTCCACATAACTCCAAAAGAATTTCGTCTCCCTTAAGTTCCCATCCTTTAAGTTTGCCCGTCACCTGAGAAATACCTTCTCTTTGAGCTATCATTAGGTAGAAACAGCAAAACAAACTAAATATGCTGAAACTTAAGAATAATTTTATTTTAGTCATTATTCATCACCTCTACATCAAGGCTTATATCTTGATAAGCCTAACGATTCGCGCATTTCATTAACTTCATCCAAAGTATGCCAAGGTAAGGAGACGGGCTTTCCGAAGATTGTGTATTGATTCTTTATCTGGCTATAAAAATGACTGCTCACCCTTGCCCGCCAGACACATGTGGGACTATTAGCCCTGCAATGTTTACCTTTATCAGTCAACAAATGGGTTAACTCATGCAATACAACGTTACTGCGTAGATACAACTCTTCTTCTGGGTCTATTTGGTGGGTATAGGAGGCAATTGTGCTCTCGTTTATCGCTGACACAGCAGGTTTGTCAGGAGGGAATTTGTGATCGGGCGTTGGAGTAATACGAGCGATATTTTCTACTTCTTCTTGCTTTCCACTTATAATAGCATGAGGTGTAATTGTGAAAATGACAGTGCGTCGAACATCTACCCGCTGACTGCGTGCCCTCTCATATTGCCAATCGATTTGAACTTTGCTAAGGTGTCTATATTGCACATTCCAACCTTCTACTGTAACAGAACCTACATTACCCGCTGTCAAACCTGCTCCTAATTGCCATGTGAAGAAATACTTACACACCCGGTCCAAGGACTTACCGACATAATCCCAGTCCACTTTAAATTGCAACTCTGCGCCGTATAATCCGTCAATCCATATCCAAGCAGCCTGAGGAGGCGTCTGCTGATTCACCTCTAACGCCGCCTTGACTTGATGGTTTTTGTAACTGTCGGAATAGTCATCATAAAAGTGCAAGACAAACCTGTATGTCCCTGGCTTGCTCATCAACTTGACTGGAACAGGAATGATAATACCATGGGTCTCTCCATTTGGGTTCGCTGTCAAGCCATGACACCCCTCGTGCTCAACACACTTAAGCACCATAACTTGGCAACTCCAAACCTTCTCCAA
>JBGOEV010000070.1:0-7887 GCA_041538025.1 Candidatus Thermosaccharophagus gerlachensis | reverse complement strand
TGCTGATAACGCCCCGTCAAAATTCCTGCCCTTGTTGGTGCACAAAACGGATGGGATACATAAGCGTTAGTAAACCGAACACCGTTCTGCGCAATAGAGTCAATATTGGGTGTCGGTATATCTTGACAGCCATTGAAACCAACATCAGCATAGCCCATGTCATCAACGATGATGACAACAATATTAGGTTTTTCCTCAGCACTTATTGCTTTCTTTCCTACTAACTCCCACGCTAAAAATCCCCCTACACCGCCTGACAAGAAAGCCCGTCTACTTAGTTTTCTATTTGGCATTTTTACCACCTCATGGCTCATAGCGAATCCACATCGGACTTGACCAGGCGAGTTGTCCATCCTCTTGCTCAACTCGTATGTAATACCAGCTTGTCTTGCCTTTCTCTGCTGCTTTATCCTGCCATTTTAGCTTTACTTCGGTTCGTTTCGGTTCTATGGTGAAAACATGCTGAAAATCCTTAATTATGTGCAGCTTAGAGATCGGAGCAGTTCCCACTACGGTTATGTCAAACGTTGGTGGTGTTTTTGTAACAAAGGCATCGCCCATAATGTGCTCGCCACAGGTTACAATTAGCAAAATATTATCAGTTGCGCCATAACTGTGGCGTTTCTTGAATGCTTCAATAATCTCTTCTCGTGTGGCACGCTCAACAAGAACGACAGCGTAGCTCATATGCGTGCTCACATGGTCACTACTGCACTGAAAGCCAAGTTTGTATCCCTTCTTGAATGCATTCCAGACAAATCCTGCAGGTTGCCACCCTCCGATTGATTCTTTTTGATCAGTTGCACTCCTTGGTGCGCCAAGATACTCATAATTTTGCCTACAACCCTGATAAATCTCAACGACAGGCTCAGCTTTCGGGTCATTGTCCCGCCAATCTGTTCCCATCCCTGTTGCCGAGGTATGAGAAGCGCAAATCCCGTTAAACTCATGCAAATATCGGTAAAGCATTTTGACGTCAGGCGAGCCAGTTTCTGGCGTTCCCATAAGCAATTCTGCTTGCTTTGCACCTCCAAGGCGCGGTAGTGGTCTTATGCCTCTTTTTGCAAACATGACATTTCGGTGTCCACTTGGATATGGGACACTTCGCTCATAAGTGAAAACTGTTATAAACCTCGGTGGGTGATTGAAAATATCGGTGATTTTTTGCGAAAGCCACCACATATATTCTTGGTGGTAGCCGTTATCGTGATCTCCCAAACCCATCCAATCCATGTTTGCTGCATCAAGGGCATAGCGCCATGCATCCTCAAGTGTTCCGTCCTGATCACGGTGAGATGTAAGTTCCGTATGGCGATGGAATTCGCCACGAAGCAAAATGTAAACTTTATTTCCAATTTTTAGCCTGAATTTTCTCATCCTTTCTATGTCCTTAGCTTCGTTCTTATGGACGATTTCTTGAGGCACATATTGCCCTGCTGAGATGGCAGACTCTGCCAATTTTTTCCTCATTTTCTGACGAGCTGCTGGTGGGACGGATTGCAATTCTTCCTCTACATCCGGTGATACCTCAGTCAGCTTCACAGGCTTAATATCGCCAAATATTGGCAAAATAGAGGCAAAAATGTCACAATCCTCCCTTGAACCTGTCCCCCCAGTCCGCTTGTCGCTGGCGTAAATGGCGATTAAATTACCACCAAAGTCGACCAAGCTTGGACGAACGTCCATTATGTTGGTTGAATTGAACAACAGTAATGGGACGCCCCACTTCTCGCCGTCATACCAAACAGCATAACTTGACCAATTCTCTTGATTGCCGTTTGGATTTGTTGCGTGTCGGAAAAGAAGCCAAATTCTCCCTGCTTTATCCACACCAATCCGCGGGTGACTCAAATTTCTCTGCACATTCTTTGGGAAATTCTCCCTCAATTGCCCAACCGGCGCTAATAGCTTCCCATTAACCAGGCATCTTACACGAACGGTTCGTTTGTAGTATAATGGCACACCTTTGTTAAATTTTGCAACAGTTATGTCATAAATACCACCAAGACCCGAGAAATCCTTACCCCAGCTCACTTCGTCTTCTTCATAGGCAATCCATAGCCGATTTTGCCCGTCAATAGCAATGTGTGGTCTGGCTTCAAAACGCGGTGTAATTGCGATTGGATAGCGCTTAATTTTGCCGGCGCTGAATTCAGCAACCCAGACATCATAATTGCCCTTATCGTAAGTATCCCAAGCTACATAAATAGCCCCATTTTTCGCACTGGCAATCGTTGGTGACCAATCGTTACCGTTGCTGAACGAAACGCGAATCGGCTTTCTTTCACCAAGTTGCATTAGAAAGATGTCAAAGTTATCATCGCGCCACCCCTGCCATGCAATCCAAACATTCCCGTTAACATCCGTTGTAGCGACGGCATTTATATCGGCTCCATAATTTTTCGTCAGTTGCTCCACCTTACCCCATTTACCCAAGTTTTTGTGGAAGCATCTTGCGAGAATCTCCCAATTCCCACCAATGTTTTGCGACCAAATAACCCAAACATCGCCTTTTCCATCAATTGCCGTCGTTGGTTTCCAAACATCCAAGCATTCTTCGGTAACTGGCATTGGCTCAGACCATTTCTCCCCGTCAAATTTAGCCAACCAAATTTGGTCGCCAATCTCTTTTGGCGTAAGAAACGAAAAATCCTTTGGTTCTTCGGTCAACGGTGCACCGAGGTTAGGTTTTTCGCTTTGGGTGTATGCAACATATGAAATCCATAGATTGCCGTCAGAATCTGCAACTGCACTTGGAAAATCGTCATCGGTTGATGCTTTTACCAACTGGAAGCTTGCTGGCACTTTCTCAACTCTTACCCTACCCTCAAGGAACTCGTTAGGCTTTCCGAGGAGCAATTCAGTCAACTTTACAGAAAAATCGCCATGCGTTGTGCTGACTTGCACTACCGCGCCTTCAGGTGCTCGCAATATCACAACTAACTTGGGTGAAATGATTTGCTTCTGCTGTGGACCAGCGAACCTTGAGCCTACTGAGAATTGGTCGCCTTCAATCCTGTCCTTTGGTCTGAGATCAAATCCAGTTATACTTACGATTTTACCCTCGCTTAACGAAATTTTACCGCTCCAAGTTGTTGGTTCTTTGTCAGTTACTCCAAAGGTGATCAACAAACCGGTAGCGCCAAGATACATTGGCAAGAGTTGAGGGGTAGGCTTCGCCTGCGCAGTAACCTTGTTTTGAAGTTTGAGGCTTATCAAGCATAAAGCGACGACACCGATAAATGTTGATGCGACGGCTATTTTCTTCCGAAGTAACATGACAACTCACCTCCCCTTTAGCATCTCCTTGACAAAAGCAGCATGCACTGCCATTGCAAGACCTATTGGTGTGTGAACAACCCTTTCTTCGAACGGTATTTTGACGACATCAGTTTGACGCATCATGCCGATAATAACGCCAATAACCATCGGTTTGCCATCACGCACTGCCACAACTGGGGCACCACTGTCCCCACCAAAAGTTGAATAATCTACAAAAAAGATCCTAAATTTTTCAATGGGCGACAGTGGGAACGATGCTATTACTCCTTTGCGCAAAATACACCATCCAAGCTTGTTTGATTCAATACCCACTGGAAAGCAAGGGATATACACATCCTGCCCTGTGTAAACTTTTCCTTGTTCAATGAGCTCTTTCCCAGCGATTTGGCTCTGGGAAAATGCCTTAAAAATTGCATTCTTAGGCAATTCTACTGGAAGAACTGCAATGTCCAAATTTGGATGCCTTTGCAGGATTGACTTACCGTCTTCGGTTTGGAGGTTTACTTCAACCTCTTTACGGCTGACCTCGCCCTTCTCATCGGAGACACGCAGGACAAGCTTACAAGTCTTCACATCTTTTGGAAATGCATGTGAGACAGTGACGAGGAAATATTTATCATTACCATTTTCGGCATTTTCTTCGGCTGAAACGATGAAGGCAGTTGATGAACGACCATCAACAATGATGCGGATGGTCGCCAAAATAGCATCTTCAATCGGCTTCGGATAAACAAACTCTAAAGCCACCAATGTAACTATAACCGCTATATACCTCCACATCGCCCTTCCTCTCACAGCTTGATATCAATAACTGCTGATACGCCAACATCATAAACCCGGCGTATCTTCGTTACATCTACTCCAACCCTATCAACTGGTATCAAAACCTTAGCCCTCGCTTTCCCAGGCAGGTCAAGCTCAATTTGAGCAACTGCTTCTACTTCCTTGACAGCATCCTTGTCACCGATGACTTGAGCTGCGCCCACATATGCGCCACTTCCGATGCTGAAGATCGGAACAACCTTTGTTGCTTCCTTGTGTTCCCATTTCCTATTCAGCAATACAGCGTTTATCCCATCGTTAATCTGCTTACCAAATGTTTTGACTACCACTACGATGACTCCACCCTTAAGGATTTTGCCCAATTGTGCATAAGTGATCGTGGCTATGATGCTGACAAGTAAAAGTATCATCACACTACGATGACTCCACCCTTAAGGATTTTGCCCAATTGTGCATAAGTGATCGTGGCTATGATGCTGACAAGTAAAAGTATCATCACCACTTGCATCAATTTCTTCACAGCAACCTCACCTCTGTCGTCTTCACTGCCGTTTGAAGCGGACTTATCAACCTCCCTTAACCTTGTCGGCAATCAACTCGCCCCCAACACTCACATTCTCTGGCTCGTTTTCGTTTATCAAGACGATAATGTGCTTTTTATCCATTTCATACACTTCAGCTATAACCTCAGTCAGCCTCTTAGCCAGCTCTCTTTTCTTCCCTATGTCAATTTTTGGACCGTCCACCCTAACTATGGGCACTTTGAATCACCCCCCGTAGGAAACACTTTCGTCTAAATTAGACGCTCCCCACTTCCTCTAAGTTGCCCACTTCAAGCCCATCCTCAAGATCTTGTAACCATCGCTAAAGAGGGCTTATGTGATGGATATCTTAGGAGCGCTTTGGTTTTTTCTTTTTCGCTCTACCTGCTCTTACTTTCGCTATCAGTTCATCTCTTCGTTCCTGCCAGATCTGCCTCATCCTTTCAGCAGCGCTTTTCCTATAGAAGCGCTCATGCCAAAACTTCAGTTGGTTATAGTCAATTAGGAGAGCCCTCTCATGAACTCGCATGCTATCAATTGAGCCACTCCTACACAGACGATGGAGGGTCGCATATGTGACGCCAAATTCCTTTTGCGCTTCTTTTAAACTGATCCAAACGCGCCCATCGTCCGTCTTCAGCACTACTCCTCACCTCTTGCGTTGTTGATTTGAACAATTACTTAGCATGCGTTTCCATAATGCAATTATAGCACACAGCTATACTTAACGCTACCTCACCATATTTTAAAAGCTCATGAGGTTAGGTTTCTTGATCCACCGACTCCACGCTTAGCTGTTTTACCAGTTGCTTCAAAGTGCCATGGATTATAGCTTCGTGAAGCTTCCGCATCAAGGAAAGATAAAAGTGAAGGTTGTGGTATGTCAGAAGCCTTGCGCCGAGCACTTCACCTGAGCGTATCAAATGCTTTATGTAAGCTCTTGAGTAGCGCTGACATACCTTGCAATTACACTCTTGGTCAATAGGTGAATCGTCTTTGTTATAGCGAGCGTGTCTGAGGTTAATCCTTCCATGGCTTGTGAACGCAACACCAGTCCTTCCATAACGAGTTGGGAGAACACAATCAAACATATCAACGCCGAGGCTCACAGAAATAGCTATGTCAGCTGGTGTCCCGACACCCATCAAGTATCGCGGACTTTCCTTCGGCAGTAAATCAGTGCTCATGTTGACCAATTCAAACATGACTTCCTTTGGCTCTCCAAGGCTCAAACCACCTATGGCATAACCATCAAAACCGATGTCAAGCATTGCCTCAATTGATAAGCGTCTCAGATCACGAAATGTTGAACCATGCAAGATGCCAAACAAACATTGATCAAAGCGTTTGCGCGAGAGCTTGCATATCTTTGCCCAATTGATGGAACGAAGCGTTGCTTCCTTTGCACGTTCGTATGTGCAGGGGTATGGAACAACATCATCAAAACAAGTGATCACATCCGCACCAAGAGCCTCTTGGATACTTATGACAAGCTCTGGTGTGAGCCTGCGTTCGCTACCATCAACATGTGATCTAAAGGTAACGCCTTCGTCATCAACCCTGCACAGTTGAGTTAAACTGAAAACCTGATACCCACCACTATCGGTTAGTATTGGGCGGTGCCAACTCATAAAGTTGTGCAGACCACCAACGTGCTCAATTACTTCAACACCAGGACGCAGGTAGAGATGATAAGTGTTTGCGAGGACAATGCCAACACCTAATTCCTCAAGCTCCTCGTTGCTCATCGTCTTCACAGAAGCCTGAGTAGCTACCGGCATGAAAACTGGCGTAGTGACTTCACCATGAGGTAAAGATAGCTTTCCTATGCGCGCTTTTGTTTCACTATCCTCATGGATAACACGAAATAAAATCCCAGCCAATTCAATCAACCACCGAATACTAAACCTGTAATTGGCGCTTGATCTTGCTCATCCTCAATTCATGCGAGCCGTCATGACGGGCATACTCGTAGTAGAGAAAAATTTCGTCACCCATATCAACAGCATCCAGATAGCGTAAAGAGCCAGTTGAGAAAGGTGATTTGAAAGCAGGTGCATCAACGCTTACCTTCATCCAATTGCGCAAGTCAAACGAGATTGCTATGCCAGTCTTCTCCTCGTAGTTTTCTTCAACAGTTGAACTGCCATCATAGAATGCGATAAAAGCAGGTGGCTCGTAAATTATGCTGCTTATTCTTGCTGCATAGCCATCCCACTTACCTGGGCTTGGCTCAAGCACTATACCGTGCCATTCAAATCTGATACCATCGTAGCTTGTGGCGAGCGCCGTTGTTGATCTCGTCAACCCAGTCGCATAGACATCGCCAGTCTCATGCATTTTCCTTTGCGTCGTGGGTGTCAGTTTCTTAGGGCGAGGTGCACAGCTTAAAAACATGAATGTGCATCCACCGATGAAAAATACATACGGATCTTTCACACCTTCAACACCAACATCGTCTGGAGCAAGCACTTTAATACGCTTTGACGGATCAAATGATTCTGGAGACTCCGCTTCCAGCATCTCAATCCTCCATTTGCCATCCTCTCCAACGAAGCTGATGTATAACCTCCACTTACCATTCGTTGTCTTCACAATGGAAGCCTTCTCAATAGATTGAGAATTGAATTGCTCTCTTGTGGCTTCCCATACCGTTGTGAATTTCACACCGTCCTCGCTCACCGCAACTCTACAGATCGCACCCCTACCAAGTTCCCTTGGTTTGCGTAAGCGATAGTAAAGGAAAAAACGCTTCGCTGTCTCATCATAGATAGCGCTACATGCACCAGCCCACCAACCAAGCCCTTCACTCAATGGTTCAATAACTGTTACACCTTCATTCGGGTTGAAAGAAAACGGCATCGCAAAGATGCGCCTGAACGGCATGCAAGAATGCGTAACACGCATTTTAAATCACCTCGCCACTCTAAACGCGTCTCCAGAATCAGCATATCAAACATCACGGACTTTAAATTAACGCGGACAAGCGTAAGGAGCTATACCTCGCCTCAAAAGTAGCTTCGCTAATGGAAACGCAAATGGCTTACACCCGAATGTCTTTCCACCGCCTTCAAATCTTCGGCGAGCTCAAATCCTGTGGAGCGATAAACAACGCAGAATTGCTGTGCTACACTTGGATGTTGATTTAGCCATAACGGAGTGAGGTGATGAGGCAATGCATTCGAGAGTGATGGCAACCTTAGCTTGCATTCTCTGCTTCTCCATCACAGTAGCACAGGAGACACTGCCTCCCGTGCGTATAACATCCACAACGAGCTTG
>JBGOEV010000069.1:0-8678 GCA_041538025.1 Candidatus Thermosaccharophagus gerlachensis | reverse complement strand
TCCGAACCCCTTTGACGCTCGTCAGCGCCTTCGCCACTGTTTCGGCGCAGGCAGCGCAATGCATCCCTTCAACGCCGAGGCTGTATCGTCGCATCATTTTTGTGCACCCCAAAGAAAGGATAAAGCGTCAAGCGAGGGACTACTCGCTAAATGCCTTATGTCAAAATTTTAGCTGCAATGGAAAAGCGATGAACGTTCTCTTCACCTTGGTTGGGAGCGTTGCTAAATTTGATTTCAAAGAGCGCTTGAGCAATTCAAATTGATGTGAATGTTAACCACAGATAGGCTTACGCATGCGAGTTGTGTGCTTGTTGGTTGCATTCACGCGCCTGTGAGCGAGGCGTAGTTTGGTTGATAGAGGTGAATGCTAAAATGCTATGGGTGCGAGTATGGAAGCAGTTGATGGCGTCATTGCTCATAGTTGTCGGTGTATTCATTATCTTGCGCGGGGTGCATTATGCTATCATATACTCATTGGGGTGGAGAGCTATTTTTGTATCGTTGTTTGTTGGCATGTTGGTCATCGTCTTAGGTATTGTGCGATTGCACTATTGGCGAAAGGAGTGATCTCAATTGGAAAACCAATTTGCATCTCACCCTTTAGGTGTGTTGATTGCCGTTACCTTTGTTGTGATGCTTTGCGCAACGCTTTTTTGGATGTTGTATCTTCCTCGGTCACTTCCAAAGGAAGCTGCGCGAGCAGTTTCCTCTGTTAATGCTGCTCGTGTAATCATTGTGCCAATCCTTGACTTGAACTATAGTGAGCGAGCAGTTGAACTTGCTTGCCGTTTAGGCAAGCCTCATAACGCTATGCTGGTGTTGGCATACATCATTGAAGTTCCAAGGTTGCTCACACTTGATTCAGAGTTGCCAGAAGAAGTTGAGAGAAACGCTGAGGTAGCGCTTGACCGTGCGCAACAAATAGTTAAACTACACGGTTTGAGTGCACATACAGAGAAGATACGCTCAAGGGAGGCAAGTGAAGGCATAAGGAAGGCTGTGCAATCTTATGGTGGCGATCTTGTTGTTCTTGGGATACAGATGGCGAAGGACAAACCGCCGACTGTTTTCGCTCGCACGGTTGAAGCACTTTTGCGTCGTCCTCCATGTGAGATTTTGATTGACACTGTTCCAGCACAGTGATCGGGGTGAAATGGTGTGGAAGAGAGAAAGATGAAAGTCATCATACTCGGTTGCGGTAGGGTTGGCTCTACGCTTGCTTTGATGCTTGATTCAGAAAAGCATGAAGTCACCGTCATTGATAAAGACCCGGAAGCCTTTAGGAGGCTCGGTGAGAACTTTCATGGGCGGACTGTAGTCGGCTTGGGCATAGACGAAGAAGTTCTGAAGGAAGCAGGCATTGAAAGTGCAGACGCATTCTTTGCTGTCACAAACGGAGATAACACGAACATCATGGCTTCACAGATGGCAAAGAGATGTTTTGGTGTGCCGAAAGTGTTTGCGAGGATTTACGATCCATTGAGGGCTGAAGTCTATCGCAGGGTTGGAATTGAAACTATATGCATGACGACAATTGGTGCAGGTTTATTCTCCGACCGATTGCATAATCGCCCGTTTAGGGATATTGAGGCTTACTTGCACATGGCGGATGAGGTGCGTCGCCTATATGCTGCTGACCTGCCAACACAAGAGCAAGTTGAAGCGCGCCGTGCAAGTGCATATGGGCAAAAGCCAAACTACATAATCATTGCTGGTGGCGGTAAGGTCGGATACCATCTCACTAAGGAGTTGCTGAGAGAAAACTATGAAGTGCTCCTCATTGAGAAGCGCCTTCATCGCTACCAATTGCTTCATGATGAGCTTGGCGACGTCGTTTACTACGGAGATGCGTGTGAGATAAGAACGATGGTGCGAATAGGCATGGAGAGAGCCGATATGGTCTTGGCTGTTACAGGTGATGATGAAGATAACCTCGTGATATGCCAAGTGGCAAAGGAATGGTTTGGGGTGCCAAGGGTTATAGCGAGGGTTAACACCCCAAGGAATGAGCGAGTTTTCAAGTTGCTCGGAATTGATGAAACGATAAGCGCTACCACGATCCTGTTTCAAATGATCAAGCAAGAGGCTATGGTGAGGGAGCTTGTGCCGATTGCCCAAATACTTGAAGGCGGACTTGAGATAGTTGAACTGGAGGTTCTGCCAAACTCATCAATAGTTGGCAAACCAGTTAGGGAGCTCTCCGTGCCACAAGGATGCTTATTCATAGCGCTCATAAGAGGTTCACAGGCAAGTGTTGTAACTGGTGACACTGTGTTTGAAGTTGGTGACAGAATACTGGCTCTTGCACCACCTGATGCAGTTTACAACCTCAAAAATGAGTTGCTCGCATGAGTTGAAGGGAGGGTAGAATGTAGTAGTGAAAGCGCATTCCTCTCAAATCAGACGATGGTATTGCATTGCGGTTGTGCTCCTATTTGCACATGTTCTGGTGAGCGAGTCTGCAAAGGCAGTAAGAGAAAGCATAGAAGTTTTCGTCCCGTGTGGGATGAGCATACCGTTCTATGCTGTCAAGGCCGAGTTTGAGAAGCGCACAGGTTGCAATGTGAAACTCGTCTTTGACAACGCTGTCGTCCTGCTCAGAAGGATAAGAAAGGGTGAGCGCCCAGATGTGCTTATAACTCCCGGCGAGCTTGAGATGAATCAAATGGTTAAGGAAGGTTATGTTGACGGAAGGAGTGTGCGCACATTCGGCACTTTCAGGCTTGTGCTCGTTGCACCAAGAGGTAACAGAGCGAATGTCACAAAGTTAGAAGACCTTGCAAAACGACAGGTTAAAACGATAGGCATAGCCGATTGGGAATTAAACTCCGTTGGTTACTATGCCAAGTGCGCACTTGAGAGGGCAGGGTTGTGGGAGAAGGTTAAAGGTAAGCTGGTTAAGCATTGGCACGCTTTGAAAGCTGCCGAGTTCGTTTGCAAAGGGAGAGTTGATATTGGTATCTACTATGCCACATGCCCTTTTGAGAGCGGTCCAGAAAAGCTTGAAGAAGTTGGAGTGCAAGTTCAACAACGCCCTTATCAAATCATCAGTCAGATACCAACCCATCTTCATCCGCCAGTGAGGGTGCAAGCGGGGATGCTTAGGGAAGCGAAGAACAAGAAGATGGCAATGAGATTCATCTCATTCTTGCTTGAGCCACATTCGCAAAAGCTGCTTTCAATGAAAGGGATACCAAACTACAAGGATGAAAGACGCTGAAGGAGAGCTTTAAGCGATTGTGTTTTTCAACTGTTGTGTTAATAGGGTTAGCGAAGCTAACAAAATTTCCCTACAGAGGTGATAAGGGTGTATAGCACGAAGAAGAGCATCATGCTTGTGCTTTCAATTTTGGCTTTCATTGCTTTCTCAATTTCAGCACAAAGATGGAGGCTGGAATTTGGTGACCCAAAGGCGAAGGTGAAGCTTGAAGCTCTTTACCCGCTTGGATTTGGTGGGCACGAATGGGTCGTTGAATATGTGAAAGAGATTGTTAAATCCTTCCCAGGAAAAGTTTATGCTGTCATCATTGACTGGTCAACTGAGCAAGGTGCAAAGGAGCTTGAAAAAAGGGGACTTGGCTGTGGCGCATTCCTTATCAATGGGAAGCGCATCGTAAGCGTTGATGGAAAACAAATTGAGTTTGTGAGGACACCATTGCTTGGCGGCTGGACAAAGGAACAACTCAAGAAGGCAGTGGCAGAGGAGGTAAAGCGAGCATACGGTAGTGAAGAAACTGGTAGAAAGAAGCAAGGGGTGAAGGTGCTAAGTGTGTTTGTGCCATGTGGTGTTGCAGGTCCGTATGTGGATATAAAGCGCATGTTTGAGGAGCGCTACAAGGACATTAAGCTAAGTGAGAAGATTGAAAATGTGCTTGTGCTGGCGAAGCGCCTGAGCGCTGGTGAGACGCCAGATGTTTACATCTCAGTTGGCGAACGCGAGGTAAGCGAGATAGCAAAGAAGCGGGGCATAAAGGGTGGCGATATAGTTAAGGTGGCAAGGTCTCGTCTCTCGCTCATCGTCCCTAAGGGTAACCCGAAAGGATTAAAATCGCTTAGCGACATCGCATCAAAGCATGTAGGCACAATCGCTCTGGCACGAGAAAACACATCCATCGGCTATTGTTCAAAGCAGGTGCTTGAAAGACTTGGCTTGTGGGGGAAAGTCAAAGGGAAGATTGTGTATGCCAAGTTTCCAGTGGAGCTAAAAGGATGGATACAGCAACACCGAGTTGATGCAGCGATCGTCTATCACCCGTGTCTTTACGAGGCGCATGAAATAGGTCAACGCCCGAAGTTCGCAGAAGGAGTATCGCTTGTCTGTGTTATTCCATCCGAGTTGCACGATGAGATACCTGTGGTTGCGTTCGTCATGCCAAATTCAAGGAACGCTGCCTACGCAAAGAAGTTCGTCAGCTTCATGCTGACCGATGCTGCTCAAAAGGCATTTGAGGAGTGGAAGTTTGAACCGATTAAAAGGAGGAAGTAAAAGAACCTTACATGGTTTTGCTCCATGTTTTGGACATGCTCATCCAATGTGTGAGGCTTTGAGAGCATGCATACGACCTTAGGGCAACTCGTTGATGTGTTTAAGTGTTGCATATTCACATGGGATTTCTTGCCAGTAGTCCTGCCTGCTTTTTTGCTTGCGGGTGCTATAACAGCGTTTGTGCCAACTTCACAGATACTGCGCTACCTTGGGCACCGTGCCAATCAGCTAAAGGCATATGTTGTAGCAACGCTTGGTGGCTTCGTGCTCTCAACATGTTCATGCAACATTGTCCCTATCTCGTTGAGTGTTTACAGGAAGGGTGCCGGCATAGGTCCTGCGTTTGCATTCCTATTTTGTGGTCCTGCTGTGAACATAGTCACGCTCGCATGGACATTCAAAATCATCGGCTTCAAGATGGGCTTATGGAGGATGCTTTCAACCCCAGTAATCGGTTTGCTCATAGGCATCATTATGCAGTTGCTATTTAGGCAGGACATCGGTCATAAAGGTCACGAGAGCAAGGTGGCTCTTCAGGATGACCCACCTGAAGTGAGGGCGAATGTTTTTACGAGCGTTAAGATGGAGCATGCGATGAGCGTTATCATCCTGCTCATCGGTATAATGCTCCTTGGCGCAGCTGGCTTACCATGGTCGTTTCGTATACCAGTGCTTTTTGTTTTCACAGTGTCACTCATAGTTGTGCTCAAAAGCTGGTTCACAACGGAGCATATAAAACTTTGGATGTCGGAGACATGGATGTTCATGAAGAGCATACTGCCGATTTTAGTGCCAGCAATATTGGCTATCGCTTTTATAGCGCGTGTTATCCCGATACGATGGATAACCGAATACTTTTCCCAAAACACACCGCAGGCAACATTCATGGCTGCAGCCTTCGGTTCACTCATGTATTTTCCAATCTTGACTGAGGTTGCCTTTGCTAAAGCCTTCCTGAAACAAGGTATGGCAGTTGCGCCAGCGCTCGCGATATTGCTCAATGGACCTGGTGTAAGCTTACCTGGGGCAATACTCATCGGGAAGCTTTTCGGGTTGAAAAAGATGCTCGTGTATGAGTTGCTTGAGATGTTTTTTAGTGGGAGTGTAGCATTGCTTTTCGGCAAGCTCTACGGTGACTATGTTTGCCCATGCCAAGTTGGCGAGGTAGCACCACCAAATGTGTGGCACATCATAGTGATGCTTGCGATGATATTTTCGGCACTCGTGGCTTCGTTCTTTCTCGCTACGCACCGCAAGAGAGAGCGAATTTAGTTCAATGCTTCTCACAGCAACTTGAAAGCGCCCGCTGCCAACGGTGGCAAGCTTACCCAGACGATATCACCAGTTGCAATTAAACCATCGTCACCGATTATTAGCTTTGCTTCTTTCACACCACGCCCGATCAACCATCGCACGAAAATTGGTGTGTTCGTTGGAGTGTAGCCAGCGTTGACGACAAGGAGCACATCTTCACCGTTAACATTCCAAAGCGAGTAGTAAAGGTTGCCTTCGCGCCCTACAGCTAACTCTGTGGCATCATCAGCTGTTAGCAGCTTCTCTAACGAACGCACCTCTTCAGCAATCTTTGGCATAGCGTTCCAGAAGCTCTCTCCCATGGGCTTGTAAATGAACCAGTAGATCAGCTTTCCGCCGTTGACCAAAGTAAGCCAAGTGTGAGCTCTTGCCTCTCGAGCTGTCGGCTCTCTAACAGCGTCATCATAGCCATACATCTGCTGCCAGAAAGAAACAGGTTTACCAAGCGGTCTGCAATCACGGTTCATCCGCCACAGCAATCCGCCCAAAGCTGTAAACGGGTTCTCAGTTTTACCAAATGGGTAATGGTCTAACGAACCGAAGTCGCTCGCATTCAATGAACCATAGCCTCCTTTGCCATCTGTCCAAGAATACCAGTTCAATTGTGCTGGACGATACGGGTCTGCCAACTTCGCCATTTGATAGACGATGAGCAACTCATCTTCCTTTCTTCCTTCTTGTGCCCACCAACCTTCAGGTTCATCAAGCAGATACCATGCGACAATGGAAGGATGCTCGCGAAATGAAGCGATAGTCTTAGCGAGTGCTTCTGCGATCTCCTTGGCAGATTTACGAGGCGCGGATAACCATGCTATCACTTTTAAGTTGCGATTATGCGCCTCATCCAAAAACTTGCGTATCTGTTCCCACCTTGATTGGTCAGTTGGAACGAATGTAACAATTGCGTTGAAGCCATGTTGAGCAATGTCATCTAACCACCATTCCTCTGGGTTGGCGTGAATGCCTTGCGCAAACAAAATAATCGGTTTGCCATTGACAACAAGGTGTCTCCTCACCTTGTCAATCTGGACGAACGCGCCCACCTTTTCATTTGGTGGTAGCTTCCTCAAACTCTCTGTGGCTGTTGCAAGCACTTTCCCTTCGCCATCAATTGCTTCAACCGTTACTGTGAAAGTGCCCGCAGGCAAATCAGCGATATTGAAGGAGACAAACTTACGCTCGCCAGCTTTCAAAGTTGCCTTGCCATGTAATGTAGTTTCACCGACGCGACACCTGACTTGCACTGGGCGCTGGAAATTGTTTTCGCACCAGATGCGCATCTCTGGTTCAGTCATGTAAGCATTGAATTGAACGGTTGCCCGAAATGGTTGTGAGCGATTGGGCAAGAAGACATCATCACGATAAAGTGGTGAGTAATCGGTAGCTGTTTCGCCTTCTTCAAGCTGTGGTGCAGATATCCACAGTGTGCCGATTTGTGAGAAACCTATGGAAACAATTAGCCGACCCCTTGCCCAATGCCCACGAATTGGTTTTGCGGTAAAGCTAAACCTTTGCCACTGAGTTGATACATTGACTTTCGTGCTTTGGTCTCCAATACGCAATGTGACAGGGAAGTTATCTCGGTCTGAACGAAGGTAAACCGAGAAGGTGTATACCCTCTCGGATGGCAATGCATAGGCAAAGGACTGGAGCCATAGCAAAGCATTGGCTTGCGGGTTGAAAAGGCGTAGCGCTTTTGTTCCTGCAATCGGCGAAGCCTCTTCCAAAGAGATACAGCCACTAAAGTTGCGTATCCGTTCTGGTGCACCTGTGCCCCACCAATCTGGGACTTCGCCATTGGCAGAATACAAAAAGTGCGAGTTGCGCAATAGGTTCCTTGGTTGCTCAAGCGGTTGAGAAAGGGCAAGCGTAGCAAAAACTGCAACACAGATTATGCTCAACGCCACCGTGCTGTTCATCTTTTGCTACCTCCTTTCCTTTTGCGCACCTTAGATCATACCGTCAGAATGATTGTGTGAGTTTGCGTCCTTCATCTTGTCGCTATAATAAGCCGTGTCCTAAAATTGTTCGTGCCGTTGACTTCAAGATCTTTTGCCGACCAAGTCAGCACTAAAAATTTTAACTCTCGGAACATGTTCGTTAGACCTTTGCACCAAACCACCCTTCATGACATAATTGATTGTGCCACAATGCCATGTTAAGCAAAGTGATTGGGGATGGACAAGTGGCAACGATGTGACAACAACATCTGCTGGAAAGGCGATGGCGTGGAGTTAGAGTTGCGAGGGGAAGACGTTCAACTTGCCGATAAGGACTTGAAAAGTGTATGTCGCAACCACAAAGTGGACATCGCCGATGCCATCGTCAACGAATGGAAGGAACTTTGGTTGAAAGCGGAACCTGAAGCCCGATGCATTTGGTTCGGTGAGCAGGAAGCCAGCAAAAAGCCTAACGGCTGGTGGTCGTTCACCTTCCGCAACTATCTGGGCAAAAGTGTCATCCGCATCGTGTTCGCTGATGGCAGAGTAGTGACGACTGACCCGATTGAAGTTGTCTCGCCCAAGACGATTTTGGATTTGGATAAGCAAGACGACCCACTCTTTTACCCAAAGTTTTTGCGTGCCTTGATAGACGACTTGATTCGCTACCTTGTCTCACTGCCTTTTGATTGGGAGGCGCCGACGGAGTTTGCAACGGAGGAACGAATTCAACCGCCATCGCCGATTTTCGTCCTGCATGTTCTGGCTCAACATGCTGACACTATCTGCTATGCCCTTCAGACAATCTGGCGCAACCCGCACCGTCGCTTGGTCACCGAAGAGCGATGGGTTTTGCTGAGCGAGGCAAGCAGTGTGGACGCTGACACTATCTTGATGATGCTCCATTATCCCGAACACTTGCGCCCTTATCGTGGCAA
>JBGOEV010000068.1:0-9298 GCA_041538025.1 Candidatus Thermosaccharophagus gerlachensis | reverse complement strand
CCCGTTGAAGTCGTGGAAGCTGTCAGGATGAACATCCAAAATGAGATTGAGGTGACGGGGAATATAAAGTCCCAAGACGATGTGAATGTGGGCAGTGAAGTGGTAGGGAAGGTTACATTTGTTGGCGCTGATGAAGGTGACTTTGTTCATGCTGGCGATTTGCTCATCCAGCTTGACAGCTCAACTTTGCAATCCCAGTTGAACCAGGCGAAGGCAGCGCTTAAAGCTGCCGAGGCTCAATACAGGCAATTGAGCATAGCTAAGGAGCTTGAGGGGAAGAAAGTGAAGACAGATTTGAAAAGCGCGGAGGCTCAGCTTGATGCTGCCAAAGCGCGTGTGCGTGAGCTTAAGACAGCGCTTGATTTGGCAACGAAGGAGATAGAGATAAGCGTTGAGCAAGCACAGGCTAACTTGGAAGCAGCAAAGACAGCTTTAAGGCAGGCAGAAGAGCAAGCCAAGATAGCAGATGAGCAAGCCGAAACTGAGTTGAAGCGTGCCGAGGCAGCGCTCAAATCGGCACGCCAAAGGTTAAGCATGGCTGAAGAAGGTGTTGGAATAACCGATGAAGTTGTTGAAGCGCAAATAGAGCAAGCAAAAGCACAGCTTGCGTCGGCAAAGGCTATGCTTGACAAGGCAAGGAGTGGCGCAAGAGCTCAGGAAAGGGAGCAAGTAAGACAATCTGTCAACCAAGCTAAGTCAAACCTTGAGTTAGCTCAAGCTGAGTTTGAGCGTGCGAAATTCCTTTACAGTAAAGGCGCTATTTCAAGGTCGCAGTTTGATCAAGCAAAACAGCTCTACGAAGTGGCGAAGGCGAATTATGAATCGGCAAAGCAAGCCCTCTCATTGATTGAGGAGGGAACTCGCCCAGAGGATATAAGAGCAGCTGAAGAAGCTGTTAAGCAAGCTGAGGCTGGTGTCAGGGCAGCGGAGGCAGCGAGGGCAAAGAAATCAACTGTGAGAAGGGAGCTTGAAATAGCGAAGGCTCAGCTCGCTGAAGCTGAGGCTTTATACGAGCTTGCGAAGGTTAGCTTGGCGCGTAAACAAATCAATGCATTGCAAGTTGAAGCTGCACGCATAC
Organism: Candidatus Thermosaccharophagus gerlachensis; assembly: GCA_041538025.1. Classification (GTDB taxonomy): domain Bacteria; phylum Armatimonadota; class Fervidibacteria; order Fervidibacterales; family Thermosaccharophagaceae; genus Thermosaccharophagus; species Thermosaccharophagus gerlachensis. The sequence continues at coordinate 8,220 of JBGOEV010000068.1, read as the reverse complement.
AGGTGAAGAATGCCGAACTGATGTTGCAGTTGGCTAAGGAGAATGAGAGGAGAAAGCAAATGTTGCGTGAGCAGCTTGAAGCAGCGATAGCTGCAGCAAAGCAAGCGGAAGCACTCGTTGAGCTTGCGAGGGCTGGCGAGTTGCGTGTCGGCGTTTCAGAGCAGCAAGTTGAAGCTGCAAAGGCTGCTGTTGAGCAAGCACGCGCACAAATCAAAAACATACAAACACTACTCTCAAAAACAGAGATAAGAGCGCCAGTGAGCGCCTATGTGGCTGAGAGGAGAGTTGATGTTGGAGAAACAGTCTCACCTGGTATGCCACTTATGAGGCTTGTGTCAATTGAGCGCCTTTATTTTGAAGGTGAGCTCCCAGAGACTGAGTATAGGCTCGTCTCCAATGGTTGCAAGGCTGTTGTGAGCGTTGATAGCCTTCGGGGGAAGAGATTTGAAGGTCGCGTTGAAAGGGTTATCCCGATAGCTCGTGAGGCGACAAGGAAGTTCCTCATCCGGATAAAGTTGGTTGGGCTACATGAGTTCATCATGCCAGGTTCGTTTGCTCGGGGGCGGGTGGTGGTTGGTGAAGTGAAGGGAGCTATCATGATACCAACAACTTGCATTGTTCGTGATAGAGGAAAAGCATATGTGTTTGTTGTTGATGGCAGGAGGGCGAAGAGAAAGGACGTGAAAGTAGGCATTGAGGTTGGAGAGAAAGTGCAGGTTGTAAGCGGGTTAAACGCTGGTGAGAAGGTCGTCATATCTGGGCAGGAAAGGTTATACGATGGTGCGCCTGTGCGTATTGCGAGGGAACGCAAGCTCTAAGGTGAAAGGCAAACGGCATTGTGTTTTAGGTATGGTTGAGGTGTTTGCGCATGTGGCTAACCGAGCTTTCAATTAGGCGTCCAGTTATGGTTGCAATGGCAGTGCTTGCCTTTGTCGTTCTCGGTTTCTGGGCGATGGCGAGATTGCCACTTGAGCTTATCCCAAGGGTGGATTTCCCATTCGTCACTGTCATGACGCTTTACCCCGGAGCAGATCCTGAGGAAGTTGAATCAGCGGTAACTGAAAAGATTGAGTCAGCTGTAGCGACTATCTCAGGTGTGCGCCATGTGATGTCTTATTCGCAGGAAGGCATCTCAGTTGTTGCAGTTCAGTTTGAGCTTGGAATAGACAGTAGCGATGCTGCAGCTGAAGTGAGAGATAAGCTCAGCGCCATAAGAGCACAGCTACCAGAAGGTGTTAAAGAGCCAGTCGTGAGCAAGATTGATGTGCTTGCCTTCCCTGTGATCACACTCGCAATCAGTGGTGAACGCCCCTTAAAGGATTTGCGCGAGTTCGCTGAGGATGAAATAGCTGAGCGCTTAGAACGCCTACAAGGTGTTTCAATGGCGCAAGTCTTCGGTGGCGATGTGAGGGAGATACAAGTTAATGTTCATGCTGATAAGCTTTCTGCATACAAGCTTTCGCTTACTGATGTTGTGCGAGCGCTTGCTGGGGCTCACTTGGATGTCCCAGCAGGAACATTAAGAGGCAGGATAAGAGACATCGGTGTCAGGCTTTCTGGTAAGTTCAAAAGTGTGCAGGAGATAAGGGATGTTCCAATAAGGTTTGGAAACAGGGCTATGGGTTATGCTGGCAATGTCATACGAATATCTGACATTGCCGATGTTGAAGACACAGTTGCCGACAGGGAAACGGTGCTCAGGCTGAACGGTAAAGAGGCAGTCGGCATTTACGTCTTTCGCCATTCGGAGGCGAACACTGTTGAGGTTGCGGATGCCGTCAAAAAAGAAATTGAACGCCTGCGGAGAACGCTTCCAAAGGACATAAACATCACAATCGTTGATGACCAATCGGAGTTTGTGCGTGACTCACTCCATGACTTAACTGTTAGCCTTATTCTTGGTGCTCTGCTTGCAATGCTTGTCGTCTTCATCTTCCTGAGGGATATTCGTGGAACATTCATCATCGGGCTTGCCATACCAACATCACTCATAGCTGCTTTCATACCAATCAACTTCCTTGGATACACGCTCAACTTCATGGTCATGCTCGGTTTAGCGCACGCAGTTGGTGCACTCGTTGATGATTCAATTGTTGTGCTTGAAAACATTTACAGGCACTTGGAGATGGGCGAGTTACCTACTGAGGCTGCCTTCAATGGGCGAACTGAAATAGGCTTTGCTGCTATTGCGATAACGCTTGTTGATGTGGCTGTATTCACTCCAATGATTTACATGGGTGGTATTGTGGGGCGCTTCTTTAAACCCTTTGCAGTCGCTCATGTCGCCTCAGTTTTGTTCTCACTACTCGTATCGTTCACATTCACGCCAATGCTCGCTTCACGATGGTTCAAGAGGCTTACGAAGGAGGAGATGGAGCGCCAGCCTAAAAACGTATTTGAACGATTGTCAGTGGCATTTGAGAAGGCATGGAAGGGCGTTGAGGAAATTTATGGTGTTGCGCTTGCCTGGGCACTCAGGAACAGGTCACTCACATTGTTCATCGGTAATGCATCTCTTTTAACAGTGATTGCATTCTTAGCGCCTATGGAGATGAGAATTAGAGGCATCCTTGCACTCATCATCTTCGCCCTTGGTTTTCTTCTCTCGCTCTTTGCGAGTGAACAAAGGCGCGGGTTGATTTTCTCTGCGGGCTTGTTTGCCCTTTCGATCTTGTTTATTCATCTGCCCTTCAAGTTTGGTTTCATACCGAAGATAGATATGGGACGCATTTATACTGTGATTGAAATGCCACCTGGAACAAGTATGCGCGAAACGGAAGCAGCCATTGAGAGGGTTGAAAAGAAGCTACTTGAAATGCCAGAGGTTGAATTTGTTGTAAGCAACATAGGGACAACCGGGGTTGCCATAAGGGGTGCAGGTGGCTATGGGCATGAGTATGCTGCGCTATACATCGTCCTTGTTGATAAGGCGAAGAGGAAACGCTCACAGGAAGAAATAGCACAATGGCTTTCTCATTGGCTTAGGGAACAGATACCGTCAGCTCAGGTCTCCGTTGAGGAACAAACTGGCATGGCGAGGAGGGGCGCACCAATACAAATTGAACTCATCGGGAGTGACAGAAGAGAGCTTATTGCCATTGCAAACGATATAAAAGAGCGTATTGAGCGCATACCGTTACTGCGTGACGTGAAGATAAGTTGGCGTCCGGGCAGACCAGAATACCATTTCCACATTGATAGGCATAGGGCTGCAGACTTGGGATTTACAGCTGCTGATGTGGCGTGGGTTCTTAGGACAGCCATTGAAGGGAATACGGATTTGAAATACAAGGAAGACGAGGATGAATACGATATTCGCATACGTCTCTCAAGGGAATCGCTTGACGACTACAAGAGTTTGCTTGACCTCATAGTTGGTGTTGGTCTACAGAACCAGCCTGTGAAGGTGAAAGAACTTGCTTACCCAATCATTTCAACTGGACCTTCTTTGCTTGAGCGCAAGGATAGAAAAAACATGGTTGCCATAACAGCGAACCTTGCCCCTGATGCTCAACTTGGGAATGCACAGCAAGCTATCGCGAGAGCAATAGCGGGGCTTGACAGTGGTGGTAACTTAATTAACTTTGGTGGCGACATAGAGTTGATGCGTGAGAACTACGGCTATTTGCTTTCAGCGCTTGCTCTTGCAGCCATACTTGTATACATGCTTCAGGCTGCCCTTTTCAACTCACCTCTTTTACCTCTATCAATCATCCTTGCTCTCCCACAGGCTCTTGTTGGTGCTTTGCTTGCTTTAATGCTGAGCGGAAAAGGTATGAGCATGGTAGCGATGATAGGGATGATAATGCTCCTTGGTGTCACTGAGAAAAATGCAATCTTGCTTGTTGATTTCACAAACACGCTAAGGGCTCGTGGCTTGAGCGTTGGAGAAGCAATAGTGCGCGCTGGCAAGACAAGGTTGAGACCGATTGTTATGACGACGCTCACACTTATCCTTGCACTAATACCAGTTGCACTTGAGTTTGGTAAAGCTGGCGAGTTGCGTTCACCGATGGCAATAGGCGTTATCGGTGGTTTAACATTATCTTGGCTTCTAACGCTTTTCGTTGTGCCAGTTGCATACACTGTGTTTGAAGACGTAGCCAAAGCTATTTCGTCCGCTTGGCGCAGTTTGTTTACAGCAAGATGAACAGAGCATAAGGAGGCACATAGCAGTGTCGCAAAGTGGCGACGAAAAACAAAAGCTCCTCATCATCGTCTACGATAGGGCGATTGAAGAAGACATGATGAGAACAATACAAAGCCTTAATGTTACAGGCTACACAAAGCTTTTTGGTGCTCATGGGCTCGGTGGAAGAGGGATGAAACAAGGCGACCCAATCTTTCCGGGCTTGAACAACATCCTCATCATACAAACAAACGAGGGTGACGCTCACAAGATCGTCAAAGCTGTAAGGGAGATGCAATCTCAATACATACTCAAGCCCGGGATAACCATTTGGAGTATGGATGTGCAAGTGCTTTGAAGCGGTAAAGCAAATGACTTTTGTGCGATATACCAAAGGAGAGTTAGCTCTTGTTGCCACCTTGCTGTGACCTCTTCAATCTCCAGATGCGTTCCATAGCTGGGATGGTGAGCAAGCCACCAACAACATTTGATATAGCCATGCTCAGCCATGCAGCAGTTGCATCGTAGCCTTTAACAATGCAAAGGTAGTAAGCCATTGGTATGCGCACAAACCAAATTGAGAATATGGTGATTAGAGCGGGTGAGAGTGTATCACCAGCTCCCCTGAGCGAGCTTCCGAGAACCATGCCAACTGCTACAAATGGCTGTGCTATTGCGTTAATGCGCAAGTAGCTCGCTGTGTATTTAATCGTTAGCTTGCTTTGTGAGAATGTGCGTGCCCATAAGTCTGCAGTGGCGATGAAGAAGAAACTAACAACTGCCAATATAACTGCCCCCATCAAAGCTGTGTTATAGCTGTGTGCTCTTGCTCTCTCAATCTGCCCAGCACCGACATTTTGCCCCACAATTGTTTGAACGGCAGTTGCGAAGGCGAATGCAGGTATGAGCAACAGCGATTCAATCCTCCATCCAAGTGTAAGTGCTGCAAGCGCTTCGGTGCTGTTTGCTGTTCTTCCAACGATGCTGAAGAGGATAAAAGAGCATAGTGACCATTGGACTGTTTGGAGCCACACTGGTAAAGCCAGCTTCAAAAGCTTGATATGCGCATTGCTGTCCCAGTTGATCAACCTCCTGAAGCTTAATTTGATCGGCAAGCGCCGAAGCAGTGTTGTAAGCAAAAATAATCGCACACAGTATGACGAGACAGCAGCGAACGCTACACCACTTATGCCAAGCTTGGTGATAAGGAGTGCATTCAATGTGAGTTGTAAGAACACACCAAAACCTGTCGCGATAAGTGGTGTGACCATGTCACCGATGCCTTGATAGAGTGCAACAAGAGGAAAGCCACAAACAATCGGTATCGCAAAGGAGATGAAGATGAGGAGGTATCTTGAAGCCAATTCTTCCACTGTTTCATTCAGGTTGAAGATACGCCAAAAAAGCTCTCTGTAAAACCAGAGGGTCATGATGAGCGCTCCCAAAATGATTCCTTGCTGTATGGCAGTTTCCACATAGACTTGAGTTGCCTTCTCATCACCTGCGCCCCAACTCTGCGCTATAAGCGTCGTCGCTGCTATGAGCATGGCTACAACGAGCGTGAATGGTAGCCATGTTGCTTCATCAACGGCACCAACAGCTGCTATAGCAGTGTCTCCGATCTTTCTGACGAAGAACATCTCACCAATCCATGCTGTTGTCTGAAGGACTTGCGATATAAATGAGGGCAATGCAAGGAGTGAAATCGCCTGTAAGAGCGTGCCATAAAGTATGACAACCCTGCTTGCATCATACTTTTGCATCTACGCTCCACGCCCCCATCAGCACACCCTACTGCGTCGCATATGCCCCCTTAGGAGTATCGCTACACATAGCACAAATTGTGCCATAGTGCGATAGAACATGAAAGTGGAAGTTGGGCAAAGTAATCAACTGCTTGCCCTGAGAGCATTGAATCGTGTAGACGACATAGCTGGTGCGGTTAAAACTTGCTGACACATTGAGGCGACCCTGTTTGGTATGACTTAACAACTGCTTCCAAGACAGCAACCGTCTTTGCTCCATCCAGCGCATCAATCAGCGGTTTTCTTCCACTTCTCACACAATCAACGAAATGTGCTATCTCTTCATCAATTGGCTTTCCTGTGGCATGAAATGGCATTCTGACATAACCAGCCTTTCCAATCGGGCGCCCGGGTAAACCCTCATCAATGTAGATGTCCCAAAAGTCACTTTCAACCTTCATCGTTCCGTATGAACCGCATAGCGTCAATGTGATGCCCCAACCACCTTGGATGCCTACATTGACCCATACCTTCCCTATAGCACCGTTGTGAAACTTCATTAATGCAACAACTTGGTCAGGCAACGGGAACTCAGGCAAGTTGCCAGTTCTGTTTGCGTAGGCGAAAACCTCATCAACCTCCCCAGCAATCCAACGAAGTAAATCAACTGGGTGAACACCTCCACCAAAGAAAATCTCCTGCGCTACACCGTCAAATTTGCCAACCCTCCAAGGTGTTGCTTTAAGCACATGACGCATGCTTGAAACATCGTGTAGGTAAGTTCCATCAACATAATGCAAATTGCCGAGCCTGCCTTGCGAGATGAATTGCTTAGCAGCGCTAAACGATGGGACAAAGCGCATGACATTGCCAACCATGACGATACATCCGTTTCGTTCAGCAATCTCAACAAGCTCAAGCGCATGCTCAAGGTTGGTCGTCATCGGCTTCTCAATGAGCAGGTGCTTCCCTGCCTGTAGTAGAGGCTTTGCATGCTCATAGTGCAAATGATCTGGCGTGCAAACGGAAACGAGTGATATATCATCACGCTGCACAATGTCATTGATTTCTGTTGTCCCCTCTTGTATGTCAAACTGCTGCATCACATTTTTGAGGCGCTCAGAAGAGATATCGCAGACTATAGCCACTTCAACATCTGGCAACTTTTTGTATGCAGCGATGTGGTTACAACCATGACCTAAACCTATGACGGCTGCCTTCATCACAACCTCACCTCGCTTTTCATTTTGCCCTCCATTCCCTTAGCTTTGCACCCCTCGTCGTTCAGGTGCTACTATTGTCCATCCTTTAAAAACTTGTGGGCAAAAGAGGCAGGGGACAACATGAACTTACGAAAAGCCAACAAGCGAAGCGCTTCTTCGTTTATGCCAACAGGTTTTAGTTGATGTGTAGGAAGCAACTGGTGGGCTACCCTTGTTGCCTCTCCTCTGGCATTGAGCTCGTAGCCAAAGGGCATGATGGAATGCGTAGCAAACTGCGTCTACCTTCGCCAGTAGCTTATAGCAAACCCGTCATCTAAAGTCGTGCTCACCATCACCGTATCAAATTCGTCATGCGAGGTTATCATTTCAAGATATTGACGCATTACCTGCCTCATCCGTATAGCATTATGGACGGCGATTACAGCCCCTCGTTTGAGCTTCTTTGGGTAAAGATAGGAAAAATAGTCTTGTTCTCTCCCCTTATCGGCATCCAAAAACACGAAATCAAAAGGACCTTCAAGTGTTGGAACAATCTTATGTGCATCGCCCTCAAGGATGGTGACCCTATGTATCAATTTGGCTTGCTTTAAATTTTCCTCGGCTAATTTTACCCTTTCTGGGTTAATCTCAATCGTCGTCAAATGACCGTCGGTCTCCTCCAAAGCTAAGCAAAGCCAAATGGCAGAATAGCCATTAGATGTGCCAACTTCAAGAACATTTTTTGCACACGAAATTTTTACCAACATGTTGAGCAATTGCCCATCGCTCCTTGGAACATTTGAATACTTGCCACGCATCTTCTCTAACTGTTGCAGGAATGGTTCAAGAGCTTTTTCGCGCTCTCGCAATGCTTTGCTTTCCTGAGCTATAACTCTCCTCACAGCAGATAATCCAAGAATACCAAAAGCCATTCCCAATATTTCACGCCTTCGCATCGTTAAGTCCCTCCCCATTGAGTTGAAATCCCTTCATCATAACTTTTGCTTCACGAAGTGGCAATCTTTAAGTGGCTTCCCCTTTTCGTGGCGGTGGAAAAACGGGTGGGCTAAGTTCGCTGTTCCACCTATCTAAAGCCTCGCTCAATTTCTGCACTATATTTGGCAACTTGCTTGCCAAATTATTT
>JBGOEV010000067.1:0-9504 GCA_041538025.1 Candidatus Thermosaccharophagus gerlachensis | reverse complement strand
GCAAAGTAGTTTGGCGGACCTGGCCACGATTGGTTTGGCGGGAACGAGAAATCAAAGCCGTGATTTTCAGGGTGATAAGGCGGCCAACCCAAGTGCCATTTGCCAAAGTGTGCTGTCCTGTAGCCCACATCGCGGAGCACTTCCGCAAGGGTATAAGTCTCAAAAGGCAACCTGTTACGAGATTGCGGTGTAACGGCTTTTTGCGAAGGCGGTCCTGAACTTGGGACAACTGGGTCAAGCAGTTCTTCACGAAGGTGACCGCTTGGCGTAGTGATGCGCAATCGGCACGGATACTGCCCTGTCAAAATGCTTGCCCGTGTCGGCGAACATAGCGGGTTAGCGGAGTAAGCATTGGTGAACCGCATGCCCATTTGCGCCAATCGGTCAATGTTGGGCGTCTCGTAAAAGTTGCTCCCGTAGCAACCCAAATCCCGCCAACCCAAATCGTCGGCAAGGATGAAAACGATGTTGGGACGCTCTTCAAGTGACGAGGATTGCCTCAACATTATCACTGCTGTCCCTAACCCAAGCTTCAGGAAGTCACGCCTTTTCATCACCCTCACCTCGCAAGTTGGGCTCGTTTACTCCGTTTGCACTACACTGCTCTAAGCACAGCGTTAACTGTTAGCCCGTGCATTTTCAGCGAGCTACCTTTTGCAACCACCATAAGCTACTTCCACCCTTTTCGTGTATGGTCACTACTAATCCATTTTGCATTAACTCGTTGCCAGTGCGCACCAATGTTGCGCCCGTGTCAGCGTCCTGCAATGCGTAGTGGCTTTCAGGGACAAGCCCTTTCAACTGCACTGTCAATTGCTGTTGTTGTGACTGTTCACGAAAAACCAAAAGCGCACCCGTCTCCGTCTCTGGGTCATAGAACTGCCAAGCAGTCCAATCCTCAAGTGAACGAACTTTTGGTGTGAGCAAGAAACGGCGTTTAAGTATTAGCGGGCGCAACCGCTTGTATTCAGCAATGCATTTTTTCGCTCGCTCTCGTATTGCCTCGTCCCACTCAGCAAGGCGTGATGAGATACCGAAAGCACCACCCATGCGACTGCGGAAGTCAGCCAGCGTTGTGCCTTCATGCACAACCCAAGTGTTCAAGTAGCGTGGTGGCAATGCAAACCATGCACCAGTCAAATGAAATCGCACATTTGCAGAGCGGTGAGTGAAATCGCTGAGCCAGTAGATGTGCACTTGCTTTAGGATGCCAAAGTCAATCCGATGACCACCACCGGCGCACCCCTCTATGACCAAATGCGGGAATCGCTCACGCAGAAACGCTTTAACAGCATAGACACCAAGCGTGTGTGCATATGTTCCGTCGCCATCTTGATGCCCATGTGTTGCATCGTTGCAACCCAAACCATAGGCAATGTTGTAATCCCACTTAAGCCAGTCAACATCATAATCAGCGATAAGCTTTGCCAATCGTTCTTGAAACCATGCCACCACTTGTGCATTCCCGAAACACAAATGCCCATAACGCTTACTCCCAATAACTTTCCCATCACGCTTAGCGAGCCAATCCTGATGTTGCTTTGCCAGTTCAGTCTCCAAATCAATTCGTTCTGGTTCAACCCAAAGCCCGAACTTCATGCCCTTGTTATGCACATAGTCTGCAAGCGCACGCAAACCATCAGGGAACTTGCCCTTATGATGTTTCCAGTTACCCAATCCATGTCCAAAATCCCCTACACCACAGCCTTCATACCAACCTGCGTCCACAACGAAAACTTCGCAACCTAAATCAGCAGCTATATCCGCCTCACGCATCAGCGTTGGCGCATCAATCCGTGTTGTCCAACCAAACCATGAGTTGAATTGCACCCATGGGAAATTTGCTGGTGATGGTGGGCACCAGTAGCGCATCAGAAACTGATGCCATTGCCAACCTGCATCATCTAAGTCGCCAGTGAAAAGCAAGACCAGCGCTGCTGGTGAACGCAACTCTGCCGATGGAGCGAGCCGGTGGACCACCTCAGTCACAGAAAGCCTCAGGGCGCTTATTTCGCCTTTGCGCTCCATAACACCACTCCATCGCCCACTCCACGCCAACCCACCAACTATCCCTTCCGTAACAATACCGTTATGCTCTTTCGCCATTGCAAACCAAGGTATGTTCTTTTGTGATGACCGCCCTTCAGCACCGCAATCAAATCGCACCGTTGTCCCATCGCTCAATAACTGTTCTGAGAGTGTAAAACCACTTGGTGGGAACTTTTCATCATAGTGTCCACCCGTCAATGTGAACACAGTTAACGGGGCAGCTGAATGAAGCGTCAGCAACAGCGCATCTAACCCACTAACGGTTACTGTCTCTTTGCCCTTGTTGTGAAGGACATAGCTCATCTCAAGCCCTGCTGTTCCGTCAAACGCACGCAATGTCGCTATTGCAATGACACCCAAATGCTCGTGGCGCAAGCGACAGCGCAATGTAAGCACCCCATCACTTGCCTCGTGTTCTACCCCTTCAAAGACGAAAGCGCCTACATCGTCAGAGCATTGCATGAGCGAAGTGAAGTGTGTCCCATTGAGCGTCGTAGCAAAGCCAAATAATGGGACGGGTTCTTTGACCCATTGTGTCCGCGTTTGCTCATTACGCCATTCCAACACTGCTAATTGCCCTCGTTCAACGACGCCAATCGTTAATGTGAACTGCGGCGAATGTAAGCGCCAACGGTGTTCCCTTTCATCGGCTTCCAAGCGGATGCTACCGACGGTCATCGCCACCACCTCCACTTTAACTCTCTGACTGCCACAACTATACCTCGCAACACGAACTACATTTACCCGATACACTTATTGCTACCTGCCAACCTAAGTATTGTCTACCACCGCAAGCACATTGCAAGCCACGCTGATGGCATGGCGACAACTTACCTAAGCCCGCCACGGATAGGGACTATGGTATAATACTAACGGATTTTTATATCCCAGTTCGCATACCACCCGAGCTGTTAGGAGGTGATGTGTGGTATAGCGGAGCGAAAAGGCGTTAAGCACAACGAAAACAATGCAGGAGGTGCAAGTCTGCTATGCAAAAGCCGTATCACTGGTTGGAAAGCCTTGAGATGAAAGAGCCACAAAGCGCTAAAGACGTCTTCACAATCTTCCCCATGGTCGCGACAGAAACAAAAGAGCGTGACTACCTAACCTTGGAAGAAGCCCTTGAGCAAAATCTTGTGTTCATTCCTGAATCTGGTCGTGTGCCTGAACTCACCGTTGTCGTGAAAGGCGAAAAACCAGTGCTCATTATGGAAGGCGAGATCCTCGTCGGTGGCTACCAAAACCGCACGGTCAACATCTCGTTGCTCCTTGATGCAGGCAAAGAACACTATATCCCAGTCAGCTGCGTTGAACGAGGAAGGTGGGGCGCAAGACGCCGTGGCTTTGCTGGGCTGTTGCCAGAAACTCCATCTGATAGGTTCATTTCAACAAGTGTTATGGCTTCCAGTCGCTTAAGGCGTCGCAAAACTGCCACCGTGATTAATTGCTACATGCAGTTAAACACTCCAGTCGCCGATCAGAGAGATGTTTGGGAAGAAGTGAGCAGGGAATTGTTAGCAGCTCAGGTTGAATCACCCACCGAAGATGCATTTGAGATTTATGAGCATCATCGGGCTTCAATTGAGGATTTGCTTGCACCAATCAAAACGCTCCCAAACCAAGTTGGTGCAATCTTTGCAATTGGACGGATGATTGTAGCCATTGAGGTCTTTGACCATCCAGATGTGTGGACCATCGCAAGCAAGAAAATATTGTCAGGCTACGCTGCTGAGGCACTGGAGTTGCTTTGGCGCGGTAGGGTTTCACAAACAGTGACAGCTGATGAAGCAAAAGCTTTCCGAGATATGGTCAGTGCTGCTTTAAGCCGCGCCACTATTAAGCCATCTCCAGTTGGGTTGGGAGAACACCATTTGCTCAATGGAGGTATGGTTGACGGCTTTGCATTAGTTCATGGTGGCAAAGTCTATCACTTGTTCGCATTTCCAAGGACACATCGCCTGTAAACGAGTGGAAGGTGAGGCTCCCGCAAGGTGAATGGGACATTGGAGCAAGGGATAAGGAACACAGAAAAAGATTGAGCTCACTCAAAGGTTCGCCCTCCCAAAAGGCAATTTGGCGCCGAATGAATTCGGCGCCATTTTGTCTTCGTCATCAACCACTGGCTAAAGCCAGTGGCATGGTTTGCTAATGACGCAACCCAAAACCAAATCATGTTACGGACTTTAGTCCGTAGTTGATAACGCAACCACAAGTAATCCATGCTACGGGTTTTAACCCGTAGTTAATGACGGAAGAACCTGAGGACCGACTTCAGTCAGCGAAATCGTGGGAAGGCTGGGTTCACCAAGAAGACGATGTGTCTTCAAAGCCTGCCAAGAAGAAACAGATGTTAAGGCACAATGCGCCTTATCGCTCGCACAGCTACAAGCTGGCATGGTAGACAATAGTCAGTCACCTTTTGCCCCGGTGGCAATGTCACTTGCTCATAGGCAGTGAGATGTCCTTCGCACTGGTGAAAATAGATGTGTCCCCACAGTGAAATTAAAAAGTCTTTGCGCATACCAAGTCGCCATAAGCCGTCAAGATACTCCATCAAAGTCCAGTCATCCAAATGTCCCATGAAGCGTGTCATGCCAAGGAATTGCCCACCGCTGTTTAACCTTGCTTTCACCAATCGTTCCATTAAGTTGCGTGGCAGCACTGCGCTTGAGAGTAGCTCAAGCCAATAGCGATAATTGGTATAGCTCCCAAGCCTGTTTGAAGTGACACTCCCTTGTGGTCTTTCATGTTCTTCCAGCATCGGTGGCAACCACCACTCCATTGGGTCTCTCGACCATGTGGCTTTGATTGCATCAAGCAGTAGCTTCCTCAGTGCCGAAGCGTCCTCCCTAAGCTTCTCGGCTTCGTTCTTTCGTCCTAAAGCTTGCTCAACCAACTCTGCCCAATCGGAGAAGCCGCGAACAACCCAAGCGTTATTGTGGAAATAGGTAGCCTCACATTCGCGTTCATCAGCCTCGGGCACACCTTTAATTAGTGAAGGGCGCTCACCTTCCCGATACATCTTTTCGCGCAAGTGCTTAACGATAAGGGCTAATTTGCCCTCGTGCTGTTTCAACCAATCACTGTCGCCACTGCGATTTACCAATCTTTTCGCTGTTGTAAGCAACTGACCATATTCGCTTATGGCTGGTCCGTAGTAGTTGATAGTGCCATCACTGTTGATGAAATGATTCAGCCAGTAGGAGAACAGTCGTTTTGCTCTCTCCATGAAGCCCCATAAAGTCAGAGCATCAACAGTGGCGATAATGGTTGGCGGGAAGCCATCGTGGATTTCATCTGCGTATACTCCTGTCCCATACTTTGGGTGGTCGCCTTGGAAAGTGGCTTCAATATGAGCCAAACCAACTCGCACAACTCTCTCTAACAGCGGGTGCGGGAAGGAGGTGTTAGATGGCAATTGAAACTTGCTTGCCAAGCGCTCAATTAACTTCGGATCAAATGCTGGCTCACCATGAAGAGGTTCAGCGCATTTCCTAATGCATTCAGGTAAATCTTTCTCATCAACTGTGAGCAACCTCTCACGAAATGGGTCATCCAGAACTGGAGTTGGCGTGAGCGAGTTTTCCTCTATCATTTCCATCGCTCCTCAACACATGCGAAGGATGCTTTCCTCGCCGATGTCACTTTACCCTTCAAAACCTTGCGGTGCAATTTGCTCGCCATCAAAACTGCCAATCTAACAGGACAATACCTGTTTCGCCTCTTTTCGTCATCAACAGCTCATAGGCTTTGGTGGCATCATACCCTTTGAACCTATGTGTTATCAACTCACTCGTTGCCACCTCTCCCCTCCGCACAAGCTCAAAGAACAATTCAGTGTTTCTCTCTCGTGTCCATGGGTCATCAGGGTTTTCGTGTGGCGGATGAGAAGCAGTGTGAGCACCGATGATGCTGATGCTTGTCCAGTTGCACCAATCATGAAAGTCAAAAGCTGTTTTGCCCCGTGGACTGCTCAATATGATAAACCTGCCTTGCCGTCGCAACACTTTTACCTCATCTGGGATAGCTCTTTGGTTTCCCGTTACCTCAAAGACAACATCTGCCATCCGTCCTTTCGTCATCTCAGCAATTCGCTCACTAAGGTGCGGGTCTGCACCATCTAATGCAAAATCTACTGCTTTGATACGCTCAGCCAACTCACGCCGCTGTGCTATCAAGTCAACACCGATAATTGGGCGAGCACCACAGAGACGAGCAAACTGGGCTGCCCAAACACCAATTGGACCAAGCCCAAAGACAACAGCACTTTCACCAAGTTGAATCTTTGCCCTCCTCACACCGTTGAGCGATATGATTGCAAGCGCAAAGAGCGCTGCAGCTTCATCTGGCACATCGTTTGGCACCTTCACACAGAACTCATCTTGGCGATAAAGCACAAAACGAGAGTGTGGCTTGAAGCCTACAACACGATCACCAACTTGCACCTTCTTAACTCCATCACCAACAGCGACAACTTCGCCAACTTGGCTATAGCCGAGCCTAAGTGGATAGCTTGCAAGACGCGCCCAGACACTCTCGGGCTCAAAATCTGCCATCACTAATGTCAACTCTGTCCCTGTGCTGATAGCAGAGTAACGAGTGCGCACAAGGAAAGTATCAGATTCAACAGGTGGCAATGCTTCTTCCTTCACAACCACTTGCCTTGGTGCCTCACAGACAACTGTGAGCGTTTGCGTGATCATTTTGTCCACCCCCTTAGCATTTAACTTCCAACCAAAGCTGTGAGCGATCTAAAAGCCATGCCTGTATTTTGTGCACAGTTTTACTTTATCACTGCTGGTGTAAAAGTGGTTTTGAGGCAACGCGACGGAGACTGCCAAGGTAAGCACCAAAAACATATTTGCTTAGCTCACATGCGTATACCAGTGCCCATGAGAAGCGCGAGAAGATTGTAGAAAATTCACCATACTACACGCCATCCACCATCGCCTTACCAATTGCAGGATGATGCCACAGGTTTGAGGATTATAGAAGGCGCAGTGCTGTGGCAAAATGATTGGTGGTAACTCAGCCATTTAAAACCTCAGCGACACGATGTGTATGAGGTGTCAATGCCAATGGAGTATGAGCCAGTAATTGGGCTTGAAGTCCACGCCGAGCTTTCAACCGAGAGCAAGATATTTTGTGGCTGTCCAACAAAGTTTGGTGCACCACCAAACACACAAACATGCCCTGTATGCCTTGGCTTCCCCGGCGTGCTCCCTGTGGTCAATCAGAAAGTGGTTGAGTATGTTTTGAAGGTTGCACTGGCATTAAACTGCCAAATCAACCGCTACACAATTTTTGAGCGAAAGAATTACTACTACCCAGACTTACCGAAGGCTTACCAGATTTCGCAGAAGCGCTTACCATTAGGGCATGATGGATGGCTTGAGATTGAAGTTGATGGCAAAAAGAAAGTGATTGGCATAGCCGATGTGCACATGGAAGAAGACACTGGAAAGTTAATTCACGGTGAAGAGGGCGGATTTGAATTTAGCCTGATTGACTACAACAGAAGTGGTATCCCGCTTGTGGAGATAATAACGAAGCCAGAGATAAGCTCTGTGGAAGAGCTTGAAGCATTCATGGTGACATTGCGCCAACTCCTCCTTTACCTTGAAGTAAGCGATTGCAAGATGGAGCAAGGCTCTCTCAGATTTGAAGCGAGCGTCTCACTACGCCCAAAGGGAAGCAAAACTCTTGGAACACGCGTAGAGATTAAAAACCTCAATTCATTCAAAGCAGTCATTGGTGCTGTTGAAGCGGAGATAAAACGCCAAATGCAATTGCTTACAAGTGGCAAGAGAATTGAGCAACAAACAATGCTGTGGAATGAGAAACTGCGAATAACCGAGCCGATGCGCACAAAGGAGACTGCACACGATTACCGATACTTCCCAGAACCCGACATACCTCCAATCGTGATTGATGATGAATGGCTTGAGCGCATAAAAAGCCAACTGCCAGAGTTCCCACGACAAAGATGCCAAAGGTTTATTGAGCAATATGGGTTGCCATCGCAAGATGCCAAAATACTCACAGCGTCAAAGAAGTGCGCCGACTTCTTTGAGAGGTGTGTCTCAATCTTCCCGCACCCGAAGACAGTTGCCAACTGGATGTTGACCGAAGTCCAGAGGTTGCTTCACGACGACCAAATCGGGTGGGAAGAATGCCCACTTCTGCCAGAGCAATTAGCCAATATGTTGAAGCTCATTGAGAATGGGACGATAAGCGGAAGGATTGCGAAGTCCGTCCTTGAGGAGATGTATCGCACAGGCAAGAGCGCCGAAGAAATCGTCAAGGAAAAGGAGATGGCTCAGATAACGGATGAAGGGCAGATAATGCCGATAATTGAGAGAGTGATCGCCGAAAACATGGATGCGGTGGCAAAGTTTAAGAAGGGGGATGAAAAAGTCATCGGCTTCTTTGTCGGACAAGTCATGAGAGCAACTAAAGGAAGAGCAAATCCACAGCTTGTAAACAAGCTCGTCAGAGAATTTTTGCAAAAGATTGAGTGAAAGGGGAGCGCAACCACAACAGCATGTTTGAAGGGAAAGCATGCAATTGAGAAACGACAGCTTGAATAAAGCACTGTTTGCCCCTCACTTAACTTGCTGTAAAAACTCCCCCAACGCTTGAAGTCTACGGATGAGGTTGCGTTTGACTTCTCGGCTTATCTCTTCTGCTTCTTCAGCCCTCTCTTTAGCCAACCGTGCTTTGGCAGTGATTTCATCAATGCGCTCTGCCTCCTTGATGATTTCCTGAATTTGCCCATGCAAACTCTTCCAATCAACCCGAAGAGTGGAGCGTAAGTAGTTTTCAATGATTTGCAAGCGAGCCAGTTGGTAGGCGAAATTGAAGTTCAGTCCTTGCTCATCCCACACGCAGACCAACTTGGAGCAGTTCTCATCAAGAACAGTGAAGGGCAATTCGTAAGGGTTTTGGTCTGGGCGAGCAAAAATGAGGATACCAACATCGGCGTTCCTTTGAGCAATAGCTTTATTGAGATCTTCATCCGCTTGGCTACGGCTTCTCTTCGTGTCTTTAGCTTCAACGACAACCCTTCCGACTCGCTGCCGATTTGAGACGCTTCCATATGGGTTGGTGGCGATGCAATTCAAGATAAAACCATGCTACGGACTTCAGTCCGTAGTCGATGACGGAGGAACATGAGCGCCGACTTCAGTCGGCGAATTCATGGTGGGTGAGGCTCTTGCCAAGCCAATTGAGTGGGACACGGGACATGGGTCACGGGACACGGAAAAAGGTTAGGCTCACCAGAGGTTGCCATCCCAAACGGATTTGACGCCGAATAAATTCGGCGCTCAGGAAAACTCGTCATCGACCACTGGCTAAAGCCAGTGGCATGGATTTTTGGAACATGAGTAACTGCATTTAAAAGCGAGCGAGTCATCTTCACGCATGACTTTTGATTCAGCGCTGTGGTGCTTT
>JBGOEV010000066.1:0-9703 GCA_041538025.1 Candidatus Thermosaccharophagus gerlachensis | reverse complement strand
CGATGTGCCTTGACATGCCCATCAGCAAACAAGTAATTTGACATCTCATTATGCCAATGTGTGTTAGTATAGTCCCTAAAATCTCTGACCCATCGTATGTCTCTCGTCTCAATTCCACAGCCACTATTCGGATAGCAGTCATTCCAGCGGTTTGCAGAGCACCACATCGCTACAAATCGGGCAGGCTGTGGGACAGCCGCGTCATGGACCCCTCCAAGCCCGCGGTAATTGAAGCAGTATGAAGCGTAGTTGAAATAAGCATTTGTGCAAAGTTGACCGGAAGCATCGCGGTTAGGCCCCCAACCGCCCTGCGGTCTGCTTGGGCAGAGGAATATTTGTGGGTTTTTGATGTATGGGTAGATTGCATTTCCAACCCAACCACGCCAACCATAGCGATACACTATGCCAGCACAAGTGTTGTTGTCTGGGTCATTTCCACCAGGCCAGAAGCCATCATAGTCTTGAGTATACATCGCAAACCCTATCCCTATCTGTTTCAAGTTTGATTGACATGAGCTCATCCTTGTGCCCTGCATTTTCTCCTTACCAGCCTGGTGGATAGACATCAGCGTTCTGCCATGGCAGGTAGGTAGCCATGGTACTATAATCAGGTGCCCAAAACTTCTTACTCGTCATCCACTTGACATGACCATCAAAGAAAGCCACATTGACACCACCGTTGTGTGGTTCAATGTAATCCGTCCCGCATCCACCACCCGGTCTTCGCCATGGTCGTGCGCAGCCCCATACTGAGTCTACCAGCAGAAACAGCTCAGATGGGCGCTTAATCATTGCCAGTGTCTTGGACCTGCACCAACAACCGATTGCACGGCAGTTCAAACCATAGCTTGTTCCGTGGGCGCGTATTTCGGGGTCATTGACCCACCATTGGCAGTTGGCGCCCGAGTTCCATTGCGTGCTCGGGCAGATGAAGACTTGCCAGTTCTTTACATAAGGATACCAAATGTGGTGATACCAATATGTAGTGCCAGGCCTGTTACAGCCTGCAGGATCAAACGCTGGCACAGCCCATCCAGTGAATTTCTCATCGTAGTCCTGAGTATACATTTGGAAGGCAAGAGCCATTTGCTTGAGGTTACTTTGGCAACTCGCCGTCCTTGCCTTCTCCCTTGCCCTTGCAAACACTGGGAACAGAATCGCTGCCAAGATGGCGATTATAGCAATCACCACCAGCAGCTCTATAAGTGTGAAACCAATTCTCTTTTGCACCTTCCCTTTCATATCACATCACCCCTTTGAGTATGTTTTGCTCTCGCACTCAATTCAATCATCCAACAAATTCCTACAACTGCTTTTCACATCACCTCCCTTTGCTTTCGTTCTCATGATATAAGTATAGCAAAAAAAAGTTGACTGTCAAGCCCCTTTAAGCTCATCCTGCGTTAGGATTTAAGTTCGTTGCCGAAGCTATTCCTGCAGGTATTCTAACATCGTTGTTATCTTAACTCAATGGCATAAGTGTTTTTGACATCACTACAAGTTGACTTGGTGAACCAAACTGAAGTTATGGTTGTTTTAGAAGTGTAGATGTGCTTAAGCATATGCGAGGTGGCACAAGTGAGGGCAACTCTCCCCTTAGGAGTTCTTTTGCTCCTCATAGCATCTGCATTAAGGTTTGGCTACATAGCTAAAGACAGTCTTTGGGTTGATGAAGCATTTACGGTGAGTTGGTGTTCAGAGGGGCTACAAAAAATGCTTTTGCGAATCGCAAGGGAAGACCGTCACCCACCACTCTATTGTTTGCTTACATCTCCATTGATGCATTTGTTTGGTGTTGGAGAAAATCGGTTTTTAACACCATTAGGTGAAGTGCTTGTAAGGTTTGTTTCGGCTCTCTGTGGTGTTGCGCTTGTCTTTGTCACCGCGCTCTTTGCTCTGCGAGTTGGTGGCGTTGTGCATGCGTTTATTTGCGCTACTTTACTTGCGCTTCATCCTGGTGCCATTCGCTTCTCACAAGAGGCTCGCCCATACATGCTCTATGCATTCCTTTCAACACTTGCATGCCTACTTTTTGTTGAATGCCTGAGCAACACGAAACGAAGGGGAGAAATTTGGTTATGGCTCGTGAGCGCATTGAGTCTCCTCTCATGTTATATGGCGATTGTGCCATTGCTCTCTCGTTTGGCATGCATTGTTTTGCTCTCAATGCATCAAGTTTGGCGCAAGCGATTGCTACGCCCTTTGGTTGCTGATTTGATGGCTTTGATGGTGCTTCTCTTATGGCTTGTTTTTGTCATGGCGCAAGAGAACGTTATGGGCACAAAGCTTGGTGTAACTCATCTCTGGCATGGAGTTGTTGTTGCATTCATCTTGAACGATTTCTTCGGATACGAGTATGGGCTTAGCTACACCCATACTTTGATACTCACGCTCATGGTTATCTCTTTTGCGTCATGCATAATTGCACTCATCCATGCCGTGTGCTCAGCTCGCTCAGCACTTAAGGATTTTGATGAACGACAAAGAATAGCTTTTCTCCTCATCATTATTTGGTTCACATTGCACATTTGCATAGCCTTTGCTTGCCCAATTCTGATAGCCGAGTTTAACCGTTGGCAGCGCATCATTGATGGCATAGTGCCAGTTTGGCTTTTGGTGACATGGCTTTCTGTCGGGGCAAAAGGTGGTAGCATTTTCCGAAGGCTCATGGTTGCCAACGCGAGGTTTGCTGTCGCACTTGCCATCTTGCTTCATGCAATTGGCACATACAACATGATGCATGATCGCAGTTACTTTCGTGATGATTGGCGTGGTGCTGCGAAGTTCGCTATGGCACACGAAAACGAGATTGATTTCATCATTCTCAACGCGCTCATAGGACCACTACCGTTTGGGCTTTACTACACCGGCAAAAGGAGTTTCATCCAAGTCCCCTTCCTCGTTAGGGATGTTGAGAGAGTGAAAGCTAATGCTTGGTTGGACGACCTCCTTAAGAGGTATAAGCGCATCCTCGTCATTGAGAACAGGCGTTGGCAGACCGATCCGAGCAATTGGTTAAATAGGGAGCTTAAGAAGAGAGCCAATGTGCTCGTAGTTTGGGAAAGCTCTAAGATAAGCGCTAAGCTTTACCATGTGAGAAGAAATTGAAGGGGTAAGCCCTTTGGTGAATTAGTTGCTTAAGGAGGCTCTGCACTATCCCTTTTGAGGATGGTTAGAGTAGTGACTGGAGAGAAAGCTAAGTGCGCTGAGGGGAAAGCAAATTTGCTTCATCACATTGGTGTGCTTCTGCTTCTCACCACGCTTGCAACACTGCTTCTTTTCAGGCAAGTCATACTTGGACAGCCACTTTGGTATGGCGACATATTCACATTCTTCTACCCGACAAGGCATTATGTCTCAAAGCGCCTGCTTGAAATGCAAGTTCCACTTTGGCAGCCATATTGCAACATGGGCATACCAGCACTCGCAGAACCGCAGTTCCAAGTTTTCTATCCACCACTATGGCTTACATTGCCACTGCAAACTCACATTGGCATATCCATCTCCCTTTGGCTCCACCTCATCATCTCGGGGTATACAGCTTTTTTGTTTTTACACAGCTGTTTGCGTTTGTCCATACTGCCTTCACTCTTTGGTGCGTTTGCATTTATGCTCAGTGGCTTCATACAAGGACACATGAGTCATTTAATCCATGTGCTTGGTTACCCATATCTTCCGTTGAGCTTGTTTGTGATACACAGAGCACTTACGTCTCGCAAGGACATAACATCGTGGGCGATAAAGCTTGGCATAATCTTTGGACTGCAAGCCTTAACTGCCTCGCAGTTCACATACTACAGCTTCATCTTTGCGATTGCATTTACGATCTTCGTAGGCATACACTTCTCCGTGGGCTTGAGAAGGTGTTTGCTTTTGTGGCTCATCTCGCTCTTTGTGCTCCTCGGAGTTTGCGCAATACAATTCCTCCCAACACTTGAGATAGCAAGGTTTTCAGCAAGAGTTCCGACAAAAGAGTTTGCCTCCATAGATTCGCTTCCACCGCTACGATGGCTCATCACGAGTGTTTTGCCAAACAGCTATGGAGCATTCGTCAGCGATTTCAAATCCAAAGGCATTAGCGATGTTTCATTCGTTGGGCATGCAACAATACTTTTGGCTTCCATCGGTGTAATCACATGTGCGACTAAGGAGCCATTTTCAATTTTCTTTTTGCTCACCTTGTTAGCGTCCCTTATTCTTTCCTTTGGCTCCTATACGCCACTTTGGCATATCCTTGCCCCAGTTGCCTCTGCCCTCTATAGCTTCAGGTGTCCATCAAGATGGCTTTATACATACACTTTCAGCATCTGTGTTCTTGCGTCAATTGGTATGCAAAAGCTTCTTCTTGGCGATTTGCCCAAGCGCAAAACTTTGTTTGCGGTATGTGCTGTTCTTTATGCAGTGTGTCTTAACATGATGTTGATTTTGCGAGCCATGAAGCCATCACATGATGTGTTTGCAGATGTGCTTGATATGCTTTTGGTTTTGTGTCTTTGGGCATATGTCATCATGGCGTTGTTGTGGGCGATTGTGGAGTTGCGAGGAACTAAACCGCACTCACAATTCACCAATCGCTTTGCATACCTTTTGCTAACTGGTTTGGTATGCGAATTGTTTTTGTTAGCTCAAGGGATGCACTTTTCAGTTGGCGTTGAAAAGAGCATTTTTAACTACCGTTCAAGCATTGCAAGGTTCGTTGCCGAAGATGAGCGTTACTTCAGCGAAAGGATGCCAATTGCACACATACTTTTGGCGAACCACTACCTCAATCATGGTGTTTGCAAGAGGAGCTCTGATGCATTGGTTATGGCACAACTTGAGCTATTGAAGCCGAACTTGAATGTGCTACACTCAAAGAGAGCAATCTACACCGAAGGATTGCTAATCTCACGTCCATACTGGTCAGAACCGTTCGTCGTCATAGCTGATCTTATGCACGAGGACAACGAACGCCTATACAGGCTGGCTGGCGTTAAGCGCATCTTCTCGCTTTGGAGAAAGAAGCATTTGAAGCTACTTGCGAAGACCAAGGACGGCATCTTCGTTTATGAGGATGAGAAAGCACTTCCTATGGTTTACTTTGCCTCTCGTGCACGCATTGTGCGCACTACTAATGATGCTATAAGGCTTATTAGTAGTCCTTCGTTTGACCCAAGGAATGAGGTTGCATTGCTTTCAGTTGGAAGGAAAGTTAGTGAGGAGAAGCACACTCAATGCAACAATGCAAAGGTAGCCATACGAAGTTGGCAATGCGAAATCTTTGAGGCAGAGTGCGAAACCGAATGTGACGGTTGGCTTGTGTGGCTTGAGTGTTTTCATCCTGGTTGGAAGGCATTTGTTGATGGTCTGAAGAAGGAGATAGGTGTTGCCAATGGGGCTTTCATGGCGGTCAAGGTTGGCAAGGGAAGACATACAGTCATTTTCGCTTTCCTACCAGCAAGCTATCTTATTGGCTCGTTCATTTCGCTTTGTGTGATTGCCTTTCTCGTTTCACTCAAGGTATATCGTGTTGTATGTGGCAATCGCTGGTGAGTTGGTGTGAAGCGGTGCTATGTTATTCATTGCCGGAGGCGATTTTAGTGCGGGCGTTCAAAGTGCGCTCATATGCTTCCTTACGGCGCATCCCAAATTCCAAAACAAGCCTATTTACAACTTCTTTCGTTGACGAACCCTCAGAGAGCATTTTGTGGATGAGCTCATCAATGTCTTTCTCATCCACCTTTTCAACCTTCATTTGAGACAGCTTTGAAGCACCTTCAATGATGAGTGTGAATTCACCCCTTGGCTCCGTGGACATGAAATGCCTGAGCACGCTTTCCAAGTCCGAAGCGAACACCTCCTCAAATTGCTTTGTGAGCTCCCTTGCAACAACCACTTTCCTATTTCCAAGCACTTGCAGTAGTTGAGTGAGCGTCTCAACAAGCCTGTGTGGTGCTTCGTAGATGACTATTGGGTAGCGCCAGAGGCTTACTTCGCTGAGCAACCTCCTCCTCTCACTGCCCTCCCTTGGTAAAAAGCCTAAGAAGATAAACCGTTGAGCCCTCATGCCAGCGACTGATAGCCCTGTTGTGATCGCCGAAGGACCCGGTATTGGCACGACACGGAAACCACGCGAAAGCGCTTCACTTACCAATTCGGAACCCGGGTCGGATATGCACGGTGTTCCAGCATCTGATACGATGGCGAGCTTGTGACCGCTTTCAAGAAGGTTGAGCAAATGTTGCAGGCGCCCTCTCTTTGAATGTGCATGAAAACTTATAACTGGCTTCTTTATGCCGTAATGGTTTAATAGCCGTTTTGCAACCCTTGTATCTTCAGCAACAACGAAGTCAACAGACCGTAGCACATCAAGCGCACGAAGTGTTATGTCCTTTAAGTTGCCTATGGGTGTAGCACAAACATAAAGGATACCTTCTTCTTTTCCCTTCTCATCATGCTCCATTTCAGTTCCACACCAACTCAATCAAAACGGATTATGCGCAGGTTACCTCATTGGCACGATTAGCGATTCTTCTTCTTGTGCCTGTGCATCCTGCGTCTCTTCTTTTGCCAGTGCTTCTTCACTTTCTTACGATGCTTCTTCTTATCGGAAGGCACAACACATCACCTCCGTCCCTTGGTTTCTTGTGCATAGTTTGAGGGCAGCAAAAAGTAGACTCGGAGACATGCTACTAAGTGTGCCACTTTTACATTTTTATGCACCGTCTCAAACCTGTAAAATGGTGCTGGCTATAGCAGTTTGATTCCGAGCAGGTGAAGAACGCTCACAGTCAATGCACATAGAGCCATCTTGAATTGATGCTCAAGTGGTGTTGGTTCACCAGTCTTCGCATGCTTATTGTTGCGCACCTCAATGCTTATCCTTCTCATCTCCTTTGCATCCCTGCCATCCCAAAAGGCTTTCAGGAACTGCTGGCGCTGTTGTCCAGCATACGGCACGAATGGTTGTGGTGTAGGCGTTGCGCCAATTTCCCTCCATGCCCCCAAGATGGCTTCAGACCACTTGTTTAATTCCTCTTTCTCACTCGGGCTTAATTCATCGTAATTTGACGGGAGTATGACTGCCTCATCAACCTCGTGCTGGTGTAGCTCAAGATAATGCGTATAGCGGAAGGCACGATAACACTCATCAATCGCGGTTGAGTGAGTTGACCTCTTGCTTGTGTTAGGCTCAACAAATGTATCGTCATCAATTTGCTCGTAGATGATCCCGATTGACTTTGGCTTATGTTCGCTATAGCGCCATTCTGGGTAGCGCCCAAAACGAGAGCCATCTTGCGCGATGCCGAATGCCACCTTAAGAAAAGATTCGTTATCAAACTTAGTTCCGTCCCAACACCTCACTGGGCTTTTTGCTCTCCCTTGCGAATTCGTATCTGGTAAGAGCGTTATGAGTGCCCTTTGCAGTATTTCGTTGATGGGCAATTTGCTCTCAGAGCCATCAAGGTGATGACCACTTAAGAGCTGGCATGCAAAGTCAACACATGCAGCTGTCCCTGCTGGCTCATGCGCGTGCGGAACTGTCACAAGTAGGCGGATCTCCTTCTCCCCATGACTTTCAATCCTGTCGGTTATCGTAAGACCGTAGACTCTATACCCACCATATTGAGTCCATGAATGCCTCTGTAACGATGTATGGAATAGTTTGCTCCATTCATCAACAATCGGTTGCCACTCATCAGGATGGCTGCGCCAACACGAGTTCGCATCGCATGAAACGAGGGAATGAACCTTCATCCTCTCTCACCTCCATCAGTATTTGAGTTCAACGATTTGCTTTGTCCCTCTCATGCAATAAGCCTACCGCACTCCTAAGCCACAACTTTAATTTGGCTCATTCAATCAGCTTGAGGTGATACTGTCAAAAACGCTCATGCTATTGACTTAAGATAGCAACGGTGTTGGAACATCCGTGGAGATGGCTTCGGCAACAAACTTAAACCCTAAGGCAAGACAAGCTTTGGGGGTTGACAGCAAACTTTTTTTTTGCTATACTCAATGATTGGGAATGAAGACATAAGGAGGTGATGCGAAGAGGAGTTTAGAGACGTTGTTGGATAAGTGGTGAGAAGAGAAAGTATGCATAGGAGGTGATATGAGAATGAAAGGGACGAAGGTAACAGGGAGGGGTTTTACACTCATAGAGCTGCTGGTGGTGATTGCTATAATCGCCATCTTGGCAGCGATACTGTTCCCAGTGTTTGCGAAGGCAAGGGAGAAGGCGAAAAACTCAAGCTGTCAAAATAACCTTAAACAACTGGCTACAGGTGTGTTGATGTATGTTCAGGATTACGATGAGATGTTTCCCATCTTCGGTCCGCAGTGGGGTCAGAACCCAGACCCACCAGGAAGTGGAGTATCTTGGTGGCAGGGTATTTTCCCGTATGTCAAAAACGAACAACTCTATGTCTGCCCACGATATAGAGTTACAGGACCATGGACATATTGGGGGCGCACATTCCCTTGTTATGTCTATTATGGTATGAATCCGAATTTGCATGTTGGAGTGCCCTTAGGTGGGATGGGTGGCGTTCATTTAGCCAAACTTCGCCAGCCCGCAATGTGTATGATGTTGGCAGACTCATGTCATGCAATGGGTGCTGATTGGCGCTTTGTATGGCCACTTGCACCGGGTGGCTATCCCACTAAATGCAATGTTGCAAGAGCGGAGCAAAGAGAGGCGTTTACACCGCACATGGGTGGTAGCAACTTTGCTTTTGCTGATGGGCATGTCAAGTGGCTTAGGGATAAAACATTTTGGGCAAATAGGAGCACTTACCTGACACCTTAGTGCAGGTAATGCAGGATAGGGAGGTGAGGTGTTAAGGAGTATTTAACCCCACAGGATGGGCATCAATAGATGTCAATGCAAAAACAAAATTTGCTAAAGGGGTGATGAGATATGAAGTGGAAGGTGCAAAAGAAGCTTGGCTTTACACTGATTGAGCTGCTGGTGGTGATTGCAATAATCGCCATCTTGGCAGCGATATTGTTCCCGGTGTTCGCGAAGGCAAGGGAGAAGGCAAGGATGGCAAGCTGTCAAAGTAACCTGAAGCAACTTGGTATAGCGATGAGAGCATATACGCTTGACTACGATGGTTGGCTTGTCCCATGGGGCTGTGGGCTATACAGCGGTTTGCCTGCATATGAGAATGCCCCCTTCCGAGCTGATGAAGGACCTCTAAGCAGGCTTTATCCTTATGTTAAAAATGTTCAAATTTATGTTTGCCCAAGTGCCCCAGAGCTTAGATATGGAAGATGCAATATTACAAGATCAGGTGTCCCTTGCGGTGGTGGTGCAGCCTACGGCTTCTGTATGACACCAAGCGGTGGCAGAAGTGGGCGTAGCGAATCAGACTTACTTAATCCAGCTGAAACAATGGCATTTGCTGACTCTGATGGACAAACTTTCCTCAACGACCCATTCTGCAACTACTGTCAGGGAAATGCCAATTTGGTCCCGAGGCACAATGAGATGCTCAATGTGCTCTATCAAGATGGGCATGTGAAGGCACACAGGCTTGAGCACTTACTACCACCACCTTGGACTGCCGATAGGAATAGGAGGTTGCCACCACCATCAGCAGTGCCTAATGACCCAGTGATAACGAGGCTTTGGATACTTTGGAGAGGCGTTTGGACATCAGGTCTTCTTGGATACTAAAAACATCACCGCATATGAGGTGAAAAGGATGAGAGGAAA
>JBGOEV010000065.1:0-9743 GCA_041538025.1 Candidatus Thermosaccharophagus gerlachensis | reverse complement strand
TCTCGGGCGCATCTTCGCTACCGATGTTGTGAACGGGCACGATGAGCAAGTTGTCTTCAAGGCGAATCTCTTGAGCCGATAGAGCCAAATCGGGGCGGGGAAGCAAAGGATGCATGGGGACAATTTGCTCCGCTTCAATGACTGCCACTTTCTTCGGTGGAAGGTTAAGATTTATCGCATCGGCTCGCTGAAGTGCAACTTCTTTCGCTACTAACTCACCATCAATTTCGTCATCGCCATCAGTGTCAATCCCGATCCGCACCTTGTATCTTCCCGGCTCAAGAGTCCAAACCCTCATCCGACCGTTAAGCATTTTTGTGGAAAAGTTGTAGACCAGCACCTTCAACCTCTTCGGGCGAGCAACTTGAACGAGTGCAGAGAAATCTGTCCCAAGCCCTTCCCAACTGACAGCGTGAGTGTGGTTGAACTTGTTTCGGGTCGCATAGCCTCCAGTGTAAGCAATGGCAGCGTTCGTAATTGCGTAAAGGAAAACTCGGTCGGTGAAAGGTTCGGCAGTCGTATACATGTCCCAAAAGCGCTGTATCTCCGCAATGTCGTTCTTAAGGGCATCAATTAGCGGTCTCTTATCGCCTGTGACGAGCCATTCCGCAACCCCACGACCTCGCACAAGTTTCAAAAGCGTATCTTTGTCAATTTCGTCAAGGGCGCCACGATGGAGCATCTCCGGGAGCAAATTTGGAGGCGAAGTCCTGTCACTCCCTTGCCTCCAGACATGCATGAAAGGTTCAAGGTATCGTTTGTCTCCCGTGAGCCAGAACATGAAAGCCATTGCAGAACCCAATGCGCCGTAGCCCCCATAAATGGGTCTCTCAGTTGTTTCCACAACTTTCTCTGTTGCGACCTCAACGGATGTGGCGTATTTGCTGGGCTTCATGTGTTCCAACCAGCCGTCTGCCCATTCGCGCAAAAACTTCATCACGGTCGGGTTTCCGCTATACCAAGCCACTTCAAAGGCAGGGTGAAGCATAAGTGGGTGGGCGTGACCGTCAACATCTGTTGGGCGGTCAATCCTAAAATCTTCTGCACCGAGTCTTTGTGACTTGAAATGCCTGTGTCCTCTCGGCGTGACCGTTGTAAGAGCATAAAGGGATCGGGTTGCGACTAAACACCTCTCAAACGCAACAGGGTCACCGTAATCCCACCAGAGCAAAAGTGATTCATGGTTCACGCCTTCTTCGTAAGCGTGGAGTGGGTCCATCGTCCGCTTGTTAATGCCCTGCTCAAGGGTTGTCCGTTCTGCCAAATCCATCAGCCTGCGTGCTGCATCTTTGAGCCTTTGCACGAAAACGCCGTCTTCAAACATTGGGAAGTCAGCGTAGTTTTGATACATGTCGGTGTCGTCGCCGACTTCGCCGCCAAATTCGCCAGTTGGGACAAGGCGATTGTCAAGCCACCATTCAGGGACTTTCCTCGCTGTCAGCCACGCTTGACGGGCGACTATCGCCCATTCGGGTGCGTCGGGGATTTCGTCAATCGTTGGCGTAAACGGCGAAAGTGGCTTGTGGTATCTGAAGACCCATTCATCGTATTGGCGGACAATTGGGTCTTTTGCGACAGTTACGCCATCAATCGTGATAGTCCCGCTCAACCATCGGCACGCTTCAATCGTCTCAAACAGCTCACGAAGGTGTGGCTCAAATGCACCTTGCTTCCGCAACCACTGCTCAACATCTGTGCCTCGGTAAAGGCTCGTCCAAGGACGAGCCTCGCTGAGCGCAGCAAATAAGCCTTTCATCAAAAGTTTGCGGTAAGCCAGCGCTTGTCCTACTGCCTTTTCCCTCGGAGCAACGAACATATTCAAAACAGCACCTTTCAATCTCGCCTCACCTAACGAACTCAGTGACACCCACAAACGGTTGCCTTCCCTCAAAACTTGGTCAGGAAAGTCCATGACGATTTGAACCTGTCCTGAACCGTGAACGGTGAAGTCAGACCTCATCAGTTCCGAACGGGGGTTGAGCAGGTCGTGAACAATCAGTGTCAAGGGGCAAATCGTTCCTGCCTGTTCAAAATTCGCCTCAAAGGAAATTGCGGTCAAAGCAGTTTCTTTCGGTAAAGGTTCAGTGACAAAGTGTATGGTTCGCTTTGGTGTGACAACGATTTCGGTCGCAGTTCCAGATGGCGAAACAGCGTAAACTGTTCGGTCCGGCTCGGGAAAATCCCGATTCAACCTTTCGGCTATTTCCGCTGGGGGTTTCACCGTTGCGGTAACGAACCAACGAATAGGCTCACCCAGATTCGCTAATTGCCTGTTGTCACGATGAACTCGCAGGAAGGTCACATCTGCAAGCAGACCGTCACGAACTTCAAAGAAACTGAAATGGCGGCTAATGACCCGTTGAGTGAAAAACACTCGTTCAACCCGTGCGGTTCCGGTGAGTTCTGTCAAAAAGCGACCGCTGTTTGGGTCGTCGTAGCGTTTGGTGTCAGTGAAAAGTTTGCACTTTGCGCCACCGCGAACCAAGATTGCATCAACGCCTTTGTTGTCAGACAAGGTTATGTGTAGCCCGTCGTTGTTTCGGTAGGCATAACCGACGCCGGCGCCTGCACCCGGCATGTTATACTCCCAAACGCCACCATCCCATCTGACGCTATTTAGCCTTCCATCAACGGGTGCGATGATGAAACCCTTCAAGGCTCGGCAATCTTCCACCATCACTTTCTCAGCGATGACCGGAGCACCGTTGGCGTAGACTTCAATTCTCTGCCCGAAACTTTCAAACTCCACTTCCTTGGCGACTGTCAAGTTGCGGATGAAAGCGGTGCCCAGACCGGACGATTCTGTTGTGCCGACGATTATCAACGCCTCGCCGGTTTCACCCGTTGGGAAGCGAACCGAATAACGGCGGTAGTCGTCGCTTGGTTGCGTCCAAACCGTGTAAGCGTCTGTCGGTTCGCCACGCCTTTTAGCAGTTCTGGCGCGAAGGTAAATCGCTGCATCCCCTTTAACTTCGGCTTCAAGGCGATAGACAGCGTTAGGGTGAAGTCGCAGTGATTGGCTCATCGTGCTGTATCGTCCGGGCGATTTGAGCCGAATAACTCGCCTTCCTTCTTCAATGACGGATTCATAAAGTTGAGCGTCATTGCCGGAAAAACTCCAACGGCTTTTGTCGCTCAAGTCGGGGCTTGATAGAAGGTTCATGCGTCCAAAGTAGCAATGAAATTGCTTGCCCCACTTTACTTTGCCTGTTTGCCATTGCAAATCAAGCAAGACCGCATCGCCTTGCTTTACTTCCTTAAGCCCCAATGTGGCGAACGGTATGAAGACCTCTGCGCTCCACTCTGTGCCTGTTCTGGCAACTTTCGCCTCCCAATCACCCTGATGGGGCAAGGGAGTTGTCCTCAATCGGCGAAACTTTTTGCTCCCATCGGCGGACAAGGTGAATTCGTCAGCGTTCTCAAACTCGTCGGTAACACGAAAGGTGAAGATAATGCAAGCCGTTCGTGGAACATTCTTGCCCTTCAAAGCAAACCAAATCCCCGTGCTGTCAATGCCTGCTCTGACTTGTAAGGTGGATTCGTCGTCCAAGTCAAAAGTGGAGGCTTGTTGCCACAAAGGTTCAATCACCCTACCATCCAAAATCGGGGAAGAAGGTAAGATTGGCAAAGTTGACCGTGAGGGTGCTATTGATTCAGTCTGTTGGTTTCCTTCTCCTGAACTCAACAAAGCAAAGGCTACCAACCACACCAATGCTAACCAACACTTCCAACTCCGCAAATCCGCCATCTTCTCATCCCTCACCTAAGTGTGTTCCAAAATTCTTCACGCTATTGGCTTCAGCCCGAAAAATTCGCTGACTTAAGTGGGCACTTAATTTCCGTGTCATCAGCTACGAACCGAAGCCCGTAGTATGCCCGACAATATCTCGCCTCATATTCCGTGCTTCATATTCCATGCCTCATGTCACATTTTGAGTCGGCGCTCAATTGTTGTCTCTGCCAATCAATCACACCCTTGTTCCATGTTATGAGGGTAAAGTTCAAACGGTAAAACGACGAACAAGCCCTTTGCCCTATCGCTACTAACGGAGCGATTCACCGGGGCTTTGGCTTCATTGAAACGAGCTCTTTTGCCGAGTATCTAAGGCATCCAACATTGTGAAGTCTTAGGTTGCATTTGCTGTCTCTGGTTAATGTGCCATGATGTTGCAATCGCACCATGGTGGGATTGATTATGGTGTTACTATTTTCTAATTTCGTAACATGCCAAGTTGCGGTGCGCTATAGCGAGATTGGAAGTGGGCAGCATGAGAGCATGAACCTCTGAACGAGCGTGTCGCAATGGCACTGAAGCGCGTTGAAGGTAAGGTTGCCCCACTACGACTTGGTGTTCCCCTACCATAATCGCATTGCGCGAGATTGAGGGCTAAAATTGCTTTTGTGGCGAATTGAGGTTTGTGACGATGCGTTTGTATGAGTTTGATGGGCTCAATGAGGTGAGCGAGAATGGTGGGACAATGCTGTTTTTGGGTCATCGTGATAGCTATGGGAATAGTGATGTGCAGTATTTCTCAAGGCATTGCGGGTATGGAGCAGGATGATGGGAGAGGTGGAAAGCAGATACAACCTTTGAGCACGCCAGTTTTCCCCATAGGTCCTGTATTTCGTGCGCGAGGTGATTTGCGAAAGGAGCTTGAGCGAATTAAGCGCTATCGCTTTACTGCCATTCGTGGTGGACCAGTTGATGTTGCAGATGAAGTTGGCATTAAGGTTGTTACAGGGATTGGTTGGTGGAGTTTACCGAGCGAATTAAGGAAGCCATGCTTATCAAATCGTGGTGAGTGGCGTAGCAAGCTTGGCTTCCTTGACGTGAACTTTAACTACCCACCCTTCAGGCAATGGTTGAAAGATGAGCTCCCCAGCATCATACGCAAAACATTTTTACAGCGTCGCAATTTGCTTTCATATTGCATACACAATGAGTTTGCCTATTGGGCACCCGGCTTTTACGACTACAGCGAATGGACTGTTGAGCGCTACAGGCAATGGTTGAAGGAACGCTATGGTGAAATTAATGCACTCAATTTGGTGTGGCGAACAGCATACAAAAGCTTTGAAGAGATTGAGCCACCAAGGGAGTTGCCAACGAAGGAACTGGCAAATTGGATTGAATGGCGCATATTCACATGCTACAACTTCTCCGAGTTCTTCAAGTTCATCGCCGACATAATTCATAGCGTTCAACCAGATGTTCCAGTGTCATCAAATTTCTGCTTCACATCATCGCTTGACGGTTGGAACTTGTTTGAGCTTGCCCGTTTGAACGACCTAATCTCGCTTGACATATACGCCCTTTCACGGTGGGACCTTAACGCCTTTGCACTTGAGCTTCTGCGAAGCGCTGCAAAAGCATACAATCGTCCGCATCACCTTTGGGAGTATCATGCTGGTCCGAATAATTGGATACCGAAGGTTACAGCCGACCACATTTATGTGAGCACATTTCAAGCGCTCGCAAGGAGCATACGCTGCATCATCTACTACCACTGGGCACCAGCTAACAGTGGTGTTGAAAGAGGCATTCATGGCATGTGCGATACAAAGCAAGAGCCAACTGAGAGAGTCACTGCAGCTTCAGAGATGGCATCTGAATGCCAAAGACTTTCACATCTCCTGCTCAAGTCGCAAACTCCAGCGAAAGTTGCAGTGCTATACTCAGTGCCAGCGATCTTCTACGCAGTTGGGACGGGGAAAGATGCATGGTCAATCATCAACCGTTACAGGAACATAGCACGCTTGCTTGAACGCATCCATGTGCCTTTTGACCTCGTTGAAGAAAGGCAACTTAAGCGCTTAAGTGAGCTTGGATACAAAGTGCTTATACTTGATGGCACACCATTGCTAAGCAAAGAAGATGGGGAAGCAGTGCTTAAGTTCGTTAGAAATGGCGGTTCGCTCATCTCGTTTAGTGAGACAGCAATTGCAGATGCTTACGGATTTGAATACGAGCACAAGCCCGGCATACTTAGTGAAGCTCTTGGGATAAAGTCATTACCGTCAACTGAGGCACAAAGGAAACTAAAGCGCATCATTCCTACAAAACTGCTGACCGAAAAATGTGGCATCGCAAAGCCGATAGCATGTGAGGCTATAAGGGAGATCGCGAGCGCAGTAAGTGACGGTGTTACGGTGATGGCAACAACGGATGATGAAAAGCACTCCCCAGTTATGACGGTTAACAGGTATGGGAAAGGAAAGGCTATATGGGTTGGATGCGAATTTCGTGTTCAGGATGAAAAGCCAGCTGATGAAGCGTTGTGCAGCTTGATGTGTTTTTTGCTCTCTGAAGCTGGTGCACCAGCGCCGATTCAACTCACTGACTCAACAGGTTCACTGATATATGGCGATGTCGTTGAGGCGTATCTATCTCAAGCCGACGGTAACCTTATGATTTGGCTCATCAGGAGAGTTGAGAGAGATGTCGGGGAGGTGAAAGTCAAACTCAGCAACGTAGATATCCCCTCTAAGAATCCGTTAGTGTTGGCAATCTACGCTGGCAAGAGGAAGGTGGAGAGACTGCGATACGAAGTGCTACAAGGTAGCATTGCATTCAAGGTTCCACAAGTTAGTCCTGCAACGCTCGTTATAATTGCGCATGAGATGCAGCCACTTATTGGGCTTGATGCACCTGAGTATGTTGTTTCGGGTGTGCCATTTACAGCATCCGTCACAGTTGACAATACGACAACCAGCATCCTAAGTGTTTCAATGGACATGGTTGCGCCACATGGTTGGCGTGTTGAAAGAGTTGGGAAAGGGAGCGCAACAATAAAGCCGTCGGAACGAGCTGTTTGTGCATTTCGCATAACACCACCAACCAATGCAAGCATAGAGCGCTTCAGGCTTGAGAATGTGCTAACAGCGATAGCTCGTTTTAAAGCGTATGATGGAAACGGGTGGAAGGACATTGGCGAGTTGAAATGTGAGCAAGGTGTTGGTATTGTCCCTGCTGTTGATTTGCTTGTGCGATATAAAGGTGAGCTGCTCAATCCATGGCAGGAACTGTCTCCGCCGATATTGCGCTGGGGTTGGGGAACAGATGTCTTTGTCAAGCAAGTCCCAACATTACCTGTTGATTTTGATGCCAAAGTTGAGGTTGAGGCTATTCCACACATCAAAAAGCTAAGTGGCAAAGTCGGTAAGCAAATTGTCATTAATGTTCGTCCAGAAAATGGCTTAGCAGTTACACCAACACAGATCAAGATGAGCAGTGACGGTGGGAAGGCACTCATAACCGTTCATGCAAAGCATCCTTCAAGGTATACGCTCACTTTGGAAGCTGATTATGGCACTGGAAAAACCGTTATCACCTTCCCAGTGACCGCAAATGTTGAACAAGAAACACTCACAAAACATTTGCAAAGCATTGTGGGAGCAGAATGGCATGGTAACTTCAAGCGCAGGTTGCCATTTGCCGTTGCTGTCTTTAGCTCACTTTTACCGCCACGATCCTCCGAAAACACTCAAATACCTGCAAAGAGGTTTGCCGTGGCTAATGTTGATTGCGACGAACGCCCAGATAGCGTCACTGATGCTAATGGCAGACCAATACCGTTTTTGTGGCGTGATAGGAAATTACTTCTGGCAGTTGAACAAAAAGGCTACGCAAGCATCGCAACGGGGTTTGCTTACTTTGATGGAGATGCAAAATCATCCGAAACGCTGGTTAAATTCAAGCGCACCGATAGGACGATTAGTTTTGCCTTCCCAACATATACTATTCAGTTTGATGCATTCAGTGGTGCAGTCACGGGGATCAGGCTCTCAGAAGGTGAACAAGACATTGTGACCAACGCTTGTCTTGTGCTAACACATTCACAGCGTAGATGGCAAAAACGCCAAGACGCGAGCCATATAGTTAGCTCAGTTGATGCATCTATAAATGCCGTTGAAGGAAGCTTCAAAGCGAAAGGGATTATAGGCAGTGAGGGCGAATTCGTTGAATACACCCAAGTATACACAATATTGCCAGATAGAGTTGGAGTAAGTATAACCATTCGTAACCCACAAAGCAGTCCATTACGCATTGGTGAGGTGGCATATGAGATATCAAGGCGCTATAAAAAAACTGAGGTTGGAAAGGGGCAAAATGGCACTATAATTGTTGAAGCTGAGCGCCGTCCACCACAGTTCCTCCATGCAGACTTCAGGGATATCTCATACTCCGATGGGAGCGGCTTTGGGGTGCTTTTGCTTTATTGCCAGTATCGTTGGGGTGAAAGTTTTGCTGGCTTCCGAAGTGGCGTGACGCGGACGACTATTTCGCTTGGGCGAAACATTATCCTTGACCCGGGAGAAGCTATCTCAGCAAGGTTTGATATTGTCCCTCATGCCACCTCAATTGATGCATCCATGATTGCGCCGGCAGAATGTGTAGCTATAGTTGGCGAAATGCAGAAAAAGCAATAATTTTCGGCAAAAATTCAAAAACGGAGGTGATTTTGATGAGTGAGCGGTTAGCTATTCATGGTGGCGAGCCCGTGCGTAAAACGCCTTTCCCAAGGGAACGCAAGGTTGGCGATGAAGAGTTGAAAGAGTTGAAGGATGTCATTGAAAGTGCATGGCTTTTCAGGTGGGGTGGGAAAAAGGTGGAGGCTTTTGAGAAAGCGTTCGCTGAAAGGCACGGCGTTAAGTTCGCAGTTGCCACCACTTCAGGCACTGCTTCTATTCACATTGCAATTGGTGCATTGCAACTTGACCCCGGTGACGAAGTCATAACTGCACCAATCACAGACATTGGCAGTGTAACACCTATCATAAAGGAAGGTGGCATACCAATATTTGCCGACATTGACCCAGAGACTGGAAACATTGACCCAGAGAGCGCCGAGAAGCTCATTTCTCCGCGCACAAAGGCGATCTTAGTCGTCCACCTTGCTGGGAATCCGTGTGACATGGACGCCTTTTCAAGCATCGCAAGAAAATATGGCTTAACACTGATTGAGGATTGTGCCCAAGCGCATCTTGCTGAATACAAGGGAAAATTAGTTGGCACAATCGGAGACATCGGTTGCTTCAGCTTGCAACAAAGCAAACATATAACAACTGGCGATGGCGGTATAAGCATTACTGATAATGAAGACCTTGCAACAAAGATGGCGCTTTTCATGGATAAAGGCTGGGAGAGGGGTGCTATGAAACCGCACAGACACTATGTCTTGCTTGGCTTGAACTATAGGATGAACGAACTCACTGGTGCAGTTGCGTTAGCGCAAATGAAGCGCTTAGATTGGGTAGTTTCGGAACGGCATCGTAAGGGGACAATGCTTAGCCAGATGATTGCCGAGTGCCGTTTTGTTAAGCCACAAAAGGTTTTGGAAGGGTGCAAGGCAGTTTACTGGCACTATCAACTACTTGTGCAACCTGGTTCGCCATTCACTGCTGAGCAGTTCGTGGAAGCATTACGTGCTGAAGGCATCCCATGCTCAGCACACTACATCGGCAAACCGATTTTCCTTTGTCATGAGGCGCTCCAGAGGAAAAAGGTATTTGGCAATTCAAGTTTTCCATTTGATAGGGCGAGCCGTGAGGTGCAATATGACGAGAAAACTTGCCAAAGAGCTCAAGATTACTTAAACAGGCTCATTGTCTTGCCGCTACACGAGTTTCTGAGCGACAGCGACATTGAAGACATGGCGAAGGCTATAATCAAGGTTGAAAAGGGCTTAAGCAAGTGAGAAGCGAAACTGTGTTTCACGTGTTACATGACGGTGAAACAACTT
>JBGOEV010000064.1:0-9772 GCA_041538025.1 Candidatus Thermosaccharophagus gerlachensis | reverse complement strand
AATCTTTCGCAAACAAGTCGGTCGGTCGCTTGTGAGTTGTGTAGCGGCTCAAATCCGTTCCGTCTTGGATTGGGAAGTTGGCGATGCCACGAGCGCCCCACCACCAAGAGAAAACTTGCGTGCAGGGCAAAAGGAAGCGAAAGTCGTTGCGGGCAGGGACAGCGACATTCGTCCAAAAGTAAATGCGATGCCAAAAAGGCGTTCGGTTGAAAAGCCAAATGCGGGTGTGCAATCGCCAATCGTTGGGACGCAGAGTCACGCTCGCCGTCCACGCCATCCTCGTCAACCGCTCAATCGTGCCGACGAAAAGGGTGACACTGCCGTCGGGATTTTCTGTCAAGTGCCAAGGGAGTGGGTCATTGGTCGTGACGGTGTGACCGACTTGCGGGAAGTTGAATTCTAAACCACCCGAATACCATGCACCACGCAGTGCTATCAACCCGAACTTCAGTGGCTCGTTGCGGTAGAAAACTTCACGGTCGTTTTTCAAGTCACGCACTGAATGGATGTGACCGCCAAACTCGGGCAAAACAGTGACCTGCAGCAAACCGTTGTCCAAAATGACGGCAGTGAACTCTCGTTCGGTTAATTCGTCGGTGACATCGTCTTGCATCGGGTAGGGATAAACACGCCTTGCACTTGGGCGCTGTAATGGCGGAAATGGGTCTTCATTGAAGCGATACGCTGATAACTTCACTCTCGTGATTTCTGTTGTCACAGTCTTCTTCATTCGCTTAATCCACCAACCGATGTTTAGCGTCGTTTTGCAGTGCGCTTGACTCTCTCAGCGACCCACTTCCCTACCCTATCAACAGTTCCGATGATGCGATCGCCCTCAACCACACCGTTGTATGTGTGCTTTCCGTCCTTCTCAATTGTGAATTGGACACCTGCACCCCAGACATAGAAGTCGTTAATTGGTTGACGCTCATTGTTGAGGAGCGAAGCGAAATAACCGTTCTTACCCTTTTCAATAACGATGGTGTTCGTCCTACCATTGAGCGTCCATCGCCATGTGCCCTCAATCACAACGCTGTCTCTTTTCGCCACCCACTGCCGTGCTTG
The DNA here is from genome assembly GCA_041538025.1 of Candidatus Thermosaccharophagus gerlachensis. Lineage (GTDB taxonomy): Bacteria > Armatimonadota > Fervidibacteria > Fervidibacterales > Thermosaccharophagaceae > Thermosaccharophagus > Thermosaccharophagus gerlachensis. Next base: position 8,707 of record JBGOEV010000064.1, on the reverse strand, counting down.
TGGTTGTCCAGAGATTGTTACAGTTCCAGTTATCGTATCTCCGTTGACACGCCCATCGTAAACAACTTTGACTTGCTTCTCACCGACCTGCCTTAACACCGCAAAGCTCAACCTTGTCCCTACAAGCTTAGCTTCCGATATGGGTGTCTGTATACTACCTATGCTCAGCGTTCCAGAGACCTTTTGGAATGCCTGATTCAGCTTGAGCACGAATTGCTGTTCACCCTTCTTACCACCACTCCAACGCCATGTCCCTGCAACACCTGCTGGTATAGTCCATAGGTAAACCGTGTGATAGCTGTCTACCGTCGCCTGTTCATCTGCTTCCCATTCACCCATGTCAAAGTCGTGCGACACTACTCTGCTACCAGGTTTCAGCTCACGGAAAAGCTTTGGGCGAAGCCTTAGGTTGACACTTGGGAGCAGGTAAAGCGTTACAACGGTTGCTTCAGTTATGTCCGCCTTGAAAAGGTCGCCTTCAATGAATTGAACTTTCTCAGTGACACCTGCTTTCCTTGCGTTCTCGTTGCTTTCACGTATCCGCTGTGGATCAAGGTCAACTCCTACACCCTTCTTTGCGCCAAAATCTCTAACTGCTGCAATGACGATACGACCATCACCACACCCTAAGTCATAGACGATATCGTTCTTCCCAACACGAGCCATTTGAAGCATCTTCTTGACCACCTCTGGCGGTGATGGAACGAAAGGCACATCTAAGCCCCTCTTCTGCGCACATACAACAGCAACTAAAAAGCCAACAAACACAGATACCATAACACAATGAGCAACCCCCTTCCTTTGCATCTCATATCACCTCTCGCCATGGAGTTTGTGTCTACCATCGGCTGTTGGCTAATATGACGCACCAGTATTTTTGACGCTAATGCAGTTTTGGAGAGCGTATGTGCGTTGTGTTTAGGGCAACCTTGGATGCACCGAAGGCTTCAGTGGTGGCTTACATCTTTCTCAGAGCCTTCCACTCAGTGTATGCGTTTTGCATCAAGAGGTAAACACGCCGTTGCTGGATTGCATCGCCAGTTTCAATGTAGAGTTTCGCTACAGCGATAGCCTGACTGAATAAATCGTAGCATAACAACCTCCTATCATGCACCTGCTTCAAACGCTGAGGTGGCTCAAGTTCTCGCGCCATAGCTGCGATTTTTTCCGCATCGGAAGAGAGCCACGAAAGCTCTTCATATGCATCCTCACGCGATATAAGCCCCTTCCAAAAGTTCTCAAGCAACGAAGCTACCTGCCCATAGACCTGTGCCCAGCGTGCATCAAGTATCTCGCCCAGAAGCTCATACGGTATCTGACGCAACCACTCTTTCTTTGGCTCGTCCTTCATCACCTGTTTGAAAATGCCGTATGCTTCATCAAGCTGCCTCATTTGTATGAGCAACATTAAACACATGCTGAGTGCTTTCAACGGTGGCTTATCTTGGTCTGCCTTGCTCAAAAAAGACTGAAGTAACTCAACTGCATTTTTCTTCGCATTAGCGCCTCCCATCTCCAAAACACATTGAGCTGCTTCAACAGCTATGTCCTCGCTATATTCAAGGTCAAGCGCCATCTTGTAGTAGTGCTTCGCAATATTTCGCATCTCTGTCGCCATACGTATACCTGCCACTTTAGCGATGCGAGATGCTCTCTGACGAGCCACACGCGCAGCGAGCAAGAAATGGTTTGCGTTGTTCTGTGATAGATTGAGCAATTCACTAACAGCTCTCCACGCATCTTCAATCCTTCCAAGTTCATAATTGAGCCTTGCAAGCCTATACCATGCTTCAATATTTTTTGCATCAACCCTTGTCGCACGCTCATACTCAAGAAGGGCGTCCGTGAAGCGTTTCATACGCTCATACACATCACCAAGTTCAATGTAGATTGAGGAGACACCGGGGTTTGCCATTGCCAACTTACGAAGTATTGCTGCAGCCTCCTCAAGCTTGCCCGATTTTGATAGCCCCTTTGCCTCGGCGATTAAACCAGCAAGCTCATCTTCACCAAGAGCAGTTGGCTCTTCGTAATCGGATGACAAAGCAATCAATGTAGTTTTCAAGCGACGCAAAACCGTGTTGATGAAGAGTTGCCCATGAGGTATGCTCTCAACCTTCGGTTTGCGTTGTTTTGCCCCTTTGCCCTCTTCAACTGATGCAGCTTCCTCTGCCCTTGCCTTCTCAACATCAATCAACTCCGAAAACGCATTACCAACCACTGGAACGATGGCAAGCTCAATTGCTGTTATGCGATTTATAGCTGGCTTCTTGGAAGCTTCAACACTTGCAACACGCACCCACATACCGACCTTCATGCCCAAGCACTTGAGCAAAGAGCGGAAGTTGTTGAAGACATGAGGTAAGGAAACCTCGCGATGTGTTATCCTTCCTTCGCGCAAAGCCAATTGTATCCCGGGAAGCGTCGGTGTGAATGAAACGACCTCACACTTCAGTTTTGCTTTGAGCGCTTCCTTTAAAGCCTCAACGAACGCATTTTGAGCCTCACCATCAGCTGGTGCTGTGCGCGGTTGCAAGAGCAACAAAGAGGTTGGTCTAAGGGGTTCTTTCGGCTCACCTACACCAAGCGAAGATAAAAACACAATGAGTGTGAGCGAGAGCCACCTAACGCAGGGCTTAAGTGAGGTGGTGAGTAGCATGCTTAAACTCACCTTACTTGCACAACTCTAAACCTTGTTTGCACGCCCTTATGGCAATCTCTATCTCAGTTTGATCACCGACGCCTTGCTTGAGTTGTCTTTGGTAAGCCTCAATGGCTCGCCTATATTCACGCGCTGCTTCTCTCAACCTGTTACTTTGTCTGTATGCATCTGCGAGGTTTTGTCTTAACCTGCCTTCCCTCGCTATGTCCTTGTTTAGCTCAAGCGCTCGAAGGTAAAGTGAGATAGCTGAGTCAAGCTTGCCAGCGTAATGCATTTCAATCGCCTGTCTCTCCAAATCATCAACACTTAACTGTGGGCTTGCTGCAATCTGTTGTGGCTCTTGGCGTTTTTCTTCTTTGAGCGGTTGCTGCATACCTTCACGCTGTGTATCTTCTTTCCTTCCCCCAACCCGCACAACTATTCTTCCGCCACCAACTTCGCTACCTTGTTGTGGTTGCGGTGGTTGTTGCACAAACTGTTGCTGCTGTGGTTGAGGCATTGTAGGAGGACGCACCGAGTATAGTGGCTGATAGTAGAATGGTTGCGTAGGTTGTGGCATTACGAACAGCTGTGGCTGTTGTTGCTGTTGTTGCCATAGCTGTGGTTGCTGAGTTGGTTGAGTTGGTTGAGTTGATTGAGGTGGTTGCGCATACGTGCGCGCATGCTGTGATGGCTGTTGTTCCCTATGTTGACCTGCCCGCTGTTCACTGCCCACCTCTTGCAAGCTTGGTGGCGGAAGGACTGGCAGTGATGAACCAATTTGCCTTCGTGTGGATGGAGGTTGAGTAGGTTGAACAGGTTGAGCTTGTGAGCCTTGAGCTATAGCTAACCTTACCCTCTCGCTTTCAACCTCGTTTATGAGTTTGCGTATTCGTTGATCATTTGGAGATAGGCTTTGAGCTTGATAGAGCAGTTTGAGGGCTTCATTGTAATCGCCCCTTTGTTTTGCGTTGATTGCATCAACGAGGATGCGCTGAACCTGTTGCATTTGCTGAATGTTTGGCTGTTGTTCAGTGGATGAATGAATTGATGTCGGAATTGAAGATGTGCTCATTTTGATCTCCGATGGCTTTGGCTTGTGAACAGCGCGCACGAAGAACATGAGCGCTATAGCGAATGTAGTGACAGCAATAAGCGGTAAAGAGCGTATATGCATAGGTGCAGCATGTTGTGTTGGCTCACCGTTTGGCAGTCCAAGTTCTTTACGTAAGCGTTTCAATGCATCCCTATCAGCAGCCCCGTTAGGGTTGAGCCGAAGCGCTATCTCGTATTCGGCATACGCTGCCTTTTTGTCACCTATTCTTTCGTAAAGCATTCCAAGGACGGAATGGATGGGAGCATAATTTGGGTCGTGTTTGACGGCTTCCTTGCAAAGAGAGATAGCCTTGTTTAAATCCCCATTCTCAAACGCTTCGAGAGCTTGGTTGAATATTTCCTTTGCCTTCTGAGTCTCCTGCTGTGGCTGTGCCATATAAAAATCGTCTGGGAGTATGGTTGCAGCACCCGGCACATCAAGCCTCATACCGCAGTTCCTACAAAACTTGCTACCCCTTGGAACAAGCTGTCCGCACCTGTTACAATACATCGTTCTTTCACCTTCGTTTGTTCACACTGCATTTGACAGCCTTGTTTCGCTGTCACGAACAGTTTACCCATCACCTATCAAAGTGAAACCGATTTAGAAAGCCCGCCACATCGTCTTGGCTGCCCGTTTACCTTGATCACCTCGTCGGGCGTTACGATCATATCTACCTTCAGATCACTCTCAAGTGCGTATTGTTTCAAGTCCTCAACGATTTGAAGTGGATGAACCAGTGTGACCACTTTGCAGTTTGCGCGCAAAAGCCCATTCTCGTAAAGGCACATCCATTCTAAGTCTGTGAACCCTTTCCCAACACCCAAGCGATTGCCAAACCTATCAACAGCAACGCTACCAACAATGAAGAGATCAACTATTGTTTGAAGCGGTTTGCCATATCGCTCAAAGCCATCAACAGATGCAGCGCTTTCAATATGCCTGTGTTCATTAATCTCAATCAGCCCTCTCAGCTTGGGAAGCGCAGTCGCAAGCTTCTTCTTGTGCTGTAAGACTAATTTGCGCACATGCAGAAGCGGATGGTCAAGTGTGCAATAGACGCAAACTGCCGATTTGAACTCTTCTGTTTGAGAGAGGATTGTTGCAGCTTCTTTTGCCCCGATGAAATTTGGCACTCGCCCAAAAACAGGAAATGGGAATGTAGCTACACCGTGGGTTTCGAGCAACCACCAAACACGCCTTCTAATGCGCTCCCTCTTCTTCATCACTCTCAAAAGTTTTATGTGATGCGGAAGTTCACTCATGTGACGCACCTCGCATGGTGTTTACAGTGGTAGACAAATGCCATATAATACGCATTTGGAAGCATGCCGAGGTGGCGGAACTGGCAGACGCGGGGGACTCAAAATCCCCTGGGCTCGACGCCCGTGCGGGTTCGACTCCCGCCCTCGGCACCATTTTTCTTTTTTAGCGCAGTAGGGGGATAAAATAACTTGTGCCATCTTGTGCTATCATTTAAAGCGATAGCTCAAACGCAGTTCAAACACAATTTTGTGTTTGTGGGCGAGGAGGTGACAGTGGGATGAAGCGAAAGGTGGCGCTCCAACTTTATTCAGTTCGTGAAGATTGTGCCAAAGATCTTGAGGCAACATTAAAGGCAGTAGCTCAAATGGGCTACATGGCAGTTGAGTTTGCTGGCTACCACGGTCGCAACGCAAAGGAGTTGCGTAACATGCTTGACGACCTTGGGTTGCAAGTAGCAGGCACTCACATACCGCTTGAAACATTGCTTGGTGATGAGCTTCAAAAAACGATTGAGTTCAATCACATACTCGGAAACAAATACCTCATAGTGCCAGCTGTAAGTGAAGAATGGAGGCGAACAAAAGACGATTGGCGCAGACTCGCTGACTGCTTCAACGAAATCTCGGAAAAGGTTAAGCCCGAGGGCATGTTCGTTGGATACCATAATCACGCAATTGAGTTCCAACGCATAGATGGTGAACTGCCGTGGGATATACTTTTCAGCGCAACAAAGCAAGATGTAGTCATGCAGCTTGACACTGGTAACGCAATGCATGGTGGGGCAAGAGCAGACGAACTGCTTGAGGTAATTAAGCGCTACCCAGGGAGAGCTAAATCAATCCATGTTAAAGAGTTCTCATCAACAAACCCAAATGCCATCGTCGGCGAAGGTGAAATTAATTGGAAGGAAATGTTTGAGTTGTGTGATACAGTTGGCGGGACGGAATGGTTCATCGTTGAACAAGAAAGTTATGCGTATGCACCACTTGAATGTGTTCGCCGCTGCCTTGAAAACCTTAAAGCCATAGGATTGATATAATGCGAAAGATTGCAAATACGGTGGAAGTGGGATGGCGCTTGAGATTAAGCTTGGCTTCATAGGTTGTGGTGTCATAGCAAAAACGCACTTATACAACCTCAGAAGTGTCAGCGAAGCAAAAGTGGTCGCCTTCGCTGACCCAAACATAGATGCTGCAAAACGCATGGCGGAAGAATGCGGGCTAACCGTTAAGGAGGGTGAGACTGTTTTCGCCGATTGGCATGAGATGCTTGAGCGCGTTGACATGGATGCTGTTCTCATCCTCTCACCTCATTCATTTCACTGTGAGCAGATTCTGACAGCGCTTGAGCATAACCTTCATGTGCTGACCGAAAAGCCAATAGTAGTCAAAACCAGTGAGGCGAAGAGAGTCATCAATGCGATGCACCAACATGGGAAGGTTGTAGTTGTCAGCTACCAAAGGCGCTTCATGTCTCACTTCCGCTTCATAAGGGAACAAATCATGAAGGGCAACTTGGGGACACTAAAATTTGTTGAAGCCTTCGTAAGTGAGAATTGGCAGCGTAGGACCGCAGGGACATGGCGACAAGATCCAAAGATAAGTGGTGGTGGCTTCCTCATAGATTCAGGGAGCCACATATTTGATATCGTGCTTTGGAGCACTCCATCAAATCCAGTTCAAGTGACTGCAACAATGAGCAACGATGGAGCACCTGTTGAGATCAACGGTGTAGTCGGCATAAAGTTTGAGAACAGCGCTTTAGCATCAGTGGTAGCTGTAGGAAATGCGATTGATTACCTTGAGCACTACACATTCATCGGCGACGATGGCATGATCCGCCTTGAACACGAAAAGGTTATGATAGGCAAACAACATCCAGATAAACCTTGGAGTGTAGAGTGGAGAACGGTTGAGCAATCGGAGATGCCACCATCATCCAATCCAGACCGCCATTTCATTGATGTAGTGCTCGGGAGGGCAGAGAATGAAAGCCCACCTGAAGAAGCAATGAAGGTCATCGCAGTCACCGAAGCAGCATATAAAGCAGTAGCGAGTGGGCAAGCAGTGAATGTGAGCTTTTAACTAAACGACGCTTCGCATCACTATGACATTTTATCTTCGGTAACGCGCTCAAACGATTGATCACAAGGCATCTTCAGGCACAAGCAATTCAGCGGGGTGGCGTGCCAAGTAAGGTGGGATATCGTAAAGCTCAACGACGCAACGCAAGCTGTTCAACCGCAGTCGCCAAATCTGTCCATCCTTGCCCTTCGGAACATTCACGGATTTTTCATGCGCAGGTAAGATTGCCCACTTCGCCATCTCCGAGATTGCCCCATACTGGCGCACATCTTCATCAACAATGACCGAAATCTGGTCACCTGAAACAACCTTCTCTTTAACGACTGTTTCTCCATCGGCTGTCTCAACAACCAAAGTTGTGTATGGGTTACCACCGCTTACAATGCCAATAACAAAGTGCTTTGTGCCTTTTGGAACAAAGAAGTAAAGTGGCTCGCCCCTCGGCAACCATAACCGTAGTGGTATTTGTCTTGGCTTCCCAGGCTCATCATAACGACCGCACCAAACTGAAAGGGGACGCTCATCAAATCCAATTTGTGCTGCTTTCCAGTAACCCGTGCCGGGGTCAAAAGCGTAAATACCATCCGTTGGGATGCTCAGCTTGATAGTGGCAGGCTTCCCTCTTTCCGCCTTCACCTCTCCTTGCGCTATCACTTGTTCTTGTCGGTCCACCCGCTTTAAAGTCCAACGGCAATCAACAGTATGCCCGGGATCAAATGGGGTGTATGTAAGTTCCAATTCCTCTCCTTTGCGTCCGAAGAAGTAGTGCACACCGCTTTCAACAAACAATGGAGAGCGCTTTACATTACTCCACGCCTTCACTGCCTGCGGTAGCCTTTGAGAGATGGGCACAAGCCGACCACTAAACTGGCGCCCGAGTATCTCCACCGCCACTAAATCAGAAAACCTTTTCAAGTCGTCAGCAAAGAATTGTTGCACCTCATCATCCGTCGGTATATCTGTCCGCTCCTTCTTCCATGCTTCCACTTGTTTGAAGTCCACACCCTCTAACCTTTTCAATGCTGCGAACCTGTGGTTAAACCATTCGGTGAACAACATCGGGAAAGTGTGGATAAGACCTGTATCCATAATGCGACGAGAAAAGACAATGACCTCACGGGCATTCTTCAAAATCTCTTCAGGTGGTGCTGTTACTATTCTACCCCACTCATTCCAACGGGCACTGCGGTCATAGTCTAACCAAAGCCTCAACCAGTGTAGATACATTGCAACTCTATTGAGCCGACGCTGAACTTGCGGATCGCTCTCTTGCCTATAGGCTTCTTGCAAGTCCAACAGTGCCAGCTTTAAGTTGCGTGCGGAGAATCGCTCGCCCTTCCCCCAGCGCTCGTAAAGACGCCTCATCGGTTTGGCAGCGCGCTTGAACGCCTTCTCACAAAAATCGCTCACCAACTCATTCGGGTCAAGCTTAGGGTTCCACATCAGTTTTGCTGCCATCCAGTAGCCCAACCCGTTTGGTCCCCAGTTGCAAGATGACTCTGCCGTGTAACTTACCATGCCCAGCTTGTGGTAATGCTTGATGGCATCAGCAAGTTGGTAAATTCGCCCCGCCTTCGCAGCACCGGGCAAATCAAAGTCCCAAGGGTAAACGCTGAAGTA
>JBGOEV010000063.1:0-9993 GCA_041538025.1 Candidatus Thermosaccharophagus gerlachensis | reverse complement strand
CAACCGTTTGCACCGACCGTTTTCCTGTCCGGGCGACACCTTCAACCCAAAACAAGCGATGTTGGGCGTCTTCCCCAACTCGTTCCCAGTCCGTCGGGTCTTTATCGCCGGATTCAAAACTGCCATTGGTCAAACTTGTCCTCAAGTAATCGGGGACTACCCACGCTTTGGGGTTGTCAGCATACACGAAGTATCGGGCAATACCCTTAGCGGGAACTTCAGCGAGGAAGGAAAGCAAATCACCTGCTCGCAAATAGCCAGTGCGACGAATATCACCTTGTGGCGTCCGCAAATCAAACTTAAGTTCGCGCCCTCGCTCGTCGCAAACCCTAATCGCTTTCGCTTCTTTGTTGGTGAAAGGAAGGTCGGGTAAAGATTTGCCGACTCTGATTGTGACTGGGGCGCCAATTTGAGGCTTATCGGAAGGATTTTCCACAATGACGACAGCACGAGTTCTCCAGTAGCCTCCACCATCACAAGCCAGCCGACCATGCCATGCGCCCGCAACAGATGCAAAGGATAGCAAAACGAAAAAAGACCACCACTTCATTTTCTCCACCCCCTTTGAGCGGTTTCTCAAGCAATTCGGCATTGTTGTATAGGATTGCGAGGCACCAAGGTTTCTCAGAAACGCGAGCACCTGAACTGACGGAACTACTCCCGCAAGAACACTATAATGTCACCGTGGCTCCTGTCATCTATGACAATCACTTCGTCATTTTCCCACATGGACGCCGGCACGGAGGGAAGGAATTGCTCCAATAAGTGTTCCCCACTTCAGTTCGCAACAATAACTGATCCCGATAAGTTGGGCATATTAGCATCACGCAGTATGAGTTATACAGTTAACTGGCGCCATCTGCTCTGTTAGACCATGATAGCACAGAAAGTTTCGCTGTCAATTGGGAGGCAGTAACGCATGAGCCTGCCAAAGTGCGATAGCCATGAAGCGAGGGCTTTCGTGGATGTGCAAAAAACTTTTGATCTGAGGTTGCTTTAGTCAAGCCCTATGCTGAGAGGATGGAAGTTGGAGTTGAAGCGCTGAGTTGATTTAAAGCAGTCTGGGTAAGCAAGAGACCTTGCCTGAAGCTTACTCCTGCAATAGCTTGGCATGTAGAAATGAATGAGCTGAGCACGGAATGAGATTAAAATGTTTGGAGGGAAAGAGGTTAGCAGCTAAGGTTGCTTATGCAAAGGTGCGCTTTTGCAATTTCTCACATGATGCCCGTAGCGCACTGCAATGCCACATAGAGAGGGGGTGTGTGCATTGCATGATGTAGAGGAGTTTGAAGCACTCATTCGTGGTGAGGCTAAATCGTTCTTTGATGGTTTGGGAGATGTGGTTGTGACGAGGGCGCCCGGAAGGATTGATGTGATGGGTGGTGTTGCAGATTACAGTGGTTCTGTTGTCCTTGAAGGCAATATAGCTGAAGCTTGCATGACAGCAATCCAACTTCGCAGTATGAGGAGTGTGAAGGTTTGGAGTTACGGTATTGAGCGAGAGGGCATGCAGCCAATATTTGAACTGCCTTTAGATGCACTTTGCGACGCGAGAGGTTGGATACCTTACGATCAAGCTCGTGAGCTTCTAAAGCGCGAGCCAAAGACATCGTGGGTTGCTTACCCAATTGGTGTGCTCTTGGTGCTGCTCCGTGAAGGTGTGATAAAGTCGCTCCCACTTGGTTTCAACATCTTCATACATAGCAAAGTTCCAATGGGTGCTGGTGTTTCATCTTCCGCAGCCATTGAAGTGAGCGCCATGATGGCGTTGAACGTCATCCTTGAACTAAACCTTGACGGATTGAAGCTTGCGAGGCTTTGCCAGATGGCGGAGAACTATGTTGTTGGTGCACCATGTGGCATTATGGATCAAGTTACAAGCGCACTCTGTGAGGAGGGCAAACTAATCGCTATAAAGTGCCAACCGCATGATGTGCTTGGCATGCACGAGATACCAAAAGGATGTATGATCGTAGGTGTTGATTCAAAAGTTAAACACGCTGTTGGTGGAAGGAGATACAGGCGCACAAGAGTGGGCGCTTTCATGGGCTTCAAAATTATCAGGAAGGTTAGCATGATGGATTACGGTGGTTATCTATGCAATGTGAGCACAAAGGAGTATGTGAAGAAATATCGCAACTTGCTCCCTTCAAAGATACGGGGCTATGAGTTCCTAAGGGAATATGGAAGTATTGATGATGTGACGGAGGTTGAACCAAACGAAACCTATTCAGTGCGCGGGTGCACTGAGCACCCAATATACGAGAATGAACGTGTTCAACGCTTCATAAAGTTACTTGAAAAAGCAAACAGGAGTGGCGATGAGCGATACCTTGTAATGGCAGGCAAGTTGATGTATGCTTCTCACTGGAGTTATAGCAAGCGTGCAGGTCTTGGATGCAAGGAAACGGATTTGATTGTGAAGCTCGCAAGACAATGTGGTGTTGAGCGTGGAATTTACGGTGCGAAGATAACTGGCGGTGGTTGTGGTGGGACTGTAGTCCTCTTGATTAGAGATGACTCTCTGGCAACTGTTGAGTGGATAGCAGATGAGTATCACAGGCTCTCTGGTATGAAGCCAACCATCTTCATGGGCACATCAATGGGTGCTTTCCAATTTGGTCATAGGAGGGTTAAGCTATGATAGCTTTGCCACGCCCTCCAAGATACTTCATTCAAAAGCTTTGGGAACTTCACTCAACTTTGCGAGAGCACATCACAAGGAAACGCAACGAGCTCTCAAGTGAATTCCTTACGCACCCAACCATTACAGATGGCGATGTTGAATTTGGTGTTGATGCGCTATCAAAGGAGTTGCTCTTTGAGTTTTGTGAGCGTTGGTCTCGTGAAATACCGTTTGCGCTCGTCGCCGAGGGGATACCGGGAAACGGTTGGATGGTCTTCCCCAAAGGTTGTAGCGTTGGAGATGCTCAATTCATATTGGTCGTTGACCCAATTGATGGTAGTCGTGAACTTATGTATGACAAACGCAGTGCGTGGGTGCTTTCTGGCATTGCACCAAACTTTGGTGAACGCACATCTCTGAGTGACATCTTGATAGCAATGCAAACTGAGATACCAACCACTAAGCAATTTCTTTCGGACGTGCTCTGGGCAGTGAAAGGTGAAGGTGCATATGCTGAGAGACATAACTTGCTAACTGGCGAAGCAAAACCTTTTGCACTCCAGCCAAGCAAGGCGTCTACGCTTCAGCACGGCTTTGCGATGTTGAGCAAGTTTTTCCCCGTGGGCAAAGGGTTGTTATCGCAGATTGAGGAGGAACTGCTCAGAAGGTTACTTGGTGAATCTCGTATACCACTTGCCTTTGATGACCAATACATATCAACAGGCGGACAGCTTTACGAGCTTATGGTTGGGCATGATCGTTTCAATGCTGACTTGCGTCCAATCATTTTTGAAGCGCTCGGGTTAAGAGGTGATTCAGCACCGCTATGCGCTCATCCATATGACCTGTGCACTGAGTTGATTGCAAGGGAAGCTGGTGTCATCATAACGGATGAAAATGGTAGACAGCTTAATGCACCGCTTGACATACGCGTGAATGTCTCTTGGGTTGGATACGCTAACGAAGCTTTAAGGATGCAAATAGAACCGCTCTTACACGAGCTTCTTTCAAAGCTTCACAAATTCATTCATCGTTGAGTATATACCTCACTCAACAATCATCGTTGACACTTCTGTTATCGGCACTGCCCACTGAAGTGCGGATGCGAACACGAGGAGCAAAATCGCAACAATCAGAAGTATAGAGATGCTTTGTCTTATTGATAGCTTCGCTGAATATCTTCCAACAAGCGCAGGTATGATGATTCCGCCGAGCAAGCCTATGGCGAATATCCATCCAAATACACTCCCCGTTATACCTTGCTTTATAGCAGCTGTCTTTGTGAATGTGACACCAACAAGTGTTGGGAACATCGGACCAAATGAAAGTCCCGCTAACAATGTTCCGATCACTCCATGAGCAGGTGTGCGTGCACCAATCATTATACCAAGTGCTATGGCTGCGATTATGCTGAGAAGCACAATTGCAACTCCCCTTTGTGCTTCTGGGACACCAAGTAGAACGAAAGCTGCTATGAGACGAGCTATCATTAGGCAGATCCAGAAACCCGAAAGGACTGTGTTAGCGCGTTCATCACTTAGCTCATGGCTTTTAAGGTATGTCGTGATGAAGCCACCCATTGATGCTTCAAGCCCGATGTAGAACAGAAGGCAAATGCCACCAAGTAACACACCAGGCTCACCTATCAAACTGATTGACCTGACTACATTGAAGCCAGGCGGTGCTGGTGGATAGGAACTTATCAGCGCAAGAATTATTGGTGCAAAGCATATAGCGCCTATGACAGCAACAGTTTTTGAATATCCTATGCGCCCAAGCAAAGCAGCAGCTATCAAAGGTGTTATGAAAGCCCCTATGCCGAAAAAGACATTAAGCAGGTTGGATGCTGCAGCTGGGTTCTCACCACCAAATAGAACGGTGGGACCAAGGACATTGCCAGCTGTGTTAACGCACATTGCACCTATGCCAAGCAAGAGGCATGCAATGAAAGCAGAGGGGTAATTTTTAGCTCCTGCGAGCATCCAAATACAGATACCCGCAAGAAAGAAACCCAAGGTAGCAATAACCATGTAACCGACTTTGTCCATAGCAGGTCCGATGACAAGCACTGCAATGAGGCTACAAAACATGAGCGCCGATATGAGTCCACCAACTTTCGCATCATCAATCTGGAGCACTTCAGCAAGCTTCAACTTAACACTCCCGATGACTGAGAAACATATGCCCAATACAAACACACTCGCAAACGCCACTACCGCTGGTATGTTCACCATCTCTCCTCACCCTCCTTATTCAATCAGGCTTTACTACCACTTCACTGATGCAGCACTTTTAACGCAGGCTTTACATTTCTAAATTATGTCACATAGCGAATGACAGTGGAACCGTTTGGATGTATTGCAATTGATATACAGTGCTATCATGTTAAGTGACGCGAAGGCATAAAAGTTTCAAGCAACGGGTGATAGCATGAAGTGTCCGCTGTGTGGTAGTGGGACAAGGGTAACCGATACTCGCTTGACAGAGCAAGGACAAGTAGTGAGGCGCAGGAGGCAATGCTCAAAGTGTAAGCATCGCTTCACAACATATGAGCGTGTAGCGCTTGAACCGTTGATAGTGATCAAGAAGGATGGAAGAAGGGAATTGTTTGACAGAGGTAAAGTTGAGATGGGCATGATGAAAGCATGCGAGAAACGCCCTATCCCATATGAGGCGATACGGCAGGCAGCTGCGGAGATTGAAGAGGAGTTCAGAAGGAAAGGCGTTAGGGAGGTAACATCAAAAGAAGTTGGTAGAAGGGTTATGGATAAGCTGCTTGCGCTTGATGATGTCGCATACATACGCTTTGCATCGGTCTATCAGGAATTTGATGATGCGCGAAGGTTTGCGGAAGCACTCGCAAAGCTAAACAAGTTGAGAAGACGCTTCAAGAAATAAGTTTGAGCTGAAGAGGCTTTGGAGGGTAAAGGATGGGAAGGGAGAAACTTTTAAACGCCTTGCTGAGGGAGGCTGAGGAGTTAACTGCAAATGAAGCCTTCACTGTGATAGCGCCATACTACGATGAGTTAATGGCTGAAGTGCCTTACTCTTATTGGGTGGATTATATCCACAAGATAACAAAACATCTTGGACACTCGTTTGAGACAGTTCTTGATCTGGCGTGTGGCACAGGTAATGTTGCAATTGAGTTTGCTAAAAGAGGCTATAGGGTTGTTGGTGTTGACAAGTCTGAAGCGATGATAAGGGAAGCGATACGTAAGGCGATGATGCAGCCAGAGCTAAAACTTGAATTCTACTGCCAAGATATTAGCGAGCTACTTTTGCCAATGAAGTTTGACCTTGCTGTCTGCCTCTTTGATAGCCTCAACTACATCATTGAACCTGAGGCTTTGAAGAAGGCGTTTAAAGCAACATATGATGTTTTGAAGCCAAAGTGTTATTTCATCTTTGACATGAACTCCGAATATGCACTTGAGGCAAACTTGTTCACCCAAAATAACCTTGATAGCGATGATAGGCTTAAATACCTTTGGATAAGCTCGTATGACAGTGAGACCAAGCTTTGTCGTGTGGACATGTATTTCCAACTTCAACTTGAAGAGGGTAAGATACTGCGTTTCAAAGAAGTGCATTACCAAAGAGCTTATGCTATTGATGAAGTAATCGCATACCTCTCGGACGTTGGCTTTAAATGCGAACATGTTTTTGATGCATACACTTTCAAAGCGCCGACGCGTAGGAGCACAAGAATTTACTATGTCGCAAAGCGCCTTTGAAGAGAGCCCGCGTTGACTTATGAGAGCTAACTTAAGCCGTTGTAACATGGTGGATCGCCCGTAATGAGGGAGACAGCAAGGGAACAAGTCTTGGTGGAACACATCAAGGAGCGCTCAATTACGCTTAGGTCTGTCCTCATCGGTTTAACCGGGACTGTATTGCTCTCATGGCTTGTTCCCGTCTTTGACTTGCTTGTCCAAGGGACATGGATTTCATCCTGCCATCTGCCGATAGGAGTTTTTAACCTGTTCACCCTCCTTGTGTTCGCCAATGTAGCTATTAAATTTCTATCACCGAAGCTGGCTTTGACGAGGAAGGAGTTGTTAGTTGCCTATTGCATGATGTTAGCTGGCTCTGGTCTACCTTCCTTTGGTTTTACCGAGTATCTTTTTCCAACGCTTGCAGGGACTTTGTATTACGCTCGTCCAGAGAACCGTTGGGCTGAACTAACCTTTCAGTATATCCCACAATGGTTTGTCCCGTGGGATGTAGCCGAAGCTTCAAAAGCGCTTGGTGGGAAAGCACCAGAACCAACCATTTGGACACGCCTATATGAGCTAATACCGATGGCTCTTCGCCCCGGAGGTAGAGAAGTTGCTCGCCTCTTCTATGAAGGGACACCGAAAGGGATGCCGTTACCACTTCTACCATGGATTGTTCCAATCTTTGCATGGAGCATTTTGGCAATTTCCTTCTTTTGGTCCATGTTTTGTCTTTGTGTCATTTTGCGTCGTCAATGGCTTGAATATGACCGTTTGACATTCCCTTTAACGCATCCTCCGCTTGAGATGACCGAAGGGATTGACGAACCTCAAACATTTTTCTCGTTTCTACTCCGCCAGAGGTTGATTTGGTTAGGCGCGCTTATACCTTTCGTCATCCATAGCATTAACGGATTGCACTTCTATTTTCCGTCAATACCAGAAATTCGCCTCACCTTCCCGCTAAATCCATACCTTACAAGCTTTGTCTTCAGCCAAATCGGTCCCTTCATTGCTATTGTGCATTTTTCCGTAATAGGTGTAACATTTCTTCTGCCATCCGATTTGGCTTTTAGCCTCTGGTTTTTCTTTTTCGTTTTCATGGCTCAATCCATTTTTCTCACATATTTCGGGATCATTTTCCCAAAATTCCCAGGGTATGCAACGCCTGCGCATGCTGGATTGCAAATGCTTGGAGCATTCTTTGCTATAGTAGCATACATGTTTTGGAACTTTTCAAAAAACTTTCCAAAAAATTTCGGAGATAGCAGTGAGGAGCCACTTGGCTATAAAAATGCGTTCTTTGGCTTCATTATTGGATTGTTCGTGGCTACGCTATGGTGCGCAATAAGCGGGGCTTCATTTTCCATAGCTTTGCTAAGTTGGATCACTTTGTTTGTAATCGCAATATCATTGACAAGATTCGTCAGCGAAGGTGGTTTGCTTTTTGTTCAAGCTTTTCGCCCCTCTGACCTTTTTATCGCCCTCGTTGGGACAAGGGCTTTTAGCGAGCGCCATATGACAGTCATGGCATTCGTTGAAAAAGTTTTCATGTTTGACTTGAGGACATTCCTAATGCCGTTTTTTATGGACAGCTTCAGGATCGCTCATGTGACGAAACTGCCGATAAGGCAACTGTCAAAGATGATGTGGCTATCAATAACTGCCTCATTAATTGCCTCCTCATGGTCATTTTTGCGCCTTGTCTATAGGCGTGGGGCGAACACAATGATGCAAGGCGCTGGAGCTTGGTTCCTACAGCACAGCCCACGACAGGTGCTTGATTTTACAGTCACTTATTTTGAGCAACCGCGAGAACCAACGCCATTGAGTAGAGGCACATTCCTGCTCGGTTTCATCGTCACGGTCATTTTGTATAGATTGCGCCAAATATTTGCCATGTTTCCGCTACACCCTATTGGCTACGCGATGGGTCCAAGCTGGCCGATGATTCAACTTTGGTTTTCAATAATGCTCGGCTGGCTTTTTAAGACCCTTCTTTTGCGCTATGGTGGGTTAAGCGCATTCAGAAAATGGCGTCCGTTCTTCATTGGCTTGCTCATAGGTGAATACTTGACTGCAGGGTTGTGGCTCGCTATAGATTATTCCTGTGGGAAAGTTGGGCATAGATTCTTCTTGTTTTAGCTCAACAACTAAGCTTGGGAGGTGAGTGAAATGAGGTTCTTTTGCACATGCGTGATATCGTTAATGGCTGGTTGCATTATAGCGATTGTGGCAAGCAGTAACAACACACAGGCGCCGTTAAACCCTTACTTCCGATGGAAGTATGGTCCTCCAAAGGGCAGTGATTACTTTCCAATCGCAGTTTGGTTGCAACACCCAAAGAATGCACAGCGCTACAAGGATGCAGGCTTCAACCTCTATGTCGGTTTGTGGAAAGGACCTACAGAAGAGCAACTTGAAATGCTTCGTGAGGCAAAAATGCAGGTAATATGTGACCAAAATGAGGTGGGATTGAAGCACCGCGATGACCCTATAATTGTCGGTTGGATGCAGCAAGATGAACCTGATAATGCTCAACTCATTGGCGAAGATAAGGCTACAGGTCGGAAAATTTACGGTGGTCCTGTCCCACCAAGTGAGGTTGTGGAACGCTACAAGAGAATGAAAGCAAACGATCCAGACAGACCTGTGTTGTTGAACTTAGGACAGGGTGTTGCAAATGACCTTTGGAAAGGGCGCGGTGTTGGTGCACACCCTGACGATTATTTCACCTATGTCAAAGGTTGCGATATAGTTTCTTTTGATGTTTATCCAGTAGCTGGCTTAAACAACGAGAATTTGCTCTGGTATGTCGCAAAAGGTGTCTCAAGGCTCATCTTTTGGGTTAACTGGAACAAGTCAACAGATGGAGAAAAAATTGTCTGGAATTGCATTGAGTGCACGAGGATAAGGAATCTGGAGAAGAAGCCAACTCCACATCATGTTCGAGCAGAGGTCTGGATGGCTCTCATTCACGGCTCAATGGGTTTGATTTACTTTGTCCATCAATTCCAGCCGAAGTTCGTTGAGGCAGCATTGCTTGAAGATGAGGAAATGCTTTCGGCTGTTTCACGCATAAACCGACAAATACATGAGCTTGCTCCCGTTTTAAACAGCCCAACAGTCCATGATGGCGTCAAAGTCGTTTCAACAAACCCAAACGTTCCTGTTCATACAATGGTCAAAATTTATGGCAATGCCATATACATATTCGCCGTCGGAATGCGCAATGAAAACACGAAGGCTATATTCGCTGTTGAAAACATCCCAAAAAGAACTTCTGCGGAGGTGCTCTGGGAGAATAGGCATATTTCTGTAGATAATGGTCGTTTTGAGGACGAGTTTAAGCCTTACGACGTCCACATATACAGAATCAAACTTTAAAGGAGGGATGCACTATGCGGATACTTTACATTGACATTGATACATTGCGCCCAGACCATCTTAGTTGCTATGGCTATCACCGTCGGACATCTCCCACGATTGATTGGGTTGCTTCACAGGGCGTTAGATTTGAGAGAGTTCATGTGAGCGATGCACCCTGCCTACCCTCAAGAACGGCGCTTGTAACGGGTCGTTTCGGTTTCCATACAGGTGTTGTATCACATTTTGGGCGTGCTGCCGACCCAATTCCGATAGGTCGTG
>JBGOEV010000062.1:0-10063 GCA_041538025.1 Candidatus Thermosaccharophagus gerlachensis | reverse complement strand
GAGATCAACCCATTCGCCTAATAGGGCTTTTAGGCGTGGAAGGACAGTGGTAACGATGCTGGATAAAAAGTCGGTGAACCGATCAAACCCTTCCAATTCAGGGCGAACGAACGGGAAGTCAATAACGGCAATCCAGCGGTCTTGGGTTTCCGAGATTTCGCCCCTGCCCACCAGCAACCCGAGAAAGTAAGCCACATCTTCGTCCAGGTAGTTCCACACCGCATACATCACCGCCGTTCTGGTTTTTGAAATACCAGCAAGTATTCGTGAACTTTGTTGACGATGAATTTGTAAGGGTAGCCAAGGGGACGCAAGTTGCTATATTCTCGTGCCCGATTCCAGATAATGATGTCTTCCAGCCTAAAGCCTTGCTGTGTCAATAAGTTCAGGATGTCCACATGGTAGGGGATAAACCACGAGCCATAGCGTAAGTCCATCACATTTACGATGCAATAAGCGCCACTCTTAAGGATGTGAAAGGCAGCAGCGAAAATTTTGCTTAGCTCCTTAAGGAAGTCTGCATAGTGCTCTATGTTGCCTAAATCTTGCGGGATGTCAGAGTAAGGGCGAGATTCCTTCGCATCAGCAGTGCGAGGACGCCGATGGATAACCCAATAAGGTGGTGAGGTCATAAGGAAGTCAATAGTCTCGTCCTTAAGGTAAGCAGGCAAGTTGCGGGCATCATCTTGGACGACGATTAAAGTTTGGCGGTCGGCACAGAAACTTAATTGCTCTGCCTTCGTCACCAAGCGAATGGTGGGTTGTTGACCATCGCTAAAAAGCGAAGATGGATAGTTCGCCTGCAAGCGCCTAAATGCCATGCGCGCAAAATCGGGCACGATTTCTATCCCAACACCGCTGTGTCCTTTTTTCAGTGCTGCCAATAAAGTAGAGCCAGAGCCAAGGAAAGGGTCTAACACAATACCTCTGTGCCAAAGATAACAATCCATCAACCGTTCCACAAGGGCGCAAGGATACATAGCAGGATGGCGTAAATTTCTTTCTTCGGCGCTTTTTTCAATGTCGTCCCAAACGCTGATGGAGTAACGCAACCAAGTCTTACCGTCTAACGGTGTCCGTCTCTTGACGCCTTTCATAAGCTGTCACCTCATCTATCCCGCCGTTACAAAAGCATTTGACAACTCGTTCAAACCCAAACATCACTGTGTCGCCACTTCATACCAAAGCGTTTGCCATTGCGGACCGATGCGTATGACAGCTCTACCGGAGGCATCGGCAGTGACTGTGATTTGTGCTTTTCTCTGTCCTCGCTCATCCAGCGCCCATGCCCGAACTCGTTTTGCCTGTAAAGGCAAGGTTATAGTTGCACCGATGCCTTCCACCAAGGATGGTGGCTTGCCCCAGTTGCGACCGCAACTTGATTTTGGTGGATAGCCGGGGACTTCCTTCCAACCTATGTCGGTGTTCTCAGCATAGCCCGTTGCAGTTATGAGGGCACGCAAGTTCTTTGTGTGCTCCTCAAATTCACCTTCAATTGCTGTAAGCGTTATCGTGCACCACCCATCTTGAATTGTTTGTGATGGTTCAATGACGACGCCACTTAAGTCAAATCTCCTGCCACCACCAAAACCAATGACTGCCTTGCTCCTTGCTGTATTGACGACGACTACACCCTTCCCCTTCTGGCTCAAGTCCCAGATGAGCTCGCCAGTGTCGGAGACAAACTTATCGTCATCAAGCTTGACATCCTTTGGGCTAAGCGCTCCCTTAGGTATCTTCATCCCTTCAGTTGCGATTGCTATGCGATGGACAAGCGCTGTTTGTGGTATGACTCCTAAATGACCCGCATGGACAAGGTTCCATGCGCTTGTGCGACGCAACTCATCTAATTCACGATTGATATCAAGCCCAACCACAACCTGTTGTCTTGCAGGACGCACATCACCGCGCACGAACATAGCAACTGATGGAATGAGCGTGACCATCTTTGTTGGGTGTTGGTCAATGTCAAAGAAGTTTGGGATGCGCTGTAAGTCCCATGCATCACGCCTGTGTGAGTAACTGAAGATGTAGATGGCATCCCAATCTTGAAGTGCTCCGTAGGCAGCCAGAAGCAATGCGCATTCGCTTGAGTAAGTGTTTGGTGCGGAGTGATTGTATTCAGTCACGCAATGTGGCTTACCTAAAACACGCCTCATCGCAAGACCGGGCAATGTGCCACCCCTTTCGTTAACCATTGTCCTGTTAGGAACAATCCAATCCTCAGCGTCCCAAGGGCGCTTTGGGAATATCGGATGCTGCCAATACGAATGCGTGTCAACGCAGTCAAGCTTTGCCATCATGTTTGGCGTGCTACAACCAACGATTGTGCCGATGACGAGCGCTCTTGCCTTTAACTCGTCCTTGATGTAGCGATACATCGTCTGCCAGTATCTGTCTTCTGTTTCCCAAAGGAAGCGGATGAAATCGCGCTGTGCATTAGCTGTTCGTTCGCCGAGGCGATTACGATAAAAGATTTGCACCGTCCCCTTTTCAATGCTCTCATCATCGCTCAAACCGACAACACCACCAGGGCGAAGCGATATGCCAGCAAACCAGTAAGTGCCAACATCTTGACCGAGCTGGCTGAAGTCCAAGCGTGCATTATCATCGCTTTGAGTGAGCATGAATGTAAAGCGAAACTGCTGCCACTTCCCAGTTAGGTTGATGAGCGTCCTAAAGCCCAAGTCAGCCCAAGGCTCATGGGCTTGCTTAATGCCAACGCTTATTTGGCGAGGCTTATCAGACTTGGCGAAGAATGTGAGCGTGTAAGGTCTTTCAGCCTCCACGCTCAGCTTTGGCTGATTGAACTGCACATGCCAAGATTCCGCTCCGAGCTTGGTGACAGTGATTTTGAGGGCTCTCTTCGGTGCATCGGGAGCAATCGGAACATCATCTGTGACAACCTCAGCTAATGCTTCAGCGCCAGAATGCCTCTCAACATTCCATCCCTTTAACCCGTCAGCGAAATCTGCGTTTACAAGCATCTCTTTTCCGAGTGGCTCTCTCTTCGCACCCCACGCCTTCCTTAACTCATCAGTGCTTTTATAACGCCTCCTGAGCCACTCATTCCATTGCCTTTGCAAATCCTCAACAAAAACCTTTGGTAGCCTATCAACGGTTCCACCAAGCCATGCATGCACAAGCCCGTTCTCGTTATTGATTTCAACGAATGCAACCACTGGGTCTTCGGTGTAAGTCAAGCCAGTGTAGGTGTTACGATGTGTCAATAACTTGCGCGCATACTCTTTCTGCAACTCAATGATCGGCTCATAAAAGAAGCCAACGACATGACGTTGTTTCCAGCTAAGCTCTTCAATCTCCTTCGGCAACCCATCAGCTGTAACGAAAGGTCTTGAGACAAGCAAGTTGAAGTTGACATAAATCCCGTTTCGCTTCAACTGCGCAACGAGGTAGTCCAAGCGGTCAAGCGCCTCTGGATCAAGTTCCCTTGTATGTGGGACGCCACGAAGCCTTATGCCATTTGGGAATTGCTGCATGTCCATGTGGTGGAAGCGCACAACATTGATTCCAAACTTAGCCATGCGAGCTGCGATCTTTTCTGCATCTTCCTTCCTTGGGAAGCACGCACCAAAGCAAAGGTTGACACCAAAGAAACGAATGCGTTGCTTTCCAACATATAGATGCCCATCATCGCCAATCCTCACATGCCCAAAAGCGCCAGCAGGCTTGTGAAGCCATCCACTTATGTTCGCTACACTTGGTGATGAATCATCCCAAGGTAAGACGAACGGGAACAAATTACCACCTTGCGAATATGAGGTGGAAGAAACGAACGAAAGAAACGCTACACTAACCAAAGCACTTTTGAGCGCCTTCATCACAATCACCCCGCTATCATCAGTGGTATCATGTGAATTAGACGAGGCTCTCAAAAGCCTCGCTATACACTCAAGCCTTCATGTAAAAAGATGCCATAAGCTAAAGCCAAACGAAAGCTCACGGATGTAGCTACGAGGTGAGCACGACATGATTGACATGCAAACTCTATTGCGCAATTTGCCCTCAGTGAACGAAGTCATAAACAGCGAGAGCTGTAAGCCACTGTATGAACGAGCACCAAGAAAGCTCGTCGTGGAGGCTGTAAGGCGCTCAATTGAGAGCTACAGGGAACGAATAAAGAAAGGTGAAGTTAAGTCGGCACCATCTCTTGAGGACATTGTTGAGCATGCAAAGAATCTGTTGCGCTTTGATTTGATGCCGATGATGCCGAGGGTCATAAACGCAACTGGCATAATAGTGCACACTGGCTTGGGCAGATCACTGCTTTGTGAGGATGCGATAAAGCGAATTGTTGAGGTCTCAAGGCACGCATGTGCGCTTGAGGTTGATGAGATAAGTGGTGAAAGAAGCTTCCGCGACTTGCGAGTTGAGAAATTGCTTTGCGCCATAACAGGCGCTGAAGCTGCCACGGTCGTGAACAACAATGCAGCTGCTGTCATGTTGATGCTTAACACATTCGCTGAAGGGAAGGAAGTAATCGTTTCACGCGGTGAGCTTGTTGAGATAGGTGGTGGCTTTCGGATGCCCGAGGTGATGATGAAGAGTGGCGCAAAGCTAATTGAGGTTGGCACAACAAATAAAACGAGGCTCAGCGATTACGAATCTGCAATCAGTGAGCATACTGCGATGCTTCTCAAAGTCCATCAAAGCAACTTCCGCATGGTCGGCTTCACTGAGCAAGTGCCATTGAGGGAGTTAGTTAAGCTCGGAAGAAAGTATGGTTTGCTTGTGGTTGAAGACTTAGGCAGTGGTGCGCTCGTTGATGTTTCAAAAGCTGGAGTTGAGAGAGAACCGACGGTTCAAGAAAGCGTAGAGGATGGCGCAGACTTAGTTAGCTTCAGCGGTGACAAGCTACTTGGCGGTCCACAAGCTGGCATAATTGTCGGAAGGAAAGAACTCATTGAAAGGCTTCGTAAGAACCCACTGTATCGTGCATTTAGGTGCGACAAGCTCACATTTGCAGCACTTGAAGCAACATTGCTTTGCTACTTTGATGAAAAAGACGCTTGGGAAAAAATACCCACGCTCCGCCAAATAGCACAAAGCGAGATGGAGATAAGGAAACGCGCTCAGAGGCTAATGGGCATCTTGACCAAACTTGGGATGCCAAGAGATGCCATTTCGGTTGAGCGCTCAAATTCGCAAGTTGGTGGTGGCGCGCTACCAGAACAGCTTTTGCCAACGTGGTGTGTCGTCGTAAAGCCAAAGGAAGGCGACAGCGCTGAAGAGCTCGCAAAGAGGCTCAGGCTATGTGTGCCTGCAGTGTTCTCACGCATACACATGGATGCGATCTGGCTTGACATGAGAACTGTCGCACCAAAGGAAGTTAATGAGTTAGCAAGGTGCGTTGTGAGTGTATGGTAAAAGGCGGTGGGAAGGATGAATGAGGCAAAAGAGCTATTGCCGTCACGCAAACGACGTAAATTGCCAATAAAGGCATTGCAATTCAATGTGTGGTTAGTGGTGGCAAATGAGCGCATCAAAGGGAAGGAAGAGGGATGGCATTGGGATGACTTCTTTCTTCGCAGGCATGAATGGGCACCTGCTGATTTTTCGTGGGGTGGCTACGAATGGATTCGCTCACCGCAATCGCTCAAGTGCATAAGGCAAATGAAGCGTGGCGACATCATCGTTGCATATCAAGCTGGCGAGGGCATAGTTGGGCTATGTGCCACTGCCACAGGCGGATATGAAGAAGTGCCAGCAAGCGGTGACATAAACACATTTGACATAGCCCCTGAACCAGCCATACGGCTCAAAAACACAGTGCCACTCAAAAAGCTCAAATCAGACTCACGCACATACCCGCTTTTCAGGCAGCTTCAAGGGAGCGTCTTTATGGCGACACAATTTTGGGAGGCAATTAAAGAGCACATCGTTGAAGAAAATCCAAACATTTTCCGAGAGATTTCCAACTTTGAGCTTGCTACGCTTGAGCTGAGGATGAGCGAAGAGCCACAAAAGGATGTGTATGCGCTTATGACTGCCGAAAGAGAACCAAAATATGTCTGGCGTGGGCGAATTTACAGGCGTAACGGGGAGAGAAGCGCATGGCTGCGCAAGCTTTACAACTTTAAATGCCAAATCTGTGGTGCACAATTCCCCATGCCAGATGGAAGGATGGCAATTGACGTTCATTACCTTCGCCCGCTTCAACGCTTCGGTCCAAAAGCAGACCACCCCGGAAACATGCTTGTCCTATGCCCGAACCATCACCTGCAGATTGAGGTCGCTGAAGAAGTTTCAGTTGACTGGGTTGAAAAGAGGATAAAAATTGATGGTGTGACAAGACCCATCCGCATCCATAGGATGCACTCCCACATGGCTTACCTCTTTCAATCCCAGTTCCAGCAACAGTGATGGTATTTGAAAAAACTCAGCCAAAATTTTGGCTCGCCCGAAGACTTTCCTTCCTGCGTGGCAAGAGTTTCTCCTGCCTTTATCAGCGATTATGCCAACAGCTTTGAAGCAACTAAGTTGAGGCTCTCAAAAGAGCTTTAACTTCCGCCTCAAATGCTTCTATCTCGCTTGCCCCATGCAATACACCTATTTCGAGCCAAAATTCCCTCTCTTCCATCGGCTGTAAGGTTGGCAGTTTGCCACTCTCTTTCGCCTTCAACCTGTCAACAACCTCCAAGTTAGTTGGCTCAATCCCAACGACGTATGTCCCCTCACCTACCATCTTCCATTGGATAACCGTCGGAAATTGGTTGACATTAAACCGAAAATAGACACCTAAGCCCTCTCCATTCATCAATTCCCTGTTCACCATCGCTATCTTCGTCTCACCGTTTTCCGATGCAGCAAGCTTGTGGAAGAAGACCTGTTCCTTGTAGCCACTCGTTGGCGCTTCAACTTTATCCCAAAAATTTATCCCTTTTGAGGCAATTTCGTCCCTTGGGGTTACCTCAATGCTCGGCGAAATCAATGTTGAGCCATCGTTGACAACCGGGAAACCGAGGTTGCAATGGTAAATGAGCATCAGTGGTGAAGGCTCAAATCCGTTGTTTTTGACGATGTCCTTCACAATAATGCTCCTCCCACCAGCCCTCGCCTCAATTGTCCTAAAAAGCTCTATATTTTCTCCAAAAACCATGGCTTCACGAACTCTCCCACAGGCACGGAGAACGTATTCATCGCCCTCCCAATAGCCGTCAGCAGCTACATTTGAAGCAGGAGTGTAGGATATCCTGCCATGCAAGCCATAGCTTCGCCCCTCATCTGATGCTGGCCAACCAGCATGAACAAGACCGCATGTCACAAGCAAACCGCCATAGAAGCCACGAAGCCAGCCAAACCCTTCAGGTTCGTAAAAGGTCGGATGAATTACCTTCGTTTGCGACTGCCATGCCAGAGGTATCCCCATGTATTCCGCAGGACCTATATCCATGCCTCTGCTTGGAATAACCGTGAACCTTAAGCCAGAACCTGTCCAAAAATCAATCACAGTAACGCCTTTTTCTGGACCGTCTTGCAGTTCCGAAAGACGCACACCGCAAACTTGTGAGATGTCGCCAACCCTCTTGAGTAGCTCTTCCTTCCGCCATTGCTTGCCATAGAGGAAAGCCATCTCCATCACCTCCATTAGTTTATTGCAACTCTAAAATCAGGCTTTTCATCGTGGGCGAACTCTCGCAATTGATGACAAAAGTTTCCTGAGGCTTGCGTGCGACGAAGGTCTGGCGCTTTTCTACTCCACCTTCTTCCCAGATGTAAGTGACCTTGACAGGACGGAAGCCACCGAAAGGTTCACGGTAATCAGCGTCAATCCTCAAACTGAAAAGGCAAGTTGTGTTTCTCTGCCGACCGATGAACCGAACCAAAGCCTTCCTCGTTCCTGCGGGTATTTTATCAACGACGAAGTAATCGCAATGTCCTGGTGTCGGTCCCCAAAGTTTGTGGACAGTTTGAAAAGTTTTGCCACCATCAAACGAAACTTGAACTTCCCAGCCATCCATCTGGTCACGCGCTCTGTAATGAACGCCGCAGCGCAGTCTGACCATATCGGCGGGTGTTGAAACTGTGAAAACCGCTTCGCCCTCGCTTCCTTCAACCCTTATCAAGTTCGGCTCTACACCCTTGAGTTGAGGGTGAAAGTCGGTGTAAACCAACTGCTTGCCACGCCATTCAAGTTTCGTTGACGCTTGCAAAGTGACAGTGCCCTCAGGTGGACCAACGGTCACGGTCACAAAATTCTTGCCCTGAGTTAAAGCGGGCAATGCCCGTTGGGAATGTTGGATGTCGTGACTGACTTTGATTCGTTCCAACCCTGTCCCCTTCCCCGTCAAAACGAACCTGAGCCGGTAGTCGTAACGGCGCAGGACTAACGGCGACAAATCAACCTTGCGTTCGCCAGAAGTCGTGACCATCTCAAGTTCTCTCCAATCAAGCCCGTTGTTGTCGGAAAAGAAGACGCGAATTTGTCCGCCCTTGGGGACAACCGCTTGAAAAGTCAGGGTTCCCGTCAAGTAGACATAACTGCTGGGCATGCGAAATTCAAGCACGGCTGGCTTGCTTGGGTCTTTAACTTGAACAGCCGGGACATTTTTCGCTCTCACTTCCGAGCGACAAATCAAGTTCTCCGCCACCAACATCCCCGTCCTGAAAGTCCCATCCGCCAAAGGGACATCGTATTCTCGCAATCCGTTTCCAATCCTACCGGGAGCGATATCGCCGTAATCGCGAGCATATGCGAGGTCATCCTCCCCAACCCGCTTCCGCAAGCATCCCGGCTCTCTACCGTCCCGCATGTTCACATGAAGCCCTTTGTTGAACCAGTTGAGCACCAGTCTTTCGCCGGGGCGAAGTTGATTGTTAACACGGTAACCCAGACTGTAACCCGGCTCGTAAAGGAACTTGACAGAACCGTCATATTCCAGCATCGTGCTATACCAACCATGCGTCTTTGCAGGAAGCCATCCATCCGAGCCGTAGAAAGGACAATTTGCCAGCAATGCAGGTCCTCGCTTCCAGCCCGTCCAACCGTCTTGGCGGTGCAGTTCTCTCAATTTCGCTTCGTTGTTTCGGTATTCAGGATGAGCGTCATACCAAGCCTTGACCTCGGCGATGATTTCGTCAACGCTTGCAATCTTGCCGTCAGACTTTCGGAAGTAGTTGATGAGTGAAGCGTCAAGCATGTGCCATTCGCCATCCCAATAGACTTCAGGGACGATGTGGGCGCGAATTGTCCAGATGCGAGTGGGCAGACCGATGAAGCGAGCAAGGGCAGCGATGTTTGACGCTGCACAGCAACACATGTTGTAGCCGTAGACATTGAACACCTTTATTGGGTCGTGGACACAACCGTCGCCCTCAAGGAACTCCTTCGGTGGGGAATCTTGGTGGCGAAACATCACAACCGACCGCCAGATCGCCAACGCCTTCTCCTCGTCGCTCATCCCAGGCTTGATGAAAGATCGTTGCCACGCTTCAAGGCTTGACACATCTGGGACTTTGTCAGAAACAACTTTGATGTTACACACGACACCAACTTGTTGCGGGGCGACATAGGCGGACAAACCAAAGGCTAAGAGACAACCGAGAGCAACTCCCAAGGCAAAAATCCAAACTCGCATCGTTGTCTCACCTCGCTTGCCACTCAAATCAACTTCAACCCGAACCCAGGCAAATCTGGGACGACGAGTTGTCCACCAATGAGCTTGTAAGCCGAATAGTCAACGCCTTCGGTCTTGCCCGGAATGCCCTCAACGATGATGACATTCCCGACACCTGCTGCAAGTTGTGCGACATAGTAAGGGCGCGGAATCCAACCCCAAGTGTGTGGCGACGCCTTTACGCCAGCCCGTTCCAATTCGGGCATGATATGCCGCCAATTTGTGAAACCAACGATTCCCAAATCAAGGACGAAGACATCAACGAGTTTCGCTTCCGCGAGGGAGAACAAGTTTTCAATGTGGCGTTGAGAATAACCACCATAACGCCACCACTTGCTTGAACGCTCTGTCCTCGTCTCGCCATCAGCGATCAAGGCTTTACAGCCAATCTTCGCCATGTGCTCTTTCAGCCTCATCAAATCGTC
>JBGOEV010000061.1:0-10320 GCA_041538025.1 Candidatus Thermosaccharophagus gerlachensis | reverse complement strand
CTGTTAAGAGATATTTTTACTGAGGTCATCGTGCTCACAGCCTATGGAAGTATCGCAAACGCAGTTGAATGTATGAAACGAGGCGCCTACGACTATGTTGAGAAAAACATCCCCGGTGTAGATGTGTATGACCTTCTGGCAATGAAGGTTGAAAGGGCGCTTGAAGAACGCAAGGGAATTTTGGAGACGGTTAAACGCTTCAGGCTCGCAGAACGGCTCTTATCGCAAGCTGAAGGAAGATGAGAAGGCTTTGTTAAAACTTGTTTCTAATGCCTTGCCCGATGTGCTTAGTCAACAACTATGAGTGGTGGTAGCTCGCCTTTATCTTGCAGCATTTCTTCGAATGTGATTCGCCTCCCCTCATCAAGCGACTTTCGTATCATAAGCCCAACATAAGAGGCAGCTATGCCGTTCTCAATACCAGCATAAACCATCTTCGGGTTACCTTCTCTTACGGCATCAAAGAAGTTTCGCATGTGTTCCCTTGTATCCCCACCTGGACCTTCGCCCCTTATCGGTTGCTGCTGACCTCGCAGTTGTATCGTGCAATCAAGGATATCTGCTCCACCCTTCGTGCCTATAACCCTGCAACTCATGCCAGTGTATCCGGGCGGGCTTATCCAACCGTGCGTATAGTGGACGATGAAGCCGTTTGGATACTCAATGATAGCGGTGTAATAGTCGGTTATATTGCGCTCTTTGTTTTCTGGCTCAACAACATTCCTTCTCCCCTTAGCATACGCAGCTATTGGATGCGTTTGCGTTACCCACCAAAGCAAATTAAACTCGTGCACAGCTTGCTCAAGCATCCAATCTCCGGATAATTCACGCCTGTTAAACCATCTCCCCAAACTGCCCCAACCGTTGTATCTGTAGAAGCGCCCTTCAATCAGCTCGCCTATCATGCCGTCCCTTATCTTGCGTATTATGTCGGCACGAGCCATGTTCGCAGCCCATTGGAAACCTATCTGAGCAACAACATCAGGGTTGCGCTTCCTTGCCTCTTGAATCATCTCAATCTCGCGCACAGTTATGGCTATAGGCTTTTCACCATAGAAGTGCTTCTTTGCGTTCAAGCAGTCCACATACATTTGCCCGTGCCAATTGCAAGGTGTGGCTATGACAACGCAATCAATGTCATCACGCTCAAGCATTTTGCGGTAAGCGAATGGGTCTCTATCTTCACCATATCCTTGCGGTTGCTTGCCAGTTTTCTTCTCAACGATTGAGAGTGCATTTTTAAGTCGGTTCGGGTTTGTGTCGCATATCGCAACAATATCAATCCCCGGCAAGCTAAGAGCAGTTTGAAGCAAACCACCACCTCTTCCACCAACACCTATAAAACCGACCCTCAATGTCTTTGGCTGAGCTTCCCCTGCCTTAGCAATCACTGCACCAGAGAAAGCTGTAAAAACAGCAGCACCAACTTGAACGAACTCACGCCTGTTTAAACGCCTATCCATAGTTACCACCTCCATTCGGTCTTTCCATGAGTTTACCTTGTCAGCTCGAGCCAAAGCGCCCTATAGTATCGCATTATGCGCAAAGCATCTTGGCTCTCCGGTATTTCGGCGAGTGTGAACCTATCATAGCCGCTGTTTTTGAGAAGCGTGAAGAGCTCCCGCCATGGATAATCCTCACGCCAAAGCTCGTTTATGTGAACCGATTTAATGTATGGACGAAGCAGTTCAAAGTATTCTTTGACCGAGCCATTTTTAATGTCGGTATTGTTTGAGTTCCAGCAGACACCCACATTTGGTGCCTCGCAATATTGCATGATCGTATGTATGTGCGGTGGATGTGAAGTGCCATGCCCATGCACTTCAAGCCATATCTCAACACCGTAGTCAGCCGCAAATTTACCACACTCTGTTAAAGCCCTTCCTATTTGTTCAAGCGTCTTTTGGACTGGCACCTCCTTCGGGAGCGCATTTGGACGCACTTTGACCCCTTTTGCACCTACATCCTTAGCCAAGATGACAAACTCCTTACATACCTCAATGTTGCGTTTGACCTCGTCTTGATTTGGCGAATGAAACTCGCAAACAGTCCCCAGACCCCAAAGGACAATACCGCTATCCTCAAACATCCTCCGCACCTCTAACCGCCTCTGCTGACTTATGTTTGGTTCAACACCGTGCTTGTGTGTTGTCCGTAATTCAACCCCTTCAAACTTAGCCTCACGGCAGTTCCTTATGATTGTTTCCAGATCCCAGTCCTTAGCCAAGTTGTAAGTGACTAAGCCGAGTTTCATCCTTCTCACCCCCACAGCTTGCCAACTGCTTTCGCCACTTGTTTTAAGCCCAAATAAAAGTGCGCCACCTGAGCAAAGCACACGAGCAATAAAGCCCCTTCTCGTCGCCTTAAGCACATTAAGCATACATAAACCACCTCATTCAAAAGACACATGTGGTGGCTCGGCATACGCTAAGTATGCTGAAGCCACATCCGCTTCCTTCGGGCTGCCCTTGTGTATGAAGATGCGATACTGGAATGTGATGGAAGAACCCTTGCGCAACATATAGCTTCCATCGCCAGAGCCAGTGAACGAACGCACACCAAATGGGTTCGCTGCAAACAGCCCATATGTGCGCACATGCCAGTATGTTGGATGACGGAAGTTCTGTGGGTGATCAAATATAGCTATGCCAACAACATCGCCATCAACTCGCCCGTAGTAATCGCACCATTCAGCCCTCTTACCCCATGCGTTAGCATTTTCGTCGCCACGGGAATTAACTATGCGTCCACTGCCACCATCAACTTGCATTGAGCATGCCACACGAAGCCCAAACATGCCTTCTTTTGTATCCCCAAACCTGACATCTTCATCCTTTGCCTTCAGCGTTATGTTGAAGTCCATAAGTCTCACACCTTCAACGCAATAGACGATTAGCTCCCGAGTATCCTCAAGGAGTTGCTTCCCATCGCTCCCAACCCAATCACACTTTGCTACAACACGCGCAAAAACAACACCGCTTTCAATCGCCTCATACGAGCGATGTTCAATCCTACCACAGCGAGCGCCTTCAGCCCAGAAGTCAATACCGTTAACATCGCCAAATGTAAACCACATTGAGCGGTGATGTGGATGGTCTGTCCGCTCACCAGCAACATCCTTCTTCATCGGGAAGTGCCTCGTCACCGGTTTACCAGTCGGACCGATCAGTGGATAAAAGTAAGGTTTTGGTGCATCACCGTATCGGTATGCTGTGATAAGTTCACCGTTGATGAAGAACTCAACCGCACCATCAACTCGTTTTGCCTCAGCCAAACCAGCATCTTTCAGCGCTTTAGGTTTCACAAAGATAAGCTCGTAACGCTTTGTCTGACCACGACCCAATTTGCGCTCAATCCAAACGAGTTGTAATTTTTCATCTCTGCTCAGCAGTTGCGTAGGGATGAAAGCACCTGTTGAAACATCCCTTAGCGTTGGGATAAGGTCGCTCACGATTTTGACCCCAGAGAGAGTGACTGAGACTGGAGCAAGCGGATACTCACCTGCTAAGGCGCGCACAACAACCATTCGCTTTGTGCTCACGAACTCTTGCGCTGAGAAAACATCGCACAACACGGCAACACAAATGCCAACAACTAAGGTCGGTATGAAGATGAAGAAGCTTTTAAAGCTTCGGCTCATGTTCATTCACCCCTTCACACATCCTTAGCACATGCAAGGCAAGCCTTCGCACATGCGCACGCTCATCATTTATGTGCTTCATTGCGAGTTGTGGCGATGGTCTTCCAAGCATTGCCAACGCTTCGGCTATAGCGAGGTCTATCTGCCAGCGGGCATCTTCAGTGACAGGTGGAAGCATGCCTATGCTAACTTGCAACTGGCGTTGCGTTGGTAAATCTTCCCTTTCAGCGAGACTTAGAAGTGCATCACAAACAGAGGCATCGCCTATCCTTCCGAGTGCCCTAACGGAGGCTATGAGCGCATCAAGCGACGCATCTTTGTCATTCAACACTTCAATGATGGCTTTAACACCAGCCTTGCACTTCAACTTGCCAAGCATTAGTATCGCAGACAACCACATCGGTGCAGCCTTTGAACCACGGTGTAACATCCCACGCCTTTGGCGCACACATTCAATCAGCTCTTGAGCACCATCATCATACCCAAGCATTGCAAGCGCAGAAGCTGCATAGAAGCGTATCTTCTCCGATTGACTGCTTAGAGCCGTAAGTAGGATATCCATTGCGCGCTCACCGTTGTGCGCAAGGAGCCAGAATGCGTCCTCTGGCTTTTCCGATGAGATGGCAGCTTCGCACTCTTTAAGCAACTCCTCTGAAGGGGCTTTGATAGCTTCATCTGGCGAACGGCGGAACTGTTCAGGCAGCGACAAGCTCAATGGGCACTTTATAACTTCATCATCGCTCAGCAATCCACACCTTCTCAACTCGCTTTGAAGCTCGCCTATATCAACCTCCCTCACTGTTGTGCCCTTTTTGAGCGCAATGGAAGCAGCGATAGCAGCCACCTCACCCAAACGCTGCATATCACGCATCATACGGAATTCATGGTGCGCATCCACGGTCACTGAGAGTGCCCTGCACGCAACAATCAACCCATCAATCCCTCTTGGAAGCATACACCTATATGGCACTTCGCATCCTATCGGTTTCCCCCATTGCCCAAGAACCCAAGTCCAGAAGATTGCCTCATAGCTTTCGTTCTCGTAATCGAAAGAGTGATTGTCATAGTTAGCCCATGTGTAGCTCACAGCATCGTCAAACTTGCGTCCAACGGTCTCGTCAAAGAGCGTCAACTGGTAATCGCCGATTATGTGTCTGCCCTGCCTCACGCCAAGGAGTGGGGCAATGTATAGCAGTCTCTCCTTGCAAGTAAACTTCTCGCGCCAATAATACCTGATGCTTGTGCGACGAGCCCTCGTCATATCTACAACATCAGTTGGGTCAACATAGCCAGCATCAAAATTGAGGAAGCTCAACCTGCCATGTTCATCAATGACGCCTGCAGGTTGTGAGTATGCATGGAGCATCAAATCGGCTTCCCTGCCCAGCACAAACTCAGCCCCTGCGATTGCAGCTAAATCGCCGTCACCTGTGCAGTCAATGAATGAATGAGCGTAAACGGTTGAACAGCCGTTTGCACCGACAATTTCAACAGCGTTGATACGCTTTCTGTCCCCATAGGGCTCAACGAGCGCGCCGACTACGACCGTTCTTAGCCTTAACTCAACGCCTGCAGAAACTGCCATATCGGTCAGCACAAACTTCTTAGCCTCAGGATGAAAGCCAACGAAGCCCTTCTCGCCAGCAAACACCTTTGAGAGAGCATCAACTCGTTCATCAACTTCGTCTTGGAGTCCCCCCTTTACACCGTAGTAGTAGGTATGTATTCCGCCGGCTGTCCCCATACCGCCGAGTATTGTGCCCCATTCAAGTAGCATAACCTTTGCGTTCCTTCTCCCAGCAGCTATGGCAGCGATAGCGCCTGCTGTCCCACCACCAGCAATAACGATGTCTGTCCTTTCCTGCGATGGTTGAAAGGAGGGCTTTGCATTCTTTAACCTCTCCATCCACTTGTCGGCATCGTCCGAGTGCTTAATCTTGTCTGCAACTTGCGATGCAACCTTACCAGCTAATTCGCCCCATGCGAGCCTCCCAACAACACCGTTTGCAACTCGCCTCGCACTATCGTCTTTGCACGCCCACAAGCCTGCACCAATGAGGTTATGCATC
Source organism: Candidatus Thermosaccharophagus gerlachensis (assembly GCA_041538025.1). Taxonomy (GTDB): domain Bacteria; phylum Armatimonadota; class Fervidibacteria; order Fervidibacterales; family Thermosaccharophagaceae; genus Thermosaccharophagus; species Thermosaccharophagus gerlachensis. Next base: position 4,611 of record JBGOEV010000061.1, on the reverse strand, counting down.
AACGGATGAATATGCTCGCCATCATAGTTACACCAAGGCACATCAATCGGCATAAGCTCATGACCAGTGTGCGTCACGAGTGCTCCAGAAAGGATATCAAATGAATTTCTGGCGTGCTCAATTGCTGTAACTAACTTCAACCTGCTATCAACAGGCGACAAGCTATCAACCGTAAATTCAAGGAATGCCTCCCCTTCCCAAACTGATGGCTTCAAGACCATTTCAGTTATCCCGAGCTCACTCGGACAGCTCGTTGCAAGCGTCTCAGATATTTTGCTTCCAACATGGTTGAATGCCACCACCTGCTTACCCTTCCTACCACTAAGCCCACCAAATTGAGCACCAGCTTGGCGCCAAAGTATCCCGTCTTCGGTTGCATCAACGAAAACGAACGCTTTTATCGCACCTCTACCTCCTTTAAACCCAACTGATACCGACAATGCAAGCTCACCATCGCTTAACAGCCCTTCTGGGAAGGAAAACAGGAGCACATCAACACCTGCTTCGTCAAGCAACTTATCAATGAGTATCTCCGTGACTGGAGCATCAATGCGTCCGTTATGTAGCCCACCAACGCTTTTCAGCCGTTGCTCAACAGTTTCTAAAACCTTAAACTTCTCGCCAGCCCTCACCGCGTTTGCTTGAGCCATCTCAAACGAGAGCTCATTAGCCCATGTCACTTCCCAACAAGTTGCCGAGCGCTCCTCAATGACTATCACCTTCTTGCCCTCCATAGCAGTTGAGAGAGCTGCAGCGATACCGCACAGACCACCCCCGATGACCGCAACATCGTAATGCTCATCAAACGGGTTACGATACACCCTGCCCACCTCCCCAAAGATTGATATCATCCATCTGGGCGACAGCCACTTATGATGCTCTCTGTTGGCAACGCAAACTCACGATGATGCCATATCTCGGAGCGAGTCATTTTTCCAGAGGCTACATCAGCGACCATTTTGTATATGCGCATCCCGACATCGCTTATGCTTTCAACGCCCTCTGCGATTGTGCTTGCATCTACGTCTATGTTCGTGGGCATGTGCTCAACAAGCTCCCTATTGCTACCGACCTTTATCACCGGCGCTATCGGACAACCAACTGGCGTGCCACGCCCCGTCGTAAATATGACAATTTGAGCGCCACCAGCAACCATGCCAGTTATTGATTTGACATCGTGTCCCGGTGTGTCCATGAACACCAACCCTTTGCATTTAGGTCTCTCACCGTATAAGACAACACCATGCAACGGTTGAGTGCCTGCCTTCCTTATGCACCCAAGCGACTTTTCCTCAAGCGTTGTTAAACCACCTTCAATGTTTCCCCTTGTTATGAAAGCCCCAGCACCATTTGTATCAATCTTTGCCAAACCCCTCTCAACATTTCTAACGATATCCAAGAAGCGCTTAGCGACACCTTCGTTGACAGCTCTTGCTGCCAATATATGCTCGCCACCTATCACTTCAGCAGTTTCAGAGAATATGACAGTCCCACCAAGAGCTATATGCATGTCGCAAGCAAAGCCAACAGCTGGGTTGGCAGTCAAGCCAGAAAAAGCATCCGAGCCTCCACACTCAACAGCAATAGTAAGCTCACCAATCGGTATTTGTTCCCTGCGCAACTTCTTTGATGAAGCAACCATGGCATTGGCTATCCTCATTCCTTTCGCTGTTGCTCCATCACTGCCACCATCGCGCTGTATGACCACGAGCTCAACAGCTTTCCCTGCACGTGAAATCCCCTCAGCAACGGAAGTGAAGTCAACTGTCTCGCATCCGAGAGCCACAACAATGACACCAAAAACATTCGGGTTGGAAGCATAGTTGATGAAGATACGCTCCAAAAATTCGTTTTCGGAGCGACTGAATGTGCACCCATATGGGTGAACTACACAAACAGCCCCTTCAACCAAAGATGCTATTTGCTCTGCTACCCTACTCGCACAAATAACCGTCGGCAAAACAAGGACATGGTTCCTAACTGCACATGTGTTATCGCTTCTCCTATAGCCCATGAAGCTTTTTGGCACGCCGTCAGGGAGTGCTACTTCAGTTCTCCTAACCCTTACAGTCATGCTTTGAGGTTGATGCTCTTTAAACCCACGCAACCCAACCGTGTTATGTGTATGGACATGCTCCCCGGCTAAAATATCAACAATTGCTCTACCAATCACTTCGCCATACTTGATCACAGCCTCACCAACCTTTATGCTGCGTATTGCGAGTTTGTGTCCGAGTCTAATGTCATCTTTTGCTTTGATTGACTTGCGTCCACCTATCAAACTCACCTTCTGACCAGCCATAATGTTTGTGAGCGCTGTAGCCACATTGTCCGATTGGTCAATGACGATTGCCCTCGGCTCCATCACCCTCACCTGCCATTAGACCTCACCGACTATGTGCGCTTTGATGAAGTTGGCTCTCCCCTTGCGTGGCAACGGTATACCAGCAACCATCACGACAACATCACCCTTGGTAGCAAAGCCTTTTGAAAGCAACATCTCATCCATGCGCCTAACAAGCTCGTCAGTGTTGTCAATGTATTCAAGTTCCTGCGGTATCACACCCCAAAAGAGTGAACAAAGCCTGCACACAGACTCACAAGGTGTGAATGCGACTATCGGCATCTTCGGGCGATGCTTGCTTACAAGCAAAGCTGTTGAGCCAGTTTGCGTAAAGACAATTATGGCTTTCGCATTTAACCCCTCAGCTGCAAGACATGCAGCTCTGCTAACAGCTTGTGGTATAGCAAGACCATCTCCCTTCACATAGTGCTCTTCATCATGTCGAGCACGTTGGAAGGATGCCTCTTCGGCTTTCCGTATCAGCTTGTCCATCATCTTGACAGCCTCAATTGGATAGTTCCCGATCGCTGTCTCCTCGGAGAGCATGACTGCATCTGTGCCATCAAGTATTGCATTTGCTACATCTGAGGCTTCAGCCCTTGTTGGGCGAGGCGATTCAGTCATTGACTCAAGCATTTGTGTTGCGACGATGACCGGCTTGAAAAGCTTGTTAGCTTCGGCTATTATAAACTTTTGAAGCATCGGCACATCCTCAGGTGGCATCTCAACCCCTAAATCACCACGAGCAACCATGACACCATCACTTGCCTTGAGTATTTCATTAAGATGGGCTATGGAACTTGGGTGCTCAAGCTTAGCTATGATTGGTTGATTCCCACCGTGAGCCGTAACAGCATCTCTTATGGTCTGCACATCTTCACCTGAGCGAACAAATGAAGCTCCAATGTAGTCAACACCAGCCTTTATACCTTCAGCAAGCTCATCAAACTCGTCAGCTTCAATTATTGGGCTCGCTAAACGAACACCGGGGACGTTGATCCCCTTCCTTGATTTCAACACCCCACCACGCAAAACCTTGCAACGGACACGCACACCATCAGTTCCTTCAACAATGAGTTCAAGACGCCCATCATCAATCAACAGCTTCTGACCGGCTTTGACTGATATGGCAAGGTATGGTGATTGGACTGGTATTTCACCTTCGCTTGCATGAGCCTCTGTCACCAATGTCACGACCTCGCCCGCCCTCAGTTCAACATGTCTGCTAAGCTCCCCGATCCTTATCCTTGGTCCGCGCAGGTCAAAGAGGATTGCTACATGTTTTCCAAGCCTGCGTGAGACTTCCCTTACAAGCCTTATGGTTTCAATGTGCTCTTCAATTGTGCCGTGAGAGCAATTTATACGAGCTACATCCATACCAGCCAAGATGAGCTGTTCAATCATCCCGGCACTCATCGTAGCAGGTCCGATAGTGCAGATAATTTTTGCCTTCCGCATTTTCATAGCACCTGCAGTATGTGTTTGTTGATATGTGTCACTGGTTGAAGCCACGGTTTAAAATGATAGCTTTGATAAACGCATAATGCAAAGTGTGCATAACAGTTGCATTGGAGGGTGAGCTATGCGACATGGCGATGAAAGAGATGAGGGAAGCCATATCAATAGCTTTGTTATTGCTCTTCATCGGCGCTTGCAGGACGCCACCTAAGTTGACAGTTGAGGGGCAACCAATTAGTGCGCCATCGCAATCAATCGTTCTTGAAGAAGAGATGCAGGAAGAGGCGCAGAAGGAAACTTGGTTGAGGGAAACGCCAAGCGAGGAGGAACTTGGTGTGCCAATATACCCGGGTGCAAAGGCAGTCAAGGGAGGAACATTTGAGATGTTTATCCCATCACAGCTTCGCGGTTACAAGCGCCGATACTCTCAAGCTATATTTGAGTCCAACGATAGCTATGGGCGGGTGCTGGTTTGGTATTTGGCAATGCTTAAAGGGCGTAATCCGAGCTTTGATGAGTTTAAAGCAAGCAACGGTATGAACGCCATATTAAGGCTTGAGAGCGAATCTGAGAAGTGGATTATAAGCATCCAGCAACTTGAAGGAAGACATGGAACGCTCATACTCATTAAGCACATCTGGCAATGAGTGGGAAGATGACATCTTCGGGTATGGGTGAGGTCTTATGCCAGAGAGGGTGCTTGCCTTTATGGCTCATCCTGATGATGCTGAATTCCTTTGTGCTGGCACTCTCGCATTGCTCCACCAGATTGGCTACGAAGTGCACATCGCAACAATGACGGCAGGCGA
>JBGOEV010000060.1:0-10465 GCA_041538025.1 Candidatus Thermosaccharophagus gerlachensis | reverse complement strand
GAAGCTTGGCGTGAAGGAGAATGGAACTTGCTTAGAGCAATAATCGTTGGACAGCCACCAAACATAAAGGTTTGGCTCAACGAAAGATTGCTCATTGACTTCACAGACAAAGAAGAGAGACTGCCAACTGAGGGGTTTATCGGTCTCCAAGTGCATGGTGGCGGTGACTGGAAAGGTAAGCTGACGCGGTTCCGCAACATCAGGATATTGAAGCTTGATTGAAAATACCGAGCGTCCGAGTGGCTGAATCTGGAAGTGTTTGGAGAGAAGGAAGCATTAGCCACAAAATCCTGTCTTCGCAACCTACCGACTTGCACAGCTTCTTTTGATGGCTTCGTGTATCAGTAGGACTGACTCAAGAAGCGGTTTTACCTCATGTAAGGGGAGCATGTTTGGTCCATCGGATAGAGCTTCATCGGGCGATGGATGAACTTCCATGAAGAGTGCGTCAATGCCTACTGCTACAGCAGCCCTCGCAAGGTATGGAACGAATTCTCTTCTCCCACCAGATGAGCCACCCGATGCACCCGGCTGTTGGACGCTGTGAGTGGCATCAAAAACGACTGGGTAACCAAACGAACGCATTATGACGAGGCTACGCATGTCTACAACTAAATCACGGTAGCCAAATGTTGTTCCTCTCTCAGTCACCATGACTGAGTGGTTTCCAGTGCTTGTAACCTTCTCAATTGCAAACAGCATATCTTCTGGTGACATGAACTGACCCTTCTTGATGTTCACAGCCTTGCCACTCTTTCCCACCTTGACGAGCAAGTCAGTCTGGCGACACAGGAAGGCTGGCACTTGAAGGACATCAACTACTTCACTAACTTCATCAACTTGTGTAACACAATGCACATCGGTCAATATGGGCAGAGAAAATTCCTCCTTCACTTTGCGCAGTATGCGCAATCCCTCACGCATCCCGAGACCACGAAACGAGCGAATGCTTGTCCTGTTAGCTTTATCGTATGAGGCTTTGAAGATGAGAGGCATCTGAAGTTCCCCAGCAACTAAAGCCAAGTGCTCAGCTGTGCACATGCAAACATATTCGCTCTCAACAACACAAGGTCCAGCTATGAGGACGAGCTTCTCACCACCTATAACCACACCATTAACCTCAAATGAATGCTTTTGCATGCCATGTAAACTGCCCATCATATATCACCTTTCACATCAATCAAACTCAAGCACACGAGCAAGAAAACGGTAGAGCAAGAAAAGGAGAGCTATGACAATGGCTGACTTGAGTATGATTCCAATCGTCCCTGTAAGCAAACCACCTGGGCTGACCTTTACATAGCGCACCGTCGTGTTAAGCGACCTACTGAAGAGCGAGAGCTCCTTCCCAACATCGCTTGATATGATCCATCTCTCTGTTGGTCTCCCTGCGATTAGAAGCTCAACCTCACCTCTCTCAACTCTGTATGTTCCAAAGTGAGTTTGCGAACCTTCAAAGACAACCACTGTCCCATCGGCTCTAAACTCACATAGCTCACCAAGTGGTGGTGTGCCAACTGCGCCTCTGTCAACAAGTTGCCACCTGCCGACCAAATCGCCCTCGCTCCAAGCTCTCCCTCGCTCTTTTGAACACCCAAGTGGAACGACAGCAAGGAAGAGGAAAAGTATGAATGGCTTTAAAATGGAGCTTCTTGGAAGCTTGATTGCGGTGTTGCAGTTGTGTTTCATTTTTGCATTCCACCATATACTATGATGCCTAAAAGCAAAATGGTGTTGAATCGGCAAGCAAATACCTTCCTATGCAGAAGGCGAGGTGCAATGCTGCATCGCGCAACTCGTCTGGTAACGGACGAACTGAGTTGTGCACCTCGTAAGTGAAATCGCCCTCGTATCCAATTTCACGAAGTGCTTGAACTATTGGACGCCACTCAATTGTGCCGAAGAACGGTAGGACATGTTGGTCGTGCATTCCGTCATTGTCAGCGATGTGGAGTGCCTTCAGCCGTTTACCTATAGCCTTTAAAGCACTTGGCTGATCAAGCCTTTGTATATTCGCATGCCCTGTATCCCAGCATATACCAACGAGTTCATGGTTGAAGGAATCAACTAAATCAACGAGCTCACTTGGGACAGAGCAATAATGGCGTCTAAGCTTCCTTTCACGCCCAACAAATATATCAGCGTTGTTTTCAAGCGCTATCCCCACACCAACCTTCTCTGCTGTTTTGAGCAATTCACCAAACCAATCAAGATTGCGTTGGCGTAGACTTGCCAGATGCGCTTCATCAAATGCGCCAGCAAAGCTCTCAGGTTCAAAGACTATCCATTTCGCACCAAGTATTGCTGCAGCCTCAATTGAGCGATGGCTCATTTGCGTCAGCCATTTCGTCCTCTCGTCACTGCCAAACTTGTTAAATATCGGTCCATGCGACTGCGAGAAAGTGACGCCAACAGAATCAGCTTTCTTCCTTATCCCTTCGACCCACTTAGCCCATCCATCATCAACAAACGGTGAACCATCAAAGAGCCAATCGCAAAAGTTAAAGTCAAGGGCTTCAAAGCCGATGCGAGCAAGCCTTTCAACAGCCTCCTCTGGAGAAACGAAATGTGGGTCAAACAGAACATTGAGAGAAGTTGCAAGCCTCATTTCAAGCCACCCCCAAAGGTAATAATTGCATCAATCGGCATTATGTTCTTATTCGGCGCATAAGGACACGCCTGACACCACGAAGTTGCCTGAAGACGGCGCCTTCGCTAACGCACTTCAAAGCAACTTCTGGTTCAACGACGATTGAACCTGCTATCGCATCAACACCGAATTCAAACAGGATTTCCGAAAGCGGACTGCTTGGTCCTATCACCATCACGAACTCTGCATCCCTTGAAAGCTCAAGGAGGTGCTCAATCGTGTGATTGACGAAGGCGCTCCCAGTTATGGCTACAACTTGTGCGCTCGGTAAAAGATTATCAACCTCTTCGGCATGCAGGTCACCTTCAAGAGGACGCTTCTCAAACACCATCAGTTCTTTCACACAACTTCTCAACCTCTTCACGAATGGGAAGTGACCTATAAGTGCAACGCGCTTACCCTCACCAACCTTTGCCAGAACATCGGCACCATCGCCATCCTCAATCATATCTTCCCTAACGGTTTCAATGAGGAGTGCATTCATTGCAGCCACACCAATGCTTGTTTGAGGTGGCTCGCTTGAAAGAGCCAGTTGAGCAAGCTCATAGCAACTCAACTCTGTTAGCTGACCTGCCTTCGGTATCGGTAGCGAATCAACATGAGGCTTGTCAGGCAAAATCGTATATGCCATACCCATGTGCTTTGCCCAAACGGCTGTTATGAAAGCACCTACAAAGACAAACCTCACTTCCGAATCCAACCCCGAAGAAGCAATGGCATCAAGCAAAGCCCGAGTAATGCGCATCACTTGTAACACCCCAACAGAAAGCAACGAAAGTTAGCTCACTGTTTTCGTTACCTCTTACGAAACATGACCCACAAGCCATAGCTCTCCCCAGAAGGATAACGGTCCTCAACGATTTTGTAATCAAGTATGCCAGCAGCCTTGAGTTGCTCCTCAAATTCTTTTTTCCCGATGCGCCTCATCGGTAGCTTGCCAGGTTCGCCCCAAACACTCTGGCGCACTATCTTCAAGACTGTTTCCTCATCAAACATCCTTGAGAAACCACCACCAATGTATGCCACGCCACCACTCTTCAACACACGGTATGCTTCCTTGAAGACGATTGATTTCTCCTTGATGAACGGTATCATGCCCCTGCTAACGACAAGATCAGCAAAACCGTCCTTGAAAGGCAGGTTGAGCGCGTCACCAAGCATCGGATAAAAGCGTGTGCTCAATCCAGCCTCAACAGCATTTCTTTGAGCTATCGCCACTGCATACGGGTTTATATCCACAGCATACACTACGAGTTTTGTTACCTTGAGCAGCGCCAGCCCAAGTGCACCAGAACCACAACCAAGCTCAACACAAACACCTTCACTTATCCCAGTGTCATCAACGATTTGTTTTGCGAGGGCTGGATAGACTGGCGCGAATGTTGTCCTTGCAACTTTATCCATCATCTCTGCCGAACGCCTTAAATCCTCGTCGCCTTCCGCCCCACCACACATGTGATGTTTGAAGGTTACTACAGGAAGCGAAAACAAGACCAATGTGACAGTTAACAAAACAATGCGCCTTACTCTCATCCTGCTCACCTCGCCATTTCAGAAAGAATTCATCACGCTGTATCTCCGAGATCGGCTTGCAGTTTGTTCAGGAGTTTCTTCAGCTCTCTAACGATACCTTCATACTCGGGCACATCATAAACATTGTTGAGCTCCTCGGGGTCGTTATGCAAATCAAAGAGCTCCCACTCACCAGTTGTGGGATAGTGTATGAGCTTGTATCGCTCAGTCCTAACGCCGTAGTGTGGTAGAACACGATGTGGTCTTGGATACTCATAGTAACGGTAATACATCGCTGTTCTCCAGTCGCTCACCTTCTCACCCCTAAGTAATCTCACAAAGCTTCTCCCATGAACATCATCTGGTATTGGGACGCCAGCGAGCTCAAGGAGAGTTGGAGCAAAATCAACATTGAGAACTATGTGCTCGTCAACCGATGCTGGCTTGACTTCCTTGGGATACCGCACTATTAGCGGGACGCGTATAGATTGCTCATACATGAACCGTTTATCATACCAACCATGATCCCCTAAGAAGAAACCGTTATCCGATGTGTAGATGACGATGGTGTTATCGGCGATACCAAGCCTTTCAAGCTCTCTCATAAGTGCACCCACACCCTCATCGACCGCTGCAACGCACCTAAGGTAATCTTTGATGAACCGTTGATAGTTGTATTTTTTGCGCTCCTGCGGTGTCATATCTTGCTTCAACTCTTTTGAATAATCTGGCATGTCAGCTATACGCATGTCTGCATGAGCAGCTGCTTTTGCCCTGCCTTTGTAATCGTCATTGAATGTTGGTGGTTCTGGGATATCAACATCTGAGAAAAGTTTCAAGTGGCGCTGATGCGGTGTCCAAGGGCGATGTGGTGCTTTGTGATGGCAAAGCAAACAAAAGGGCTTCTGGCGCGATGACTCATGCCAACGCCTTAGCCAGCTTATGCACATGTCTGTTATGATGTCAGTAGCGTAGCCCTCAACCTTGATTCGCTTGCCCATCTCTATGAAGACTGGGTTTATGTATTCACCTTGCCCCGGAAGCACACACCAATAGTCAAAGCCGAAAGGAGTGCACTGAAGATGCCATTTCCCAATAACTGCTGTTGTGTAGCCTGACTTGTGTAGCAGGGTTATGAAAGTTTGCTGTGAAGGATCAAGTGGAGTGCTGTTGTCCTTAACACCGTGTGAATGTGCATATTTGCCTGTGAGTATACTCGCCCTGCTCGGTGCGCAAAGTGAATTCGTTACGAAGCAGTTACGAAACAGCATCCCTTCAGAGGCGAGCTTATCCAAGTTGGGCGTCTCCAACACTTTACAACCGTAACAGCTCAGCGCATGTGCTGCATGGTCGTCCGACATAATGAAGAGTATGTTTGGGCGCTCCTTCAAACCTTGCGAGGAGAGTGATTTGATAGATGAAAGAACAGTCGCACCAAATGCAAACTTAATGAAGTTCCGTCTACTTATCCCTTTGCATTCGTTCCCCATGACCGATACCTCCTTTCGGTTTTTCTCCTCACTGGCATCCTACTTCGCCAGCGCTCAACTTTCCATCCGCGTCTTTTAGCGAGCAAAAGCAAACGCAAGTCTGGGTTGACCGCCACTGGATGACCAACACACTCAAGTGCAAACCTGTCAGAGTAGCTATCACCATAAGCGTAGCATTGCGAAAGAGACAAACCATGAACCAAAGCATACTCACGGATAGCAATAGCCTTTTGAAGTTCGCTCAACGGTGGTCTTAGAAGCCTTCCAGTGAAGCGTCCACAGATAACTTCAAGCTTGGACGCTATGAAATCATCTGCACCAATGAAATCAGCGATTGGCTTGACAAGCAAATCAATCGCACCAGTTAAAAGCACTATGCGATGACCCATTGACCTATGCCATTCAATCCTTTGGATTGCCTCTAAGTAAAGCCTGTGCAACCAAAACGATTCAAAGTAAGTGTGTGCAAAAGAAGACAGTTCCTCAAGCGAGATGCCAGCGTAATTTGCATAGAAGAGTTTATTGAATGCGCTTCTACTTACCATATCAACCAAAAGCCAACATGGCGCCATTACAGCGAGCTTTGAGAGTAAAAGGAAACAAAAAGGCTTTGGCATGGAGTTAAGCTTGAAGAGAACAAGTGAGTCCACGACGGTTGTTTTGCTCAATGTCCCATCCACATCAAAGAAAGCTGCTACTTTGCCCGCCGAACTCATCTCAGTGCCCATCTGTGTGCATCCACGCTGTGGAAGGATTCAAACATCCACAACCACAGTTTTTTGGTTTCTGTATACAACCATGCCATGCTTCCCTTTCACAGGGCGCACATACTTTGCGAGCGTGTAGTCAACAGAGACTTTGCCAGAACAACCGCTACGGATAGCAACGATGCGCGCTGCTTCCTCAATGGCTTCCATTGTAAATTCAACATCTCGGCTATGACGACGCAACAAGCCGTGAGCACCACGAGAACCACGAACATGCATCCATACATCATTTGGGTTGGCTAATTCGGTTAGTAGCTTTATGTTCTCGTGAGCGTTCCTCCCGACAAACAGATCAAACAAGCCTGCGACTTTAAACCTTAAAAAGCCATCAGATGAAGTTGAGGAAACTTCGGCGTGATGCGTGAGTGCTTTTGCGAGCTTCACCGAAAGCAATTGCTCAGCCTGCTCCTTCAGGCGCTTTAAGGACGAAATGTCACTTTGCAATTCAACCTCAGCAATGAGTTTCCTTGCACTGTTTGCCATTGCTTCAAGCTTCTCTATAACGCTTGGGAGGCTTTCACGAGCGTTTTTCAACTTTTTGTATAAACCGAAAAAGCGCTGGGCATTCTCAACGGGTGAAAGCTTCGGATCAAGCTCAACTAAAACTTTGTTTCCCGAGAAGTCATCAAGGAGCACGCTCTCACATCCTTGCTCAATCTCATGCGCATGAGCGAGCAAGAGTTCACCTTTAAGACGCCATTCATCAGCCTTGCTCGCCTCGCTGAGCTTCGCTTTGAGTTCTTCAATTCTACCCTCTAATGAGCGCAAGATTTTGCAAAGCGATGACTTCAAGCTCTCTTTGAGCTGCTTTAATTCATCTCGCGAACGAACGCAACAAATCCATTCACTAACGCAATCGCTAAAAGATTCGCACCTGACTTGCTCAACCAACTCTGCATCAACAACAGTTTGCAAGTGCTCAAGTTGAATCGGGTAGCAACCAACTATGCTGCCATCTTTGCTCACTATGCGCACCGAGTTAAAATCCCTACCGCATACAACATCCCTCAGCCACATAAATGCACCAAGCAAGCGACGGAAGCTTTCACCAGAGATGTCGCAAGTGAATTCTTCACCGCTCATATTGGCTCTATGCAAAAGCTCAAAAACAAGCACTTCACTCATCCCATGAAACTTGCACATAAGCCATTCACGCAACTTCATGCACTCTGACGGAAGCATAGCATGTAAAGTTTCGCCATCACAAACGGTGAGTGGATTTGTTCGTCCATGGGATGGTGGACGGACATAGACCTTTGAAGGGAGCACCTCACGATATCTGTTGATGCTCTTGGGGAGGCGCTTTAAAGCATCAACTATCTTTCCATCATGTTTTACAAGCACGATGTTGCTGTGCTTGCCCATAAGTTCAACCATCAGTAGCATACTTACCTTATCGCCAAGCTCGTTTCTTGTTTCAAGTTCAATCTTGACAAGCCTGTCAAACTCAATCTGCTCTATTGCTCTGATGATTGAATTTTCAACGAAGCGCTTAAGCGTATGATTGAACGATGTTTGCTGTTTTTGCGAGCCATCTGGGAGTGAGCCACGAAGGCACATGTGAGCATACTTGGGATGCGCGGAGATAATAAACCACCCATCGTAGGATGCTGAAGCAACTTTTAATGCAACATCGTAATCATCTATTTGCACTGCTCGCTTTACTCTCCCACCGCATATCTTTTTTTCAGCCTCGGCACAAACAGCGCATATCATCATGCTATCAAATGACAACCGCAATTTGCGTTGCACCACCTTCATTGCTTCTCCTTGATGCGAGTTAACTTTAACCTCGCTGGTGCCTTAGATACGAGCACGCTCCGAAGCCCTCCATCAAAGTGCAAGACATCCTTCACATATGGCACTTCGGTGAGCAGGTCAACTTGCGAGCAGAATTCAACATCCTCAGCGAGCCCAATTGAGATGAGATATTGACCGTGAATTGATTCTGAGAAAATCTTGCTCAAGCCATACCTCTCTATGTCGTCAAGCATGTTTGAGAGCAACTCTTCCTGCTCCTCACAGATGTGCAACCCCACTCGCGACGCTATTAAAGCGCTCACATACCAATCTTCATCCGAAGGTAACATTGGGTTATCGGAGCGCCCAGCAGGTATGATGACGATGTCGCATCCATTTTCTTTAGCCACCTTAGTGGCTACCTTCGCAACAGCAGAGGCGTTCACGGCACTCCCCACAAATATCGCTCTTGCGCCAATCGCTTCGTGTAAGCGTTGAGCGCCAGTCGTGCTTGTAAAGATGGCGATGTTGCTTTTGGGGCGTTTGCTCAACACCTCTGTCGGACTGTTTGAGAAGTCAAAACCTTTTAGCTTCAGCCCCTTACGCTCACCAACAAGGAGTGCATGACGAAGCTTCTTTGTGAGCTGCCTCGCCTCGCTAACTCTCCGCACAACATGTATTTCCTTTAGCCCAATATGAAGAAGCGTGCACAGCATCGTGCTCGCACGCATAGCATCCACAATGATGGCTACAGAGCCACTCATTGAAGCCAACCCACATCCGTCTTTGCCAGCAACAATGCGCACAAATTGCCCTTTCATAGACTACCGCCACACTTGAAGGTTGATACCTTCATCTCACACTTTGGTTATAGTTTGATGAAAGGCAGGCTGTTCCTTTATTGCAAGATGAAATTAGCTACTTGATGAGAGCCAAAGATACACTGCTACCCCCACCATCTAAACAGAAGTGAGCGATGATGATAGGATCCGCTTCTAAGATGTGCTACAACTCAGCGTAAAATGCATTGACGGCAACACCATGAGAGAAACCATGAGCATAACAAACAACGAAAAGAACATCATTGTGAACAAGATGCTAAACTCCCTCCCCTCACTCCACCGCCATTGGGTAGGTAAAAGTGGATACTTCGGGATTTAATCCGCTTGTTCTTACATTGTTTTGCATGTCCATTTTAGCAACTTTTAATCTCCTGCCCAGCGCCCCCGAAATAGCGTCACATTCCAAGCACTCCTAATTTGGTATGCAGCCATCCACTTCACATGCCCATCAACGAAAGCTATGTTAGAGCCACCGCTATGGCGTGCGTGATCTATCGTTCGGGGGTTGCAACCCGGTCCACAGGGTCCACCGCTGAAAGCAACTTTCTCCCACCTACTTGCGCCATCGCCATCGTGTGTGGAGTCACAAGCGAGGATACTTTGGGCAGGTTGCCTATATTCCGCCAAGCTGTGTCCTGGCTCCTCATATGGGTCTTGGTTCGTGCAATGAGCTATTTTTCCCATACCATAAGATATCCTTCCCCCTTCCCCCCATCCAGGTGGAAGAGTCCATCCACCAGCAGATCTCCCAGAAGGGCAAATGAATATCTGTTGGTTCTTTATATAGGGATAAATCAACACACACCATCGGCTATTTACTGCACCAGCAGCCCGACCACATTTCCAATAGGGTGTGCAGGGAAAGCGTTCATCATAATCTTGGGCATACATCAACATCGCGTTCGCTATCTGCTTCAGATTATTCTGGCACGATGCTTTTCGCGCTTGCTCTCTTGCCTTCGCAAAGACGGGAAACAGGATCGCTGCCAAGATGGCGATTATAGCAATCACCACCAGCAGCTCGATCAGAGTGAATCCCTTTCCTCTCATTCTTATCACCCCCAATAAAAATTACGCAGTTGATTATGAACCTCCATTTTAAATAGTAGCGCGAAAAGAACTGCTTGTCAAGATGGCTACCTCCTCTTTTGTTTAGGTGAAAGTGAGATACTTGGATTACAAATGTCGCAAAGCGAGCACTCAAAATTTAGCTGATGTTTATCTTCGGCTCAATACTGACAGGCACGCTTAGCGAAAGTGATATCGGACAATGCTTCTTGGCAGCTTCAATTGCATGCCTGACCTTCTGCGCTTCAGATTCGCTCTCAACTGTTATGGTTGGGCGAACGACCAAATTGGCGAACTTGAGAACACCACCTGAGCGTTCAAGCTCACCTACAGCTTCGCTCTCATACGAAATGAAGCGAGCACCAAGCTTCTCAGAAATAGCAACAAATGTGGAAA
>JBGOEV010000059.1:0-10705 GCA_041538025.1 Candidatus Thermosaccharophagus gerlachensis | reverse complement strand
TCGCCGATTTTGATGCCGCCACCACCTAAGTCTCTCAAAGTGCAGCCGACAATTCGGTTTTCGTGACAGCCTCGTGCAAGTTCAAGCCCGTAAGTTCCGACATGTTCAATGGTGCAGTTTTCAAAAGTGCATCGCCTGACACCTTCACCGTAAACGGCACCTGGCACTTCCACCGCTGCTTGTGCGAATCCACCCACATCACGCCCACGCCTGCTGGCTTCAGGGAAATACCACTCAGCGTGCGAGAAAGTTATGCCTTTCCAGACGATGTGCTCAACCCACTGACCTGCTTTCGGCTCACCGACCATGCGGACAACTTGAGTCAAGACGGGAGCGATAACTTCAGCCGTTTTCGTGTCTTCACCTTCTCTCGGCATGTAGTAGAGCGTTCCAGTTCGTTTGTCCAAAAACCATTCGCCCGGCGCATCCAGAACCTCAAGGCAGTGCTCAAGGTAGTAAGGGTCGCCTTTATCAAGCCGAAAGACACTGCGCTTGCCAAAGCGAACGAAGTTCTCTTTTTCGTTGAATTCCACGATGGGCAGCCTTGATTCAACCCACCTGTTCATGACCACAATTTCAGCGTCAGTGATTGTGTCCCACGCTTTCAAATCGCCGTTTGCGAATTTGAAGCGCCATTGCCCTTGGTGCCAAGGTGTTTCCTTTGTCACATCCAAAACTTCAGCGACTTGCAAGTAGCCTTTGTTTGGATGGCGTGCCCGTATTGCTCTTTTGCCGTTGACCCAAAGTTGGCGGAAGAACCATTTGCCTTCTTTCACTTCGTTTATTTGAGCAGCCCACACATCAAGCCCTTTTTGCGTTACCGCTTTAAGTGTGCTTGGCAGTTCGCTTGACGAGAGTTTGCGCCAGCCGAGTATTTTTCGCCCGCCACTCAAAATTGGCTTCTCATCCTTGTATGCGCATATGAGGAGCATATTCTTTTCATTACCAGAGTGCTCTGGCGTTATCGTCACCGGTTCACCCAAGAAGTAAATACCGCCACGCAACATAATCGTCACTGGTTGGCTGAGCACCCCTCCAGATTGAGCCTTCAGTTTGGCGACTTCGTTCAATGCCCTTTGCAGTGTCGCGAAAGGTCCGTCGGTCTTTTTCTTGTTTGGCGATGGTAACCTGCCACTCCATGAATCGTTTCCAATCGGTGAGACATAAAGCACGACGCTTTTTGCGATGTTACCACATTTCACATCTTTCATACTCAACAGCACAGCTACCACCCCCGCTATGGTTAAGAGTGTCCTCCAACTCATCCTACACACCTCCTGTGAGCATTGGCGTTGTTAACATCTAACTCACTTACGCCTAATGCTTCCAACCCATTTTCGCATACAGATTATGACTACACCTGCTGGTATCATAGTGATCAAAGCGAGCAGGATGCGCAAAGACAAATCAACGCCTGTTTCGCCAGCCAACCGCAAAGTAAGATGCCATCCAAGCCATCCAAATAAAAGCGAAGCTAAAAGGAGTAGTTGGAGCACAACCCATTGAAGCACACGGGCACGGAAAACCGTCATGTCATTGCATGAAGCTCTCAACATGATGAAAACAAAAATGTTTATGCAGGCAATGCTCATCAGTATCGCAATCACTATATCCGTCATCTTCAATCTCCTTTCAGCGTTTGTTCAAACTCTGACCTTGCGCATTTGCGTTGCTCTTCCCACAAACTTCTCAATCGCCCATCGGTATCGTTTAAGCGCAGTGCTACAATTTGGTAGTGGTGATAAGGCATGATCAGGCAACCTCAAAAACGCTGGTATATATGCTTCAAATTGTCATTGCTATTTCACTTCCTCCTTGTGCCCTCTCTCACGCATGGCTTGCCTTTTGAGCCTTCAAGCAGTTATGGTGATGTCATTATCACCCCGTTCAAATTTGATTTTGACGCCTCTCCTTGGAAAGAGAAGCTTATAAAGCTTGCAAGCGAAGTGGTTGTCTCATTTGGCTTCTCGCTTGTCTCATACGAGCAAGTTGAACAAGAGCTATCGCTTATGGGTATTCCAGCACCTTCCTCCGAAGAACAACTGTATGAGCTTTCAAGGCGTTTGAAAGTGAAAGCATGCATTGAGATGGTTTGCTCATTGCAGAAGGCACGCCAGTCAAAAGGGAAACTCATCGTCTGCGCACGCTGGTTTGATTCAGAAAAATGCCTATTCACACACGGTAGCGTATTCAAATGCGATGTTGGTGATGTAGACTTTTTCCTCTCATCATTTGAGCCACCACAGGTGTTGCAGGAGGCGTTCCGTGAAGCGCTCTCGGGCATGTTGCGTAGTAAGCCTGTTCGCTCAAATGTTCAACTGCAGTTGCAAAACGGTCTCATACACATCATGGGTGGTAAGAGGGCTGGTTGGAAGAAAGGCATGGAGGTTGCTATATGCCGACGAGTATATGACACGAAGACTGGCGAGAGTAGGATACATGTTGTTGGGAGAGCAAGGATAGTTGATGTTGAAACATTTTACGCAATCGCACGCCCACTTGGTGAGCGCTTTCAAACTCGCAACCCAGATGAGGTTGTCTCTCTTTTCAACCTCCCTAACGAACTTTCACATATCGCAAAATGATGCAAGCTTTAGTTGTGCACCAGAGCGCAGTGGTCAGCTTGGAGGTGTTGGTATGCTTAGGGCAATACTATTTGATTGCGATGGTGTTTTAGCCGACACCGAAAGAATGCACTGGCGAGCTTTCAACGAAGTGCTGTCAAAGCTTGGTTTGCAGATGAGCTGGGATGAATATATGAGACGCTACTTAGCTTATGATGACCCAACATGCTTTCGCGTTTTCCTTAGTGATGTTGGATATGGCTTTGATGAGCAGCTCATCAGTGAACTTGTTAGCGATAAACGAAAGCTGCTCTCCGAACGCTCATCAACTTTGAACATCGCTACCTACCCTGGCGTGATTGATTTTGTTCTTGAGGCATCAAGGCGCTACTATCTTGCCGTTGCCTCTGGCGCTGCAAGAAACGAAATCATGATGGTGCTCAATTCTCTCAACATAGCAAATTGCTTTCGCGTTGTGGTCTCATCAGAGGATGTTAAGTGTGGCAAACCTAACCCTGAGCCATTCATTAAAGCGATGGAGTTACTAAATGATTTGCTGTGCTTGAATCCACCACTCATGCCAGCTAACTGCCTTGTGATTGAAGATTCAATTCACGGTGTTAAAGCAGCGAAGTCTGCACGCATGTGGTGTCTTGCTGTCACCAACACTTATCCGAAGGAGATGCTCTCTGAAGCTGACTTCATCGTTGAGAGGCTTGATCCTTGTCTCATACCTTGGCTTGATCAGCAGATAAGAGCAGCCTCAGGAAGGTGAAAAACTCATGCGTATGCCGTTCACACCGCTTTCTGGGCGCATCATCACAGTCAACCCAAACCCAGCTCTTGATAAGACTTTGGTTGTTGATAGGTTTGTTAAGCGGGGTGTTGTGCGAGTTAAGGAGGTGTATCAGTATCCATCTGGCAAAGGAATAAATGTTTCAAGGGCAATAGCTCGCCTCGGTGGAAGTAGCATCGCAACTGGTTTCCTTGGTGGACCAATCGGTATGTGGATTGAGGAAAGCCTTAAAGCAGAGGGCATTGAGTGTGACTTTGTCTTCGTTAAATCTTGCACACGCACTTCAACAACTGTAAGGTGTGACGAAGAAGGGATAGAAGTGCACATAGTTGAACCCGGTGAGGATATTGAGAGCGATGAGGTCGTTGAGCTTTTGAGGAAGGTTGAATGCCTTGCTTCTGCTAACGACATAGTTGTGCTGAGTGGCAGTTTACCACCCGGCGTTCCATCGGATTTTTATGCACGGTGCATTGATGGTGTCCAAGCTAAAGGCGCAATTGCGCTCTTGGATGCCTCTAAGGAAGCGCTCATTAAAGCTCTTTGTTCAAAACCGTTTTTGATCAAGCCTAACGAAGAGGAGCTCGCTGAGACGCTTGGGAAACCATGCCAAAGTGAACAGCAAATCTTTGATGCGATCAAAATGTTCATGTCTGAGGGCATAAGCTGTGTCATCATATCTCAAGGAGAAAGAGGCGCAATCGGTGGCTGTGAGGATGGTATATGGAGAGCTATACCACCACGCGTGGAGGTGGTCAACACCATAGGTAGCGGTGATGCTATGCTTGGTGGAATAGCATATGCGCTTTGGCGTGGATTGGAATTTGATGAAGTTCTGCGGTGGGGAGTTGCTGCGGGGACGGCGAATGTGCTTGTTGATGGTCCTTGTTATTTTGAGACTTCAATGGCGATTGAAATTTATAAAGCGGTCAAGCTTGAACGCATATTGTGAGACCTCACAAAGCACGGTGAAGGATTGAGAGATGAAAGAAACGGTTGAGGTCGTTGAAAGGGTTACGGAAAGAGCAGTCACGCTTAGGGCACTCGTTTTAAGCGCCATCTTAGCACCAATAAATTCGTCATGGCTCGTTTACACGGAAATAGTTAGATACGCTGGTCATCCCACAACCACATCGCTCTACTTCAATGTCATATTCACATTGACGTGCCTTATCATCATAAACTCGCTCCTGAAAAAGTTCGCTCCAAGGATGGCTCTGACGCAAGGCGAGTTGCTCGTTATCTACACGACACTTTCACTTAGCTCATGCATGGTTGGACACGATATGTATCAAGTTTTGATAGCGTGTCTTGTGCATCCATTTTGGTTTGCTTCACCAGAGAACGGTTGGGAATGGCTTTTCTTTGATTCACTCCCAAAGTGGATGATGGTTAGCGACAAAGAAATCCTTCGTGGCTACATGCTTGGTGGTGATTCTTTTTACAAGCTACAATACTTGCGTGTTTGGCTACCTATCATCTTCCTCTGGACTTTCTTCTTCATGGTCTTGCTTGTTGCGATGATGTGCCTCAATGTCCTCTTGAGGAAACGCTGGATAGAACAGGAGAGGCTCACATTCCCAATCTGCTATGTGCCAATGGAGATAACAAGGCAAGACCTCGGTGTCTTTCGCAACCAGCGCTTTTGGGGAGGCTTCCTTGTATCCTCGTTCATTGACATCCTCAACAACCTCGCAGAAAACTTCCCATCGGTGCCAAGAATAAACATACGCACAATCTTCCTCAACCAGTATGTGACATCAAGACCTTGGAATGCGATTGGGTGGACGCCATTTGCCTTCTTTCCTTTCATCATTGGCATAACATATTTCCTTCCTCTTGACCTCTCCTTCTCCTGCTTCTTCTTTTATTGGTTTTGGAAGGTGCAACGCATAGTTACAGCATATTTTGGTTGGGACTTGAACCGTCCATATATGCCTTATATCAACGAGCAATCATCAGGCGCATACCTCGGCGTTGCTGCATTCGTCATATGGATTGCAAGGTCTTATTTCTTGGAAGTGATAAAGCTCGCTATCGGTTTGCCCTCATCTGCTGACGATTCTGATGAGCCGATGCGCTATAGGGTTGCGATAATGCTTTTTCTTGTTTGCTTCATCGTAGCCGTCATATTCTGGGTTAAGGCAGGCATGACACCATTTATTGCCGTCCTGTTTTTCATCATCTACTTTTGTCTTTCAATTGCTGTTACAAGGATGCGTGCCGAGCTTGGTTCGCCAGCACATGACTTGCATTTTGCAGGACCTGAACAAATCATAACTCGTGCACTTGGTAGTGAGCTTTTGCCAAAGCGCGTTCTTTCAGCCTTTGCTATTTGTTGGGGTTTCAACAGGGCTTATCGCTCTCATCCGATGCCACATCAACTTGAGGGCTTCAAGCTCGCAAGGGATGTCGGATACAGCTATCGGAGCTTGATGTTCGCCATGCTCCTTTTCGGCTTTTGGGGGTCGCTTTGTGCATTTTGGGCTTTGCTTGATGTTTACTACCGCTTGGGTGCTGCCTCAGCGAAGATAGTTGGTCCATCGGTTTGGTTTGGCTGGGAGCCTTATAACAGGCTTGCATCACTATTAAGAGCACCAACAAAGCCAGACAATGTTGGGACTGCCTTCGTTGCTGTCGGATTCGCTTTCACTATGTTCCTGATGACGCTTAGAGGTAGGGCGTCATTCATGCCATTTCATCCAGTCGGTTTGGCTGTATCATCAAGTTGGGCTATGAACTGGATGTGGGGCGCAATAATGCTTGGGTGGCTCGCGAAAGCTTCAATACTTCACTTTGGTGGCTTGCAAGCTTTCAAAGGGTGGATGCCATTTTTCATCGGGTTGGTTATGGGTGAATACATCGTGGGAAGCGTATGCAACATTATGGGCATAGTGCGAAATTGGAAGATTTATCGCTTCTGGGGTTAATGCATCGTGCTGTCATGCCCAACAGCAGAAGCTCATGCCCATGAGGGGTGTGGTTGATGCTGAGCGACGAAGCTACTGGAGAAGAGATAGTGCGAAGACTTGAAGAACTTATATCAGTGCCAACACCTTCGGGGATGGAAGATGAGTTAGTGCCATACCTTGAAGAAGCACTGAAAGAACTTGACTTTGATGTAAAGCTTCAAAGGATAAGCATCGGAAGGAGAAACATCATTGCGAGGCGTGGCAATAGCAATTTGCTTTTTTGCGCCCACATTGATACCATCCCAGCATACAATCATCCGCTTCCATACAAGCTTCGCATATTTGGGGATGAACTCGTTGGCAGAGGCGTGGTTGATTCAAAAGGCTTGATATCTGCATTGCTCGTGGCACTTAGCATGAACAAATCGCCTTGCAATGTCGCTTTTGTTGTAGATGAGGAAAAGAGTGGCTTTGGTTCAAAAGAGCTTGAGTTGCCAGAGGATGTTGAATTTGCCGTCGTTCTTGAGCCAACCGATTTCAAGCTTGTTATCGCGCATGCTGGCGCAATTGAAGTTGAGGTGACGGTCTTCGGTGAAGCAGTGCATGGTGCATTGCCACACATGGGTTCAAATGCGATTGAGAAAGCGATTGAACTCATTGAGCGCTTAAAATCTTTGGAAGCGCTTAACAAGGAACATGAGCTGTTTGAAAAAGCGCCATTGTTCACGCTTTCACTCATAAGCGGTGGGTGCGATGTCATGGTTGTCCCAAACAGATGCTCGTTCCAAGCAGACTTGCGCATACTGCCAGGGGATGACGTAAATCAAGTTCTGGAGCATGTTAGAAGCATAGTTGCTGATGCGGGCGCCGAAATGGTGTTGCTTGACATATCACAACCAGTTGTGCTCAACTTATCTGATGAACGGCTCAGGTCCTTCATTGAGATGTTTAAACTGGCTCACGCAAGCGTTTGGAATAGTGAGTTAAAGCTCGTAGGGTATCACAGTTGGACAGACGCCATTAACTTGATTGAGAGGGGCATAAAAGCAGTCGTATACGGCGGTGGGAAGCTGTATAAGGCTCATTCTGACTGGGAGAGCATCTCGCTCAGTGAGCTTGTGATGACTTGCAAGGTCTATTCTGCCCTTCTTGCAATGTCAGTTCCGAAAGGAGGTGAGTGAGTATGAAGAGGCGTTTGCCAGCGGTTGCTGGGAGCTTCTATGAAAGGAACCCTGAGGGGCTTCGTAAGCAAATTGAAAACTGCTTCCTGCACAGCCTTGGACCTGGCAGGTTACCACCATTAGAGGAAGAAAGGAGAAGCGATATGCCAATTTTCGGCTTAGTTTGCCCACACGCTGGTTATATGTTCTCAGGTCCAACTGCTGCAAGAGCCTATTTTGCTTTAGCCTCGCAAAAGGTGCCCGATGTCATCATCATTATCGGACCAGACCACTATGGCTTTGCAGGCGATGTTTCCATTTACTCTGAGGGAGTTTGGGTAACGCCGCTTGGCGAAGTTCATATCTCGGAAACAATCGCCAAAAAAATTGTGGAAAATTGCCCATTAGCTGATGAGAGGGAGTTTGCCCACGCAAGGGAGCATTCAATTGAAGTTCAACTGCCTTTCATCCAGTATTGCTTCAAAGAAACACCAAAAATTGTGCCAGTAATGATGGGGAGGCAGGAAAAAAGTGTGGCAAAGTCAATCGGTGAGGCTATCGCAAAAGCTATTGAAGGTGTTGACGCTGTCGTGATAGCGAGCACAGACTTCACTCACTATGAACCACAAAAGCAGGCTCAAAGGAAGGATGAATTAGCGCTTAAGCGCATTGAAGCAGTTGACCCAGAAGGTCTGTTTGAAGTTGTCCGACAGCACAGGATAACAATGTGTGGCTACGGTCCAACAGCAGCCATGCTTTTTGCTTGTAAAGAGCTTGGCTACAACCGTGCGCAAATCCTTGGGTATTCAACATCTGGCGATATAATTGGCGACTATTCCCAAGTTGTTGGCTACGGTGCCGTTGCCATATTTAGGTCAAGCTCATAACGAAAGCCTTGAACAGTGGTTGCTTATACAGCCCTGCATCCTATCTGAAGCTCTTGAACGAGACCAAAAATGGAAAGAAAAAGAGCAATTGTTGGCTCAAATGGGCGCAAACACAGACGCAAATGGAAAACGGTGAACAATCCAGTGACACCTTTGGATGAACTGTTCCGTGACGAAGCGCTGTGCGAAAAGATTCGCCGAAAGTTGCCTTTCCTTTTTGCCTTGGCTGAGCAACAAGCATCAAGGGCAGGGCGAGTTGGGATGGAAGTTGGAACGCTAAGGGAGCAGATTCTTATCGCCCTACTCATTTACAAGTTCGGGGAAGTGAGCGTGGACTTAGACATCCCGATCACCGAGCACGAAGTAGATGTGCGTGTTTTAGGTCATCCCTTGTCCATCAAAACTGTTACCACTCGTTCGCAAAGAGCACCTGCAGTGAAAATCGTTTGGACTGTTGATTGGGAACAGGTCAAAAAATTTGCAGAAACTTACGAGCCTAAGTGCGATATGCTGTTGGTCATCGTCCGCTGGGGCGGAACAGGAGGTTTTTACGGCATACCCTTGCAGGCGCAAGAGGAAGTTTTTGAACGCCTTGGTAGGGAGAGATATTTGAGGCTGCCCAAACCAGGCACCAATCCGCGCGGCGTGGAAATTTCTCCTGAAAGCGTGAAAGAACTTCTTGAGCATCCGCTCACCAAAGCCTTGACGATAGAATGACAACGACCTACCAACTTGCTTGGCGGTGAGGGAAGTGCGGTTAGCCCCGTATATGCGATGGCTTCAATATTGGCAGTCGGACTAAGGAAAGGAGGTGCGAGCAAGTGGCGCGGCGTGGTTCGCGCACAAGTTCTTTTGGGAGCCCTGCCCGTATCTCCCACGACTCTACACCCTTCTATAGCCGTCGGCTTTATGAAGGATTGCCGAAAGAAGAGCCAGTAACTTATCGGGAGACGCCGTTGCCGCCAGAGTGCGTCAATCAGATTTTTTGCAAGAGTTCCGAGCGAATGGATGAATTGCCTGACTGCTCCGTGCATTTAATGGTCACTTCGCCGCCCTACAATGTAGGTAAGGAATACGACGATAACCTGACACTGGACGAATACAGGGATTTTTTGAAACGAGTTATGGCAGAGGTCTATCGGGTGCTCGTGCCGGGAGGGCGAGCTTGCATCAACTTAGCGAATTTGGGGCGCCGTCCCTACTTACCCCTTCATGCCTTTGTCATCCAAGACATGCTGGAACTGGGCTTTTTGATGCGAGGCGAAATCATCTGGGACAAGGCATCAAGCGCCAGCCCATCAACGGCTTGGGGCAGTTGGTGCTCGCCTCAAAACCCCATACTTCGGGACACTCACGAATACATTCTCGTCTTTTGCAAGCAAACTTTCTCACGCAAAAACCCTCTCGGTCGCAAGCCAACAATAAGCCGTGACGAATTCCTTGAGTTCACCAAAAGCGTATGGCGATTCCCCGCTGAACCAGCCACAAAGGTCGGTCACCCTGCACCCTTTCCCGTTGAATTGCCATATCGGCTCATCCAACTTTACACCTTTGAAGGCGAAGTGGTTCTTGACCCGTTCATTGGCAGTGGCACGACAGCAATAGCAGCATTAAAGACAGGTCGTATCTTTGTCGGCTACGACATTAATCCTGACTATGTTGCATTGGCAAACCAACGCATTGAGGCTTTTCTGGCTCAAAGGTCATTGTTCTGAAGTTCGTGAAGGTGATGCCTATGTGGAGCCTTAAGCGAGGTGGCATAAGATGACGCCCCGTGAGCGTTTCCGAGCAATAATTCGTGGGCAAAAGCCTGACAGAATGCCTTACATGTTCGGCAGCCCAAGGGCATCCACTTTCTCTGCTTGGCGAAAGCAAGGGTTGTCGGAAGAGCAGGAGAAAAATTGGAGCAAGTTCATCGGCGAGGAAGGTTTCATCGGCATAGGGAAGGTCAACTTCGGTCCTATACCGCCTTTTGAGGAGCAGGTGATTGAAGAGAGGGGCAACATCCGCATCTGGATTGACCACTACGGTGTCAAGAGGATGGACGCAATCAGGCAACCGACACCCGGCTTTGCGACCCGCAAATACATTGAGTTCCCCGTGAAGAACAGGGCTGACTTTGAAGAGATGAAGAAGCGCTACGACCCTCACTCTGAAGAACGCTTCAAGCCAATACCTGGCGAGAACCTCAAGCCGACGATGAACCCCGATGGCTACAGGGTTTATCAAGCAACGCAACATTGGAGGGAACGAGTTGAAATTTGCAACAACAGCGAATTGCCAGTGAGCCTGTCAGTTCCCGGACTTTGGTGGACTGCTCGCGACTGGTGCGGCTTTGAAGGGCTCTCCATCATGTGCATTGACGACCCGTTACTTGTGCACGAGCTGA
>JBGOEV010000058.1:0-10709 GCA_041538025.1 Candidatus Thermosaccharophagus gerlachensis | reverse complement strand
ATGCCAATACGCATGTCCATTTCTCACCTTTCTCTTAGGTTGTTTGCCTGCATAGAAGGTCACACTCAGAGTTTTGCACATCATTTACTCAGGTGCTATAGGCGCTATGCTTCAACTTCGTTTCTCTAATGCATGCTATAGCGGTTTTGAGTATATTACACTCAAGTGCAAAAATTGTGAGCTTTTTTCAGGATATTCGTTGCAACTTGGGATGTTTAGCATATTGATGTAATGGGTAAACAAGGTAACGGCGAACCTTCATGGGGTGCGCTAAAATAGAAGTTTGTGGAAAGAATCGCAGGTTGCCAAATCCAAACCCGTTGAAGGAGGGTGATCGCTTATGCCAAAGGCAGTCGGCATAGACCTTGGAACTACAAACTCAGTCATCGCTGTTGTTGAAGCAGGTGAACCGAAGGTCATACCAAATGCCGAAGGTTCGAATCTTACGCCCTCCGTTGTTGCGTTTGCCAAAGATGGGACTCGCCTTGTCGGTATACCAGCAAAAAGACAAGCTATACTTAATCCGCAAAACACTGTTTTCTCAATCAAACGCTTCATAGGAAGGCACTACGATGAGGTGGCGAAGGAGAGGGAGATGGTTCCATACAAGGTTTCTCGTGGTCCACATGGGTTAGCTGTTGTTGAGGTTGGTGGCAGGCAGTGGACGCCCGAGGAGATCTCAGCGATGGTCTTGCAGAAGCTCAAGCAAGATGCAGAGGCATACCTTGGCGAGGAGATAAAGCAGGCTGTCATAACAGTTCCTGCTTATTTCAACAACGCACAACGCTCAGCAACTAAAAATGCTGGTGAGATAGCTGGCTTTGAGGTGCTGCGCATAATCAACGAACCAACTGCTGCTGCACTCGCATACGGCTTGGACAAGCGCAAGGAAGGAATAATTCTTGTTTGGGACCTCGGTGGCGGCACATTTGATGTCTCAATCCTTGAGATTGGCGAGGGAGTTTTTGAAGTTAAGGCTACATCTGGCGATACACATCTTGGTGGTGACGATTGGGACCAGCGCCTCATTGAATATTGCATTGAGCAGTTTAGGAAGGAAACAGGCATTGACCTTTCAAACGACAGGGAAGCACTCCAACGCTTGAAAGAGGCATGTGAGAGAGCAAAGATTGAGCTCTCAACGCTCATGGAAACTGAGATAAACCTGCCATACATTGCACCAGGTCCAAAGCACCTGAATGTGCGCATAACGAGGGCGAGGTTTGAGGAGCTCACAAGGGACTTGCTTGAAAGGTGCATCCCGCCATTCAATCAAGCTCTTTCAGATGCTGGTTTGCGTCCTAATGATATTGATGAGGTTATACTTGTCGGTGGCGCAACGAGGATGCCTATGGTTCAAAGGCTTGTAAGGGAACTCACTGGCAAAGAACCACACAAAGGTGTTAACCCAGATGAGGTTGTGGCAGTTGGAGCTGCTATACAAGCTGCTATACTAACGGGCAAGATGGAAGATGTCGTGCTACTTGATGTAACGCCTCTGTCGCTCGGTGTTGAAACGCTCGGTGGCATTATGACTGTTCTCATACCACGTAACACGACGATACCAACGAGGAAGAGCGAGATATTTACAACGGCAGCTGACTACCAAGACACGGTTGAGATCAAGGTTTACCAAGGGGAACGTCCGATGGCTGCTGATAACAAGTTGCTTGGGCGTTTCCACTTGACTGGTATACCACCAGCACCAAGGGGTGTCCCAAGGATTGAGGTCACATTTGACATTGATGCAAACGGCATCTTGCATGTCTCGGCGAAGGACTTAGCTACAGGTAGAGAGCAATCAATCACGATAACAGAATCAAGCAGCCTTTCAAGGGATGAGATTGATAGGATGATAAAAGAGGCAGAGCAGTTCGCTGAACAAGACAGGAAGCGCAGGGAGCTTGCTGAAACAAGGAACGAAGCTGACAACCTCATCTACCAGACGGAACGCTTGCTTAGGGAGCATGGCGACAAGATTTCTCAATCTGACAAGGCTGCAGTTGAGGCTGCTATCAACGACTTGCGTTCGGTAATGAGCAGTGATGATGTGGGGCGGATAAGGAATGCGATGGATAGGCTGAAAGATGCCATGGCTCGTCTATCAGAATCGCTTTACCGTGCAGCAGCTGCAGCAGCCGGCGGTGAAGGGAAAACTGCATCAGGTGGCGATGGGAAGGGTAGAACTGACGGTGATGTGATTGATGCAGATTTTAAGCCGTCCAACTAATAGGCATCTATTCCCATACCGTTGGAAGGTGAGCAACTGCTTCTTCATTCAGGAAGTAGTTGAAGGAGTGTGTGTTCTCGGTTCAAGTGGATGATGCGAACGGCGCAATAGGGAAAGCTGTCTAAAAGCTTTGGTTGAGATGGCACGAGTTCATTGAACCAGCAACGGTGGAGGTGAATAAAACATGCGTCCGATAGTTGCGTTCCCAAAACCGCAGAAGCGCCTCATCATTTTTGGGTTTTCACTTCTGGTTATCGGAGTGATTGCTGTCGTTGGTTTCGCGCTTTGGAAAGGTGCTAACAATGTGCATGCACAACCGGTCACAAATACACCTACGCCGAGAGTTATAACTCAAGACGCGCCACAAGAGCCGTTAAAAGTGGCTGAGATGCTTGAGCAAGCTTTCGTGCAAGTTGCAGATCAAGTTCGCCCAAGCGTCGTTAGCATTGCAAGGAAGGTCAGGATGAAGCTTGGGGGCAGGATTGAGGAGTTTGAGGGGTTTGAGCAATTTGGACCGTTTGAAGACCCGTTTGATTTCTTCAGGCGCTTCTTTGAGGAGTTTAGAAGACGCCAGCCCGGTGAGAAGGGTAAAACAGTTGAGGAGTTTGTCCCAGTAGGCTCTGGCGTGATCGTCACGAAGGATGGTTACATCCTTACAAACAGGCATGTTGTGGGGAGCGAGGGAGAGATATTCGTTGAGCTTTGGGATCGCATGCGCTTCAAAGCGAAACTCGTTGGCTCAGATGAATTGAGCGACATAGCACTCCTTAAGCTTGAGTTGGAAAAACCAGGTAGGGCAATTGAGCTACATCCTGCTAAGCTTGGTAATTCAGACACTGTTAAGGTTGGGCAATGGGTGATAGCTATCGGTTGTCCGTTTGGGCTATCGCAGACTGTTACGGTTGGCGTTGTAAGTGCGGTCGGTAGAAGCCCTGCAGAGGCTGGAGCACCACTTGAATATTCCGACCTCATACAGACTGACGCAGCGATTAACCCGGGCAACAGTGGTGGACCACTTTGCAACCTTCGTGGCGAGGTGATTGGGATTAACACAGCCATAAGAAGCACCACAGGTGGAAGCATAGGGATAGGCTTTGCTGTGCCGATAAATACTGCCAAGTTCGTCATGCAACAGCTCATTGAGAAAGGTAAGGTTGTAAGGGGATGGCTTGGTGTCATGATAAAGGATGTTGACGCAGATTTAGCCTACCAAAAAGGTCTCGGTAAAGTGTATGGGGCTCTCGTTGAAGAGGTGACGCCAAACTCACCAGCTGAGAAGGCAGGGATAAAGAAGGGCGACATCATCATTGAATACGAAGGTGTTGAAGTGAGGGATGTAAGTCATCTACAGCAGATGGTTGGCAGAACTGCTGTCGGCAAGTTAACGACGGTGAAGGTATGGCGTGATGGCAAAGTCGTTGAGCTAAAGGCTCAGATCGCTAAGCGCCCGGAGAAGATTGAGCTTGCAAGAGTTGGCGGGCAATCATGGAGGGGAATGAGTGTGGTCAATCTAACACCGCAGTTCAGGCGCCAGTTCCGCATACCTGAGAATATATCTGGGGTGCTCGTTATGCGTGTTGAAGATGGCTCACCAGCTGCGAAGGCAAAGATTGAGCCGGGGAATGTGATCATGCAAGTTGGACAGAAACAGGTTACTGATGTTCGCTCATTCGCCCTTGCGGTTGACGAAGTTCCAAAGGACCAAGAAGTTCCAGTTAAGGTTTGGCGCTCTGGTGGAAGCGAAATCATCATCATACCACCAGAGAGATAATGTTCTAAAGCATCGGGTCAGCCGGTGATGTGAATATGGCTGATGCTGGGAAGGTGAAGCGCGATTATTACGAGGTCCTTGGCGTGCCAAGGAACGCCACCGAAAAAGAAATAAAGCAAGCTTACAGGCGACTGGCGAGGAAATATCACCCGGATTTGAACCCGGGGGATAAGGAAGCCGAAGAGAAGTTCAAGGAGATAAACGAAGCTTATTGGGTGCTAAGCGACCCTGAAAGAAGAAAGCTTTACGACATGTATGGGCACAATTGGCAAAGCGTGCATGCTGCACAGCAGGGTGGGGCTCAGTGGACGGGCGCACAAACTGGTATGCCTCAAGGTTTCCACTTTGATTTTGGCGACCTGTTTGATAGCTTTGGAGATGTGTTTGATTTCTTCTTCGGGAGGACAGGAACAAAAGCGAGAGAGCAGGAAAGACCCAGAAGAGGCAAGGACATAGAACACGAGATTGAGGTATCACTTGAAGACGTTATCTATGGCGCAACGAAAACGGTGACGGTTAGTTTTGACGACATTTGCACAGCCTGTAACGGTGAAGGCGGTATTAAAAGCGTTTGTCCGAACTGCAACGGAAGTGGTGTTGCTGACTACAACCGTGGTTGGTTTAGCATAGGCGCTTCATGCCCGCATTGCCGTGGCAAGGGAAGTATAGTGACATCACCATGCTCAGCTTGTAATGGCACTGGTAAAAGAAGGGTCACTCGCACTGTTGAAGTCAAGATACCGCCCGGTATTGCGGATGGTAGTAAGCTTAGGTTGGCAGGGCAAGGTGGTAGTGGTGTTGCTGGTGGTGGCTACGGTGACCTCTATCTCATCGTTAAGATAAAGCCACACCCGTTTTTTGAGAGGCAGGGAGACGACCTTTACATTGAAGTCCCGATAACGATAACTGAAGCTGTGCTTGGTGCAGAAATTGAAGTTCCAACGAAAGATGGACCTGTGAAAATGCGCATACCGCAGGGAACAAGCTGTGGGCAACTGTTCAGGCTCAAAGGGATGGGTGTGCCTCATTTGAGGGGTGGAGGGTGTGGCGACCAGTATGTGCGTGTGAAGATAGTTACGCCGAAGAATTTGACAGCAAAGCAAAAAGCACTGTTTGAAGAGCTCGCAAAGACATTGGACGAGAACCCAAGAAGCTCACTCCCTAAAAGTTTGAGGGATAGGAGATGAGCAGTTTGAACAGCAGGTTTGACGGTGTTGTATGTGCTTATGAGCGAGGAAACTAAATGACAATCGAGGCGAGGCGATATGATCAAGAATTCACACGACAAAACAAGGAAGCGCTTTTACGCCATAAGCGTTGTTGCGAGGATGTTGAACTTGCATCCGCAGACGCTTAGGTTGTATGAGAGGCTTGGGCTGATAAAACCGCAGAGGGATGCCTACGGTAAACGCCTATACAGCGATGACGACATAGAACGCATCAGGAAAATACAACACCTGACACAGCAGATGGGCGTTAACTTGGCGGGAGTTGAAATTGTGCTTAAGTTGATGGAACGGATATCGGAGCTTGAAGGCGAGGTTGAGAAGCTCAAACAGAACATGGAAGAGCAAATTGAGAAGCGCGCCAAAATGCTTGCCTTACAGCTCCTTGATTGGATGCGATACCAAGAGCATGCGAAGTTTGGTCTGGCAATGAAGTTGCTTGTGGAGAACCCACTTGTGCGTGCTGAAGATTGGGAGAGCCTCTCAGAGTTGATTGAGCTTTTCTCTTCACATGGAAAAAGCATGCTTTAAACTACACACGCAGTTAGCTTCAGCAAGTAGGAAGCAAGGGACATAAGGCAAGGGACATGGAATTTGAAGAGGAATTTCTAAGCGTCAAACCTGCCGATTTGCTGATCTCGCGACTTGCCGAAGGATTTAGCTTGACGCACTGGTGAAAACCTTCTTGATGAACTAAATTTTCCATGTCCCTTGTCTTATGTTCTGTTCAATCGGTTCGGCGGGGAATGTTGCACTCTTATGTTTTCGCCAACCGAAGTAGGCGTTCATGTTTCGTCATTGCCTACGGACCTTAGTCCGTAGGGGGTTCTTTTGGAAAAAGCAATTATGGGGTTTTGAGCATTCCGGTAAGGGGGTGGGGGTGAGGAACTGCAAAAGCTTAGTGAGGCGCTGGATGGCTTAGCTAAAAAGAGGTTGGAAACCAAATTCACGGAGGTGAGCTTCTATGTCGCTTGATATGAACAGGTTCACGATAAAAGCTCAAGAGGCGTTGCAAGCTGCTCATCAGCTTGTGCAGTCTTATCGTCATCTTGAGATTGAGCCAGAGCATCTCCTTCTGGCTATGTTGCAACAGCGTGATTCAACGCCAGTGAAGGTGCTCCAAAAGCTTGGTGTTGCAGTTGAGAGGCTTGAAGGGGCACTGAGGAACGAGCTTCAGCGTCTGCCGAGGGCAAGTAGCACCACATCGCAAGTTTACATTAGCCAAAGGTTGCTTAATGTCCTTAGGAACGCCGAGATAGAGATGCGTGACATGCAAGACCATTACATATCAACTGAGCACTTGCTTTTGGCTCTCTCAAATGACTCAGGTATGGCTGGGAGATTGTTAAGGCAGTTTGGTGCAGACCATGCTTCTATTGTGCAAGCTGTGAAGGCAATAAGGGGTCCACATAGGGTTCTTGATCAGAGCGCCGAAGAGAGGTATCAAGCGTTAGAGCGCTTCGGGCGCAACCTCACTCAGTTGGCAAGGGATGGCAAGTTAGATCCAGTAATAGGGCGCGATGAGGAGATAAGGCGAGTGATGCATGTCTTATCAAGGCGCACAAAGAATAACCCAGTTCTGATTGGTGAGCCTGGTGTTGGTAAGACAGCAATAGTTGAAGGGCTCGCTCAGCGAATCGCGAATGGTGATGTCCCAGAGACACTCAAGGAGAAGGAAATAATCCAACTTGACATAGCTGGGTTGCTTGCGGGAACGAAATATCGTGGAGAGTTTGAAGAGCGCTTGAAAGCTGTCTTGAACGAGATAATCAGCAGTGAGGGGCGGATAATCGTCTTCATTGATGAGTTGCATACAATCGTCGGCGCTGGTGCTGCAGAAGGTGCTATAGCAGCAGGCGATATGCTAAAGCCACCTCTGGCACGAGGCGAGCTTAGATGTATCGGTGCAACTACTGTTGATGAGTATCGTAAGCATATTGAGAAAGATCCAGCGCTTGAGAGACGCTTCCAGCCAATCTATGTTAGCGAGCCTTCGGTTGAAGACACAATAGCAATACTTCGTGGCTTGAAGGAACGCTATGAAGTTCATCATGGTGTTCGGATAAAGGATGGGGCACTCGTTGCAGCTGCAGTCCTTTCACACCGTTACATTACTGACCGATATTTGCCTGATAAGGCTATTGACCTTGTGGATGAAGCTGCAGCGAAACTGCGCATGGAGATTGACTCAATGCCGACAGAGATTGACGAAGTTGAGAGACGCATAAGACAGCTTGAAATAGAGAGGGCTGCATTGCTCAAGGAAACAGATGAAGATGCGAGGGAAAGGTTGAAGAAGCTTGAGGCTCAAATCGCAGAACTGCGTGAGCAAGCTGACAACTTGAAGGCACAGTGGATGCGTGAGAAAGAGATCATCGGACGCATAAGGCAGATAAAGGAAAGCATTGAGCAAACGCGCTTTGAAATTGAGAAGGCTGAGAGGGAGTATGACTTGAACAGGGCTGCGGAACTGCGTTACGGACGCTTAGTTGAATTGCAGCGCCAACTCCAAGATGCTGAAAGCGAACTAACTGCGTTGCAAAACAATGGCAGGTTGCTGAAGGAAGAGGTTGATGAGGAAGATATTGCTGAGGTTGTCAGCAAGTGGACTGGCATACCAGTCACGAAGTTGATGGAGGGCGAAACACAGAAGTTGCTGAAGATGGAAGAAAGGCTGAGGATGAGGGTTGTTGGGCAAGACCATGCGATTGAAGCAGTTGCAAATGCTGTCAGAAGAGCAAGAGCTGGTCTGCAAGACCCAAACAGACCACTTGCATCCTTCATTTTCATCGGACCAACAGGCGTTGGTAAGACAGAGCTCGCAAAAGCTTTGGCAGAGTTCCTTTTTGATGATGAGCGTGCTATGGTGCGCATAGACATGAGTGAGTATCAGGAGAAGCACTCGGTTTCAAGGTTGATCGGGGCACCACCTGGCTATGTTGGCTATGAAGAAGGAGGACAGCTAACGGAAGCAGTCCGCAGACGCCCATACTCGGTCATATTGTTTGACGAGATTGAGAAAGCTCATCCTGAGGTTTTCAATGTCCTACTGCAAGTTCTTGACGACGGAAGGCTCACAGATGGGCACGGAAGAACTGTAGACTTCAGAAACACGATCATCATAATGACGAGCAACTTGGGAACGGAGACAATTTACAGGACGCTCAATTTTGAGGCTCTTGAGCGAGAGGTAAGGATGGCGCTACAAATGCATCTGCGCCCCGAGTTCTTGAACAGGATTGACGAGATAATCGTGTTCAAGCCGTTAAGCAAAGATGTGATTGAAAGAATTGTGGACTTGCAAATTGAGAAACTGCAAGAGCGTCTCGCTGATAAGAAGCTCAAGCTTGAGCTGACTGAGAAAGCTCGTTCAAGGCTTGCCGAGGAAGGCTATGATCCAACATTTGGTGCAAGACCGCTTCGCAGAACGATTGAGAGAAGAATAGCAAACCCACTCGCAAAGAAGATTATAGCTGGCGATGTGAAGGAAGGGGATAGGGTGCTCGTTGACTACGATGAGGCGATAGGTGAATTCACATTTACGGTTGTTGAGCCAGCCTTGAAAGGCGCTTAATTCGTTGCTTGAGTTGTTACAGGGTGTTGCGTGAAATCTTCAAGGGTGCAACAAAGCGTCTCAGCAACTGCGCGTTTCCATGCAGAGAATGAGCCACCTAAGCCAATGGCTCTTTCAATAACGCTTAACACACGCCTGTCACCGAGTGAGAAGAGGGCTTGCAGTTGGCTCATGCGGATGCTCTCAATGGAAACTCTCACACGCTCAATCCCTTTCAGAGAGGAGAGGAGCAGTTTTGACCTTCGCTCAAGAACTTGTGCTGGAGCCATACCGAAGCGCTCAAGTGGTGTTCCTTTTTTGGGGACGAAAGCACACGCGCTGACGGTGAAGCTCATACCCTTCTGTCTCTCGGCTAAACCCTTTACAAGTTCACCAATCGCAGTAACATCTTCATCTGTCTCAAAGGGCAAGCCAAACATGAAGTAAAGTTTGATTGAGTGCATGCCATGCTTCTCTGCGAGCTTAATCGCTCTTTCTATATCTTCATCGCTGATGCTCTTTCCTATTGCCCTTCGCAACCTCTCTGTGCCTGTCTCTGGGGCAATGGTCATGCTTGTGCTTCCACTTTTGCTAAGCGCTGCTACTAACCCTTCGGTCAGCGTATCAGCACGAAGAGATGAGACGCTAACTCTAAGACCATCGTCTGCTATTGCCCACGCTATCTTTTCAACTTCTGGATGCGAAGAAACAACAGCGCTAACAAGCCCAACGGAATCAAACTTCTCCCTGTAGCGCCTCACAACATTTATGACTTGGTCAGCTGTGAAGAACCTCGCACGGCAATATAGGTTACCATATGCACAGTAGTGGCATTTGAAGTTGCACCCACGAGCTATCTCAATGAGGAAGGTGTTTGCAAACTCCGTTTCCCTTGTAAGGATGACTGAATGAGCTGGCTCAATTTGTTTCATGTCGGCAAGCACAACATTTGGAGGTCTATCCATCAACATGGGGACATAAACACCATCAATGCTTGAAAGCCTTTCCCAAATCTTCTCCCTTTCCCTTTCATGTGCCAGTGCTTCAACCGCTGTTGACAACTCTCCCATAACAGCTTCTGCCTCGCCCATAACGATGGCATCAAAGATATCAGCTATAGGTTCTGGGTTGATTGAGAGTGCTGTGCCACCACCTATGATTATCGGCTCAAGTGGCTTTCGCTCAACTGCTCTCAGCGTTATACCACTGCCCAATAATGCTCGGACAATATTCGGATAGTCGCCCTCAAACGGGACCGAGAATGCAATGACGCTGAAGGATGACAACAAGCTCCCGCTTTCAATTGTTCGGACAGGCTTATTCATGCTTTCACCATTGATGAAGGCTCTCTCACAAGCTATGGCATACTCCTCGCTTAAAAGCCGTAGCACAACATGCAAACCCAAGTTTGACATCCCAACGAAATAGCTGTTTGGGAAGACGAGCGCTACCCTCGCTTTACCACTGCTTCGTTTGCGTATTAGCCAACGCTCATCCACAAATTGCTTCACCACCTTTGGCTCCTTGAGTGAAGCACCCTCTCACACATCACTATGCCACATCCGCATCCGACGCCTGCTTTTCCATTCACCCCTCCTTTGCATCGCCTGAGAGAGACCTAAAATCTTTCATGACCTTTTCATGTTACCAACTTGAAGAATGCGAAACGCCAAATTTATTCAGTGCTTGAGGAGTGAGCCTCTTGATGAGCCTTCAACTCTTTTTACATCTTTTCATGTCACATGTTCTGCTCAAGGCAAGCCCCTTGAAATTGGTTTGCATGAAGGCTATAATGATTTATGGACATCGGTTGACTTTCAAGGAAGGGAGGTGAGAAGATACTTACGGGAAGCAAGAAGGTGGTTATGTCTCAAAGGCTATTTAAGCCTAACACACTCTTATAAGG
Source organism: Candidatus Thermosaccharophagus gerlachensis (assembly GCA_041538025.1). Lineage (GTDB taxonomy): Bacteria > Armatimonadota > Fervidibacteria > Fervidibacterales > Thermosaccharophagaceae > Thermosaccharophagus > Thermosaccharophagus gerlachensis. The sequence continues at coordinate 23 of JBGOEV010000058.1, read as the reverse complement.
GAGGTGCAAGAAGTGATGGAGCG
>JBGOEV010000057.1:0-10893 GCA_041538025.1 Candidatus Thermosaccharophagus gerlachensis | reverse complement strand
ACTGGCTCAAGGCGTAATGTCCCAAAACCTACATGAGTCGCAGAGACCGCACCACACACAAGCAGTCCTTCAATCTCCTCCAGCTCGTCATCTTTAGCCTTCCTCTTTGGAAGCATCACACGATATGGTATGTGCGATGGAGCTGTTATCTGTGGGAGGTAGAAGAAACCTTCATGCAAATACGGTTGTGACGGATCCCTCGGTGTGCATGCGTGGCTATCAATTGGATACTCCGCAACAGCGATGCTATCAAAGTGCACAGGTGCCCTTTTCCCCGGAGCTTGTGGACGAGCATCTCTCTCGGTGAAAATATAATCGCCGATGATACGCCTTGCTTCCCTAACATAAAGCTGTGGTGGAAAATTATCGTTATCCTCAAACTCATCCGCAGCCAAACCCCAATGTGATGCAGCTTCTCTAAACCACTCTGGGAGACGCTCATCTGTTCGTAGGAAATACAGGAGTCCAAGTATATAGTTACGGTGAGCCTTTGCTATCTCCTCTCGCTTTTCCCAATCTGCCTCTGGATAGTCATAGTTTGCGCCTATGAAGTCAGTTGAAGGAAATGGACCGGGCGTGTTGTTTGCATCAAACTTGAGCTGTGGTATCCTAACCAAACTCACTACCTCCATCGGATGCCAAATTATGCCGTCCCTCACCCTCTCGGCGATCTCCGCATAAACTTGCGGGTTGTAATCTGGTGGTGCTGGTGGTATGCGTTTGTTATCGGGACGAGTTGTTAGTGTCAACCTGTAGTTGTATGCCTGAACTTTTCTATCGCCCTCTGGTTTTCCAAATGTTATTTGTCGTGTTAGCGAATCCCAGAACACTTCACCAGCGTATTCCTCATTGAACTCAAACCTTCCTTCACGCCCAACCCTGTATGCAGCACCGCAGATTGCAGCAAGGTCACCTTCATAAGTTGCATCAATGAAGACCTTTGCATTCATTCGCCAGCGCAGCCCTCTTACCCTGTCGTCAAGTAATATGCCTACTACTCTGTTTCCGTCTTTCAATGCCCCTCCAAGGTTCTGCATCAGATAAATGTCTGGTTGGATTGGAGGTAGTGAGAGCATCAACCAGAAAATTTGCTCTGCCACCTTTGGCTCAAATAGATATCCACCTTGGCACTGCCTATGCTGAATGGAATTAACGCCATATGCTTCTCTGTAAAAGCGTTCCACATGCTCTACGAACTCTGCAAATAAGCCTCCGGAGGCTTGCCTATACCGTCTATCTGTTGCTGATAACCCTGATGTCATCATCCCACCTATGTGGTTTGTCCTGTTGACGAGGGCTACGGTCCATCCCATCCTTGAAAGTGTTATCGCTGCAGCTATACCAGCTGGTGTTGCACCAACGACAACACAGTCATAATTTGCTACCATCTCTGGCGGAGTGCGTTTGAGAGATACCTTCGGTTTAGGCATGGCTGCATCTGACCATGAGGGTAAGCTCTCAGTGGCATCAGAGAGAGCAGTGACGAAGTAACCGTATGCTTCTCTCTGGTTAACTGCTTTGTCCTCCCACTGGGTGGTATTTGCGGGGACTTCCGCTATTTGTTCGCCGCGCCTGTAAATTCGGTATAGGTGCACATCTGAGGATTCAGAAGGTTGCCACTTAAGTAACAAGGAGCCCTCCTCAGTTGGTTTGACACGCAATGCCTTTGGTGCATTTGGCAATGCCCCAATGCGTATATTTGGTTCGCTAACCTCCAATGTGATTCCGTCGCTCTCACCGTTGAAGAAGAAAAAGCAGTCAACTTGATTGACCGGGCTTGAGAGGGGTAGCAGTTCACTCACTTCTTGTTGTTGTGAGCCGAGGGATGAAAGCCATAGTTTGTATGCCCCTATCGTCACATCAACTACAAGGCGCACCTTCACCAAATCACTGCTTGGGAACGGTATTGTGGGAAGCCACGAGAATGTGCTCCTCCATGTGAACCAGTTTCCTATATTGTATTGCATCAAGTAGCCTGTGGAACCAAAAATAAGCCTCACAGCCTCTTTCACCCAATGAGTTGGAGCACCATTGCTAAGCCCAAATGTTAGCCCACGCATCCCCGATGGCTGTGTCTTAACGATAAATTCAACTTCAACGACTTTCCTCGTTGGCTCGAACCACCTAACTAAGTAATGCGCATCTTTGGTGCGAGTTTGTGTTTGCCAGCTGACAACCTCTCCAATAGGGGTAGTTAACTTTGAGGGCTGCCATTGCCCAACTGATGGATTGCCAGCAGAGTCAATTTCAATTAACTGAGCCTGTGAGACGGCATGGATGAATAATAAGGCAAGTAGCAATGTTGCTACAACTGTGCTTTGTCGTTTCTTCAAAACTTTTCCCCCCTTATTCCTTCCACTCATACTCCCACTTCGTTATCCTCTCATTCCCTGCAGCGTCTCTTACTCTTAGCTCTAACGTGTGTCTCCCCTTCTTAAGCTTTGATGTGTCCAAAATCACATCCTCATACTTTGAATCGAACACGCCATCCAAGCACGTTGCTGCTATCCATTCACCTTCATCGATTCTGTATTCGGCACTGGCAATGTATGTTGTTGAGTCGTAACACTTTATGCTCTTCAACGGCACGGAAATCTTTTCGCTCGGTGCCGGCGAGATTACTTCTGGTGGTGTGTTGTCAACAATGACGGGATAAACAATTCTCTCAACTCTCTCAGCATCAATCGGGTTTGAGATTTGATCGCTTGCCACAACACGCAAATAGTAGATGCCGTCTTTCAACTTCTTCGTGTCCCAGTTAATTTCGCTCTTTGTTATCAAACCACCCTCGCTCTCTCCTTCTACCTTTTTGCCCTCCTCTTTCTGTTTGACTTTTGCTTCAGCTCCAGCCTCCTCAGCTCTGAACCACTTCACTTTATCTTGCGAGTAATAAACCTCAAACGAAAGCCTATCCTTGTCTGGGTCTTTGCCTTCCCATTGGACTTTGTAAGTGCCAGAGATGATTGTGCCAGCTTGTGGCTGTTTGATCGTTAATTCTGGTGGGCGATTCTTTGGCATGTAAGTGATTTCGACTCGCTTTAGTTTTGGTGTCTGTCCTTCCTTGCCCGGGTAAAGTCTCGCACGGAATTGGATGAACCTCGCTGGAGGACTCGTTATCTTCTCGCCACTTGCTGTGTATGGTTCACTCCAATTGCTCCATGTCTCATCTGGGAAAGCTGTGTTTCCAGTCCTTGTCTCAATGACGACAGAGCTATCTTCAGGTAAATCCGCATACCATCGTAGCGCGCCCCAACGTGAGATCGTGCCAGCATCTTTCACTGGTGATTCGTAAACTACCCACCTATGGCTTTCAGGTTGGAGCAGGAGCACTCCCTTCGCCATCGCTGCAGCAAGCACTTGGCTACCAGCGCTGTTTGATAGGCTTACAATGAACGGCTCCTCACCTTTATACAGTTGTTCAATCCCACCGTCAGAGTTAACGCTGTAAATTTTCGCCTTTGGGCAAACTGCAGCGAGCACTCCATCCTTATATGGCGCCATCGCAAAAACATGCTTTCCATCAATCTTGCTAATTTCTTTGACTGAGCCATCCTTCCTAAGGATGTAGATTCTGGCTTGTCCGGCAGTCCCTATGAAGAGGTTGCCATGTCTATCAAGCATAAGGCTTTGCACCACGCCAGTTGGTGTCTCAAAAATTGACTTAAGGTTGCCAGATGCATCAATGCAGAAAACTTTCCCCTTCGGGTTCGTCCCCACATACACACGATCGGAATCAGCCACCATAGCAATTGCGTGTCTATCGGGAAGTTGGGCGAGGAGTGAAACTTCGTTTGGCTTGCTAAGGCGATAGATACGTCCTTTTGGACCAGTCGCAATGAGCAAGCTCCCCTCACTAAATGCCATCGCCCAAGGGTATTCTCCCTTCAAGTCTGCTATGAGGTTGACTTCTTTCTCTCTCACTCGGTAAACTTTTCCAGATGGCACAAGACCGCAGTAGATGTCACCAGTCCTTGTGACGACGATGCTTATGACGCCAACTTCATTTTTCCATTCGGCTAAAGTTTCCCTTTTGCCGTCAGGCGTTATTTTCAAAAGTCTTGCTGGCATCCAAGTGCCAGCATATGTGTTATTCAGTTGGTCAGATGCGCATACCCAAACACACAGTTCTTCAGGGTTGTATAGCGCCTCGCGTCTCAGCCCAATCCCAACCTCACCATCGCTGGTTATGCAAGTGCCGTTGAATTCGCCCTTGATGAAATCCTCAAACTTGTCCATAACCCAAACTTGAGGTGCCCTCGCCAGAGCTTGCGTTTTAGTTGGAGGTGGTGTTACTTCTTCTTTTGCTGGTCTTGTTATCTTTCCCGGTTCAAGTGCCTCAACTTCTTCCCAAGAAGGCATCGGTGGTGGTGTCTCTTTATCAAGTTGCTTTTTACCTTGCTGTAGCGGTTGAGGTGCTTCAAGCTCTTTTGATAGATCTGCAACTTTATCAGCGTTCTCGTTCGCTGGAACGGAGGTTGCAAAGGCATGGAAATCATCGCTTGAATTGAGCTGTGGGTGAGACAAGTTGATGATCAGCTCATCAGTCTGCGGGAAGAGTTTTAGCGCTTCCATCCTTGCCTTCATGACTATCGCTTCAACCAAGTCAATGAAATCAGCATACCCTTTTATCGTTTGCCATTCAAGCTCATCATGTTTGCTCAAGCGCTTTGTTACTGGTGTGCCTTCTGGCAACCCTTCTTCAGGCGGGGCTTCGGGTGATTGACCCCCTTCTCTTACAGCTGGTGGTCTGAAGGGTTCTTCTTTTTCCTTCTCTTTGGTTTCAACTGATACGGTGAGCAAAGCCATGCCAGATATAAGCCAATTAACTTTTTCCCTCGTCTCAACAAAATCACGAGCTGGTAGCACTTTTGATGTGCCCATGCTGAAGAGAGCCTCAAGCAATGAAGATGGCAATGTGCATACTTCACGCCCGTCAAGTTCAACGCCCATTGTCCCGGTGCTCACGCATATGACGAGCTGGTCGTTTTGGTAATCTGAGTTGAGCAACTCAATCAGCTGTTCAACGCTATAAGCCCTTGGCAGGCGAGCGCCAACCCTTGCCCTTGCTTGCCTTCCAAATAATCCACCGCATATGGCGATTTGGATGACGCCGGGTTTGACCGTCGTTGGTATCCTCAAATCCAATTTGAGTGTATGGAAGCCGTTGTTTCTTTCACGAAGCCTCAATGTTACTGGCAGTGTATCGCCGGGCTTTACACTTGCCTTTGCTGCCGTCACTTGATCAATCCACGCCAAGCGACGCTTTGACTCGTATTTGAGACTTACATTTATGCTCTCAAGCGTAACATCACGATATGGGTTTTCAATCAAAGCCGAGATAACTTGCATTAGCTCACCGATCGGTGAGGTCCTTGGAATGACGAAGAAACCGAAGCCACCATAGGATTGCATATCAAAGATGTTTTCGCGCTTTACCTCTGGCAGACCTTCCAACTTCACATCAAGTTGCATCTTCATAGTTCCCTCTTCGGCTGGTGATATGTAAACATACATACCCCCAAGCAACGAAGTGAGCGCAAGTTCAGGGAGTATTTGTTTATGCTTGACCAAACGCAGTTTGTAGGTTCTTTCAAAGCCTCTTTCGTGATCGTTGACGGATATGTTCATTTTCACCATCCTTGTGTGGCGTCCTATGAAACCGCATGTGGCAAAGGACCTGTCTTGTGTGAATACGCCAATGGGTTTAATGGATGTTGCAAGTTTGAACGATATTGATTGCCGAGCGATAACATCCCACACATAGGCAGTGGTCATTGGCATCTCAATTTCGCCTAAGCCAAGTGCTGGATGACCGAAAGCAAGGACAAGAGAGCCCTCAACCCATGTCACAGTTCCGACGGCACTTATGTCAACATCGCCATCTGCCAGTTGTATCCCGATGGATGCTCCCGGCTCAAGCCTTGGCTGTTCACGCAAGTTCATCGCTGAACCAGTTGGGGCTTCAACAACGAGCAAGTTGTAGTGGCTGAGAGAACGCCTCAGGAATTCAACAGCATATTTGTTTAAGCCGCTAACCATCAACGGTGTTGCGACTGGCTTAAGTATGCCAACACCTTCGCGTCTTGTTGCAAACGCAGCCTCATCATTCTCTACAACCACAACTTCCCTTATCAACTCGCCTGAGATTTTGAGGACGCCATCCTTCGGTCGGAATGACATAAGCGTTTTCCGTGGTGGCGAAAATGACGGGTTTAGTGACTGTAGCATTTGTGCGATCGGTTGCACTCCAGCTATGGGCACTTTTGAGAAGCTCCATGCATAAGCGATAGCGCCAATAAGTTTTCCACCAACGAATATTGGGCTACCGCTCATGCCCGCTATTATACCTGTGTTCTTCTTGACGACCGTCCCGCTATCCACCCTCACCAAGATGATGTCTTGATCAAAGTCAACCCTGTGCAGGACGCCTATGATCGTCACATCAAACTCTTCAATCTTTGTGCCTTCAAAAACGCTCCTGCCTTTGCCTCTCATGCCAGCTTTAAGCTGGTCTACCGTGAGGATATCGCTTAAGGTCAAAGAATTTGCGTGGTGCACGTGTGAGCACAAAAGGGAGAGGCAAAAGCTTAAAAGCGCGAAAGTTAGATTATGTATGCGCACCGCATTCACCTCGCAGGCTGTTTAGTTTGGAAAGCTTTATCGCATCAGCATTATATCACTTTAAAGTGGCTCAATGATGACGATTGGCGTAAGCTCATCACCTTGCCCGGCAGGATTATCTCTCAACACCTCTTCAATTGTTTTTCTCAAACTGGTCGTGATGTTTGAAGATGCACCTACAACCCAAGAGCCACCAATATCGTTAACATCAACAATTGCCACAGGCAATCCATGAAGCGCCCTTGAGATGTTCTCCGCCGTTTCATCTGGCTTACTTGGTCCAAGCACAACCTTGTCAGGGTAAAGTGGGCTTGTGCCTGCAGCATCTATCATTGCTGCTTGCTTACCTGCAATGCGGTAGAAGACACCTCTTATGCCGAACATGCGCAACGTGCCTCCGATAATAGCTGCTATAAGCACCCTCAATGCGCCACATTCTCTTATCGCCATCTCCATTGAATAAGGGCTACGCAAGCCGATCCCATATGGCACTTTGCGCACGAAGCGCCATAGAAGATGGGCAAGCAAGCTCAGCTTGATCTGTGAAATCGGTATGGCACGCCCTTGTGAGGATGCTACAGCGCTCTCACTGATAGTTATGATCATGCCCTCCCTCAACAGGTTTGAGGCATACTTGTGAATTACTTGTGCCCAATCCTCACCAGGTTGGATGAAATGTGTTTTGACCAGGTGACGGCGATACGCCACTCCGTTGATTACTACTACGCTCTTAAACTGCCTCATCAAGCAACCTCCTTAACGATACGCAAGCATCGGGCACAAAGTGTGTTTTGAAAAATCTTATCCAACTTCATGCCCCGTCTGCCGAGCCCCTTGTAGTGCTCTTCCAAGCACACTCGCTAAGCGCTAAAGCCCATGTAGTGGGAAGACGAGCTTTTTAATCCTGTTGCATGTTGCTTTAATTTCCTCTATCACATTGCTTGGTGATGACGAAGGCTGTTCATCGCGCAAGGATGTCAGTCTAACTCCATACTTGCTTGCGATTTCTTCCCACTGCTTCGGTATAAGCTCTGTGATATCAGCCTCGCTCATGATCGCCCACGCGAGTGTCCATGCTCTGCAAACATTTCCGACATTGTATCCTCCGCCACCAAGTGCTACCCAAGGTTTTCCCAAGCTCTTAAACAGCTCAACAGCTTTGCAAAAGCCATGAGTGGTCAACTGCCAATGTGTAATTGGGTCGCCCTTTATTGCGTCTGCGCCAAGCTGAGTTACGATAACATCTGGGTTGTAAACTTCCAAGAGAGGCATAACAACCTCATTGAGTGCATAAATGAAAGCATCATCGCCAGCGAAGGGCAGGAATGGTATGTTGACTGAAAACCCTTTCCCTTCACCTTCTCCAATCTCATCAACGAAACCTGTGCCGGGGAAGAGAAACCTACCATCTTCGTGTGTTGAAATCGTTAGCACCCTGTTAGTGCGGTAAAAGGCTAACTGGACACCGTCACCGTGGTGTGCATCGATGTCCACATAGGCAACTTTTTCAATGTGCTTTAGCAGGAAGTTGATAGCCACAACTGGGTCATTGAGGTAACAGAAGCCAGAAGCTCTATTTGGCATGGCATGATGCAATCCACCTGCTATGTTAAAGGCAACCCTTCCACCATCTAAGACAAACCTTGCTGCAGCAATTGAAGCACCACAGGCAAGCATTGAACCTTCATAAATGCCAGGGAAGATCGGGTTATCACCCTGCCCAAGTCCATATCTGTATGCCCCCGGGAAAAACAAGCCTACGTCTGCGCTCTTTAGCACTTCAAGGTATTCCTGCGTGTGGAATGTGAGCACATCCTCCTCAGAGGCTTGCTCTGGTTCAATGAGGGTTATGTTTTCCCTCTCAATTAATCCAAGGTGGCGCATCAGTTCAAATGTGAGTTGGAGGCGATACATCTTCATAGGGTGTGTGGGTCCGTAGTCATACTTGCGGAACTTTTCAACTCGTATAAATCCAGCTATTGGTTTTTGTGCATCCATTTTATGCCACGCACCTCAGGATCGGGATTTACTTGCGCTCGGCGGTGTGCCTACCTCTGATTAAGCAACTCCTCAATCATATCAACTGTCACATCAGCTATTCTTTCAACGATTATGTCTGCCTCAGCCAATCGTTCTCGTGGGTGTGTTGTAGTTACAGCTATTGCTTTCATGCCGGCATTCTTTGCTGCTTTTATTCCTGCAACTGCGTCTTCAATCACCACGCATCTTTCAGGTCTAACACCTATTAGCTCGGCTGCCTTGAGGAACACCTCTGGATCTGGCTTCCCCCTGCTCACATCTTCAGCGCCTACACGCACATGGAAAACTTCAGCCAACCCAATTGATTCAAGCACCACTTCAATATTCTTCTTCGGAGTTGATGAGCCTATTGCGAGTTCAAAGCCTGCTTTCTTGAGCCCCATGACAAGTTCAACAGCGCCCTCAAGGGGCTTTATCTTGCCCCTCGCAACTTCTCGGAATATCGCCTCCTTCTCATCTGAAAGCGCCTTCAATTCTTCCTTCGTCAACTCCCTTCGGAGCAAATGAGGAATGATGTTGTCGTTTACCATTCCGAATGTTTCACGGAAGAACTCATAGGTCATCGTTGTATTGTGTCTTGCTGCCCATATCTGCCATGCTTTGAAATGGAACTCCGAAGAATCAACGAGGACACCATCAAGATCAAAGATCACGCCTTTCTTTTCTTCACGGCACCAGACCAAAGAGCTCCACCTCCTTCACCTGTCGTCTTTTCAAAATCAAGGTTTTTGCGTCTTGCCTATGGTTGTCTTAGGAACATTCTCTGAGCACATGCTCGTAAACTTTTGCGACTCTCTTTGCTGTCTCAACCCACGAGAATGTGTGAGCCCTCGCTTTTCCCTTCTCAATTAATTTTGCACGCAGTGACTCATCTACGATGGCTTTGTAGAGTGCTTCTGCAAGCTGAGTTGCGTTGTTTGGTTCAACTAAGATTGCAGCATCACCGAGAACTTCTGGGAGAGCGCCAGCGCTTGATGCCACAACTGGTGTCCCAACAGCCATAGCCTCAAGCGGTGGCAATCCGAAACCTTCATAAAGCGATGGGAAAGCCAAAACGCTCGCAAGTGAATAAAGCGCATGTAGCACTGTATCGCTAACATAGCCCAAGCAAAGTGCTCCAGTTGATCTTGCTCTTTCAACGAACTTGCCATCACCCCATGCTGGCATGCCAACTATCACAAGCCCAACTTCGCTCATCCTCTCTCTGAGCATCTCGTAAGCTTTCAGCAATGTCGGTAGGTTCTTTTTTGGCTCTATGTTGCCCACGAACAAAACGAATTGTTTCGGTAGATTAAACTTGGCTTTGATGTGCCTTATTACGCTTTCATTCGGCGGTTCAAGGAAAATCTCATCGATTCCGAGAGGAATAACCTCAACCTTCTGCTCAGCATGCGGAAATAAACTTATGAGCGAGTGCTTGACTGATTTTGAGGGGACGATTATTCGCCTTGCCTTCAGGATGGATAGTGGCAACATGAAACGATAGTGGATACGGTTTGCGGTGCGACACCATTGAGGGTGTGTTATTGCCAGCACATCGTAAAGCGACAGGACAACAGGCAATGGACTGCCAAGCACAGCTATGTAGCTTGGGCAGTGAAGCAGTTGTAATCTATCAGCGGTGACTTTGAGCGGTAAAAAAGCTTGTTCGCATACAATGCGTAAGATACGGAAGCGTGAAGCAATACCGAGCTTCCTTAGCTCAAGTTTGCATTGCTTTGGTGCGATGCCCGAGGTCAAAAGTGAGCCCTCAAACTCAATTGGCACATAAACGACGAGTTCAAGCGGTAAGTCTGCTTTAAGCATGCCTTTGATCAAATTCAGTATTGAGCGCTCAACACCTGTGAACTTGCCCCATAACCCCAAAGCATTGATGCCAATACGCATGTCCATTTCTCACCTTTCTCTTAGGTTGTTTGCCTGCATAGAAGGTCACACTCAGAGTTTTGCACATCATTTACTCAGGTGCTATAGGCGCTATGCTTCAACTTCGTTTCTCAATGCATGCTATAGCGGTTTTGAGTATATTACACTCAAGTGCAAAAATTGTGAGCTTTTTTCAGGATATTCGTTGCAACTTGGGATGTTTAGCATATTGATGTAATGGGTAAACAAGGTAACGGCGAACCTTCATGGGGTGCGCTAAAATAGAAGTTGTAGAAAGAATCGCAGGTTGCCAAATCCAAACCCGTTGAAGGAGGGTGATCGCTTATGCCAAAGGCAGTCGGCATA
>JBGOEV010000056.1:0-12257 GCA_041538025.1 Candidatus Thermosaccharophagus gerlachensis | reverse complement strand
GCCAACGAAAACTGCCTCTGCACCAAGTTGCATCATCAAAGCTGCATCAGCTGGTGTGGCTATGCCACCTGCAGCGAAGTTTGGCACTGGCAATCTCCCTGTGACGCTTGAGTGTAGATAGCGTTGTGTCTGGTGAAGGGTTGACTTCAAAAGCAATCTGATTTAGCAAGTGAGTGGTGCTGGGTATTTTCAATCAAGCCTCAATACTCTGATGTTGCGGAAGCGTGTTAGTTTGCCTTTCCAGTCACCGCCACCATGCACTTGGAGACCGATGAACCCCTCAGCTGGCAGTCTCTCTTCTTTGTCTGTGAAGTCAATGAGCAATCTTTCGTTGAGCCAAACTTTTATGTTTGGTGGCTGTCCAACGATTATTGCTCTCAGCAAGTTCCATTCTCCTTCACGCCAAGCTTCCTTCCAACGTTCATTTGATGCGAGAGTTCCACCGCAACCTTCGCCATAAAGCATGCCAACTTGCCCTCCATCGTGATAGTCAATAGTGACTTGGTAGCATCTTCCATCTTCTGTGGTGCGCAAAAACAAGCCACTGTCAATTCCCCAGTCTGGCTTTATTTCAGCTACCACTTCAAAGTTGCGAAACTTCTCAACAGTTGCGAGCACGCCACCGTTGCCCGGTGGATCTTGAGTGCCTTGAAGGACGCCGTCAACAACTTCCCATTTGCCACCTGTTCCATGTCCACTCTTTATGACGCGCCATCCTTGCAAACTCTTTCCGTCAAATATGTTCCTGTAGGTTGTCACGCCGTTTGGTGGCGGAAGCAACTCTGGCGACTGTGCTTCCTCTTCAGAGAGTGGGCGGATGTAAATGTTGCGGAACATGACAGGTCCATGATCACCTTGAAGCATAAGAGGTCCCGGTGTGCCTTCATTTGCATCAAGAGCGCCACCTGTGACGCGCACGAGCTCTGCATTATCGTGTATCGTAACACCGTTGTGTATCACCGTCAACCTTGCGTGCTTGATTATCTTTCCATCTGGGCTTCTTCTTGCTTGAACGAACTTCACTTCAAAGACTTGCCATTCACCTGCTGGCTTAGCTGCGTTAAACCTTGGTGCAAGCAAACCATATATGCCACCGCAAATATGCGATGCAGGTTTCGCGCCATGTGAATCGAGCAGTTGTATTTCGTATCTACCCTGCAAATAAACGCCACTGTTGCTTCCCTTAGGCATGACGAATTCAATGTGCAGTTGGAAGTCGCCAAACTTTTGTTCGCTGACCAAGTCGGTGCTCGGTGGTTGATTGATCAATATCCCGTTTTCAACACGCCATCCATTTCTTCCGCCTTCGTGGCGCAACCTCCAGCCAGAGAGACTTTTACCGTCAAACAATGCTATCCAATCCCCAGCGAGCGCTTCTGCGGTCACACAAAGGATTAGCAAGCTACAGCAAAGCACAACATTATACAAACGATGCCCTTTTCTACTCCTCATTTTGTTCACCCCCTCACTCAGATTTTGCATCGGCATATGTGACACAGCACATCATGTTCGCATATCACCGCTTGCTCAAAGTATCAGCTTATGTGGGTCAAAGACTGGACCATCAACGCAAACCATTTTATAGCGTTCCATTCCGTCTTCAATCACTTTACATGCACATCCAAGGCATAGCCCCACCCCACAAGCCATTCTTTCTTCAACCGAGAATTGACCTGCTATAGAGCGCTCACTCATTATGCCTTGCAACCTTTTCAGCATCTCCCTTGGACCGCAAGCGTATATAGCGACTTTTCTGTTCTGGTTTGTCTCAAGCCAGTGCAACACCAGATCAACAACACTTCCATGGAATGTGCCTTCATAATTTTGCTCAAGCGCTATTGCCGATGGAACGCCCCACCTTGCAACCTCCCTCACAGAAAGACCAACACCAGATATCCTCAAAACATGTTCATGCGCCGTTTTAAACGGCATCTCAGAAGCGCTCTTAGCACCGAAGATTGCAACGACATCAACTCCTTTCGCCTTTAACACCTTAGCGAGAAATGGCAATGGCGCAAAGCCTATCCCGCCACCTACAAGCAATGCGACATCGCACCCATCAAGCCATGTAAAAGGTTTGCCAAGCGGACCAAGTATTCGTAAGGTATCACCAACTCGCAATTTTGCCATCCAAGCTGTCCCAGACCCAACAACAGCAAAGACAATTTCAATTTCCTCTTTATCGGCATCCGAGATAGAGAATGGGCGTGGCATGATGAAGCGTTTTCCAAGCTCGTCATCAATGTAGACGCAAATGAATTGCCCAGGTAGCGCTTTAGAGGCTATCTCAGGTGCTCGTAGGCGTAACCTGTGGAAGCGGTTAAACGAATCATGTTCAACAACATCTGCTATCACTTGATGGAGTAGCTTCATCCTTCCTGTTCATCTCGCTTTTCAAGACAACACTTCCTTGATCCTTCGCAGCCCCTCTTCAATTCTCTCCTTTGATGTTGCATACGATAGGCGCAAGAAACCTTCAGCACCAAATGGTTCTCCAGCGACTGTAGCAACATGGGCACGCTCAAGGATGAATTCCGAAAGCTCAACTGATGTGTTGATTTGCACGCCATCATAGGAGCGCCCTAACACAGCACTGAAATCAGCAAACACATAGAATGCACCCTTCGGCATGTTGCACTTCACATTCGGTATCTCATTCAGGAGTGATACCGTGAGCTTCCTACGCTCGTCATATTCTTTCACCATATTTCGGACGAACTCTTGATCTGCATTAAGTGCTGTTATAGCAGCCATTTGAACAAACGAAGTCGGGTGAGAGGCGCTTTGACCTTGAACTTTCGCCATAGCTTGAGCTATAGGCTTCGGTGCTGCAGCGTATCCTAACCTCCAGCCCGTCATTGCGAATGTCTTTGAAAGCCCGTTGATGACTATGGTTCTTTCTTTCACTTTGTCGCTCAATGAGGCGATGCTGATATGCACCGCACCATCGTAAACGAACTTCTCATAGATCTCGTCGGAGACGACGACTATGTTTTCGTGCTTCTCAACAATCCTCGCCAGCTCTTTTAAGAGTTCGCTCTCATACACAGCCCCAGTTGGATTGCATGGCGAGTTTATGAGCAACACTTTTGTCCTCTCAGTTATCGCATTCTCTATCTTCTCTGGGTCTGGTAAGAAGCCGTTTTCGCAATCAGTTGGTATGAGCACTGGCTCAGCGCCACATAGCCTCACCATGTCTGGATAGCTAACCCAGCATGGTGTTGGTATGAGCACTTGATCGCCTGCATCAAGCAAAGCTTGGAACGCATTGAAGAGGGCATGCTTTGCTCCGCACGATATGACGATGTTATCTGGCTCATAGCTAAGACCGTTTTCCTCTTTCAACTTCTTGCAAATCGCTTTCCTGACCTCAAGTAAGCCAGCCTCTTCAGTGTATTTTGTCCAACCATCGCACAGTGCCTTTATTGCAGCATACTTGATATGCTCTGGTGTATCAAAATCTGGCTCACCTACGCTCAGGTTTATCACATCAATACCTTTTGCCCTCATCATTTTCGCTTTAGCTGCTACTGAGAGTGTTGCCGAAGGCTTTATGCTTTTCACACGCTGAGATAGCAGGCTCTCAAGTCTGCTCAGCAGTTTCACCCCCTTGCATCTCTTCCTCAGGCATTTCTAATTCACTTTCTGTTGTCTCACCAGCATAGCTTTCAACTTCGCCTTCGTAGCCGATAAATATACGCCTCTCAAGCAACCTTTCGTAGTCAGTCCATACTTTCCCCAATTCCCTTTGCTCCTCAACAAATGTTGTAAAGCGTGCCAGTTGTGCATCCAGATTTTCAATGAGGTGTAACGCCATCGCCTCAACAGTCATCGGGCGCTTCGGCGCACCAAATTCACTCTCACCATGGTGGCTTATCACCATGTGCCTTACGCGAAGCAAAAGCTCCTTCGGGAACGATGGTAGCTCCCTTATGCGTTCTGTTATCATCTCGTCCGACAGGATTACGTGACCAAGCAACCTGCCTTCATCCGTAAGGTCAATCATCGGATCCCAAACATATTCGCGCACTTTACCCACATCGTGCAGTATTGCTCCAGTTATCAGCAAATCCCTATCAATGCCCTTGTGTGTTCTGCATATGATTTCGGCTATGTCAAGCACACTCACAACATGCTCAAGCAGCCCTCCAAGCCAATTGTGGTGGAAGCGCAAAGATGCTGGTGCGATTTTGAAGTCATGCACAAATGAAGGATCGCTCAAAAATGACATCACAAGCTTCTGTAGGTAAGGGTTTGATATGGTGTTTGCCGTCCTCAGCACCTTCTCAAACATCTGCTCAATGTCCTTGTCGGTGTGCATCACGAGGTCAAAGAGGTCGTATTCGCCTTTCTGGCACTTCGTCACATCGCTTATTCGTAGCTGGCGTGTTTGCTTAAACAGCTCAACACGCCCTTTGACTCTCACAACATCTTTCTCGTTTATCACCTGGTCAAAGGTCTCAGCTTCATCCCATATCCGTCCTTGTATTGAGCCAGTTTTATCAACGAGCTCAAGGGCAAGGTAGTTTCCAAGGCGGTCTCTAAACGGCATTAGCTGTTTGCTCTTAACCACGAAGATACTATCAACAGCCTCACCGAAAGTTAAGTCTTTAACATATTGTGATTTGCTCATCGCCTGTCATTCCCTTTAAAGTCGTAGGTGAATCGTTTGAACTATTGGCTTGCTGTGATTCAAACCCACTATTATGAGCCTCTGCGATGCACTTACAATGTCCAACCTTCACGATAAGGACGGTTTATGAATGGCTCAAGCTCTGGGCAATCCTTCACTTTCATTTCCTTTGGATCATACTCAATCTTTCGCCCAGCGAATATAGCAAGGTTTCCAAGAAGAGCTATCTCCGTCAAGTATGCTGCGTAGTCAACGAAGTTGGACATCGGTGTTGGACCTCCCTTGCATGCATCCACCCACTCGCGATGGTGACCGGGTGAGCGAGGCAGTGTTGGCTCTGGTGGCTTGTAATCCTTAAACTCCTCCTTCGGGTAAAGTTCCCAAGAACTGCCACCATGTGGTGAGAACAGTTTTCCTTTTTCGCCGACTATAATCGTCCCGTTGTCTGGGAGTTTAACATCGGGGAGCAAATCCTGAGGAGGCATTTTGCCCCCATCATACCATATGAACTTGATTGGCGGTTGATCACCTCTTTGTGGGAACTCATATCGTATGATTGACCACTTAGGGTAGCTCTCTTTGTTGAAACCTGAATGCTCAGCTTCAACAGTTATTGGAAGCCCTTCAATGATGTATTCATGCAATCTCAAACCCATGACAGCCAAGTTCATGTTGTGGCATGCCATATCGCCTATTGCGCCAGTGCCAAAGTCAACCCATCCACGCCACTTGAACGGTAGGTAAGCAGGATGATACGGTCTCCATGGTGCAGGTCCAAGCCACAAATCCCAATGCAAGTGAGGTGGGACTGGTGGTGTATCAGTTGGTCTATCCATGCCCTGTGGCCATATCGGGCGGTTAGTCCACACATGCACTTCCGTGACTTTGCCGAGCACCCCAGAGCGAATAACTTCAACACCTTGCCTGAAGCCATGAGCACCAGTCCCTTGATTGCCCATTTGCGTTGCTACTTTGTTCTCCATCGCCACCTGACGCATTACCCTCGCTTCATAGATGCACCAAGTCAACGGCTTCTCACAGTAAACATGTTTGCCGAACTTCATAGCCATGACGGAAGCACATGCGTGCGTGTGGTCTGGCGTAGCAACAACGACTGCATCAATTTGGTCCTTCATCTCCTCAAGCATCTTTCTAAAGTCATTGTATTTCTTCGCATCGGGGAACTTCTTAAACGCATCCGCAGCTCTTTGCTCATCAACATCACACAGCGCAACAACATTGTTTCCCATGCCAGCGAATATGTTGAGCAAGCTACCACCTTGTCCACCACACCCGATGAAAGCCATGTTTAGTTTCTCATTCGCTTGATAGCTCCAAACAGACCTACTGTCCTTAAGTATCACAAGCCCAACGCTGCCGTATGTCATCGCCTTCAAAAACGAACGCCTGTTCATCCTCACGCTCATCACTTTTCACCTCCACACTTGGGTTACAGTTGTAACCAGTTTTTAATTTTAACGCACTCGCCCACCACCTTCTGCTAACCGTTTTCTCATCAACTTTTTCACCTCGGTTCAATGAGTGCTTCTCACTTATCGTGTTATCCAAACACCAACATTGGTGTTACCGACGATGACGCGATGAAACCGCACATCTGTTGAATCCCTGCTCAAAGGGATCAGCAGTTGAGGTAATGTTTGCCTTGTCAGTTTAAGCATCTCAACCAAAGACTCCTTTGACACCTCACCAAAATCCTTTGCGCGAACCCAACCACCGCCCTTGACCATCTTAAACGCTTGCAACGAGGCGCATGTTGCCATTTGTGATGCATTGAACAAAAGGTCTGAATCACCATCACCACCACACCCAAGAAGGAGAACATTTGTGTCTTTCCCATCACCTTTGACCATCACCTTCGTTCTCCTTTCCTCGCCCGGCTCGGTAACGAAGTTTGTCCCAATGAAAACTACATTGCCTTTAAACCCATCAATATCAACCACTGGCACATCAAGTGGTTTCGTAGGTGTTGCCACCCTCGCGCTATGCATCGTGAACTCACCACTCCCTTTGAGTAACATGAAGCGAGGGTGTTGGGCAGTCTCATACCATATGTCACGAACAAGCAGTTTACCATCGCCATCAACTTCGTAGCTCAGTTCGTTGTTGGATGACGCACCGCAGAAGATTGAAACCTTCGCATCAACAACTTTTATCGCCAACTTGCAGTTAGCGTGGTTGATATTGAACAAGCTTACATCAGCCCTACTCAAGTGCTCAGCTAACAAGCCCGTTTGCGCAGAGACGATGTTCAATTGGTCCCCGATGATTCTTGCGCCCTCTTGGTCACACCTCTCAATTTTGACGCCATCGGCTTTCCCTGAGCCGTTGATGGAGAAGCCTGAAAACCTCACATGCGTCGGACCAGAAACACGAATAACAGGTCCATTAGCCTTCCCTACCCAACGCAGAATAGTTCCCTTGCCGTCGCCACCTCCATCACCTACCAACCGCAATTCACAACCCTCAGGGATTATCAGCGTCCTATCAATGTTGTAAGTGCCAGCAGGTAGATGCACAATTGTCTTTTCTGCTCCCAAGTTTTTTGCCTTTTCAATTGCTCTTTGTATTTCTTCGGCGCTGCACCCTGACGGAACTTCGATGACTGGAAGCTTTTCAACTGGTGGGAAGTTTGGCAATTCCATTTTTGGTGTCTTTATTTCCTCATACTTCGCCAATTTATCACCAATTACCATTGAGTCTTTCCCGCATGAAATAGCATCCTTAGAGGTGAATACGTTGCCAACCGAAAACAAAGCAGCATCGGGGCGTATCCGAATGACAGGCGAGGATTTCACCTTGAAAATGTTGTCAATCATGAAAACAGGACCTAGGTTGTTAACCTCAACAGCTACATCCTTTGCGTCAACTACGAAGTTGCTTTGGAGCGTCACGAAACCACATGCACCAAGCCATCCTGCCCTGAAGAAAGACCGTGAACCAGAGGAAAAATTGCCACGAATTGAGAAATAGGCAGCATGCCCCATGCTCATATCGGATTCGGTTGAATTGCGGAATATGCTCTCATAAACATGGTAGTTTCCAGCACCAAAAGCATTTGTGACACCTATCCTGCAATCTTCAAAGACGCAATGCCAGATGAACCAGTCAAGGGAATTCCAGTTTTGTATGCTTATTCCAGCTTGCGAACAACGGATAAAATGGCATCTTGCCACAACTGTTTCGGCAATACCCATCGTGCCATGGCGTCCAGCCTCAATGCCAAAACCGACATCACGGAAAATCATGTCAGTAAACTCATTGTATGTGACAAAACGAGGACCACAAAGTATGGCAGTTTTCGCCTTTTGAGAGCCGTCAAGTGTCAATCGGCACATCCTTGAATACCATGCACCATAATGAAGCATTATGCCGTCTTTTTCTCCATCCCATTTAATCACAGTTTTTTCTGGATTTTCTCCCACAATTGTGATATGTTGCGATTCGCTATGAGCTTCACGAATGACATTCAAGGTTTTCGTTATGCGGTAAATACCCGATGGGATGAAAAGAACAACAGATTTTGGTGTTTGTGGGCGTATCGCATCAAGCGCCCTTTGGAGGGCTTCCGTGTCATCGCTAATTCCGTCACCTTTCGCTCCAAAATCTCTTTTTGCATCAAGCCAACTCGCAAAAGGACCATAAAATTCCGCATCATTCATCGGTTTACTTGCTTCTAACCTCACCGCAGTGGAAGAGATTTTTATCAGACCCATATGAAAAATCACAACACCCATGATGCAGGCTATGACGCGCTTTCGCATATCACTTCACCCCCTGTCAGGATTTCGCTCATTTAAACCTTTCCTTTGCCATCTTCCACCCACTGGAATACGATGTCACAACATCACCAAATCTTGCCTCAATTTCCCAAAATGCATTTTTTGGATACCACCAGTGATCCCCTTTGAACGGAATTTTGACATCACTTAGGGGCATTTCCTCGCCATATCCTCTCATGACCACCTTCATTTCTCCATTCTGTAGCAAAAGTGCAGAAATTTGGTGGCTATTAGGGTTGTTCATGTCAAAGTGTATAGCCTCGGATTGGAAGAGGGTTTTGTCCCTCGTCTCCACGAGCACCTTATACCAACCAGAAGCATTTAGGAGAATATCTGCAACAAAATGGGCAGGCTCCTTCGGATCTGGATGCCACATCCACCCGTTTGAATATTCGCCACCAAGTTCAACAACTGGTGTTTTCCCAGAAGGGATATAATTCCCATTTTCTGGAGAAAATTCACAAAAAACTTCATTATCCCGCATCAATGCAACCCTGCTTATCATTTTCCCTCTCACGGTCACAATGACATGTGCAAAGAACTCTTTCCTCAATTCAATAAATCTTGCGAAATTCCCTATCTCAATTGCGATAAGGCAGGCTGGCTCAGGTTCTTTTTGTTTCGGCGTTTCAAAGTATATTGGGCTTGTAATTGCCCAGTTTCCTTTCTCATCCTCTGCTCGTAGCACATACCATGCATTTTCTTGCTCTTCAATCTGATATGTCAATGTCGTCTTATTTCCGTTGCGCTTAGGGATTTCAATCCGTTTTTTCAAGCCGTTTCTAATGATTTCGACCCTTTTCAGCTGGTGAAGGTGAAAGATTTGAATTTGCGCCATGAATTCCTTTTTTCCTTCCAATTTTATGACTTCGCCCACTTCGTGCCCATCAATTGTGAAGAACGGGAAGATAGGTCCGCCATTTGTTGCAAATGTTTTCCCTTTTCGTATTGCGTCAACAATCGCTGAGTAGTCAAGTTTACCAGATTTAGCGTAAATTCTCCTTGAACCTGGCGGAATTGCGCCACGCCTTATTAACGCTGTGTCAGTTGAGCCACTTACTGCAATCTTCGCTCCAAGGTTCAGCAGTGCAAACCACAGGACCTCCTCAGCCTCATTTGAAATGTCAAATGCATCGGCATATTTGCCAAGAAGCACATCAGAAATTGATTCTGTTGCGCCCATCCAATGTAACCTTGGCATTGGAAGTGTATGGGTGTAGATAACAGCGCCACCAAGTTTATGAACGATATCGCAGAGAGTTTGGATTGGGAGGACGCTTTTCAAAATTTTTCTCAATTCTTCGCCAGATAACGGGCGAATTATTCCAGGGGTGTTAACATGCCCAACAAAACAACCAGGGCGTATCTCGGTAGCTTGCCTATAAAGAAAATCTTGCGTGCTTAGCCTGTTTTCAATATCTTTTGGTCTTCCAGCATCTGCTTCCGTGATATAATCCAACCCCTCAGCTTTTGCCTGCAATGATGCGTATTCTTCATCAATTTTAATCTCACCAAACGGGTCATGGCGCACATGGACATGATTATCCCCACAAAACCAACCAAAATCTTGAGGAGAAAACCACTTCTCCAATTTGGCGACGATGTTTATTTCCTTCCCCTTCTTAGCCGTCAATTTTATTTTTAGCGGGATGTAATTTGGACCACTTGACAGCGAAATTTCTGTCTCACCTTGTGGGACTTCCACTGAGAATTCGCCGTTAGCGTAAAAGCGTCCGTCACTGTAAATGCCACGCCCAGAACCATCACAATAAGAACCGTCACTTGCTCTAACGACCACTCGCACAGGTATTTTAAACCCACTTTTGGTATCAACGGCAATCATTGAGATTTTGCACATTTTTTCGTTGTTCCAGTCTTTTTCAGCGATCACTTCAAAGGTGCTTGCGATGCAGTAACTTGTTAGAACGTAGATAGCAACTGACATAAAAAACACAGCTTTGAGCGATTTAGCCTTCACTTCTTTTCACCTTCTCACGCCAGAAATCCAGCATATCCTGAAGTGTTTGCTCATAAGGTATCTCTGGTTTCCAACCCGTTTGTTGGCGGAATTTTGTGCTATCACCAACGAGGACAGGAACATCGGATGGGCGCATACGAGAAGGGTCTTGACGGATTTCAACCCTCACATTTGTCATTTTTAGCAGTGTTTCCAAAATTTCACGAATACTCCAAGCTTTCCCACTACAAATGTTATAAACTTCGCCAGCTTGCCCCCTCTCCAAAGCCATCCAATAAGCGCGAGCGATGTCACGCACATCCGTAAAATCTCTTTTTGCCTCTAAGTTTCCCACATAAATTGTCGGTTCTTGAAGCCCTGCTTCAATTCTTGCAATCTGCCATGCAAAGCCTGAGTCAACAAAAGCTTCGGGACGACGAGGTCCTGAGTGGTTGAAAGCGCGTGTCCTGACAATGAACATCCCATAACTGCGGTAATATTGCCAACCAAGCAGGTCTTGTGCTACTTTGCTAACAGCGTATGGAGATAGCGGACGCAATTGGTTTGTCTCTTTAATCGGCAATTCGTGCTCAAATTGCAAGCCATATTCCTCGCTACTCCCCGCATTTAGCACACGGCAATCTATCTCCAATTGCCTGATGGCTTCAAAAAGGTTTATAGTGCCTATGACATTGATATGCATAGTGTCTGCAGGCGCTGTCCAGCTTGTCGGGACATAGCTCTGAGCAGCCAAGTGGAAAATCCAATCCGGCTTTGCCTCCTTGACAGCGTTTCTTACAGAGGTTGCATCCCTCAAATCGCATTCTACAAGCCTTATCTTGTCCAAAATATGCGTGATATTGTCCATCCTTGAGCGCCATCTGTAGGTTCCGAAAACTTCAGCACCATTTTTAAGCGCTAATTCAGCCAAATGTGAACCAACAAAGCCTGTTATGCCTGTGATAAGGATTCGCACTATGTGTCACCTCGCTTGCTTCATGGTCTCCAATGTGACATGTCATTCAAGCGAACCAACCTTGGAACGGCATATTCGCCTTGCTTTTTCCACACCAGTTCGGTCACGCTACTCGTGTCGCACGAAAAGTGAATGTATGTGAGGGGTAGTGGGAAGTTGATAAGGTAGCTCAAAAGCGTCAATATTGTGCCAGCGTGCGCTACAAACGCAAGCGTCACTTCATTTGGCGAAGTTACACGATATCTGAGACCATCACGAATATAGCCAAACTCTGCGATCAATTTGTCAAATTTTTGGGCAAGTGTTTGCCACTGTGGGAACATTAGCTCCCCATACGGCACTAAATTGTGCCAGTTGTGCATTTCGGGTAAAACACCTGTGGCTAAGATTTCCGTTCCCGGGACATCCCATGCCCAAACTTCATGACCGAAGTTGCCGTTTAGCTCGCAAAGCCAATCCAATATCGTAATTTTCAAGCCGATTTTTTCAGCAATCGGTTTCGCCGTCTCTTTCGCCCTCCCTAAAGGACTGCAAAACAAAAAATCTATGTGAATTTTCGTGAGCTTATTCGCGAGCGCAATAGCCTGTTCGCGTCCTGTAGCAGTGATTGTATCGTTGGCATAATCTGGTTCGGCATGGCGAATGAAAAACGTTCGCAGCATTCTGCTACCCTCCTTGGTCCAGTTGACAGAATGGTGCAGCACAATAACAGTTCAATGAACGCAATGAGCAGAATTTAAGCGCTGAAAAATGCACACTGCTCTCAGTGTGACCAGTCAAGACAATGAGACAATCGCCTTTCTTATCGCGGTCTGACAAAATCAAACCTGACCAAGGTTGCCAAATCCGCATGGTGCCTTTCCGCCAGTGAGACCAACCTTCATGACTGAC
>JBGOEV010000055.1:0-12942 GCA_041538025.1 Candidatus Thermosaccharophagus gerlachensis | reverse complement strand
CATTGAATGCAGGCTACTGTTGGCAACATACTTTGGCGTCGGCTGTTATGGCTTCATCATCGCATCCAATACGCCTGTAGCGCACTGGCAGGTGAAGTAGCTTTTGTTGCTTTTCGATGGTTGTCAGCTTGTCAAAAAGCTTTGTATCGGTTTTGAGTTTGTATGCAAGCGCTTTTGCATGTCTGGCTACCCATGTAGGCAATGGCTGATTTGCTTTTGCAATTTGTTCAAACATGTTTAGTGCGATGTGCAAATTGCCTTTGGCTTCCTTTAACAATGCTCTTACGAAGCTGAGCTGAAGGCTGTAAATCTCGTTTGACGGGTCTAATGAGAGAGCTTTTGAGAGTGCTTTCAAAGCATCCTCAATCAAGCGATATGCCTTTGCTCTTTGCTCACCTCCCACTTCGTCCATTGTCCTTTCCCACGAACCCATCAGCCGACAGAGCATGCACAGTTTTACTTGGGCGATGTTATGCCAGTAGAGTGCATCTTCGTTAAAGCATTTGAGTGCTGCCTCAAAACTTTCAAGTGCCTTCTCAAGTCTGCCTTTCTCAAACTCCATTAGCCCAAGCTGTGCGTGGTAGTATGCAAATGTTGGGTCAAGCTTTATTGCTTGCCTTAACTCTGCCAAGCGAGCTTTCATCTCTTTCGCATGCATCGCTCCGGCAAAAAGGAGATGAGCCACACTGTAGCGAAGCCCAAATAGCAATGCTACAAATGCAACTGGTGCGAGCAATACTGTGAAAGCCATTGTAGCCTTTCTTACTTTTTGTGCCCTTGCGTTAGCGCTATGGCGGGAACCGATATGTCCTAATGAAGCGCTCGTAGCGCAGATGCCGAAGAGGGCTGAAAAGGCACACATGATTGCGGGTATCTCAAGCTCAGAATTGCCTATTGAGCCAACGAGGAAGCCCACGACTGCGCACCATGCAGCTACTTCATATGCGCTCACATCGTTGCGCCTCAAACCAAGTATACGCCTACAGCTCAAAATTAGGCAGAGCAAAAGAGGAGCGATGAAAAGCGCCAACCCTACTAACCCAAACTCAGCAGATATGTGAAGGTAGAGGTTATGCGGGTGTAGTGGTATCTCTCTGACACCGCCTTGCGGGATGAACTTGGTGTATGCTAATGGGTAGCATCCAGCGCCAACACCATTAACCCATTCGCTCATGCTCATCTTGGCTGTGTATTGCCACATCGCTATGCGGTTGTAGATGCTGATATCAATGTGCGTGAACATGGCTATAAGCCTTCTTATCACCCAGTTGCCAGGGACAAGCAACACGCCGACCAATAACACTGCAACTGGAATAGCTACGATGTGGATATGTTGTTTAAGCCGACTTATTATTTCATTTCGCCGTCTCAGCATGAAGGTGAAAGAAGTGAGCAATATTGCAATCATCCCAACATATCCGCTCCTTGAGCAAGTGAGTAACAAGCAAAACAAAGTTGCCACGGCGCCAACAGCGCAAATGTGCGTCACTAACTTGCTACCGAACTTCTTCTGCTCCTCAACCGCAAACGCTATCCACAGTGGAAGTGCAAGAACTAAGAACAAAGCTAAATCGTTTGGGTGGTTGAGCGTGCCCTTAAGCACTCTCTCAAACGGCTCTCCGGGTGGGCGTCTTGGAAGCCATGTCAACCATTGCATAAGTGAAAGTGTCACCTCAAATGCACACGCTACGAGAAGGCTTATAGCGATGCAACGGTTGCCCTCCTCTCTTTGAGCTGTGCGCCACGCTGCAACAAATGTGGCTACATACAAAAGTCGGTAGACTGTTGCCTCATAGCTCAAGCGCGGGTAGACGGAAAAGAAGGCACTCAAAACATACCACACAGCTAACGGTGCTACCAAGATGAGTTTCATCATATCCTGAGGTTCTCTCGTTGTTGCCAATATGGCGAGCCACAGAGAGATGCATATGATGAGGTTAAGCAAAAATGTTGACGGTGAAAACAGACCATAGACAGTTCCACCCAAAGCAAACAGGTAAAGCATGAAGCTAAGCCACAGCAGTTGCATTCATCATCGGCTCCCTTCATTTGGTCTCATGGTGTGGCTCAACTATTTCCGAGTTGATGCCTATGCTTTTCAAGAGGCTTTGAAGATGAGCTATAGCAGCGTTTATCTTCGCATCAACTTCCGTTTTCTCCTCCGAGGACATTGAAAGCGTTACCTTGAGCTTGACATCCCGCCCAAACCTTGAAGCCCTTGACTTCACATAAACGCTTGGATGAGCTTTAGCTACCTCGTTAACGATCGGTGCAAGCTTTGACTCATCACATATCTCAGCGATAACCTCAACCAATTTGAAATAGCCCTTACCAAGGGCACCCCTCAGGAATGGTGGGAGCGTGTTTTCCCATATGCCAACAAGTTCTCTTGGGACGCCCGGAAGGCAGAGCAATGTGTGTCCACTCCTCCATTCAAACCACACTGCTGGCGCAGTTCCGACAGGGTTGAAGATAGGTATAGCGCCCTCTGGCAATATTGCCATCTTCCTTCTTGGCTCTGTCATCTCTGGGCTATCTACTAAGCCCTCGGCAAACAACTGGCGATAGCGCTCGCTCACCATACGATATGCATCTTCATTCAACTTAAGTCCAACGCAAAACGCCAGCGCAACAGCCTCAAGTGTTTTATCATCCTCGGTTGGTCCAAGTCCACCAGTAGTGATGAGAAGTCTTCTACCTTTTGATACTGCGATGCGAAGCTCCTCTGCGATAACATTTACATCATCTGGTAGCACAACAGCCCTGCATACTTTAGCGCCCATGCCAGTCAGTTGCTTGCACAGGTAATTCGTGTTTGTATCTAAGACATCCCCGAGAAGGAGCTCATTGCCTATGGCGAATATCTCAACATCAACCATCGTTCATTTCACCACCCATGTTCGGTTTGACATTTTATCGCTTTTTAATGCCTCACTGCTGTGCTAAAATTGACATTGCAATGGGAGCTCTAACTCCACAGCTTCTTTTGCCTTCTCATCCTTTGGAGGCTGATGTTGCACATGGCGAAGTATAGGGCGCCAAGGGGAACTCATGATGTGCTTCCCGATGAAATACCTGAATGGCGTTTTGTTGAAGAGACATTCAGGCGTATCTGCTCGCTCTATGGTTATCGTGAGATAAGGACTCCAGCGTTTGAGGATACAGACTTGTTTGTGCGTTCAGTTGGTGAGGCATCGGACATCGTTATGAAGCAGATGTATACCTTCACAGACCCAAGTGGCGAAAGCTACACACTTAGACCTGAAGGGACTGCACCAACCGTGCGTGCATACATTCAACACAACTTAGGTTATGGCATGCCACTCGTCAAGCTCTTTTACATCGCACCTATATTCCGATACGAAAGACCACAGGCTGGCAGATACAGGCAACATCATCAAGCTGGTGCTGAAGCTATTGGCTCAGGCGACCCTGCAGTTGATGCTGAAGTAATAACGCTCGGTGTTGACTTCCTAAGCGAGTTAGGGATAGATGGATACGAGATACACATCAATTCCGTTGGATGCCCGAGCTGTCGTCCTGCATACAGGAAAGCGCTCACCGATTACGCCATGTCGCTTAAGGATGAGCTTTGTGATGATTGCAAAAGGAGGCTCGTGACGAATCCTTTGCGCATGCTTGATTGCAAAGAAGAGAAGTGTAGGGCATTAATGGTTTCAGCACCAAGCATATTCTCATACCTATGCCGTGAGTGCCTGAGTCATTATGAAGCTGTGCTGAGATACCTTGATGCCATCGGCATAGAGTATGTCCGAGATGATAAGCTTGTTAGGGGCTTGGACTACTACACAAAAACAACTTTTGAATTTCTCCACCCATCTCTTGGTGCTCAAAGCGCCGTCTTAGCTGGTGGCAGGTATGACGGGCTCGTTGAGGAGTGCGGTGGGAAGCCGACACCGGGGATCGGCTTTGGATGCGGTATTGAGAGGGTGCTTTTGTTACGCCAGAGTGCTAACATGCGTTGCACCGAGGATAGCATTGTAGATGTTTTCGTGTGCGTCGTTGGTGAGCCTGCAAAGCAGTTCGCGTTCTCGTTGTTGCGTCGTTTAAGGCTTTCTGGTATACGCGCGGACATGGATTACTTTGACAGGAGTTTGAAAGCGCAACTCAGGTTTGCTGATAAGCTTGGTGCCAAATACTCTATCATCATAGGTGATGAGGAGTTATCAAATGGCTTTGCGACGGTAAGGGCGATGAAGCTAAGCAAGCAGGAAAAAGTCCCTTTGGAGAAGCTCGTTGATTATCTTCTCTCAGGGAGATGAAGCAATTATGATGCGCACACACTGGTGTGGTGAGTTGCGCACAGACCACATCGGACAAAAAGTAAGGCTCTGTGGATGGGTCAATAGGATTAGGGATCATGGTGGTGTCATCTTCATTGACTTGAGGGATAGAAGTGGCATAGTGCAAGTTGTTTTTGACCCTTCGGTTTGCTCAAAGGAGACGCATAAGCTTGCCTCGGAAGTTGGAAGCGAGTATGTGTTGGCTATTGAAGGTGAAGTTGTCCGAAGACCACCCGGGACGGAGAATCCGAAGTTGCTTACAGGCGAGATTGAGGTGAGAGGCGAGAAGTTAGAAGTGCTGAACACATCAAAGCCACCCGTTTTCCAATTAACATCATCCGAAGATGTTGATGAGATGGTTCGCTTAAAGTATCGTTACCTTGATCTGCGTCGCCAAAAGATGCGCGACATTATTGAACTGCGCTATAGGTTTACGAAGGCTGTGAGAGATTTCATGGATGGCGAGGGCTTTTGGGAGATTGAGACACCAATACTTTGGAAGCATACGCCAGAGGGCGCAAGGGAGTTCATAGTTCCCTCAAGGCTTCACGCTGGCAAATTCTATGTTTTGCCTCAATCGCCTCAGCTCTGTAAGCAGTTGCTGATGGTCGCTGGGATTGAGAAGTATTTCCAAATAGCGAGATGCTTTAGGGATGAAGACCCGAGAGCAGATAGACAGCTTGAGTTCACCCAGATTGACATTGAGATGTCGTTCATCACCCGTGAGGACATTTTTGATGTCGTTGAGCGGATGCTCGCATACGCATTTAAGGAAAGCGCCGGAATAAAAATTGAGACGCCATTCTTGAGGATAAGCTATGCTGATGCAATGGAGCGTTATGGGACTGACAAACCAGATTTGCGTTTTGGTATGGAGCTATGCGACATAACAGACATAGTTTCTGGGAGCTCTTTTCAAGTCTTCTCACAGGTTGTGGCGTCGGGTGGGAAAGTGAAGGCATTGAATGCTGTCGGATGCGCGAGCTTCTCACGGAAAGAAGTTGCAGAGCTGACCGAAATGGCAAAGCGAGCTGGCGCTAAAGGCTTGGCAACAATAGCGGTTGGTAAAGGAGAGGTCCATTCACATGTAGCCAAGTTTTTAAGCGATGGGGAGCTGTCAGCTATATTTGAGCGAGTCGGTGCAAAGGATGGTGATTTGGTCCTTATTGTAGCTGACCAAAGTGAGTTGGCATGCAGTGTGCTCGGGCTTCTCAGAAAGCACTTGGCAAGCAAACTCAGCCTGACAAAATATGGTGATTGGAAGTTTGTATGGGTTGTTGATTTTCCGTTGCTCCAATGGGACGAGGAAGAGAAGCGATACACACCAGTTCATCATCCGTTCACAGCGCCCCTGCCAGAAGACGAACCGATGCTCTTTGAGGGGCTCAATTCAACATTGCCGAAAGGTCATCCAGAACATCCATTCAGCAAGATAAGAGCAAACGCATATGACATCGTGCTCAACGGTTACGAGATAGGTGGTGGGAGCATAAGGATACACCGAAGGGAGTTACAAGAAGCCCTCTTTAAAGCCATTGACTTGCCAATGGATGAAGCATATCACAAGTTTGGCTTCTTGCTCGAAGCGTTTGAGTATGGTGCACCACCGCATGGAGGAATAGCATTGGGGCTTGATAGGATAATAGCGCTCATAGCAGGAACAGAAAACATAAGGGAAGTGATAGCTTTCCCGAAGACGAGCACTGGATATGACCCGATGACTGGCTCCCCAACACCTATAAGTGAGCAATTGCTTAACGAGGTGCATATAATGCTTTCGCTTGGGGAGGAAGAAAGGCTCACTTGAGATAGAGTTTGCACACTCAGATCAACTTGAAGGTGAGGGAATCATGGGAGGCAAGTTCTATGTAACCACACCGATTTACTATGTGAATGATGTGCCTCATATAGGCACAGCCTATTGCACAATCGCTGCCGACATAATAGCGCGTTACCACAGGTTGCTTGGTGAGGATGTCTTCTTCCTGACTGGCACGGATGAAAACGCAATAAAGGTTGCAAAGGCTGCTCAGGAGCAAGGTATGGACACACAGCAATTCGTTGACGAACTCGCCGAGCGTTTCCAACATGTCTGGCAAGCATTCAAAATATCCTACGACGACTTTATCCGCACAACGCAGGAAAGACATAAAAGGGCTGTAAAACGCTTCATTGAGCAGATCGCTACGAACACCCCTGACGCTATCTATGAAGGCTATTACGAAGGTTGGTATTGCGTTTTTGAGGAGACGTTTTATCAAGAGGAAGAGCTCAAGGATGGGAAATGCCCTGAGTGTGGAAGGGATGTCCAATGGGTGCGTGAGCCTGCATTTTATTTTCGCTTGAGCGCGTTCGCCGAAAAGCTATTGCGCTTCTACGATGAGCACCCAGAATTCCTTGCACCTCAGTTCAGAGGTAAAGAGGTCATATCGTTTGTTCGCTCAGGTCTAAAGGATGTAGCTATAACGAGGGTCTCAATGTGGGGCATACCTTTCCCGATAAGGCACTCAAGTTCTGAGCAATCAATGGTCGTCTATGTTTGGTTTGATGCGCTCATAAACTACTTGAGTGGCATAGGGTATGGCAGTGATGATGAAAGCGATATTGAGAAGTTCAACCGTTACTGGCCCGCTGACTTGCACCTTGTCGGCAAGGATATATACACACGCTTTCATTGCACGCTCTGGCCAGCCATGTTGATGGCTGCATCTTTGCCTCTGCCAAAGTGCGTCTTTGGGCACGGCTTCTGGAACATTGAAGGTGAGAAGATGTCAAAGTCAAGAGGCAATGTCATAGAGCCATTAAGCCTCGCAAATGAAATAACTTCAAGGACCGGTTGCGCATTTGATAGGGCTGTTGATGCAATTCGTTACTTCCTCTTCCGAGAGGTTTCATTTGGTCTTGATGGTGACTTTCAGCGTTCAAATCTTTACGCAAGGTTTGAGAGCGACTTAGCCAACGAGCTCGGCAACTTGGTTCAAAGGGTGCTGGTTATGGTTAGGCGATACTTAGGTGGCAGGGTGCCACCAGTTAGGGATAGCTCTGGTGAGCTTCGTTCCCTCATCGTGGAGAGGGAGAAAGACATAGCGAGGGCTATGAATGAATATGAGTTTGCACAAGCTCTCTCTTTGATGTGGGACATAATCCGTTCAGCTAACAGGTTCATTGAGCGGAAAGCGCCATGGAGGCTCTCAAAGGAAGGGAGGAGAAGCGAGCTTGAGGATGTGTTGAGGGAGCTGTTGGATGTGCTTTCATCGCTATCCATAATGCTCTCGCCTTTCATGCCCTCAACAGCTTTTGAGATCGCTCGTCAGCTTGGAGTTGGTGATGTTTTTAACAGTTGGGGGTGGCACCATATCACTTCCTTTGACAAGCTCCCCGAAGGGACGATGGTTGAGGAGCCGAAGGTGTTGTTCCCGAAAGGCGAAACAATCAAGGTGAGTTCACAAACTGCGCCATCCACACCAGCAAAAGAAAAAAGTGGCGAAGGTTGTAGCAGTGAGGGCAGGATAACGATTGAAGAGTTTGCGAGGATTGATTTAAGAGCTGTCAAGGTATTGAAGGCTGAGCGCATTGAAGGCACAGAGAAGTTGATGCGCCTTGAGGTTGACATGGGCACCGAAAGGAGAACTGTTGTTGCAGGGATAGCGAAGGAGTTTGAGCCAGAGGAGTTGGTCGGCAAGATGTTGGTTCTGGTAGCTAACCTTGAGCCAGCAAAGATTCGTGGCATCGTGTCACAAGGAATGATATTGGCAGCAGGCGAGGAAAAAGCCTTGGCGCTCGTTACGCTTGACAGGGATGTCCAGCCGGGAACGAAGATAAGGTGAGTGTGAAGGATGAGGTTGTTCCTAAACTGCGTTGCTATCTCGTGTATATGTGTTGTTGTGGCAGTTTTGTTCTCACATGCAATTTCGGTTGGTTTGCCCACATCAATTTTGAGTGGCATTGGCATAGGCTTCGTGATGGCTTTTTTGCTCAACTTCTTTCTTTGGAGATCGTTCCAGAAGAAGTTGAGAGCGCTTGATAATGCTATCTTGAATTGCATCCGCAAGGGGGAGATGCCAACCGAAAGCTATAAGAGGGATGAGCTATACGGCTTGTGCAAAAGAGTTTGTGAAGTGCTTTCCGAGTTCAATTTTGAGAAGCAGAAGAGGGAGAGCTCCGAGAGGAAGCTTGGGCAATTCAAAGACATCTTGGTGCGGTTGCAAAGGGTGGGTGGAGACCTTGAAGCACTTTTGCGCCAATTGAAGTGGATGGCGGGTGCCAGTGGATGCGCTGTCCTTTCATACGACCCTGAAGGCGATGTTTTCCATGTGCGTTTTGAAAATGGCACATCTTGCATCTCCAACGGCATTGAGAGAGGCATTATAAGCGATGCAGTATGGAGGGTTTTTCTTAGCCGTTCAGAACCGATGATAATCAGGCGTGGTGTTAGCGACAGGCTTTCATCACTGCCGTTTAAAGCACCATTGCCTTATGACCTCATCGTTACACCAATACGCGTCGGAAACAAATTCTATGGCATAGTTGCTTTCACAAAAGAGGAAGGTAGCTTCTCGCATGATGAATATGAAGTTGCGGTTATGGGTGCTCAACTACTCTCGTTAGTGGTTCACAGTTCTCACCTACACGAACGCCTAACAAGCACTTTCATTGATACCGTAACAGCGCTTGCGGAGGCAATTGATGCTAAAGACCCATATACGAGGTATCACTCAAAACGCGTGACCGAATGGGCTGTCCTTTTTGGGCGTTGGCTCGGCTTGCAACCACAGCAGGTGGACAACCTTCATGTTGGTGGGTTGATGCATGACCTTGGTAAGATAGCTGTCCCAGACGAAGTCCTTAGGAAGCCTCAAGTCCTTTCACCAGAGGAGTTTGAGCTTATCAAGCTACATCCAGTGAAAGGTGCGGAGATACTCTCTCGTGCCTCACTGCCATGGGATGTCATCCCAATCGTGTTGCATCACCACGAGAGATGGGATGGTAAAGGCTATCCACACGGGCTTCGTGGCGAGGAGATACCGTTCCTTGCGAGGGTTGTTGCGATTTTAGATGCGTTTGATGCGATGATCTCTGACAGGGCATATCGCCCAGCTATGCCAGTTGAGGAGGCTTTGAGGAGAGTTATTTCTGATGCTGGAAAGCAGTTTGATCCAGTGCTTGCTTCTTCCTTCGTTCAGTTTGCTTCCCAGAACATGGATGTTTTCGTTGGCAGGGTTGAGAGGTCAAACTTATGATCGGAGGTGGCTGGAGATGAAGCTTGCATGTCAGGAGGGGCTTGTGAAGGGTGCTTCGGTTGAAGAGAAGATGGAAAAGCTCCTTAGTTGGGGCTATGAAGGGATTGAGTTTTGGGGTAGAGGGCTTAAGGAACGCCTGCAGGAGATAAAGCTTGCCACGCAACGCACGGGAATGAAGGTGAGCACAATTTGTGCTGGCTTTCGTGGGACGCCGCTTGATTCAGACCCAGAGGCACGCAAGGTGGCAGTTCAGGACATAAAGGAACTCTTATCAATGGCTTCAGACTTAGGCGCTGTTGGGCTAATATTCGTGCCCATATTTGGTGCACCAAGAATACCAGACCTGTCGCCATACAAAAGCGCTGTTGAGCTTGAAAGGGAGCTCCTACTCTGCCTGCTTGATGACTTGGGGAAACATGCAGAGAGTGTTGGCACTTACTTGCTCCTTGAGCCACTCAACCGCTATGAGACGCATTTCATCAACAGGCTTGAGCAAGCGGTTGAGATATGCAAGCGTGTTGGCAACCCGTATGTGCGGATCATGGCTGACTTCTTCCACATGAACATTGAGGAAGCCAACATAGCTGAGAGCATAAAGGCAGTAGGCGAATGGATTTACCATGTTCACTTGGCAGACAGTAACAGGCTTCTGCCCGGGTTTGGGCACACCGACTTCAAAAGTGGCTTTAGCGCCCTTAAGGAGGTAGGCTTTGATAAGTTCATGGCGCTTGAATGTGGCGTCCCCGGTGACCCTGATGAATTGCTACCGAAGACAGCAGCCTTCTTGAAGGAGTGCATGCAATAGGCTCACAAAAGCCCGTTAACAGTTGTATTGCTTATGGGCGATAAAACCACGCTGTAAGAAATGCGGTCACAATGAAGCCGATGAAAATCCATGTGATGAACTTCTCAATGAATGTTTCCATGCCGAAATTCGTTTGAAGCGCGGAGATGCGTCTCCCACCAATCGTGCCCCAACCCATACCACCACCGCCACCAGTCTCAGTTTCGGTTATGTGGAACAGCATCGCCAGAATGAGCGCTATCCCGAAAAGGAAATTGAGCACGCCAAAGAATGTTCCCATCGCATTTAACACCTCGGCATGTCAAGTTTCGGTTATCACTTTTAAGCCCAAACCAAATTATAGCGCTAAAGGAGCTGTAGAAACACATGTCCTTTGAACTTCGCCATGACTAAATTGGGACGAGCTTTAGAGCGTTCTTGTAGGTGATCTTTTCAAATGCTTCCTTTGGCAAGTCAAGCTGGCGTAACAGTTCAATATGCTTGACGCCGAAGAAGTCGCGCCCAAAGAGGACCTTGTCTTGGAACTCAATCAAGAACTTGCGTGCATGCTCAATGTCCCTCGTTAATGCGTTGTAGCCACTTGCAGCTGATATGTCGGCATACAGGTTTGGATACTCAGCTAACAGTCTTATGAGCTTGCCACCCGGAACTACCTTCCCCTTTGGGTAGATCTCGTTTGCCGAATCAGCATCTCCAGATATCTCTCGCCAGAAGCCGGGACCGTGCCCGATGAAATTCACATTCGGCAAAATCTTTAGGACGCTCTCAACTGCGTCAATATCGTAGCAATACCAAGCTTGCCACTCCTTCATTGGCTTGCCTCTTGGCAGTGGCACATCAATGTGAAAGAGCACAGGCAACGATAGCTCACCACATAGGTTGAATAGGGCAACAGCATCTGGGTCATCAAAGCGAACCCTGAATTTGAACTCCCCGCAACCCCTTATGCCGAACATCTCAACTGCTTGACGCAGATTAGATAACGCATTTTTCTTCTTTGGGTGCGGAGCATAGAAAGGGATGATGCGATCTGGGTAAAGCCTTGAAGCTTCCACCACATCCGCAAGTGGCATACCATGACCGTGCGGTGAAAATATCACGCGAGCATCAGCGTCCGTCATCTCTTCCTTTTCGCATTCCCATGTCAAAAGCCAACACTTGTCAATACCGACTTCATTCATGTCCTCAATTAGCTTCCTGACATCGTGCCCAAGCCAATTCACATGTTGATGTGCATCAATGAGCATTCGCTCACCGCCTCCACACAACCAAAACCTCTTCTTCCAACTTCACACCCCTACATTTTGTTGATTTTTGAGGATGCCTGCAATAGCTGTCCTTAGGTCATACATCCTTGGGGGCTTCGTAACGAAGCCATCAGCATCCTTCGGCATGGCTTCCCTTCCCCATCCACTCAAAACAATCACAGGTGTTGTTGGTGATATTTCCTTCACCTTCCTCAGGACGTCAACCCCACTCACCTTCGGCATACCAAGGTCGGTTATGACGAGCCCATAGGTTTCGCCACGTGAGTATGCCTCCATGAACTTCTTAATTCCGTCTTCACCACTATCTGCTGTGTCAACCTTATGACCCATCGTAGCGAGCATCTCTTTAACGGTTGAAAGAACTCTTGTATCATCGTCAATGAGGAGGATTCTGAGGGATGGCATTTCGCCCAACAGTTCCTTTGCTTTCACTGGTGCTTCAATTGTGCGTATGGGGAATAGAAGCCTAACTTTTGTGCCGACGCCGACCTCGCTCTCAATCTCAACTAACCCTTCGTGCCTTTGCATTATGCTGTAAACCATAGATAAGCCAAGCCCAGTTCCCTTTTCCCCTTTTGTTGTGTAGAACGGTTCAAACGCCCTTTCTCTCGTTTCCTCATCCATGCCGACACCATCGTCCTCAACTTCAATGAAAGCCCATCCATCCTTTGCGCCAGTCCTCAGTGTGATCACTCCATAACCAGTCCTCTTCGCGACGATAGCATCAATAGCATTTAGAATCAGGTTCACTACTGCCTCCCTGATTTCACTTCCAACGCCGGCTATCGGTGGGAGCGATTCATCAAGCTCATACCTGAATTCAATCGTTGTGCCCTCGCGCAGTGCCATGTCATACCAGCGTGGTCTTGTCATATCCACAGCCTGCAGTAGCGCATTTTTCAATTCAACTGGCTCAATCTCTTCCTCAGGCAAACGCTTCTTATAGAACGCCCTTAGCTTATCAACTATCTTTGAGAGGTCCTGCGCTGCATTGTATATGAGGGTTGCAAACTGCTTTTCCTCGCCAGTGAGCAATTCGGAGAGCAGTTCTGCATAGCCCAAAATTGGGACAAGAGCGTTGTTAATGTCATGTGCAATGCCACTCGCTAACTGCCCAAGCGTTCTTAACTTTTCTTGCTGTATCAACTCCCTTTGGAGCATGTGCAACTCTTCGTATGCTTGCTTCAACTCCGCGAGCAACCTTGCTATCTGCATTGCAGCGGAAATGTAATGTGCAAACAAGTTGACGAGCTTCCTCTTGAAGCTTGAGATAGCATCTGGTTCGTCAGCTGCAAGCACTATTACGCCAAACAGCTTCTCACCGA
>JBGOEV010000054.1:0-13818 GCA_041538025.1 Candidatus Thermosaccharophagus gerlachensis | reverse complement strand
CCGTGCAGATTCACAGACGACAAAGGCAACGAGGCAGTTGTGGACGGAAAGGGTGAAGGCGAGGGCGTTATCGGCAAGAACCTGCAACCGAAATGGTATGCCGTTTACTCGGACAATTGGGCTCACTCCTGCATTGCGCTCTCCCAGTTTGACAACTTGACTTACTGGGATGCTGGGGGCAATTGGGGCGGAATTGCTTTCGGCACCGGTCAAACGAAAGGCATCAGGCTTGCTTATGTTTTGCACACCGGTCAAAAGGATGCAACTTTCGCTTTATGGGACTACGAGAGATTGGCGAAGCCACCAAAGGTTGTTATATCGGCACAGTGAAATTGCTTTATGGGTAGTAGCTATATATGCCGCTGGCGAGCGTTTCCCTTCGCAAAGGTTTCACATGTCCATCGCAAAATGCAAAGTTGGACAAGTCCAAGTGACGTCTCTCCGCTATGTTACCTCCGGGGCGAAAGTGTGCGTCATCTGTGCTTCCGATGGCACATTGCTCTTCAATAAGCAGGAATGTAGTTGCTGGCTTTGTGATGTAGCTTACAAGCAATCCTCTATGGAAACGGCTTCCACCAATAGGGTCTGGCGTCAATGCCCCGTTAATAGCATAACTGCAACCATGTCTACAAGCATCGGAGGGGCATATGAAGATTTGCTCATTCTTCACATACGGAAATATGCTCCCTTTCTGCGGCTCAAAATTGCCTCGGTAACATTGGTTGAACTTGTTGTAGAACATCCATCCTCCATATTGTCCCTCACCTGCAACATTGTCCCAGAAGCTTGGTAAGAAGCCATCATAGTCCTCAGAGTAGGCGATTATCGCGAGTGCAATCTGCTTCATATTTGAGATGCACGATGTCTGACGCCCTTTCTCACGGACCCTTGAAAAGACAGGGAAGAGGATAGCGGCAAGGATGGCTATTATCGCTATGACAACTAAAAGCTCAATAAGTGTGAATGCCTTTGAACCCTTCATCTTTATCACCTCACTATGATGAGCTTCTTCACTCCCATCATAACACGCAGACCAGCTAACTGCTAACCTTCATCATGGCTGGTCCTTTGACCTACCCTAACTGCA
Source organism: Candidatus Thermosaccharophagus gerlachensis (assembly GCA_041538025.1). Classification (GTDB taxonomy): domain Bacteria; phylum Armatimonadota; class Fervidibacteria; order Fervidibacterales; family Thermosaccharophagaceae; genus Thermosaccharophagus; species Thermosaccharophagus gerlachensis. Next base: position 12,731 of record JBGOEV010000054.1, on the reverse strand, counting down.
CAATGTATTGAGTAATGGTATCGTTTTTTGCTAACGAGTGCCTTTGCTTTGTTGCATCGGCATCATCGTTGTAGCATCATTGGGATTGGGAGGTGGTCGATTATGGTTTTTCTGAGACGATTTGAAAAAGCTCAGACGAAGCTTGCGTATGCACTGATGGTTTCTCTCATTGCAGTAGCCGTCATCACCGTTGTGCTTTTTGTGGGAAGAACCATTCAAGGTTTGTTTGGGAGCATTTACGATAAGTTAGGCGCTGTGTTCGGATCTGAGACAACAGCTTCAGTGCAACCAATAAAGCAACCAATGAAACCAATAAAGAAAAAGAAGGGCAGGAAAGGCATAATCCCACCCTCGCCACCTCAAATACCGCCAAAGGAACCACCCGCTAAACGCTTTTAAAAGCACTCAAAATATAAGGAAGGCTGATATGTGCGGTTTGAGCACGCGTCTTTCATCCATGCGTATGCATGCCCCGATGGCGAAGTGATGTGAAGCTTCCCATTGGATGCCGAGATACACACCGCCAGTAGTCAGATGCAAATCAAGGGATGTTCGTCTTGCCCTGTCCAAATCGGTTAACTCAAGCGCAACTCCGACTCCTACTTTGCCACCAGCGACTATGAGTGTTTCCATTTTCACAGCTATGCTTGGCACATGCTTTAGCATTGATGCTGCTTCGGTTGCGCTCAAGCCTAAGAAGAACGTCGCTTCAACAAATTTTGTTATGGCATCCTTAAGCGCCTCAGCGCTGAGCTGTGAGCATAAGTGACCTGTATACAGCCGAATCATTGGTGGACATCCAAGGGCACGCCATAATTCAATGCATGCTTCTTTTGGAACGAAAAGGTCATACTCACTCATCACCATGAGGATGTTTTTTCCTTGGGCTTCCATTGCATAAGTTGTAGGGTTGACTGATCGCACGAGTGAACGGAAGGATTCAAATGTTATCCCACTTCTCTCAAGTGAGCGACGGAATGGTCTTGTGAGCCAACTCTTCCAAAGAGTAATAGCTAAATCACCGCCTAAAACATCCACACAAAGGTTAACGCGCTTATCAACGCAACAGAGCAATGTAGCGATTATACCGCCAAAGCTCACACCTACAACACCAACCTTGCTTCGGTCAATGAACGGTTTTAAGGAGACACAATCAATGAGGCGCTTTGCATCCATGACGGCTTGCCTTATGGCAGATAGAACTCCGTCAAGTGATGTGCGAAAAAAGTATTCGCCACTCTCCATCCCCTTTGGTGAACGATGGATGTGATATGGCAGTTCCATCACTGCTGCTGCGATGCCACGATGTGCAAAAGCTTTCGCAAGGTAACGCTCAATACCTGCATCCCTTGAGGCGAAGGCATGCAGAATCACAACGAATGGCACTTTGCTAAACTTTGCCTCGCATGGCACATAAACTGTTGAGTGCACAACATCGTTTTCAGGTATTCCAGATTTGAGAGCGGTTGGGAAACGCACCTCAATAAGACTAACTTTGCCACTTGCTTTTGTGGTGACTTCAACATGTGATTCATCAATGGGCGGACTTTCAAAGAATGAGGGGCTACTTTGTTGCTGTAGATTGAATGAGTTGAAGCTACATGCCAGCGCAAGCATAAGAAGATGCAACACAACCGTCATCTTATCCACCTACTTAGCTGCCATTGCATCAAAGCAGGTTTGGTAGGTGTTAAAAAGCTTGTTCGTTGTTCCAGTATGCCACCAAGTATCTTTCTGGTAGGCAGGGGGCAAAGCAATTAAAACGGGTAGGGGAGCAACTCAAGATGCGCCTACTGCATTTGTTTAGCGAGCCATTCATCCCATTGTGTATCAATAGCAAAGGCTGTGTTGGCATACCCTATGTTTGTGATGCGTGGCGGTGGTGTAGGTAAGTAAATGCTCAAGCCATTAAAGTTGTTCAAGCTACCCGTCGTCCTGTTTTCAAGCACGCTTTCTTTGAGCCGTTCCATGACATCCGAGGCGAGCGCCTTTATTGAGTCCTCATTAACAAGCGCTCTAACATTTTCAGCGTAGTGATACAAATCCTTGAATTCGGGATAATCCTGAGCATATGAAGTTTTGTCGCGTGCATTTGCAAGCTCATTTTTAAACTTACTTGCAACGCCTATAAGTGCTTTCGCAAATTCGTTTACCGTTTCTACAAGCGTTTCAACTTCTGAGAGCTTGATAGCTGATTCTGCGACTTCAACGTATGACCCAACACTTTCAACATACTTTTTGACAATAGAGGTAGCAAGCTCTTGTGGACTCATGTTAGGTTTTGATTTAAGCTCACGAAGCCACAAGTCATATCTATAGCCTTCGTCTGGTGGGCTTAGTTGTGATGCGCACATAAGCGATGCTGAATTGCGTATCTCATACGCAATCTCAATCATAGCCATTAAGCATGCGTCAAATGCCACAATGTCAATTGGCTTAACTTTGTTTAAAGCATAGCCAAGCTCTGGTATTGTGAGGAAATCTTCATTTGTGTCATCGTAGATGACACCTCGTGGGCGCAATAATTGTGTGCGCAGTCTATATGGTGAGGCATCATCAACACCTCTACCATGATTCCATAGGACGAGCACATAATGCTTTGCTGGATAGGTTGCCTTAGCCCACTTTACGAAATTGATTAGCGTTTCAGGCGAACCCATGTTCACTTCACCTAAATCACCGAGCAATGTTGACCTGATTGTCCTATCGCTCTTTGTGTTATGTGGGTTGTATGTCGGGTCATATGTGATGAGGTAACGCCTTGTGGTCGTCCAATTGTCATTCGAGGCATCATGAGATGGGACTCTGTCAACCTGCACTACTATAGCGATATTCTCATCTGAGCCAACAAGTTCCATTTCGTTCAAGTCGTTGATTGCATGTGGCTCAAGTGAACCAGACGAGCTGTCATCCGCGCTCATGTAAACCATCACAGTCCACTGGCGAGTCGAAATATTCGGTGGTAGATGCTTTGTTGAGTCACATCCAAACTGAGCAATTGAGATCAAAAGCACAGCTTGAGCAACAACAGCCCTAAGAAAACATATGCGCTGAGGTGTTGTCTTCTCATACCTACGAAGCTGTAGTTTCATTCTTTCATCACTCCAGATTATCAAGCTCTCAAAAGCTTTTAACAGTTTACCCCGCTGCTAAGCTCTTGTAAGCACTGGCTCATGCTCATTGTTGTTCAGTTTAACATCGCATGCATATTGACCATCAAGCACCGTTAACGAGCTATAATGGTAATGGCGTGTATTTCCACCTGCGTATCTGATGAAGCTGTAAGAAGTTTATGCTCGTTCTTCGGTGTGAGGTGATTTCATGATGGAGCGAAGCAGTTATGTAAAAGCGTTGATACCGATCACCTTGCTCATTTGGGGCATGTGTTTCATTGGGGCTTCTGCACAATCCACGAGTGCTTACAAAGAGCTATATGAAGGGATTGACGCAACTCGCATAAGGGAAGCAGTTGAGCATCTAAGTTCTCTTGGCTCGCGAGTTTGTGGCTACCCAGGTGAAAGGAAAGCTGCTGAGTGGGTGAAGCGGAAGTTTGAAGAGATTGGGTTGGACGAACTCGAACTCTTAACAGTGAAGGATGGCAAAGTGGGTGTAGAGAAGGTTAGGGAACTAAAGTTTAAGGTGACGACACCAATTGATAAGGGCGCATCAATGGAGTTGCCGGGGGTGGGCAAGTCATATAAGCTTTATCCGATGTATCCAAATTTGGTTCGCACCCCACAGCTACCACCTGAAGGAATTGAAGGACGCCTCATATACGCTCACTCGGGTAAGCTTTCCGAGTTCAGGAAGAAAGATGTGAAAGGCTCCATTGTGTTGCTTGACTTTGTGACTGGCTCCGAATGGTTCAATGCACCGTTTCTTGGGGCGAGTGCAGTCATATTCATTGAGCCAGAGCCAAAGGATATGGCACGCTGGGAAGCTGAGTTGAAGTTCCTAACTACTCCGATTGACATACCGCGCTTTTGGATAAGCCGTGAGAACGCTCTTGAGCTTCTATCGCTTCTTCATAGGAACGGAGAAAAGCCATTGGTGGCTCGTCTGCGCTGTAGCATGGAGTGGGAAGAGATTGAGGCAAAAAACATTGTTGGTGTTATTTGGGGCACAGACCCGGGACGCAAAAACCAGTTCATAGTTTTGAACGCCTACTATGACTCAATGTCTGTCGTGCCATCGCTTGCCCCCGGTGCTGAGCAAGCTAACTCAATTGCCATACTCCTTGAACTTGCACGGCTCTTAAAACGCATGCCACTTGATAGGACGGTCGTTTTCCTTGCCACATCCGGGCACTGCCTCGGTTTGAGAGGCGTAGCCAATTTCATACGCTACTGGCTGGACAAAGAAAAAGAGTGGCAACAAGTGACTGCGATAGAACCGAACGCACAGATACCGCAACTGCTCGCCTTCATCGCAATAGACATCTCGTCGCGCTCACCCACCTTTGGGGTCTTCTACAAGGCGCACTTCTTTGACTACACGGAGAACATCCAATGGCAGTTCTCAGACATAGGGAAGTTCTGCCGTGAAGTAGCTGAGAGGATTGGTTTTACATTTTGGTTTGATGCAGAGCGTTACTTCGTTGACGGCATAAACCCAATCAAGGGTAAGAATTGGCGAACGTATCTACCCGGCATGCTCGCACTTGAGAGCGAAGTGGCAACCGTTGCTGGTAAAACTGGGATAGGCTTTGCCACCGTAGATGATGCGCGTCCACTCGTTGATACACCACACGACCTGCCTACCTATGTGAACTTTGAAAATGTGGTCAGGCAAGCGAGGATGCTTGCGTGCATGCTTTATGAGTTGATCAATGCACCAACAAGCCTGCTCAAATTGCAGCTTGAGAACAACTTCTCAATCGTCAAAGGGCAACTCATTTGGTTTGATCCAGAGAAAAGCACAACGAGTGTCCCTGACCAACCAGTTAAAGGCGCTATTGCGTGCATGAGGCATACAGCAGTTCCAAAGAAGACGATGATGGGAGTTAGAACTGTGCTCTTTGACAAGGTTGAACGCTTGCCGTTGGGTAAGCGAACACAAATACCTTATGGTCCGCTCGTCCTCATCATGCTTGTAGTAACATGTGCATCAATACTTGCAGGAGTAGCTAAAGGGACGAAAAAGTCAATTGCGCTTGGCATACTCTTTGCTTTCATCTTTGATGCGCTTGTGATATGGCAGCGCTACCAAATAGCAGCGTTGATAGCCGGAAGACAAAGTGTTCAGGAAGAGTTGAAGGATGCAGTCTTTGAGTTTGTCGGTTTCCCCCAGTCAAAGTTCAGGTGGGGTAATGTGAGGGTTGAAGGTTATAGACTTGACCCAGTGACTGGCGAGATTAACTACGCTCCCGATATGGGTTTCAATGGTGCCCAGGCATCCCCGATTGAGTTTGCGATTGATGTTGCTGACAAGCAAACATCAGTTGTGCTCTTCCCATGCAAGCCGATGGCAATATTTGACATGATTGACCAAAGGCGATTCTGGCTGCTACGCGAAATTTACATTTATGATGCAGTAACTGGTGCTGAGCCATTCAACTACGGTTATTCATTGCCTGTCCCACAGCCACTAACATCGCATTACGAACCTTGTGCAGTCGTCTATGCTACGCCCGGGACACGAATAAAGGTAACGATGGGCGCAACTGTCCTTGGGCTCCTTTTTGTGCTTCTGAATTCGGATAAAAGCCTCATTGAGCACCCACATAAGGTTATGCATGCAACTGAGGACCAATATCTTGGCGCTGGCTTCCTTGTGGATGAAAACCCATCAATACCCGTCACACCATACATAGTGGCACAGGACATGTGGATAATTGACCACCAAAGGATGCTTAAGCTCCGTCAATATGGAATTGATAACGAGCGCATGAGACTAATGCATGAGCAGGCGAGGGCTTTCCTTATTGAAGCAAAGAAGGAGCTTGAGAAGCGCAATTATGACACATTCGTAACGTTTGCAAGGGCAGCATGGAGCTACGAGTCAAAAGCTTATCCGGATGTTAGGAAGACAGCGATGGATGTCATAAAGGGCATCATCTTTTACCTGATGCTCCTTCTGCCGTTTGCATACTTCTGTGAGCGCCTCTTCTTTTACATGACTGACCTGAAGTGGCAGATAGCGGTAACGGTTCTGATATTTGCTGTCATCTCGTTTATCATGCGCTACTTCCATCCAGCGTTTGCTATCATCAACACAACTCCAATGGTCATCATACTGGGCTTCATCATACTTGCGCTATCAATCGTTGTCTCGGTAATTGTCATGCGCAAGTTTGAAGATCAGATGCGCCAGATAAAGTTTGAGACAACAGGGATGCACACTGCCGATGTAGGTAGGTTCACAGCTGTTGCATCTGCGTTCTCGCTTGGTGTTGGGAATATGCGAAGGAGGAAGGTAAGAACAATCCTGACAGCAACAACGCTTATCTTGCTCACATTCACCGTCATCTCTTTCACCTCGGTTGTGCCTACAACGCGCATCAACATGATACCGATAAAGCGCGCCGAACCTACATACAGGGGTGTGCTGATAAGGAGCAGGAATTGGGATCCGCTTGGCGAGCCAACAACACGAATCATAAGAGACCAATACGGCAGGAGATACACAGTTGCACCAAGAGCATGGTATTTCTCAGCTATGGTCGGTGAACAGTCGTTCATAAGAGTGTGGTGTGGTAACCGATATTACGATGTGACTGCGATAGTCGGCATGTCGCCCGCGGAAGAAAAAGTCACGAACATAAAGAGGGCTGTTATAGGTCAATGGCTCTCTTCGGAAAATAAACCACAGTGCTTGATACCTCTGCGTATGGCAAGGTGGTTCGGTATCAGGGAGAAGGATATACTTGAGGGGAAAGATGTTTACATTCAGGTGCTTGGAATGAAAGTGCCTGTGATCGGGATCATAAACTCTGAGGAGATGAAGAAGGTCGTTGACCTTGATGGCGAAATGCTAACACCGGTTGATTACCTGATGATGCAGGAGAGAAGGCGAGTGCAAGAGCAACCAACTGGGCAGGAGGCAATGGAACTTGAGGAGTATATCCATCTAAGCCCCGACCAGGTCATTATCATGCCTTACGGGATGCTCATGTCGGCAGGCGGGAACTTGCGCTCAGTGGCGATAAAGTTTGACTGGAATAGCAGGAAAGAAGCGATGAGGGAACTGAGACAGCTAATGGACAGAGTTGAGCTAAACCTTTTCGCATCAATACCAGAGAGAGGTAAGTTGACGACTTACTTATGCAGTGCAATAGGTGCGACAGGGCTAAGAGGTGTTGAAAGCATTTGGATACCTATGTTGATTGCTGCGCTTGTCGTTTTGACGACGATGCTTGGCTCGGTTTACGAGAGAATACGAGAGATAGGTATATACACAGCTCTCGGGTTAGCACCGAGCCATATAGGCGCTCTCTTCTTGGCAGAATCTTCTGTATACGCTGTTCTTGGGGCAATCATTGGCTACTTGCTTGGGCAGATAATAGCGAAGCTACACGTAGCGTATAACTTGTTTGCTGGGCTTAGCCTCAATTACTCTTCATTGGCTGCAATGTTCGCTACAGCATTCGTGATGGCTGTCGTGATAGCATCAACTGCATATCCGGCATGGCAGGCATCAAGGGTGTCAGTCCCGGGGATTGAGAGAAGATGGAAACTGCCAGAACCAGAGGGTGATTACTTGAGGATAACACTCCCATTCACTGTCGCAAACGCACAGGCACTGGGTGTGATTGCTTTCTTGAAAGAGTATCTTGAGGCGCATGCTGATTACTCACTCGGTCAGTTCTCAACTGATAAAGTCACACTCTCTTCCTACAACACTGAGTATGGCGAAGGATACAGGCTTGAGGGGATGGTGTGGCTTGCGCCATATGACCTTGGCGTTAGCGAATACTTCATCCTTGAGACGCAACCAACGAGGGACATCTTCGCAAACACAATACAAATAACGATAAAGCGAGAAAGCGGTGATGAAGCATCGTGGATGCGTGTGACAAGGAACTTCCTCAACCTCATCCGCAAGCAATTCCTCATATGGCGTGTGTTCAGGGCTGAAGTGAAAGAGAGATACAGAGAGATGGGCTTGATCGCTCTCGCCGAAGCCCAAGGGATAACCGAGAAGATGCATAGTGATAGCTAAAATGGAGAGGTTGAAGATTGGGGTAGTTGGCACAGGGAACATCTTTGAAGGGTGGGGAGGTGGCTCTGGTCATTTACCTGCTTTAAGTTGGGTTGTTGATGAAGCACAAGTCGTTGCACTTTGTGATTTAGATGAGAGCGCTTTGAAAAGGGCTGAATGGGCGCTAAAGAAGTATTACACAGAGAAGGCTAAAGAGTGTAAGGAGAAAGGCTTTGAAGAGATCGCAGAGCTTCTTAGACACGACGCTGAGTCAGTCAGGCTATACAGAAGCCTTGATAAGATGTTAGCAGAAGAAGCCATTGACATTGTTGATGTGCTCACACCACCAGAGCACCATCTTGAGGCAGTGCTTAAGTCATTAGATGCAGGATGTCATGTCATGTGTGAAAAACCTCTTGCGAGGGACTGGCTTGAGGCAAGAGAGATAGCTCAAGCAGTTGAAAGGAGTGGCAAAACCTTTCAATACAACGAACAGCTCATCTTTTCAGCCCCTTATGCCCAGATGAGGAGGCTCATCCAAGAAGGAGTTATAGGTGAACCACTTGCTCTCTTCCTTTCCCTCTGTGTAAGCTTTGGACCGGGGTCTTACAGGTATGTTAAAAGTGGTGTGGGAGCACTCCTTGACATGGGTAGTCATGCTGTAGTTCTCGCTTGGTTCCTTTTGGGCTTTGACCTTCTCCCTGTGCGTGTCCAAACTCTACCACCGGTTGGTATCGCCACAAAAGTTCGCCATGCTCTTGATAATGGTGTCCCAGTGGAAGTGACTGTCGATGACGATGCCCATTTTGCTATTGAGTTTGAGCACCCAGAGACAGGTTGCCATAAGATGGCTTACATTGAAGTCGCATGGACAAATAGAGACTTCCACGAGACAAGAGTTATTGGGACGCAGGGCGAGGTAAAACCGAAGGGATCAGATGCAATAGAGGTCACTGATGTTCACGGGAATGTAAGGGAAATACGCATCTCATATCCAACTTGGCTTCGTCTCCTTCCACCACCAGCATACAATGGCTTCCCGCAGGAGATTAGAGCGATGATACGCTGCGTTAAAGAAGGTATAAAGCCACTTTGCGATCACAAGATCGCCTCCGAATCTATCGCTATCCTCAATGCTTGCCAGTTATCCGAAGCTTGTGGCAGGAAGGCTGTGACAGTCTCTGAGTTTAAGGAACTGATGGAGAAAAGGCGAGGGCTTTAAGGGCGCAAATGGGAAGGTAAAGGCGATGAGAAAGCTTGTTGTAGTGCTTTTTGTTTTCACACAGGTCTATGCCACATTGAATGCACAGGTCAATGTTGAGCAAAAGACCTATCGAGCCATTATCAGTGAAGATGGCTTTATTTCGTCGTTCCTTGTCGGTGGATGTAATGTTTTGGGAAAACCTCTCCGATTTTGTGCAGGTGTGGACTGGAAAGTTGAGCGAATTGAAGAGCGAGGTAACGGTAAGGAAATTTCCGTTTCACTTGCGAGTGGGCGTGGGAGAGGCGAATTGTGCTATCGGTTTGGCGATAACTCAATCGCTATCACGATGACACATCACCTTGGGGGCTTCCAAACTTGGCAAGTTATTTTTGGTGACGATGTGTTAGCCATTGAAGACCTTCAATATCGCGAGGTTGACGGTGCCGAGGCTATTCAGTATTCCGAACATGGTCAAATTCGCCCAACCCCTCTTGTCCTACTTGCCCGCATCCAACGCATGAGGCTCTACCTTCGCAACGGCTCGTCCGTTTTGTTTTGGCACGATGGCTGGGGTGCTCCGTTCAACCTTGACGAGATAGGTTCAATGCGAGATTTCACTTACCAACGCAACTTACAAAGAAGCGGTAAGCCGATGACCCTTTACTTCGTCGTTGAGCGCATCAAGGGGCTTCCGCTTCAGCCTGCCCCTGCTTTCGTCCCCTATGGTGAGGCTTTCGCTAATATGTTTTACCTTGGCGAGTCGGTGAGTTTCGTCCTTCGCTTTACTGAGGCAACTGTGGAACGATTGAAGGCGAGCAAAATGTGGCTTATACGCTACGAAGTTACAGATTTTTGGAAACGCATCGTCACTAAGGGAACGATCACATTTGAGGCTGATGAAGCGCTCAAAAACAAAAGCGTCAGAGTTTCGTTCCCTATCAACCAAACTGGTTGGTTTGCCATTCTCTTTTCCCTTCAACCTGCCATTAAAATTAGCCCAACAATGTTGCCGTCACAATTTCTGACACGCTTTGCGGTCGTCAACCGTCACCCTTCATTTCCCGAGCGACCAAGCACAGGTGAACGCGTTTCCGACTACGGCTATTCAGCGCTCTTGGGCTTAAAGTGCATTCGTGAAAGTGTTGACATGTCTCGCATCTTCCCTGAGCGAGGGAAAGTTGACTGGAAATGGCTTGATGAATTCGTTGAACGAATCAACGCCGAAAGTAATCGGTGGGGCGTGAACTGGATCTTCCAAGCGAACAACCGACCGAGATGGTGCAACGAATCCGACTACGAGCAAATTGCTTTTGAGTTGGTCAGTCGCTACAAGGGAAAGGTGAGGGTCTGGGAAGTTGAAAATGAGCCAAACTTTTCCTATTCACCTCAAGACTATGTCCGCTTAGCCCTTTTGCCTTTCCTTCGCGGGGCAAAACGAGCCGACCCCAGCGCTCAAGTCATCGCTCCAGCCTGTGTCTCATTGCCCCACACTTTCCGCTTTGTTGAAGCCATTATCGCCTCAGATGCTCTCAAATTGCTTGACGGAATCTCAACCCACACTTATGTCGGACCTCAAGAACCTTGGGAGTTGTTCGGCAACTCTCAATACCTTGTTCGGCTCAAGCGAATGGTCGGCGATAAGCCATTGTGGCAAACGGAACAAGGTTATAATTGGGGCAATGACCCTAAACAGCGCCACGCAAGGTATGTCGTTAGACAATTTCTGCTTGCCAATGCCTTTGGTATTCCCAATGAACAGCACTACTACTTTTACCCTGTTCATCACGGCTTTGAGCCGTGGTATCTTGTTGAGAGTGGCTCAAGTGAAGGGTTGAACGGGACGTTTGAACCAACAGCAGTCGCTTTGCGTATCATGAACGAGCAAATTGCTGGGCGGAAAGTCGGAGAATTGAAAGAGTTGCCGTTTGGGATTTATGTTTTGAGGTTTCACGGGAAGCGCGATGATTTAGTGGCATTCTGGACGCTTGACTTCCCTATTACCTTGACTTTGCGAGGGCAGATACTTAGCGCCGTTGATTTCATGGGCAACAAAATCGCCTTAAAGCCTTCTGCCAGAAACCAACAGATAACCATCAGCGGTTATCCCATTTACCTTCGCTTGCCTTTGGGCGGAAAGATTGATGTAGTCTCTCCCCTCTTGGGGACAAATGTTGCCCTTGCATCAACTGGCGCGAAGGCAAAGGCTTCATCCCATGTTGAAGCTCATCCACCTGAGCACGCCATTGACGGGATTTGGTCTGGCTCGGCTTATGACCCTCCTGTCGCCCATGACCTGCCTGCCCGAACTTTTTGGGAAGATGCGACGGAAGGAACCTCACACGATAACCCAGATTGGTTTGAAGTTTCATTTCCGCAGCCAAGGACAATTACAGCGATTGCCATCCTCACCCCATTGCCAAACATTGATGCCACACCTCGCGATTTCCATGTTGAAGTCTTGACACCTCAAGGCTGGCGGAAAGTGGCATTCGTCAAGGGAAGTGCAGACTGGATCCACATGTTTGTTTTTGCACCCATCAAAGCACGAGCTATCAAAATTGTCATCACGAAAATCAACGACGGCTGGCACCTTGATGGCAAATGGATGTTCATAGTGGGCGAAAACTTTACTCGCTACACAAACTTGAGAACGAAGGTCATTGAGGTCATGGCTTTTGCGCCCGCAAGTCAGAGCATGTGAGAGGTGATGTTTGTGATGGAAGACGCATTTGCGTTTCATCGGAAATCATGGGAGGACGAAGCTCCTGCTGAGCCAAATCTTCGGCAAATCGTGAGATGGGCAAATCGGCAGGTCGGAAAAAGATTGGGCTCACCAGAGGTTCGCCCTCCCATAAACCAAAAACGCCAAATGAATTCGGCGCTCATTTTGCTCTATCATCAACCACTGGCTAAAGCCAATAGCATGATTGTTAATGACCCAATAAAAACCAAATCATGCTACGGATTTAAGTCCGTAGCTGGTGACGCAAATCTTAAAATTCCATGCTACGGGTTTTAATCCGTAGCCGGTGACGAAGCTCTCGAGCGCTGACTTTAGTCGGCGAAGAATTGGAGGTGAAAAACATGTTTGCGTTGCCTTTCGTCGGTTGTCTTGTAAGCCAAGCGGAGGTGGCTGTTTGGGTTCAAAGGAATTTTGCACAAGGTGTTGTTCCGCCTTTCTCGTTCACTTACGACGGCAAGCATTCGTCGCAACTTCTACCGAACTGGAGATTTTCGCATTCCCAAAAGCAACTTGATGACGGTTGCATCCTGCACATCTTCACTTGGGTTGACCCGAAAACGAAACTTGAGGTGCGATGTGAGGCTACATTGTTTCCCGAACTTTCCGGCAGTTGAGTGGGTGCTCAAGTTTAAGTTCGTTGGAAAC
>JBGOEV010000053.1:0-13986 GCA_041538025.1 Candidatus Thermosaccharophagus gerlachensis | reverse complement strand
CATTGTTGATCCATCGTTTGAGAGAATGGGTGCAGAAGTTTTTGCTGTAACTCAAGGGCGATGGTTACGATTTGGAGCATCAAAGGAGACCGGTTGGCTCATCCCTGCAGGTGGCAGTATCACGACCGAAATCGCGCGAACTGGTAAAAGATGTGCTAAAGTCGTCAACACCACAGGCGCTTATACACTTTTCACACAGCCACTCTCTTTAGCACAATTCCCTCCAAAAAGCAAGGTCATCTTGTCGGCATGGTTGAAGGGCGAAAACATACAAAGGGGTGACCAAGGCTGGAAAGCTGCAACTTTGGACTTGTCCATCCAACACAAAGACGGACGATGGGAGCACAAAGCCGTTGCCTTCCTTGACGGTAGTTTTGACTGGCGAAAAGTTGAAGGCGTCGTTGAGATCCCCGAAGATGCCGTAGCTTTGATGCTCAGGGTCGGTCTCAACGGAGCAACAGGCACTTTGTGGATTGACGATGTTAGTGTGGAACTTTTGCAATAGGAGCAAGCCGTCAAACTTGAGTTTGCTTTCTGCACCACTCCGAGACAAGGCGAACGCGTTCAATTGCCTCCTCACCACCACCTTGTGGGACTTCGTCCGATGCTCCGAGGATAAGGCGTGGATGAAATAGCTTGACGATGCGCTCAACGGTCGCCATTAACTCATCCCTCGTGAATGGCGGTATGAACATTATCGCAGGTATGCCATCAATGAGGATTTTGTCACCGATGTGTTCTTTCAACTCCTCAAGCTCAACATCACCTTGCGGTTTAGGTGTCAGTGCCTCGTAGCCATCAAATGGGAGGTGCTTCAGATATGGTAAGAGCGACCTAAAATAGCCATCAATGTGTATGTGTGTGAATATCCCTGCCCTCCTCAATTGGCTTGAGCGCTTCTCGTAAAACGGCATAAGGTAGCGCTCAAAATATTTTGGCGAAAGTAGCTGGTCATGTATGTTTTCGCCGAAGTTGACTATGCGCACAACACCACTTGCGATTATCTCCTCGTATAGCCTGTCGTATGAATCATCAATAGCCTTCATAGTTGCTTCAACTTCGTCGGTCCAGTCAACGAGGGCATAGATAAAGTCTTCCAAGCGCATCCATAGTTGAGCGAGAGCCTGATACGGGCTTTTCGGAACCCAAAACTGTGGTTCGCCACGCTCACCCATGAATTGAGCGCCCATGTTGAACCTCTCAACAGAGAAGGAATAAGTTGTGTTTGCGTATAGCCAGCGCAACTTGCGTAAGTCATCAACTGACTTGACTGGGAACGTGGTTTTTCTCCAACTGCCATCGGTTGTAAGTGTGTAGCGCTCAACAAGTTCACCATAAGGTGTCTCGTAAATGATAGTGCCGTCTGTCTCACAGAACTGGCGTCTGATTTTCACCTTCTCACTGTAATTGACGATGACTGGATCTGGCTGACCAGTGTAGTAGTGCACATAGCGCATTGAAACATGAAGGTCATCAAAGACATCAAGCAGGCTTGCACCTTCATACCGCTTCGGCATTTTACCAAAGCGCTTGTGCCAGTCATACCACGGTTCAATTCTCGGTTGGAAGAGCACATGAGGTATTGGCTTACCACGAAAGACATTAAGTGTCATTTGCTTGAATGTCATTTGAGCGCCTGCCATAAGGCTCATCATTCCCCTCTGGAGTTTAACAACGCCTTCATAGCCATATCGCAAAGCGCATTTGCTGTGCTTTCATCCTCGGCTTCAGCAATGATACGGATGATGTCTTCTGTCTTTGATTGCCTTATGTGCACCCAACGCTTTGGTGACTTCCAAATGAGCTTGATCCCGTCAAAGTCAACCACCTCATCAGCACTGCACGCGATATGTTCAAAACAGCGCTTCAACTCTTCAGGTGATCCTAAGCGCTTATGCTCCACCCTGCGCTTGATGATTTTGTATTGAGGTAGCTCGCTTACAAGTTTGCTTAACGGTTCATCCCTCTCAGCCATGAATTCAAGGACGAGCGCCATGCCGAGCAATCCATCCCTTGCATATTGCAAAGGTGGGTAAATGACTCCGCCATTGCCTTCGCCACCAATTACTCCGCCAACTTCAAGAAGCTTACTGCTGACATTCAAGTCACCCACTGGTGTGCGTATTACATTGCACCCGTGCATGCGAGCGATTTCATCAACTGCCATGCTTGTTGATACGTTTGTGACAACAGTTCCTTTTCTCTTGCTCAGTATATGCTTAACAGCTACGCAAAGCGTCATTTCTTCACTGCACCTTGTGCCACCATCCAAGACAATTACAACCCTATCAGCATCAGCATCAAAGCCAAAACCGACATCAGCACCTTCCTTGCGCACCACCTCCGAAAGCTCAATCAAGCTGTCTGGTGTTGGCTCAGGTGGACGACGGAACTCGCCAGTAAGCTCACAATGCAGTGGTATAACTTTGCACCCAAGCTCTTCAAGGAGCGGTATTGCAACGACTGACCCAGCACCGTTCACGCAATCTATTGCAACTTTGAATTTGTGCTTCCTAATCTCATCCGCTTGAAGAAGGCTCAATATAGCCTCAATGTGCATGCGAACAGCAGTTTCATCAAGTGTAAGTTTTCCAACCTCATCCCAATGGGCTGTTGAGAATGAGCCAGCATTGACAATGCTTTGTAGTTCTTCTATTCCACCTGCATCTAAATACATACCATCTGGACGAAAGAACTTAAGCGCGTTCCACTGCTCAGGATTGTGAGAAGCTGTTATGCCAACCCCTCCATTTGATTTCTCGCGGATGTAAAACTGCAGTGTTGGTGTTGGAACGATTCCTAAGTCTACCACATCACACCCAGTTTCAAGCAAACCAGATACTAATGCGCACTTTATCATCTCGCCAGATGGACGAGAATCGCGTCCAACAGCAATGACGCAATTTCCTGCACTAAGTGAGCGAACATATGTCCCGTAAGCATGTGCCCACTTGAGTGCAACCTCAGCATTAAGCGATTCACCAACTATGCCACGCACCCCCGATATGCTCACAATCAACTCGCTCATCTTCGCACCACCACTTCCCCATTGTTTTTTGAAACGCAATTTGCAATATGACGCGGACGTCAAACCAACAACTTAAATCCTGTGGTCCGTCAGCATGCGCAACTCACGCTCATAATCTTCGTTCGTGTCAATGTCTCGCAGAATAGCATCTGTCTGAACTGGCACTTCCTTGACATCGTTTGAATGCTCGGCAATGAAGGAACGCAAACCATATTCACCACGGTAAAGCAACAGCTCAGAGATGTATCTCCCGCTTAAAAGCACTGGGTGACCTCGCTTCCCGTTGTATGTTGGTATGATGATGCCAGCAGGCGATCTATACCATGCCCTTATAAGCTCATCAATTATTTCGTGCCCTATCGCTGGTTGATCGGCGAGCATAACAATGAAGGCATCAATGCTTTCTCCACACTGCTTTTGCAACGCTTTCAAGGCGATGCGCAATGAGTCAATCATCTCTGATTCGCTCATATCGTTTACCACCACGCTTATCCTTGCCCCCATCAAACGCTCAACAACTTCGCTTGGCATCCATGCGCTTACAACTACTATGACTTGATCGGCTGATGAGGCTGTGGCATTCTTTATGACCGTCTCAAGGACTGTAGAACCACGATACGGCAAGAGCAGTTTACATTGTCCCATCCTTGAGGAGCGTCCCGCAGCAAGCACTATCACTGCGATCATTTTTCTTTGGTCACCTTCAATGTAGCCTTCTGTGGTGTGATGATTGTTTTGCTGGTGCTACTCAAAGTTGCTCAACAAGACCTATAGCGAAGTTTATAGCCGTTATAGATGTAAGCTTTATTTCGCCACCGGGGAACTCAAGGGGCATTGTCATCACATCGTCGTATCTCCCCTCTTGATACATAGTCCGTCCAAGGTTTATTGAGAACCACACCTTCATCCTCAGCCTTGATGTTCCGCTTGCACCTTCAAGCCCCATCTGTGACAGCATCAATGCGCTCATGCTTGGGCTTGATTGCTCAAACTCTATAACTGCGCACTTTGTCTTCCCCTTCTCATCGTATCCTGTGAACTTCCCTGTGCCACTCAATGTGATTGTCTTACCTTCGTTAACTTTTACCTCGCTCTTGAACTCCCATGTGTCGCCAACGTTCACTTCGCCCTCAGGGAAGCCGAGTGTGGTGCTTGCGAGTGCGCTAACATCAATCGGCATCTTACCACCAAAAGCACCGGGGAGCTTCTCTGGCTTTATGACCTTGTAACTAAGCGTCTTCCCGGATGGTGTAAGGACAACCTCAATTTCGCTTTCTGGTAACTTCAACTTCTCATCGCCTTGTGGTGTCGTCACTTGTGCTTGCCCAGTTACATTCATGCGCACGGTGTAGTTGCCAGCCTCATCAACCTTCAGGATGCTCTGTATAGCAGTGAGTTCAATCTGCATCGGCATTTTTATTTCCGGTGTCAGCCCGCCAGTCTGCATCTGCACAACACCATTTGCCCTCACTTGGTATTTCAGCTTTTCACCAGCTTGATACTTGAGCTTGAAGACTTCACATCCAACACGTTCTACAAAGAGGAGCAACAAAGGCACTGAAACGATAATGAAGCACTTGTAAACTCTACTGCTGAGCATACCTTCTCACCTCCGTTTGGAGCTTCACTTCGTGATGATGTAGCGCTTAAAGAAATTTACGACACGCCTCTCATACTCATCTCTATGCCTCACAAACATTTTAACATGCCCGATACCGTGACCGATCCAAAGTTCTTTAGGGTGGCGAGCACTTTCATAAAGCAACTTTGCGTCCTCAACGCTGACCTTAACATCAGCGTCACCGTGAATTATAAATACAGCCCTTGGCGAGATAAGGTGTATAAGGCGATATGGCGCTACATCCTTCGGGTTGCACCCGAGCATGAGCCTGAATGTAATTCGTGCTGGCACACCAAGTATTGGTGCAAGCAAACCGAAAGTCCTTTTCAATGTCAGCTCGGCTGGTCTATCAAGTGACGCGTAAGCGCTATCTGATACGACTGCTTTTATGGCTTTGTTTCTGGCTGCAGCCATTATGGCTACAGCACCACCCATTGAAAATCCAATCACACCAATACCAAGTGATGAATTGGGCTTGCTTTCACACAGCCACTTTATTGCGCTGTTCAAATCGTTCACTTCTTTACGCCCTATTGTTGTTCTGCCAGTGCTCTCACCGTTGCCACGGAAGTCAAACATGAGGACGGAAAAACCGGCTCTGTGAAGCGCTGGAACGATGTCAATAAACCTTGAACGGTTACCCGGATACCCGTGGCAGACAGTGATGGTGCAACGTGTGTCGTTAGATTTGTCCGCCGGTATGAACCATGCAGCGATCTTCACACCGTCTTCCGTTACGAAGTTCACTTCCTCATATTTCAAATTCAAATCAACTGGTGAGCGTAGTAAGGGCAACCTCGGTGGGTGAAATGAGAGGATAACCCAAGTGACGTCACCAATTATCCACAACAAAAGCAAAGCGATTAAAAGGCGAGATATGAGCCACTTCCACCTGATGCGCTTTAAGCCCTCCCTCATTTTAAAGCTCAATATTCCACTTCGTCGCCGGGCGACAGTATGCAACAGCGTATCGTTTTATCAGCATCCGAGAGCTTGCGCGCAAACTCGTTTGGGTCAGCTTTGATAACTGGAAATGTATCGTAGTGCATTGGCACAACGATCTTTGGATGTAGCATTAATGTGGCTTCAACTGCATCATCAATGCCCATCGTGAAGTTATCGCCTATCGGGATGAAGGCGCAATCAATCTTGTTCCTTTCGCCTATCAACTTCATGTCGCCAAAGAGCGCTGTGTCTCCAGCATGATAAAGCGTCGAACCATCGGCAACCAAGATGAAGCCACAGGCTTCACCAGTGTAAACCATAGTCGGATGCGCGATAGCTGAGCCATGAAGTGCTGGAGTCAATTTGACCACACCAAACGAGAACTTAGCAGAACCACCTATGTGCATTGGATGGACTTTATGAACACCCTTTGACTGGCAATATACGCAAAGCTCGTATACACCGATCAAAAGCGCATCATGCGCTATGCATATTTCAATTGCATCACCGAGGTGGTCTGCATGCCCGTGCGTTACAAGAACAACATCAATTTTGGGTAGTCTCTCAAGCTGTATGGGGCATTGTGGGTTGCCTTTGATGAATGGGTCAATGATGATGTTTGCGCCCTCAGTTGTCACGAGAACACATGAATGCCCTAACCATTTCGCCTTTGCCATCTCACTTCCCCATCAGGCAAACCTTATGAGGGTCTAAGTAAGGGTTCATTCAATCAACTCGCGCAGCCCTGCTGGTATCCAATCCCTTCTGTTGCGTGCTCCATCAAATGTTGTATCAACACGCACCGAGTATGTTAGTTGAACTGGGACTGGCTTTTGCTGTGCCTGTGTGCCCGCACCAAGCATTGAAGCTATCCCACCAGTCATACCCATCGGCTGAAGCGCACCAAACGGTTGTTCGCCACCTTCCATCATTGCGCCAAGCATGCCAGCGTATGCTTGTCCGATGGCTCCAACCATGCCAAGCAAACCACCACCAACACCAGCTTGTGTTGTTTGTGTAACTTGTGGGATTAAGAGCGAAAGGACAGCTGTGTCAGTGTTGAATACCAGTTCGTTCTCCTCTCTTGAGCTTATAATTCGTCCATCTTTCACATCAAAGTAAATGGTGCGAGTTCCCTTCCCAGAGCCCTTCAGCTCTTCTGGCAGTTTTTGCGTCCCCATAACACCACCAACTGCTCCTCCAAATGCACCACCCATCATCCCACCGACACCGAATGGAGTTGGGGATGGCATCCCACCATAACCTGGTGTGCCCATCAATGGTGCGCCAAGCATTGGTGCGCCACCCATCGGCATGCCACCTGTTACAATGCCAGCTTCGCTGCCAGCCATACTCGCTGCACCAGCTGCTGAGAAGCGTGCTTGCAGATACGCAAGTTTAAGGGTTACATCAACTTCGTAATTTGTGACAATCTTGGCACAAGGTTTTCCAGCCTGCCACTCAAAACCTGCGAAGCTGTGCTTCACATCACCTCTTATCATCCCAACGACAGCCTCAACAGGTGCTGTTTGTTTTTCCTTTGGCTTGCGTATGACGCTGAGCGTGAAGAGCTCGGGGCGAATCGCTATCGGTGCTTCCCACAAAGCACCCGGAGAGATCGGAAGCTCTGGAAACTCAATATCAACACCAGCTGTGGCGAATGCAAGCAAATGATCCACATCATCGTTCGTGAAGATATTACCGTTTGCGCGCATTGAAGCAGACATGATCTTCCTCATCGGGATGAGTGGTTGTGATACAACTTGGAATGTCTGCGCAGTTGATGTTGACGTAGCAGTCTCCATTGGGCTGCCTGCCATAGCTCCACCGCCCATAGCACCACCCGATGCGAGGAACCAAATCCGCCCATCCTCAAACTCACGGCTCACTTGGTAGTATCTGTCTGGAGTGAAGCCCTGCACCATTTGATTCCAACGAAGCGTCAAACGATGCTCAAGGAATGGTAAGTCCTCAGTGCGAGCCCTCTTTGGTATCTTGCCTTTAGCCTTGGAACCCGCCTTCACGGTGTAAAACCACACTTCTCCCGGTTTGAACTTGAACGAGAGCAATATGCCCTCAGGCGGGATTTGCAGTGGTGCTTGTCGTGATAGTATGAACTTGACTGTAGCTGAGCCAACATAAGTGCCGTCACCATCTCTTGCCTCAGCACGCAATTCATGTTCGCCATCTTTTAGCTTCATCGCATCTGGGTCAATCTCATGTTCAAACGGTGGTCCAATCGCCGTCAGAAACTTGCCATCAAGCCAGAGAGCAACATAGCCAGTTTGGTTTGCCTTGCGCAAAACTATTTTGAACTTCTCGTGCACAGTTGACCCATTCTGTGGGAAGATAAACTCAACGCCACCTTGTGCAAGTGCCACCCCATAAAGCAAAAGCGAAGCCAACAATAACGCCAACTTAAATCTCCTCATCAGCATCACCTCTAAACACTGCGTATAGTCATCCATTTTCCATTTTATCGCTTGTTACCAACTGCGTTCACAGTTTTTGACGCCAGTTTGCATGCATCGGTTTCCGCCTTCAAAACCCTTTACCTTCAAACCATGGGCGCAACTTAGCATAGGTTTGTTCGAGCATCTCTGGTATTACCTTTGTATTTGCGATGACAGGCATGAAGTTTGTATCGCCAGCCCACCTTGGGACGATGTGTATGTGTAAGTGTTGCTCAATACCAGCTCCTGCAGCCCTGCCCAAGTTCAAACCGATGTTAAAGCCGTCGGGGTTAAGTAGTGTGTTAAGGGCTTCTTCACATAGGCGTGTTGCATAAATAAGCTCCGAAAGCTCCTCATCGTTGAGCTGCGATAACCAAGCCACATGCCTGTATGGGACTACCATGAGATGTCCATTGTTGTATGGATAGATGTTGAGCACTACGAACGTGTGTTTGAGCCTTGCGAGAATAAAGTTCTCGGCATCTTTGCCCTCTGAGGGCTTCTTGCAAAAAGGACATACTTGTTCTGCTTGCGTTGCTGTCATGATGTATTGCATCCTCCATGGTGCCCAAATTATTTCGCGTCTTCCGCACATGGCTTTTTCCCGCTCTTAAACATTCCCCTCAATTATGCGCCTTATGTGTTGAGCTGTGTCAATCACGAACTGATCTGGTGCAGTGCGATATGGTGGCAACTCAGCAGTCAAATAGCTATCATAGCCTATTTCGACGAGTGCCTCGTGAACAGCTCTCCAGTTCACATCGCCTTCAAACAACCACACGAACTCGCGTCTGCGCAGGTCAAAGTCTTTGATGTGAACACGCTTTATCCTGCTACCAAGTATCCTTATCCACTGTTCTGGGTATCCAGTGATAAGTATATTGCCCACATCAAAGTATGCACCAACATAACCATTACCCTCGTTCAACTCGTCAACAAACTGGCAGAACTCAATTGGTGACAGAAGAAAGCGGTTCCAGACGTTCTCAATGAGCAAGAAGACACCTTCTCTTTTTGCCACTTCACGCAAGTGCTTGAGCGATTTCATTGAAATCTCCCATGCAGTTTTATAGTCCGTATGCTCGTTCACAACACCGGGGACGACAAGCACAGCACCAGCACCAACTATGGTTGCGAAGTGAAGCGCCATCTCAATGCCCTCAATGCCTTTTCGTCTTATCTCCTCATTCGGTGATGAGAGAGGAAACTGCCAGTGAGTCCCACCCATGATGCTGTGTATCTCAATCCCTTGAGACTGCGCAACTTCTTTTAATTGCCTTGCTTCATCCTCGTTGCTTGGCTGTGGTATCTCAATACCATCATAGCCAGCCCTTTTGATGAGAGCCATGCGCTCACTCAAGCTCGCATCTGGCAAAACAGCACCAAAGTAAATCCCCACCTTCATCTTCAGCCACCTCCTTCAGCTTATGCGCTTAGCTAACATAAAATGTTGTGTAGCGCAAAAGATTCACCTATGGCATAACTGTAACAGCTGTTTGACGAAAACGCTAAGCCGTGTTCCCCAACAAACAACTGTCCTAAGGGGTGATGTAGTGATGCATCATCTTCGTGAGAGTATGTTACACCTCATTGAGCTAACCGTAACGACACTACCTTACGATGTCTTTAATGCCATTGATACTGCTTACCATAGAGAGCGTTCATCTGGTTTGCCATCGCTTGCGTTAAGCATGATGCGTGCAAACGCCATTGCAGCAATGCAATATCGCTCACCCATGTGTGAGGACACCGGTGTGGCTACTTTCTATGTGCGTTGTGGGAACAGTTGCGATAGGAAGTCCATCCTCTCAGCCATATACGATGCTGTTAGTGAAGCAACAGCGAAAGGCTTACTTCGCCAAAGTTGCATAGACAGTGTTACTGGTGAAAGCTCACCAAACAATATCGGCGCTGGCTTTCCCATAGTCCATTTTGAAGATAACGGAACTGATGAAGAAATTGAAGTGCGTTTGCTCCTCAAGGGTGCTGGAAGTGAGAACCAAAGCAGGCAATATTCACTCCCGTGTGAACTTGAAGGTGTTGGCTTAGCCGAGCGCAACCTCAACGGTGTGCTCAAATGCATCCTGCATTCTGTTTACATGGCACAAGGCTTCGGTTGCAGCCCCGGCTTCTTAGGGGTTTGCATCGGTGGCGAGAGGGCTTCTGGATATGAGTGGGCGAAACGCCAACTGCTACGAGCATTGAATGACGAGAACGCGGATGAACGCTTAAGAGAACTTGAACGCAATGCGCTTAAGTTGGCGAACGAACTTGGCATCGGTCCTCTTGGGTTTGGTGGTGAGTGCACTTTACTTTCATGCAAGATAGGGAAACTGCATAGGCACCCTGCATCCTTCTTTGTCTCGGTAGCATACATGTGTTGGGCATACAGGCGTCATGGCGTCGTCATTGATGCAAGGAGTGGCGAGATAAAGAGAATGCTTTACGAGCCGAGCCGATTTGAAGCACCTGCTGAGCTTATCATCCCACATAGTGTGAAGGAGCTTTCAACGCCTCTTTCCGATGTGGATGTTAAAGGGCTTAAGGTCGGCGATGTGGTTAAGGTAAGTGGCGAAATCTTTACTGGCAGGGATAGGGTTCACATGCGCCTCGCACGCTCTGAAGCGCCAGTTGATATGCGTGGTGGCATCATATACCACTGTGGTCCATTGGCTGTGAGGGAGGGTGATGAGTGGAAGATATTGGCTGCTGGTCCTACGACGAGCATCCGTCACGAACCATATCAGGCATGCGTGATAGAAAAGCATGGTCTTAGAGCAGTGATAGGGAAAGGTGGCATGGGCGAGAAAACGAGGAAAGCTCTTTCAGAGCATGGTGCTGTTTATCTTCATGCGATAGGTGGCGCTGCGAAGCTTTATGCGGATTGTGTTGAAGCGGTTGAAGGTGTCTGGTGGCTTGATGAGTTTGGTAGTGTGGAGGCGATGTGGAAGTTGCGTGTAAAAGATTTCATAGCTGTTGTGACGATGGACGCTTACGGTAACAGCCTCCATGAGAAGGTGAGAAATCATTCGTATGAAAAGCTGAAGTGCATCGCCAGTTCGCTCACGCAAAACGAAGCTAATCAATGAACCAAGCGTTTATAGCCAAGTAGGAGATAAACCCGAGAACCATAGCAGCGATGCCCGGAACCAAAAGCGTCATCAATGACTTTGCCAAAGTGAGGTTGTATGTTTGACGAACTGCAACATAGAGCAATAAGCCAGTATAGCCAACTGTCAGGAGGACGAAGAGAACCCAAAAGTATGCAGCTCCCGGTGTCATCTCAGGTGAGACGAAACGCAGAACCAATGCAACAGGCAAGTAGATGATGAATGGAGAAAACGCGAGCGCCGAGCTACACAGCATGCTAATGCCTCTTGATGGAGCGCCGAACATCTCTGCGGTCAGGTTGATAACTGCTGAGCGCAGGAACCAATAAGTCGGGTAGAAGACGATGGCATAGCAAAAGATGGCAAAGAGGTTTGGCAAGCGTTTTATCACGGGTGATGGAACCCATGCGCCAGCATCGCCCATTATGTGCAAAGCGAAACAAAAGCTTAAGCCTTGAAGTGATGTTACGATGAGTGATGCCATCAAGGGTTTTTCATCTGCAGCTTTCTTGAGTGTCTCAGCACACTGCCATGGATTAAGCGAGAAAGCCGAGAGCTTCAAAGCCTCCCAAAGTGAACTTAAAAGCCATTTAACGGTCAGGTGTGATGCATCGGTTGGCTGTTCAGTGACTTCAATTGTCTCAAAATCAAGTTCCCTCTCATGCATGTCACTCAACTTTTTTCACCTCGCCCTCACAACCTCTACAGCAAGCTCTTTAATGGCGTTCCTCAGAAGCCAATTTGGGCATAGGCGCAGATCAAGCAGGAGCATGCTTTTGAAGTCAAACGGAGTTGGCTTGAAATCTACAACCTCCCACAGGCTACGCCTGTAGCGCAGTTCCCTAACTCTTGGTTTCCCTTTGATCCCTGCTCTCTCGGCAGCGAATGAGATTGCCTCCTGCAATCCGCCGAGCCTGTCAATGAGCTTAAACTTCAATGCCTGTCTTCCAGTGAGTATTCGCCCATCGGCAATTGGTCTTATTTGGCTGACTTGCAATTTGCGCCCGCGAGCAACATCACTAAGGAATTGCTCATATACATCGTCTATCATTTGCTTCAGCAGTTTGCGTTCTTCTGGACGCAGCTTCCTTAGACCAGAGCCAGTGTCCTTGAATGGACCACTCGTTATCGCTTCAGCCTCAACTCCGATTTTTCGCATCAACCCTTCAAAGTTGATGGTGGCAAATATTGCTCCGATGCTCCCTGTCAGTGTTGATGGCGAAGCGAAGATGAAATCGGCAGCGCTGGCGATGTAAAAGCCACCTGAGGCAGCTACCTCGCCCATGGATGCGACAATCGGTTTACCGCTCTTTTTGAAGTCCATGATGGCTTGGTAGATTTCCTGTGCAACTGAGGCAGATCCACCTGGGCTATTTATCCGCACAACTACAGCTTTGATTGAGCTATCTTCCTTTGCTCTCTCAAGCAGCTTTGTGACAACCTCGGAGCTAACCATACCTACCCCATCAGCGTCAGCTAAGATGCCCTCAACCTTAATTACACCTACAACTCTGCCCAACACACTCCCTTTAACGCCCCCAATGGTGAGCGATATAAGCGCGAGCATGATCCCAATAAACGAGATCAAAATACCAAGGCAACCAACACACCCAACAAAGATTGGGAAAACGAACCTACTAAAGCGCCCTTCGCTTTCCTTTGCGCCCATGAGCACATCATCCTTCCGCATTCTTGCGGTTCAATAACTTCAGTATCACCTACAATTATAGCGTGTGCGCATCTTCAAAACGGTGTGTAAGTTTTGGTTGATGCAGTCGGTCAGTCAGTTATGAAGATTGGCTCATCGGTTAAGGTGAGGGAAAGGTTTTTCCCAATGGGGCGTATTGTCTTGCTATTACCCATTAGGTCCGTGAGCGTAAATGTTTTTGAAGTGACTTGCAGGTTGATTTTTCTTTCGCCACGCGTTGCCCACAGCACCCATACATCGCTATCGTCTCCATCAAACACGAGACAAATAGCGCCATCACCAACATCAACATGACGAGAAAACTTTTTACCAGCAAGCATTCGCACCATCGTGTTAAACGCTGCGTAACCTACCTTCGGTGAGCCATCAAAACGAATGAGACCGAAGTTGTGTTCATTGTAGGTTGGGTCTTCGCCATCGTCTTGGAAGTCGTAAACGAACAACCGTTCAATGAATGGCAGTGTGAGTGCCAAAAGGCATGTGCGGACTATATATGCTGCTGAAAGCCATTGGGGCAACCCACCTGTAATATGCGTTGGGTAGCCAAATTCAGTAAGCCAAACCTTTAAATGCCCGAGGCTATATTTATCCAACAGCTCTTTGAGCCTTTTCATCTCGCCGATGAAATCGCTTGCCTCGGGGGAGCGCGGGGCACGGTATGGATGCACGGAGATTGCATCCATAAATTTACCGCTGCGTTTGAGCACTTCCTCAATGAAGTTAAGATCTGTTCCAGCAGTGCAAATACCAACTACTGTCGCTTGTGGTTCAATTGATTTTACCGCTTTGTAAACTGCTTGCAATAGGAGTGAGTAGTCCTCGGCATTTGGCTTAGGCTTCCAAAAACCGATGTTTGGTTCGTTCCACACCTCCCAGTGGTTACAAATCTCCCTATAGCGTTGAATCAGCTCACGGCAGTAGCGAACAAATCCTTTTCGTCCTTCCTCAGTGTGAGGTGCGAGACCTTCATCGTAATGGCGGTTGGCATAGTTGAAGATGATGAGTGGCTTGATGCCAAACTTACTTGCCGTCTTCATGTAGGCATCGTAGTAGTCTGGGAAGGTGAACTTATCTTTTTCTCGTTCCACATTACTCCAATAAAGCTCGTCACGGATCCATGT
>JBGOEV010000052.1:0-14514 GCA_041538025.1 Candidatus Thermosaccharophagus gerlachensis | reverse complement strand
AAACAGCAATGGTATCTCAATGTTGGCGGGATATGGCAAAGCGTTTGGCTTGAGCTTAGAAGGGGCACATTCATTGAAGAGATGTTCGTAACTCCAGTTTATGACTTGGAGCACATCCTATTAAAGCTCAAGCTTTCAAACCCCGTTAGCGAGAAAATGCAATGCGAGGTTACAGTTGAAGACACCGATGGGAAAGTGCGTGCACATGGGGATGTCGGAATTGATGTTGGGCAGAGCGAGCTTGAGCTTAAATTGCGGATTGAGGATGCGAAGCCATGGCATCCAGACAGCCCAAACCTTTATTTGGCAAAAGCGAGCCTGAGCAATGGCGACGATTATTCGGTCACATTCGGCATAAGGGTCGTTGAATGCAAAGGTGGTAAGGTTTGCATCAACGGTGAGCCAATTTACATCATCGGTGCGCTTGACCAAGACTTTTACCACGATGAGATATACCGAGCACCAAGCGATGATTTCCTTGAGGAGCAATTCAGGCTCGCAAAGAGGCTCGGCTTTAACACACTGCGCTGTCACCTCAAGCTCCCAGAAAGACGCTACCTTGACATTGCCGATAGAGTTGGAATGCTCGTTTGGTATGAACTGCCGAGTTGGTCAAGGTTTGGTGAGCGGTTGAGGCAGAGGGTGAAGAGGCACATAAGAGAGATGGTCAAAAGGGATTACAATCATCCATCTCTTATCGCCTATGGCATCGTCGGTGAAAGCTGGGGGCTAAAACTGAACGAGCAAGAATTGCACAGGCGTTGGCTGATTGAGACAGTTGAGTTTTTGCGCTCGCTTGATGGGACGAGGCTAATCGTTGATAACTCGCCATGCTTCGGAAACTTCCACATTAAGACCGACATAAACGATTTCCACATCTACTGCAACTCGCCAGATGAAGATGAAAGGTTCCGTAGATGGCTTCACGAGTTTGACAAGCGTCCGTATTGGACATTCAGCACTCATGGCGATGCACAAGCAAAAGGTGATGAGCCACTCATTGTCTCGGAATTCGGCATCTGGGGGTTGCCAGAGGAAGCTGCAAAGATCGCAAAGGCAAATAGGACACCTTGGTGGTGGAAGACTGGCTCTGGTGTGTGTCGCCCAGAAGGGTTGAATGAGCGCTTCTTAAGCTCATATGCAAAAGATGCATTTGAGAGCTTAGATGAAGTTTGCACAGCCACAAGAACACATCAGGCTGAAGCACTGCTTTACCAGATTGAGCAGATAAGGAGATGTAAAAACATCGTTGGATATGTTGTGACACAGCTCACGGATGTGGCGTGGGAATGCAATGGCATCCTTGATTTTGAACGCCACGAGAAAGAAGTTGCAAAAGCGCTTAAAGGTGTTCAAGCACAAGATATGCTCATCGCTACCTTGAGCAACGAATGCGTTTTTGGTGGCACAACAACACTTTTGGAAGCCACGCTGTCACACTATAGTCGCTTGAAAGTTGAAGGTGGCTCTTTGCGCCTAAGGCTGTGTGATGAGCATGGCAATGTGTTGTGCGAGAACGAATTTGGCGACATAACTGTTGAGCGTGGGCAAACGAATAAAGTGGCTGAGTGTGAGTTGCTCATCAGCGATTTCCAAGAGCCAACATGGCTCACTGTTGAGATGCAATTAGCATGTGGTGGGCAAGCCATAGCGAGCACAAGGAAGCGCTTCTTAGCTTTGCCGAGCTCGTTGCGTTCTTTTGACGCTCTTGGAAGCATTTCCATCTATGACCCACAATGCTTCTTCAATGGTCTCAAAGAGGAGCTTCAAGGGCTTTGCGCACATATCGCTACTGACTTTGATTCTGGTGACCTTGTCCTATCGTCCGTTGTTGATGAGAAACTCGTCAGAGCTGTGGCTAACGGCAGGAGAGCTATTTGCATCGTTGAGATGGCACACGCTATGCCGTCTTTCATTGATGGCATAAGCTTCATTGACAGGTCTTTCAAAATGCGTTGGGGCAGTTGGTGCACATCGTTCACTTGGCTCTCGCCGACGCTTCGTAACGCCCTCAAGTTACCATGCATCCTTCCACATGCCATGCGCGATGTCGTCCCAAGATGTGTGATTGAAGTTGACGGTGAGAAGATTAAGCATGTGTTTGATGCAAAGATTGAGCGTGTTGATGCTGGGATGTTCGTTGGGTGGCTTCACAACGAGGCACTGGTAGCGCTTACGATGCGGATTGGTGCTGGCAAGTTGCTTCTCACCACATTCCAGATAGCTTCAGAGCTGAGCAGTAAGCCAGCGAGGGTCGCGCTATTGCGAGTGCTTTTGGAAACGCTCTTTGAGCAATGAGCTTAATTTGGTGGCTCGCCAAAATGCTCTTCAATTTTGCGCCTGAGAAACGATAGTGAGCGCCTTGTGCCCTCATCACCAATTGGGTTACCATCTTCAAGGCTAATGAAGCCATAGTAGCCAATTGAAGCGAGCTCAGCCATTATCGCGTCGTAGTTCACATCACCTTCGCCGACAACTGTGTGCTGGTAGCTCCCAACTACTCTATCGCTTGCGTGCATGTGCCAAACCTTGTGCTTCACCTCACGCAAGATGGTGAGCGGGTCTTCTCCAACCATGAGTGGGTTTGATGCATCAAAGTTGATGCCGATTGGTGTTTCTTCAAGCCTGTGGAAGAGCTCAAGGAAAACTGCTGGCTGAAATGCGAAATCAACCTTCTTCCAGAGCCTGTCCTTGTAGTGGTTTTCAAGCCCTAACTTTATTCCTCTTGGCTCGGAGAAATCAAGCAGGCGATTGATGCACTCCACTGCCCAGTTTATTCCGTCAGCTACGCTGACGCCTTCATGCAAGCATCCAGCCGTCACACGAACGCCTCTTGCACCGATTACCCTTGCAACCTCAACCATCGTCTTCATCTGCTCAAGTTCCTTCAGCCTAACGCTCTCATCTGGATGGACAAAATCTGGGGCACATGTGAGCTGTGAGACACCTATGCCATAGCGAGAGAGCAAATCGCAAACTGCATTTAGCGTCTTCCTGTCATACGCCGGGAGCATGCTGTAGTGCAACTCAACGAATGAGAGACCAAACTCAACTGCTTGCTGGAAGAGGCTTTCAAGCGATGGCTGACGGCTTTCAACCATTGAATCAATGTAACGGACAGCGAGCCAAGACAGCGTTGGCTTCCCGCAAGCCATTTAATGCACACCACCCTTAGAGCTAACTTGCTCATATCACATGATGCCGTCACACTTAACCTTTGGCAAACATAAAAAGGTTGGGGGTGAATGGGGATGCGCTTATGCTTTATCACAAACGGGAGTGAGGCTGATTTGGAGTTTGCCTCCAAGGAGGGCATACCGTGCGTTGAAATAACGATTCACGGTGACCTTGAAAGGTGGGAGGAAAGGGCTGATGAGTATCTTTCCATGTGCAAGCGATACGGAGTTGAAGTTGTAGCTGTTGGCTTGTGGGGTAGGAACTACCTCAGCGACGATGAGCACGAAAGAAAAAAGTGCCTTAACGAGCTTGAGCGCTCAATTGATGTTGCAAAGCGCCTTGAGGCGAAAGTGTTCATAACAGGTGGTGGGGTGAGCAAAAACGAAACGATACGCCAGATGGCTTTGCGTGCATGTGAGCTACTTTCGCCATTCGTTGAGCGTGCACAATCGTATGGAATGAAGTTCGCCTTCTACAACTGTAGGTGGGCAAACCACATCTTCGGGAGCGAAGCATGGGATATCGTCTTTGAGCGTCTCCCTGAAGCTGGGATAAAGTATGACCCATCACACCCATTCTATGAGGGGATTGACTATCTCCGTGAGATGCGAGATTATGGCAAAAGGATATTCCATGTGCATGCCAAAGGATGCGTCAAGATAGGCAATGAAAGGTTTGACGACCCACCAGCTGGTATGGACCAGATTGATTGGGGGAGCATCTTTGCAATCCTTTACAAACACAACTACGATGGCGCAATATCAATAGAACCACATAGCGATACATGGCTCGGAAACAGATACTACGCCGGGATAAGATTCGCAAAAAGGTTCTTGGAAAGCTTCATCATTTAGCCGTTGAGGCAAATTATGATTTTATAGCCGATGCAAATCCTGTGAGGGGGGTGAAGTTTTATGCCGAAGGTGTTGATTGTCTACTACAGCAGGACTGGCAATACGAAGTCAATGGCTGAAGCAGTTGCCGAAGGTGCAAGGAAGGTGGAAGACGTTGATGTTGAGCTTAAGGCAGTTGAGAATTGCACGCCTGATGATTTGCTTAACGCCGATGGAATAGTAGTTGGCTCGCCAACTTACTACGGCTTACCGGCAGGCGAGATAAAGAAGTTGTTTGATGAGAGTGTTAAATACCATGGAAGGCTTGAAGGTAAAGTTGGAGGGGCATTCACCTCATCAGCGAATGTAGGTGGCGGTAACGAGACGACAATCATGGCTATCTTGCAAATGATGCTCATACATGGCATGGTTGTGCAAGGTTCGTCAATTGGTGACCATTACGGACCTGTAAGCATTGGTGCGCCAGACCAGCGCGCAAGACAACAATGCGTCTCGCTTGGTGAGAGAATAGCAAAGCTTGTCATGAAGCTACATGGAACTTGATAGAGGGTGTAAGCTCTTATGAACAACCAACGCAAGTGGAAGCAACTTGTGATAGGCGCAACCTCAATAGTTGTTAGCGCCATCATCGTCGGGCTAACAGCAAATGCATTTCACCCGCGTGGGATACCGTTGCGCTACTCAGAGTTTGAAAGGATGCTCAAAGAGCGTGAAGAGATGCTCTGGGGGGAGCGTTTGCCAAAGGGTGTTGAGATGATTGAATTTAAGCGTGCTTGGGTGCTCTTCATGGCACACAAGGCGAAATTTGTTGATGCACGCTCAAGGAGCGATTACGAAACGGGTCATATACCGGGGGCAATAAACTTACCACCTGCACCGGATGATTTTGAGGCTTCTTTTAAGCTGGCAAAAGAGAAGCTCAAAAGGGAAGCACTCATAATCGTCTATTGTGGTGGTGGCTCATGACCTAACAGTATACCAGTTGCGGAGCAACTGGTGAAACGCGGATTCAAACGAGTGTTAGTCATGCCCGGTGGTTGGGCACAATGGCTCGCAAACAAATGCCCAGTTGAGAAAGGACCGCAAAGCAACAGGTGAAATAACCGTGGGATTGATACACAACACCGACACAACAAAAAAGAGGTTTTGGGGGCTCTTTTGCCTCATACTGCGTTTTGGATTGGGTGGCATATTCGTCTTTGCGAGTCTGGATAAGATACTTGACCCAATCACCTTCACTGATGTTGTGATGAACTACAAAGTGCTACCAAACAGCGTCGTGCCAATATTCTCAGTTGTGCTCCCATGGCTTGAATTCATCACGGGCATGCTTCTCATCATCGGTTATGCTGTTGAGAGTGCTTCTGCAGTCATTGCGCTCATGCTCGTTGCATTCATCTTCGGTATAACTGTTAATCTGTTTCGTGGCGTTGAGATGGTATGTGGCTGCTTTGGATTTTTTGAAGGGGGACAAAAGATTGGCTGGCACACGGTCCTTAGAGATGTCGCAATGCTTTTCTGTGCTCTCATCCTTGTCATCGCATACAATCCGTTTGCTTCGATTGAAGCCCTCTTTTCAAAGCTAAGGCAAGGAGAGGTGATAGGCAATGAAAAATAGCGGTAAGTTGAGCAGGCGCTCATTTATTGCTGGCACTGCATACGCGGTTGGCGCGCTTCTCAGCATGCGCAAAACATCAACTGGAGGTGAAGAGAAGAGGTTCAAAAAGGCGATCATACTTGGGATGCTCCCATCAAAGATGCCACTCAAGGACAGATTGAAGCTGGCTAAGGATGTTGGGTTTGACGGTCTTGAGATACCACCAATGGATGAGAAGAGTGCCGATGAGATACGCGCAATAGCTGATGATGTTGGCATTGAGCTACATTCAATAATCTACGGTGGTTGGCATGCACCGCTCTCAAGCGCCGATGAGAAAATTGTTGAAGCTGGCTTGAAAGGGCTTGAGAGGGCATTGCACACAGCAAAGCGCGTTGGAGCTGATGCTGTCCTTTTGGTGCCCGGCATAGTCAATGCGCAAACACGATACATTGAATGCTACGAGCGCACTCAAAGGAACATAAAGCGCATTTTGCCACTCGCTGAGGAGCTTGGCATAACAATCGCTGTTGAGAATGTTTGGAACAACTTCCTTCTCAGCCCGATTGAGTTTGCAAGGTATGTGGATGAGTTCAATAGTGAGCGTTTGAGAGCTTACTTTGATGTTGGCAATGTGGTCAAGTTTGGTTTCCCAGAGGACTGGATACGCACGCTCGGAAAACGCATAGTCAAAGTGCACTTAAAGGATTTCAAGAGGGACAAAAACGCATTTGTGATGCTCCTTGAGGGAGATGTGAACTGGGAGGCAGTAAGGCAAGCCTTAATTGAAGTTGGATACAAAGGCTATTTGACTGCTGAGTTGGGTAGCGGTGATGAGGCATATCTTAGGGATGTGAGCGCACGGATGGACAAGATAATTGAAGGTAGTCGTTAACGGCGAATCGCAATTTCGTTGCATTGTAAACACTGCATGAAGACGCTAACTTTGCCTTAGAGCCCTTGAAGGAGGCGAATGGTATGCGAGAGATCAATGTTTTCCCGGATATGTCACCTGGTGAGCTTACATTTGGGACGATACCGAAGTGCAAATGGACAAAACGGCTAAAGGATGTGAT
Source organism: Candidatus Thermosaccharophagus gerlachensis (assembly GCA_041538025.1). Classification (GTDB taxonomy): domain Bacteria; phylum Armatimonadota; class Fervidibacteria; order Fervidibacterales; family Thermosaccharophagaceae; genus Thermosaccharophagus; species Thermosaccharophagus gerlachensis. The sequence continues at coordinate 7,810 of JBGOEV010000052.1, read as the reverse complement.
TGGTGATTTGATACAACCAAAGCTTGCTATTGAGATGCTTGAAACAATGTTTTGGATACGCTCCTTTGAAAACCTGATAGTGGAGATGCGTGATGAGAGGTTTAAGCCAAGCGAAGATTTTAAATTCGTTGGTGCAACGCATCTCTCGATTGGTCAGGAGGCAGTTGCAGTTGGGGCAATAGCCGCGATTCGTCCTGATGACTACATCACGAGCACGCATCGTGGTCATGGGCATGCCATAGCCAAAGGGGCATTCGCGCTCAGGCGCATGAACGAATCGGAGCTTAAGCAGTGGCTTGGGAAGGATGTGAATGGCACGAGGGAGGAGCTTGTTGAAATAGCACTTGAAGAACACCTCTACCGAACTGTTGCTGAATTGTTTGGGAAGGAAGACGGTTACTGTAAAGGGAGAGGTGGTGGCATGCACATAGCTGACTTTCGCGTTGGTCATCTTGGCGCTAACGCGATTGTGGGTGGCAGTTGTGGCATTGCTGTTGGCGCCGCGATGGCTGCATGGAAACTTGGAACTGATAGAGTCGTCCTCTGCATGATAGGTGATGGTGCAACGCAGAATGGCATATTCCACGAGGCTGCCAACTTCGCCTGCATGGCTCAGTTCAAGCGTGGGCTTCCCGTGATATTCGTCGTTGAGAACAATCAATATGCAATGACTGGTCAGCATTACGGTGAAGTGACTGGCATTGATTACCTTGCGAGAAGAGGCGCAGCATATGACTTGCATATGATGCATGCTGAAGTGGTCAATGGTATGGATGTGCTTGCTGTTTATGATGCTGTTTCAAGGGCAGTTGAATTAGCAAGGAAAGGTGACGGACCTGTCTTGCTTGATTGCGAATGCTATCGCTATTACGGACATTCACTGAGCGATCAGAGAATGAAGTATCGCACGGTTGAGGAGGAGGAAGCATGGCGTAAGCTTGACCCGGTTGAAAACTTCGCTGCACAAGTCATTGAGGCTGGGTTGCTCACAGAGAGCCAAGTTGAAGAGATGCGCCAAAGGTGTGATGAGCAAATACGCAAAGCTGCTATAAAAGCTGCCAAGGCAGCCTTCCCGGACCCGAAGGACATTTACTACGGGTTGTTTTCAAACACAATGTGCGAAACCGTTCCAGAGAAGTATCGTCAAGTAAACCTCTTAAGGCGTCCGAGGAAGTTCCAAAGGGACAGCGAGGGCAAGATAATGTATCGCCATGCTATCTGTGAGGCGCTAATTGAGGAGATGATGCGTGACAGCCGAGTGATCGTCTATGGTGAGGACGTGGCAGATTACGGTGGCGCATTCATGGTCACTGCTGGATTGCTTGAAACATTCGGGCGAGAGAGGGTGTTCAATACGCCTATAAGCGAGGCTGCTATAGTTGGAACAGCTATAGGCGCTGCCATGGTTGGCTTACGCCCGGTGGTTGAGATCATGTATATTGACTTTATTCTGCTCGCCATGGATCAAGTTGGTAATCAAGCTGCGAAGATGAAATACATGTCCGGTGGACAACCGAAGATACCGCTTGTCATAAGGACAACGGTTGGTGGTGGTAGAGGATACGCAGGGCAACATTCACAAAGCCTTGAAGCAGTTGTGACTCATTTTCCCGGATTAAAGGTTGTCATGCCAGCAACTGCATATGATGCGAAGGGGTTGCTCAAAACAGCTATAAGGGACGATGATCCCGTCATCTTTATTGAGCATCAGATGCTTTATACGAGCAAAGATGTTGTGCCAGAAGACGAATACCTTATACCGTTTGGTGTTGCACGCATTCATCGCGAGGGCAACGATATAACGATATGTGCGTGGTCAAAGATGGTTGAGGTGGCGCTCTCAGCAGCACAAATACTTGAAGAGAGACATGGCATCAGTGCCGAAGTTGTAGATCCAAGAACGCTCTCACCATGCGATTACGATACGATAGCTGCATCTGTTGAAAAGACAGGGAGGCTCTTGCTTGTCTGTCAAGCGCCTGAGAAGGGTTGTTTTGCAGAACATATCGCTTACCAGATTCAAAAGCGCTGTTTCAAATCCCTTAAAGCTCCGATACGCATCGTTGCTGCTCACAATGTCCCGCCACCTATGTCACCAACGCTTGAACATGAGAATATACCTTCGCCAGAAAAAGTCGTCAGCAACGCTATTGAGGTTCTCTCACAATGAGCATGATGCTCTGGTCAATTGAAGCATCAATGTGCTATGCGTTAGCTTCTCAGGGTGTGATTGGATATGGTCATACAAGTTTTTGATGTGCCGATATACATCCTTTCATCCGTTAGGACTCCTCTTGGGAGGTTCAACGGGGTGCTCTCAGAATTTACAGCTGTTGACCTTGGTGGGTTTGTTATAAGGGCTGCGTGGGAACGCCCTAAAATACCTCCCGACGAAATACAGTTTGTAACGATGGGCAATGTTGTTTGCGCTGGTCTTGGTATGGCTCCCGCGAAGGCTGCTGCCATAATGGGTGGGCTTAAGGAGAGCATCTGCGCAAGGAGAGTTGAATCAGTATGTGCATCATCGCTTGATGCGCTCGCTATAACCTGTGATGCCATCGCTGCTGGTGCATTTGATGTAGCTATTGCTGGCGGGATGGAATCACGCACAAATGCACCATACCTCCTCGGTCCAAGGATGGAGCGAAAAACAAAGTCATACCGGAAGGGAGAAAGGGTCAAGGTGAAAAGGGCAGGTGCATACACATTCATGTTTAGCGAGAACGAGCTTGAACAGCTTCAAGGGACCGGATTGGTTGACGCAACTGCGTATGATGGTTTGTTCTGGGTCTTGGAGAGGAAGTTTATGCGCCAGTATGCAATTGAGTTTGCAAGGGAGATGGGATACAGCGTTGAACTGGTAAACGAATACGCATCCAAGAGCCATGAGAAGGCTCGCAGAGCTGCTTCAGAAGGGTGGTTTGATGACGAGATAGTGCCATGTGGCGAAATAAAGAAGGACGAACTACCAACGGATGAACAGCTCTCAAAGATGCTTGAGGAGGCGAAGGATGACATAGCCTCGGGTTACAACACCGCAACACCGGTTGATGGTGCTGCAGCATGTCTCATTGCATCTGAAAGGGCGGTGGAAAAATTTGGTGTGAATCCAATCGCCAGAATACTTGGATACGCGAGGGTTGAGTGTCACCCAAGTCGTTTCTTAACTGCCCCTGTGGTAGCAGCGAAAGAACTAATTGCAGTATTGCGCGAGAAGAACTTCAAAAGTGAACCAACGATCATTGAGGCAAACGAAGCTTTTGGCATTCAACTACCATACTTTGAAAGCGCCTTCGTGGGGATGGAGATAAATGTTCATGGAGGCGCTATAGCACTTGGTCACCCGCTTGGAGCTGCCGGCGCAAGGTTGCTTTGCACATTGCTCCACGCGATGAGGCGATGGGGTCACAAATATGGTCTTGTAGCACTTTGCTTTGGTGGCGGTGGTGGTATGGCATTGGCTGTTGAGCTAACGTAGCTAATGGCATCCAGAGGATACTCCGTAGCATAATACCATTGTGGCGGTCACAAAAAGCACTCGTCTAAAGGCTACACAAGAAGATAACGCAGGAGGCAATGGATAAAAATTTGTTGCAACGCACCGTTAGCATAGTTTCGTGGCTCTTCTTCTCAATAGCGATTGGGGGCATTGTAGGCACATGTTGCATTGGTGCGCTCTATTTGGCATTGGCAAAGCAATTGCCATCCCTCTCTGAAATAACATCAATACGACCATGCGAAGGCACTGTCATATATTCCTCCAATGGTGAACGACTCGGTGAAGTTTATGCAGTTAGGAGGAAATGGGTGCCCATATCCAAGATCCCTATTGAATTGCAACACGCTACCATCGCCATTGAAGACCGCAGATTCTACACCCACCCGGGTGTTGACCCAAGGTCTGTAGTGCGTGCCATAGTTGTAAACTTGAGGAAGTGGAGCCTCGCCCAAGGTGGGAGCACCATAACACAACAGCTTGCAAGGAGTTTCTTTTTGACCCAAAGGAAAACACTCGAGCGAAAGCTGAAAGAGATGATACTCGCTATACGGATTGAACGCGCATTCTCAAAGCAAGAGATCTTGGAGATGTATCTTAATCAGGTTTGCTACGGGCATGGGACATATGGTGTTGAAGCTGCTGCACAGTTCTACTTTGGGAAACATGTATGGGAACTCAATCTGCCACAGTGTGCTCTTCTTGCAGCACTGCCAAGACGCCCGTCATACTACTCGCCATATGAGCGCCCCGGTGCATGCAAAGCGAGAAGGGATTTAGTGCTTGATAAGATGGTTGAATGCGGTTTCATTACGAAGGAAGAAGCGGAGAAGGCAAAGAGAACACCCATAACCGAGGGGTTGGTTGAACATAGAAGCGTAGATGAGGACCAGATGAAAGCCCACTACTTTGTGAACCACACGATTAAAGAGCTCGTCCAGCATTTCGGCTCAGACATGGTTTACAAAGGCGGACTAAGGGTCTATACATCGCTTGATTTGAGACTTCAAGAGGCTGTAGAGAGAATCGTCCAAAACAACATGAACAGATTGAAGGCTGTCGGTGCAGACCAGATTGCGTTGGTATGCCTTGATATAAAGACGGGTCAAATACTCGCCATGGTCGGTGGCGCTAAGAAGATGCGCTATGACCCTGTGAGGAAGAAGTTGATACGCGACGATTACAACAGAGCGACTCAAGCGCCGAACCAACCTGGCTCAAGTTTCAAGCCATATGTTTATGCAGCAGCGCTTGAGATGGGCTTTAGACCGTTTAGCATATTCAATGACTCACGCATAACCTTCACAAGCGCGAGCGGAAAAACATGGGCACCGAAAAACTACGACGGTATCTATGGTCGTTCAATGACTTTGAAGATGGCGTTGGCTATATCAAACAATGTGATAGCTGTAAAGCTATGCAGGGCAGTAGGGATTGACAGAGTAATTGATTGCGCCAAACGGATGGGATTCAGGTTCGCAACGAATCCATATTCAGCAAGCTATGCTCTGGCATTAGGGGCTGTTGATGGTTACTTACTTGACCACACAGCCGCGATGGCATGCGCTGCAAATGGTGGCATGAGAGTTTTCCCTACAACACTGGATAAGGTTTACGACAGCAGAGGGCAACTGATATACCAACACCTACCACGCCGATACAGAGCATTGAGCCAAGAGGTCGCAGAGCAATTGCTTGATATGCTTATCGCCGTCGTTACGTCGGGGACCGGACGCAGAGCAGCTGTCAGCGGTTACCAAATTGCAGGTAAGACTGGCACAAGCAACGAGCTAAGAGACCTTTGGTTCATCGGGTTTAGCCCATCCATAGCATGTGGTGTTTGGGTTGGAAGGGAAGATAACAAGCCACTTAGATACGGTTCTGGTGGGACAATATGTGCACCGATATTTTCGCAAGTGATGAGTGTGGCACTCAAGTTGCACCCCTCTCAAAAGCAATTTGAGTTCACAACGATAAGGAATGGTGATAGCAATCAGCAACGCACCACGATATACCGTGAGAGCTTCCGGAAGGTGCGCATATGTGATGAGACTGGTTTGCTCGCTACCTCTGCATGCCCACTAACTCACGAGGAGACATTGCCAGTAGAACAAATCCCAAAGCATGAGTGCGCTCTCCACAGAACTGATTTGGTTGAAGTAGCCATATGCAAAGTTTCTGGTAAGCTCGCCAGCTTCTATTGTCCAGCGGATGTGGTCGTGTGGAAAAAGATGCCACCACAAAAGGTGCCTACAGAAGTGTGCCAAGTCCATAGCTCATCTGCAGTTGCTCATACAACTTCCACACCGACCGATTTGGAACAAGCCGATCAGTAGAACATTGCACGATGAACACAATCATTGCTTCACATCCTTGCTGATGAGCTTTAAACGCACTGAAGCAGTTAGCGAACGCACATCTGGGGCAACAAGATAGATCGGCATATCGCTCAACTCCACTGCTGAGGTTTTCAATTCATTGCCCATCAGGTTAAAAGCCTTCACAGGCTGTTTGAGCGACAGGCTCCCCACCACGTCCTTCCTTGCAAGCCAAACAACCGCGACAACTCTATCAACCTTCTTGAAGGCATAGCAACATGCTCCCTCACCCATGTTGAGCGCTCCAAATGGGAGAGCACCTCCAGCGAGCATGTTGGCTAATACGGAATGTGCTGGGAAAGTTTTCTTTGGAGTCCCATCTACTTCTAAGAAACTGTTTGCACCACACGAGAGTGAATAGAAGATTTTGCTAACACCGTTTGCAAGCAACGCTGTGGCATGGCGAACAATTGCAACAGCGTTTTGGAGTTCATCCCCAAGCGACTCCGATGGCTCACACCATCCATTGCCCGTAACCCAGATCGGCTTTCGCAACTTGTTCTCTTCCATCGATGCAATCAAGCCATCCAATTGCAACTCATATCTGCATCCGAAAAGACACAGGTTAATCACATCCGTGAACTTTAGCACACCAGCTTTGATCAGCTTCTCCGCCAACTCTATTGAATCAACACCTAAAACGAGAACGCAATCTTTGCTGATTCTTTTGGCTGAGCTGTATGCAGCTTTGATTAACTCAACAAACTTGCTTATGCAAGTTCCGTCATCGGAGCTACCAAGATGTGGTTGACTAACGAAAACCTCAAAGGCAAACACTCGTGTCCGATAACGCTTAACTATCATCTCAAACCGGGAGGCATACGAATCAACGCCCTCATCTTTGAATGCTGGTATGGATATGAGCACATGCATCCCGAGCTTCAAAAGCTTGTTAATGCTTCCGTCATCTAATGACGTTGGCGAGGCTTCATCGTTGTTTCGTTTTGCGATTGGATAACGCCACCAAAGGATGCCCATGCGCTTCATGAGCAACAAAAACTCCTCATATGGATAAAAACCTTCCACACCAAATGATGAGTCATAGCCTTCAAAGGCTCGCAAAAGGGCACAACGAGCATTCCACGAGCTTACATAACGAGCAGTCTCGTCATTTGGGTGCACGATCACGTTGTAGAAACCCAACGCACTCGGTAGCATGTTTTCAAGAGAAATATCAACCGCACCCTTTGATGGCACATGGATGCTCAAACTGCGTTCCATAACGGGGATGTCTTGGAAATCGCACACCCGCACATCAAGGTTTGTGTGTATATCGCTACCATCGTTGTAAGCCAAGAGGCGCAAGTTAGCATCTTTCTTGCTGACCCATATGTTGCCGAGCGAATTTGAGATGACGAACACTTCAACTTGCGAATGTGGCTCATACTGGCTTAGCTTCTTACCGAGCTCAAGTTGCACAGCATCAACATTTAATTCGGCATCGTTTACAAACGGAGACAACTGCTCAAATCCAAAGGCAACACGCGCATGCCGATCAATTGCCTTAAACACCAATGAGAAGCGACGCCAATCGTTCGGGGCATCAATGCGACGTTCAATTCTTCGTCCATCAGCAAAGTAAACGCCGATTGTAGCTCCAACACTATTGCCAGAAGTTTTTATGAATGCTGAAACGGTATAGGTTTCGCCACAGAGAAGCCTTAGCCACCGTGAGTTAGTGATGAGTAACCGAGCTGTATGCGCTATGCGTGAACTAAACGAAAAGAGCTGATGGAATGGCTTTGAAAATTTGATTGACAGCGCTCTGCGCCCGTGAGGTGCGCCAACAACTTCTGTTGTTTCTCCAACCAATTTGAAAAGGTTACAATGATGTGCATCTGCAAATATGATGCTACTCTGCCAGCCGACTTCCCCACATTCAAAGCTGCTATTTGGGATGAGGTTCTTTGGGGGACGCTCATCAAGCAAATCAGCG
>JBGOEV010000051.1:0-14767 GCA_041538025.1 Candidatus Thermosaccharophagus gerlachensis | reverse complement strand
TGGCAGCGAATGTCGGAAGAGGAACGGCAGGCAGTGATGGACGAACTGGAGCAGCGCAACCGAGTTTGGTTGGAGCGGATGCGACAAGCGTTGCGAGCGGAGTGGCTTTTGGTTGTAGACGGAAAGGTTATCCGCTATGGGGCATCGTGGAACGAATATCCGCCTGACGAAGAGTTGGAAGCCCTGATCCAACGACTGGGCAAAGTGCCTTTGCTTTCCGCTGCTGACCCAATGATTGAAGAGACAGCGTGGAACCCAACCCTCGCGGAAAGTGTAAACGAAGCCGTCTTTGAAGACAATTGCTCGGACGAGGGATAAGTCTTCGTCTTTGAAGATTTGAGCAGTCAAAGTCGCAGCCAAAAGGATTGAAAGCATAAGTCAGGCATTGTATCTCCTATCACCTTGTTGGCTTAAAGATTGATAGGTTCTGCTTCTTCCGATTCTTGGAAGGATAGCATAGTCCTTGAATTCCCTCAAATTGCAAACTACAAGGTGCAGGATAAATTGAAAGCCTCATAAAGTTTGGGGGTTGTAAGAGGGTGAACCCACAGTTAGCATGGACAGGGGAGGGCATTTCGTGTCTATGACAGAGGATGTTCGTGCTTTTTGTCCATATTGGTGAGCTTGGAGGGCGGTGTTTTTGTGGCGATGATGATTGGGGCGGTGCGGTCAACTACTCTCTCATGCCAGATTACCTCGCATGTGATGAGAAGCGTTGAAGATAGTGGGAGTTCTTTTTGAGGTAGCATGAATGTTATCCCGTTTCCGTCTTGCTCGCATCTCACAACAGATGAGTTGATGCCAACGGTCCTCATGTGCCTCAAATCACCGTTCACAGAGATAAGCATGCGATGCCTGATGTCACCAATTAGTCTGAGCATGCAAAGACGATATGAGAAGTGTTCGCTCGGTTTTGAGCGAGTCCTGATGCGCACCACAAATAGGTTGCTATCACGCTTTAACGTAACCGATGTGATATCAGCACTTGGGCAAACTGCTGGCATGACCGGTTCATGTTTCCTGTCAGGTATCCAAACGATGCGTTCCTTACGTTCCGTGATATCGGCTCGCTCAAAAACTTCAGTTGAGCGAATGAAGCTGTTCATGAAGCGCCGCATGAGTGAGCGTTGCGACTCATATGCAGCGATTGCCTTTGCTTTCAACGCAATCACATCGGCGGGCAAATCCAATAAGAGCCATCTATCTTTAGCCTCCTCGTAGAGCATTCTTGGTGGCAGGAGTGGCAACCTCTTGAAAGTGCCCTGTGGTGTTGGATACCTGCCGAAATGCACAAGGTATTCGTAAACACCGACATCATAGCTCAACTTCCCTTCTTGTATTAGCTCAATTAACGCTGCGAGGGAGAGGACATTTGTCACCCAATGGGCGATGTGGTCATCATGCCTGTGCGGAATGAAAACGCTTGTTGGGTTGAATTCAATTAGCAGGCGCTTCAACTCATTAATGATGCTGTCGGGGTAAAGTGGTATCGGTTTCAAATCTTCGGATAGTGGGAACGAGTAGTGTGTTTTGAGTGCGTTCTTGGATGAAAGGTAACCATCCCATGACGGTTCAAACCACATCCTTCCTATAGCAGTCTCAGGTATGCCGAGGAAGCTAACAGCGTTGCAGCTGAGGATTCTTAGTGCCCTTCTCGCTTCATCAGCACGCACCTTCGCGAAGCGTAACCTTTGATCAGGGCTTGCAAAAGGTGTATGTAGCTCACGTTTGAGCGCCATTGTGAAGCCTTCGCCAAGGGTAACAAAAAGCACTTTAGTTGTAACACCTCGCCTTGAAAGGATGGCAATCAAACCACCGCAGGCGAGGGCTTCATCATCTGGGTGTGGTGAGATGATGAGGACTCTTCCACCAAGCTCTTCAACCGACATCTCGTGCTGTTTTGTGTTATGTGCCTTCTTAGCTACATACTTGCACTGGACTATCTGCGTGGTAAGTATACCAACGCATAGCATGATGATGACGATGCTTAACAGCCTACAGATGACCTTGCACAAGTTGGCATCACCTCAGCTTGTGTCCGATGCATCTTGCGATTTGCAAAACTTTACTGCGCAACCGCATGAATGAGACAGTCGCTGTTGAGCGAGTGCTTCTCTTCCAAAACAGCCTAATGTTAATGTTTGCTATTGGGACAGCACCCCACAAAAGCTTATATCGCTCACCACCACGAAGGAAATCAAAAATGTTTTTGCCATCTTCAATAGCGTGCCTAAGCACATGCGCCATGAGAACTGTTCCAACACTATATTTTCCAAACTCAGGCGCAAATCCACCACCGTAGTAGCACATTGCGTTTCCAAATCCGAAGCAATAATGCACCGCAACGTAAGCTCCATTAAGCTTCAAAAAATGTATGCCCAGCCAACCCCTCTCGAGGGCGAGTCTTGTCCAATGACGATGGAAATTCCTTGACGAGGGTAAGGAGAACACGCCCGGTTGAAACCTTCTTAGCCAGCGTCGTGTATGGAGCTTGAACATCTGTTCAACAACCTCACGCCTCTCCACTTCGTTTTTGACGACACCGAATTCCACATCAAACAGCCTTTTGATTTGCCTCTCACGCCTCTTAATGGTGTTGCGCAAACTGCTATCTACCGTTGCGGTAAGTTCCTCAAACGACTGCGGTAAATTGAGCACAGGGCAAACCTCGGAATAGCTTAGCTCATATCCGATGCCAAAGCGCCATCCAAACTCGTCGCACCACGCTTTAACTAAACTGACAAAAGGCGAAGCAACAGAGAGGTCACTAAACTCTACCGCATCCCAGAGATGACGGTGTGAAACAAGATAATTCATCAAGGCGTTTACGGCATCAACACCCTTCCTCGGTTCAACAGCTACTTCACCGTAATCTGAAACACCGTTCCCGATGAAACGGATAACATCGCTTCCGAGGGCGTTCAACCTCGTGACGAACAGCGGCGCAAGACATATTGGCTTATCAAAGCCCCTTACGCAAAGAAAGAATGGCAATCCCTTCCCAAAATGTTTCCACCATGTTGACAGCCACTCCTTAGTAACAAAAATTGCTCTATTTGGAGGTAGCCAGCTCATTACACATTCATTCCACCATTCCCCTAACTTAGTGAAGGCTTGCACACCGAAGTATGCATCAACACGCATCTTAGGCATTCCACCTTCAATCCGCACATGAAGCACCAGCGAAGTGATAAGGAAGCAATAAAGCGCATGCGGATAGCATTATAGCTACAGTGACATTATAATGAAAGCTCTTGCAGGTGTTGATATTGTGTGTTTCTGGGGGCGGGAAAAATGCTCACTTCGGAAGCCGTCAAAAGGTTCGCCTTAGAGTGTGGTGCTGACATAGTTGGCATTGGCTCAATGGACAGGTTTGAGGGCGCTCCGAAAGAATGCGACCCAAGATATATCTTCCCAGACGCAAAAGCGATAATTGGGCTCGGGTTCAGAATACATCGTGGGTTACTCAGGGGTATTGAGGAGGGAACATACTTTGCTGGATATCCTGCGATGGGCTATGCGAGTATAAACGATGTGTTTGCGCCTATGGTGCTCAGGTTGGTCGGCAACTTCATTGAGGATCACGGATACGAGGCAGTGCTTTATCAAAATACGAGTGTCCGTCTCGGATGCAATGTCGGTAAGCCAGTTGCTGAAGGAATGCCAAAACCGGATGTGTTCCTTCATTTTCGCATTGCTGCGTTCATATGTGGGATGGGTGAAATAGGCTACAGCAAATTGCTTCTCACACCTCAGTTTGGACCGAGACAACGCTTTGCCTTCATCATCACTGATGCACCACTTGAACCAGACCCATTGTTTGAAGGTGGCTTATGTGATAGGTGTATGCTTTGCGCCGAGGAGTGTCCAGCAGGAGCAATAAGCAAGACTAAAACTGTAAAGGTCAAGGTAGCAGGCAGGGAGATTGAATGGGGCGAATTGGATGAAGCAAAGTGCGCCGCCGTTTATCAAGTTGGCACTCCAAAGTGCAGTCCGTTCCTTGATGATGAAGCGGAACAGTTCATATCGCAACTCATTGAAGGGAAGACAAAAATGAACGCTGGCGAAGCCTTCTCACGGGCTAAGTCGCTTGTGGCATATAGCAGAAACGCATGGGAGAGTTATCATCACCCATCAGCGATCTGTGGTGGCATGGGATGCATAAGGGCATGCATGGTGCATCTTGAATCGCAAGGGAAGTTAAAAAACAAATTCCAATCACCATTCAGAAGACGAAAGCCATGGTGGCGCTCAGCGCCTTGGACATAAAGCTTGATGCAGAATCAAAGGGGGTTATAATTTGGCTTATGAGAGGGGGCAGACGAAAAATGCATTTTGGGGGTGAAGTGCGATGCCGAAGATAGGCTACGATGATACACCATTCCTTCCGGGAACAAGGTGGCGAGTGCACGATGGCAACCGTCCACAACCACCAGTAGTTCGCCCGGGCACTTTCAGCACACAGGAAAAACCAGGTGAGCCACCATCTGATGCTATCATCCTGTTTGACGGGACGGATTTGTCAAAGTGGAGGAGTTGCGTTGATGGAGGTCCTGCAAGGTGGAAGGTTGAGAACGGCTACATGGAGGTTGTCCCCGGAACTGGCGACATTGAAACGATTGAACAATTCGGTGATTGCCAATTGCATATTGAGTGGCAAGCGCCACCAGAATCCTCAGGAGAAGGACAGGCAAGGAGCAACAGCGGTGTTTTCCTGATGGGACGATACGAAGTCCAAGTTTTGGATTGCTATAACAACATCACATACCCAGACGGGACTACGGGAGCAATCTACGGTCAGTATCCACCGCTTGTAAACGCTTGTCGTCCACCGGGCGAGTGGCAGGTTTACGATATAATTTGGGAAGCACCAAGGTTTGATGGCGATAGGTTGATTCGCCCTGCATACATCACTGTGCTTTTCAATGGTGTAGTTATCCACAATCATACACCACTTTACGGACGCACAACACATCGCCAACTGCCAAGGTATGAACCTCATCCACCTATTGGTCCATTGCGCCTTCAAGATCATGGTGATAGAGTGCGCTTCAGAAACATCTGGTATCGCCCACTAAAAGGCTATGACGAAGGTTAAAACGTAAGCTTTGAGGAAGCAATTGCAGTGGCTCTTGATGTAGCATTTTGAGAGTCACTTCATCATACCTTTGAGTATGGAGGCAATTTGCTGTGGGCTTAAGACAACTCCTTCCGAGATGATGAAGCCATCAACCGCAAGCGCTGGTGTTATGACGATGCCATAACGCTCAGCCACTTCATCTGAGAGAGCATCAAGCTTTACCACATCAATTTCAAATCCAAGTTCCTTCAACGCCTTCTTTGTGTTCTCAAGGAGCGCCATGCATTTCCTGCACGGTGGCTCAACACCTATTACCTCAATTCTCAATCTCCCTTCACCCCTTGTCCATCTCAAGCTGGCAGGTGGCTTTGAGAAAAGCGCATCAGCTCATCCATTTGTCAATATGCTCTGCAACGAACTCGTCATCGCGAAGATGTGGATATGCATTCCAAACTCTTTCAATCTCCTCAAGCTGTCCTTCGCTTAATGTTTCGTTTGGGTCAATGCAAAGATTGCTCTCAAGCAACCCTTGTCTTCTTAGCACTTCGTGGATTCCCGGTATGCAACCTGCGAAATTGTTGGCTGAATCAAAGATGGCGCTATTGGCGTCGGTTAAATGAACATGAATCCTCAGCAGCTCAATTGGCACATCTTTACGAGCCCTTGAGATGCTTTTGCACCATTCAAATATCTCAACTGCTTTTCTTGTCCAGACAGCCCACTGCCCAAGCAAGCCACCAACGATATGTAACTCAACCTCACTGCCAGCAACGTTGAACTTAAATGGCGTAATCAAGTCTAAGATGATATTGTCGTCATTGCCCGTGTAGAGCGCCACATCTACTCTCCCAGACTCAGCTATAGCACGCACAACATCAATCGTCTGATATCGGTTAAATGGTGCAATCTTGATGGCGACGAGTTCTTCAACCTCCTCAGCCAAGCGTCTCCAGAACGAATACGGTAAAAACCGCCCACCAACTGCTGGCTGTAGATAGAAGCCAAATAGCGGGATGACCTTTGAGACTTCCTTGCAGTGGTTTATGAGTGTTTCATCGTCTGCGTCCTTAAGAGCACTCAAGCTCACCAAACCCGCATGGTAGCCAAGCTCACTTGCGATGGTTGCCTCTTTGACGGCTTGTTTTGTGTCTCCGCATATTCCAGCCACTCGGAACAACGGCAAACTTCTACTTTCGTCCAAGCGATTCATCTCTTCAGACATTAACTCAAGCAGAGGGCGAAACAACCCTACATCCCTGATTTTAAATTGAGTTGTGTGAACACCAACTGCTATGCCACCTGCACCAGCATCGCTGTAATAGCGACAAAGCGCCCTTTGACGGCGCTCATCCCATTTGCGTTCCTTCGTCAATGCTAAAGGGCATGCTGGTATAACCATGCCATCTTGCAATGCTTTCCTCAACCCCTCTTCAAGTGGCATCCTTCACCAACTCCATTAGAAGCGTCCACTTCGTTCTTCAAAGTGGGTTGGCTTATCCCATGTCTCAAAGCCACGCATAAGCCAATCGGAAATCCAGAGCATCATCCTTCTAATTGAGACCCTCGGATAGCCAAAGAGCATATGTGCAAGCTGTGCATTGCTAAGGAGGGCATCCGGAGCTTCTTCACCAACAAACTTAACTTGGCGCCCCATGAGCCTTCCAAACTCCTCGCAAACCCTTTTCACACTCACAGTCTCTGGACCAGTGATGTTGATGATGAAAGGAGGACTGCTAACATATGAGAAACATTGCAATGCCATCGCCACCGCATCACCTTGCCAAATTGCATTGAATGCACCCATCGTCAAATCAATCTCTTCGCCACTGAGCACCTTCTTTGCCAAATCAACAAGGACACCGTAACGCAGCTCCACAGCATAGTTCAAGCGCACAATCGCAACACGGGTGCCATACTCACGACTGAAGTATTCAAATATGCGTTCCCTTCCAAGACAACTCATAGCATATTCACCGATCGGCGATGGCGAATCAATTTCGGTTGAACCACCCCGCACAACCGGAGTCAGCGGATAAACATTTCCAGTTGAAAAGACAACAAAGTTGCTTTCCCTAAACCTGTTGCAAACGATTGCGGGTAGCATCGTGTTTATAGCCCATGTTTTCCACTCCTGCCCCGTTGTGCCAAACTTCATTCCAACCATGAAGACTATGTTTTGCACATCTGGCAGTGCCTTAACCTGTTGTTCATTGAGCAAGTCACATGCTATCGTTTTAACACCCCACTTTGAAAGCTTCTCTCTTACCTCAGCAGATGTGAAGCGAGAGACACCGATGACTTCGTTTTGTTTTCCAGCTTCTCTGAAAGCCCGCAATGCCATGTAAGCCAAGCTCGGACCCATCTTACCACCAACGCCCAAAACCATGATGTCTCCATCAAGCTCGGATAGAACGCTGATAACACCATCGGTTGGCTCGCTTAACAGATTTTCAAGCTCCTCAACCGAGTTAATCCTCTCTGGAAGCACTTGAGCAACACCTCAATTTGTAGCTTCAGAATCGTGTTGCTCAAATGTGTGGGCACCACTCGCGTAAAACATAACTTCCTCTTCTGTAGCTTCATCTGCCCTGAGTTCGTGGACAAGCTGACCAGAGTGCATGACGAGTATTCGGTCAGCGAGCGTAAGCACCTCAGGCAATTCAGAGGAGGCAAAAATAACACCAGTCCCATCTTCCGCCATCTGCCTTATCAACTTGTGTATTTCGGCGCGCGCTCCAACATCAACACCTCTCGTTGGCTCATCAAGCAAAAGGAGTTTCGGTCGCATAGCAAGCCACTTCGCAAGCACAACCTTTTGCTGGTTTCCTCCACTTAGGTTTTGCGCGGGCATCTCAGGGTTCGGTGGAACAATTTGTAGCCTCTCCCAAAGCCACTTTATGACTTCCCTTTCCCTTCTACGATGAATGAATTGCATAACTGATAGCGAGGGCAGTATGGGCAATGTAGCGTTATGCCCCGCTGCCATCATGAGTATCAAGCCTGATGCTTTCCTATCTTCTGTCACCAAACCGATGCCGTGTCTGATTGCCTCAATTGGTGACCTTATCCTTACCTGCTTACCACCAATTTCAATTTCGCCTTTGACTATCCCCGGCGGTGAACCGAAAAGTGTCATCAGAAGCTCCGTCCTGCCAGCACCCATCAAACCAAATATCCCCACCACCTCTCCCGAACGAACAGCGAAGTTTATGTTGCTCAAAATGTATTTGCCATATGCTTCACGGCTGATCACGCTCAAGTTGCGCACCCTGAGTATGATGTTGCCTAACCTCTTAGCACCCTTCTCAACAGCTTCAATATCGCGTCCGACCATCATCCTTGCAAGTGTGCGGTGGTCAACATCAGCAGTTCTGACAGTCCCAACTACCTTACCATCGCGCATTACTGTAACCCTGTCAGTTATGGTGAAGACCTCCCTGAGCTTGTGCGTGATGTAAATTATCGTTGTTCCAGTCGCTTTAAGCCTCCTGATAACATCAAACAGCTTTTCAACCTCGGCTTCTGTTAGAGCAGATGTAGGTTCATCCATGACGATTACCCTTGCTTTCAGCGAGAGCGCACGCGCTATTTCCACAAGCTGCTGTTTACCTACGGAGAGCTCACTGATCCGCGCCCTTGGATCAATTGATGGGTCAAACGGAGACAACAGCTCCTTAGCCATGTTGAACATCTTTGCGAAGTCAACGAATATGCCCTTCGTTGGTTCGCGCCCAAGGAATATGTTCTCAGCAACACTGAGCTGTGGGACGAGGTTTAGCTCCTGATGGATAACAGCTATGCCAGCAGCGATTGCATCCTTTGGCGAGCGTATCCTGACTTTTACACCATCAATGAATATCTCGCCCTCATAATCGCTATACACGCCACCGAGTATTTTCATCAAGGTTGATTTTCCAGCGCCGTTTTCACCAACGAGACCGTGCACTTCCCCCTTCCTGACAAACAAGTCAACATGGTCAACCGCCCTTACGCCCCCAAAGTCTTTCACTATTGAGCGCATCTCAACGATGTATTCATTCCCACCCAAAACTGTTCACCACCAACCACTGCAACAAAAGCCATTACTTGAAGTAGCCCTCAATCAACCTTCGGAAGCACGATCGTTTGTTGCTTTTGATACCTTCCCTTTTTGTCCGCGTATGAGACCTCACAAACACCGTCAGCCTCTATGAAGATGACTTGAGCAATCCCCTCACCTGCATACACCTTCGCTGGCAAAGGTGTTGTGTTTGAAATTTCAAGCGTTGCATACCCCTCCCACTCCGGTTCAAATGGGGTCACATTCACGATGATCCCACACCTTGCGTATGTGCTTTTGCCAAGCGTTATCGTTATCACATTCCTCGGTATGCGAAAGTATTCAATGGAGCGACCAAGCACAAACGAGTTTGGCGGTATGATGCAGTATTCTCCCTTGTGCTTGACAAACGAACGCTCATCAAAGTTCTTTGGGTCCACAATCGTTGAGTAGGCGTTCGTAAAGATGAGGAATTCATCGGCAATGCGCATATCATACCCGTATGAGGAAAGCCCATAGGATATCACGCCCTTGCTCACCTGCTTCTCCTCAAATGGTTCAATCATGCCGTGTTCAAGAGCCATCTTTCGTATCCACCAATCGGGTTTAACCCCCATTGCGCTTTTCACCTCCTGTCCTTGCTATTGATTTGACTATGCAATGCCAACCTCTTTCTTCACTTCCTCAAGCAGTTTCAAATCCTCGTCTGACAATTTTGCCTTAGAGAGCAAATCTGGACGGCGCAGGAGCGTTCTCTTCAGCGCTTCCTTCCTGCGCCATCTCCTTATCGCTTCATGATCACCAGAAAGAAGCACTTCGGGAACTCCCCAACCACGAAACACCCTCGGACGGGTGTATTGTGGATGCTCAAGCAAACCATCTGAGAACGATTCGCTCAAAAGTGATTCAACGTTTCCCAGCACACCAGGGACATGCCTGCTAACTGCATCTATGATGACCATTGCTGCTGGCTCTCCACCAGAGAGAACGTAATCACCGATTGATATTTCATCTGTAGCGAGATGCTCCCTCACACGCTCATCAACACCCTCATAATGCCCACATATCAAGAAGATGCAACGCTTGCGCGAAAGCTCAACTACTACATCATGGTTGAGAACCCTCCCTTGAGGTGAAAGCAAAATGATCGGTGGCTCACCATATTCATCAGGCAAGTTAAGTAAAACACTCTCAACTGCCCTAAATAAAGGCTCTGGTTTCATCACCATCCCAGCACCGCCACCATATGGATAGTCGTCAACGACCTTATGTTTATCAAGAGCGTAATCACGTATGTTGTGGCAATGCACTTCAACAATTCCTTTCTCAATAGCCTTCCCCAAAAGCGAGCACTTAAGAGGACTATCAAACCATTCGGGAAAGATGGTGAACACATCAAACCTTATCGCCATTCTCATTGTCACCTCGTTGCCTTACATCCTTCCCTCTACACCAGTTATGCAGTTGCTGGCGCACCTTGACTGATTGCAGTTGCGTTTGAAACTGATACTGCCAAAACAGCGTCAAGCAGTCACTCACCTTTGTAGCTGAGATGCCATGCAGTTTTGTGCGTGTCACAGCATAAAGCCCAAAGCGCAGTGAATTAATTATCAATGCAATCTCGCCTTTGCTCAGCTTGACATCAAACCCTTTCCTATTAGCACAATCCTTGCAAAGCGTTCCACCCTGCGCTATGGATAAGTGCACTTCATCATCAAGTATACGAGAACCACAGCCAACGCAAAAGCTAACTTGTGGCATATAGCCCAAGCGCTTGAGCAACCTGCTAATGAAAGCTGCTAAAAGCAAGTCTGCATCAACGCCTTTGTTGGCTATACGGAGTGCGGAGAGTAAGTCATCAAACAGAGCAGGATCTGCTTCTCCATCCGGGACACTCTTGCTAAGCATCTCACAGCACTGTGCGCACACAACCATCATCTCAACATCCTTGCGCAGCCTCTCAAAAACTTCAATGATGCGCACCTGCGTTACAACCTCAAGTGTTTTACCCTGTGCGAGGAAGTAATGCGCATGCGTAAAGAGCTGTGTTGCTGGTGCAAGCCTCGTCAATGGATTCCTTGAACCTTTCGCTATAGCATTCAGCTTGCCCATCTGGCGCGTGTAAATTGTAAGTATGCGATCCTTTTCACCATACGGTATGACGCGCAGCACTATCCCTTCAACACGATATGTCCTTGGCGCCGGTTGGCGAAAAACACTGCCTACACTATCGCTTGTTTGAGGCAATCTGTCCGGTAAGTTTTCCGACACCTCTTTTGCACCCCAAGCTGCGCAATTCTCAATGCTACCGATCTGAGTGATGACGCAAAGCCTTTATCTGAAGCGATAGCTTTGATGGATCCGAATGCGGTATTCCAAGCGTAAAGCAAAGGTCAATTGAATGCCCTGCTGTAAGTGTATCAACCATATGGCTCATACGGTAACCAACAAACTCAAGCTCTGTCCCATACGCTTCAGCCAATATGCGCAGGTGTTTCCCTCCGCTACCATGTATGTTGCTCTCAATGACTTTGACACCAAACAAAGCAAGCGTTGGCTTTGGGTTACCGCATCCACAAGGCTCAAATAACATCATCTTGTGAGCCACATCTAAAGAAAGCTCGTTGGGATGAACTTGTGCATCAATATTGAGCTTTGCCGTAAGCTCATTTTCGCTGAGCCAGTGACGAGCTATCTCATTTATAGCGAAACGCAGCTTCTCTATGTTCTCTTCCCGTATGACCAACCCAGCAGCCATTTGATGCCCACCATAGCTTACAAGGAGGTTGCTACAAGAATCAAGAGCCATAGCGATGTCGAACCCTTGAATGCTTCTGCAAGAACCCTTTCCAGTTTCCCCTTCAACGGATATGAGTATTGTTGGGCGATGAAAGAGCTCAACAAGCCTGCTTGCAACTATCCCGATGACACCTTGATGCCATCTATGACTTGAAAGCACAATGACTAAATCACTGCTTAGGTCAACTCTTTCTGCCACAAGCTCAAGAGCTTCCTCAAGGACACGTTCTTCCTCGTCTTGTCTTTCCCTGTTCAACTCGTCAAGTCTTACTGCCAATGCTTCGGCTTCTGTTTCGTTCCTCGCCAACAGCAACCTTAAGGCATCCCTTGCGTCTTCAAGCCTTCCCGGGGCATTAAGTCTCGGAGCTATGATGAACGAAACATGAGCACCCGTTATCCTGCTTGAGCGAAGCCCAGCACACTCCATAAGCTTCCGCAAGCCAACCCTTGAGCGCTTCGAAAGCGCATTTAAACCATGCCACGCAAGCGACCTGTTCTCATCTACAAGTGGGACTACATCTGCAATGGTTGCAATCCCAACCAAATCAAGGCACAGCTCATCATCAAGAGGGCTTTCAAACTTCCCCTCATCAGCGATAGCACATAAAAGCTTCAATGCAACGCCAGTAGCCGAAAGTTCCTTGAAAGGGTATTTGCAATCTAACCTCTTAGGGTTAAGGATGGCGACAGCATTCGGGAGGAAGCCCTTTGGTGAGTGATGGTCAACGATGACTGTATCAATCCCGAGCGATCTCGCATACTCAACCTCCTTGTAAGAGGTTATCCCACAATCACAAGTTATCATGAGCGTTGCCCCAACGCTTCTGGCTGCATTAATAGCCCTCATGCTCACTCCATAACCATCAACAAACCTGTCTGGGATGAACCAATAGACCTTTGAACCCCATTGTGAGAGCTTGCTTGAGAGGAGCGCAGTTGCACATATCCCATCAGCATCGTAATCGCCATGTATGAGAATGACTTCACGGTTGCGCAGTGCCGAAATTATGCGTTTGACAGCTAAGTCCATATCAGCCATAAGGAATGGGTCATGTAGCCTTTCAATTGATGGCTTCATAAACTCCAACGCAGAAGATGGTTCACTGAAGCCACGAGAGCATAAAACCCTCGCTACTAACTTCGGTAGCCCCAAAACTGTTGAGAGGCGCTCAACATCACTTTCGTCAACCGTTTTCATCTCCCAACGCATGTTCATGAAACTTTTATGCTCAACCATGCCTCCATCATCCCTCTTGCTCCAATAAACGCATATGGAGGTGGTTTACAGCTACCGTCCCTTCGCCCAAAAGCCGTATTGATAACACATGCCATCCTTCCTTGTAACCACGCGCACGAAAACGAATGCTTAATCCATCATCCCTGCGCATTACGACAGCTACTCCCTCCCCATCAATTGAAACATTAGCCTTCACATCCTCGCATCCATCTGCACGTAGTTCAAAATCAACGGTCCCAGATGGCATCCAAACTGGCACGGTGATGACGCTTGGCAACATGACCGAAAACCCTTCAGAGCCATCTACATCTACCATAAACGATGCTTTCTCTTCACCTGATTGAGCTACGAAAAGGCATCTTAAGGGCATGCGTAGCCCTTCATTTAGCGCTCCCTTCACAAAATCACCGAACGATTTCAAAAACGACCTCACATCTTCTGAAGCGCACTTTTTTAAAACCTCAACCAAAGCTTGGCTTGAGTAATTGCGCTCAATGAATTCAACCATGCCAAGGAAAGAACGCATGCTCATCCTCTCCATCCTTTGACCCTCACCCACTTCATGCAACCAGTTGAGGAAGGAGAACATGTCCTTGCTGAACTGCTCTAACACATATGCTTTTAGTGCTACACGCAGTTTGTCCAATCCTGCTTTGGGAGGTAAGTCAAGCTTACCGTGTTCAATCATCTCAAGCAGCCACACAGAGTTTAGGCGTTCACTCATCATGCCACCACAGTAGCGTTCATGCTCCCCTTCAAATGGACCCAAAGCTATGAAGGCGTGATGCCCATATTCGTGTGCAACTTCAATAAGCCATTGTGCGAGCTCCCTCTTCGGCTTGATACCTCTCCAATAAATGTGACCAACATCGCTGATTATGTTTGGCTCCCCGTGCTCGCTCAGCCAAACGCTTATTGGGGGAGCCTCAACGGGAAGCAAGTTAGCTTTAAGGTAGCTACATCCCGTTACCAAAGCGAATGCAAGTGCAACAGATTTTGCATCCTCAAGCCAATCACCACCTATGCTACTAAGCGTGCGTGTCTTAAAGTAAACACGCACAACAGCCTCCCAATGCCCATCATCAACATACCTGTAGAGGACGATTGTCTGGTTGTATTGCTCAAGGAACTTGGGGTCACGCCAGATAGGCAAAGGTGGAAAACACGGTGTAGCAATGAAAACAGCTTTGAAAACACTTTCGCCATGCCAAAGGTTTATCTCCTCCTTTGGTGCGCTGAGCAATTCTATCACTTCATCACAAGTGTTTGGTGGCAACCATGCAGCGCTTAACTTCGGCAAACCACCTCTTAACTTCACTGCCATCCTGTAATGTGTTAAAGCTTCGTCAAACATGCATAGCCCTGCCAACCCATAAGCAAGCCATTCATGCGTGTGAGGGTTATCTGGATATAGCTCAACAGCCCTCCTCGCAAGCTCAACACCTTTCTTCAAGTCTCTATCAACGGTGAGGAGACGAATAACGGATTGCATTAAGGTGTCCCTGTGTTCCTCGGAAGCTCCAGGTTCGCTCACGGTGGCACATAAAACACAAACGAGGCTCAAGAATGCAAAGGGAGCTAAAAGCGACTGGACTTCAACATAAGAGCGTTG
>JBGOEV010000050.1:0-15162 GCA_041538025.1 Candidatus Thermosaccharophagus gerlachensis | reverse complement strand
TTCAATCCCACTATGGTGCGATTGCGACCTTTTTCAGCGCTGTGCAGACCCATCGCGGAGGTTTCATTTCAATCCCACTATGGTGCGATTGCGACCACACACCTCTTTAGAGGTAAATACTTTATTCTTATCATTTCAATCCCACTATGGTGCGATTGCGACAAGCTTCAGAGCATCTGAAACCATGCCGTAACTCTTACCATTTCAATCCCACTATGGTGCGATTGCGACAGTGTATTGAAAAAAGTTTGCAACGCGTTGTAAAGCATTTCAATCCCACTATGGTGCGATTGCGACTCACTAACCGTAGTAATGACCAGCATCCTAATCACCCCATTTCAATCCCACTATGGTGCGATTGCGACCGGGCTGTGGCGTGGCTGCTTGACACGCAGCGAGGACAATTTCAATCCCACTATGGTGCGATTGCGACGATGAGCCTTCGTGTTTCATTCGGTGTGAGCCTCATTTCAATCCCACTATGGTGCGATTGCGACGCTCCCCTTCAACCATTGAAGGGAAGATAAACTCACATTTCAATCCCACTATGGTGCGATTGCGACCTCTTGATGAAGGTTTATGAGCAAACCATTGTCGTTGATTTCAATCCCACTATGGTGCGATTGCGACTTTCGTCATACATAATCCTGCACCGTAAAGCAAGCTCATTTCAATCCCACTATGGTGCGATTGCGACATGAACATATATGTGTAAAACCTTTTCCCCACGCTTATTTCAATCCCACTATGGTGCGATTGCGACAAGAATACGTATACCAACTGCCGTCCACAAATGAGTAATTTCAATCCCACTATGGTGCGATTGCGACTATGACGAGCGCAAGGGATTTTGGGGCGTAGATGTTGATTTCAATCCCACTATGGTGCGATTGCGACCGCATGTGATACGCCAGTGCACGCCACCAGTATTTGTCATTTCAATCCCACTATGGTGCGATTGCGACATTGCCTTCGTCACTGCACTCTCAACTAAGT
This sequence comes from Candidatus Thermosaccharophagus gerlachensis, assembly GCA_041538025.1. Taxonomy (GTDB): domain Bacteria; phylum Armatimonadota; class Fervidibacteria; order Fervidibacterales; family Thermosaccharophagaceae; genus Thermosaccharophagus; species Thermosaccharophagus gerlachensis. The sequence continues at coordinate 14,166 of JBGOEV010000050.1, read as the reverse complement.
TAGTGTATTTCAATCCCACTATGGTGCGATTGCGACTTGCTTCAAGCTGCTTGTTGTATGGCTGGTTTATGATTGATTTCAATCCCACTATGGTGCGATTGCGACAACAGAAGTGTATGGAACATTATACGATGTAAATTCTATTTCAATCCCACTATGGTGCGATTGCGACACGCAACATGCAAATGCAAATAAACCTCATCCTGCTCATTTCAATCCCACTATGGTGCGATTGCGACCTATGGCGTCGGCGCCCCACGCCCGAGAAAACCAATTTCAATCCCACTATGGTGCGATTGCGACTACATGCGACGACGAAAAGAATAGTTGGACACATCGGATTTCAATCCCACTATGGTGCGATTGCGACCCAAGCATGATAGTGGGAGAAGTTATAAGTTATGAGTGATGTTTTTGATGTGGTTGCAGTCGACCTTCGGTTGCCCTAAATCCCTTAGGGGGTCGACTGCAATGTGAGGGGAAGAAACCATGCATTATATGGGAAAATTCTGCCACCCCATTTCTATATCGTTTTCAAGGTGCAGAATTTGGGTAGGTCGACTGCAATTATAGCGCGCTTGGTTTAAAACTTCTAATCACAATGCGGTGTAGCTTGAGTGCTTCACTTTGGTAGTGGGATGACTGCGTCAAAGAGATGTTCAACATGCCCTCTTAAATACAATCTACCGTGCTCATCTGAGCGAACATGCATTTGACCTCCTCTAAAGAACACATCCACACTTCTTTCGAGTCTTCTCGTGGCGATGCCTACAGCTACTACAGCGCATGCTCCAGTGCCACATGAAAGCGTTTCGCCAACACCTCTTTCAAAGCATCTCACTCTGACCTTGTTTTTACTAATGACTTTTGTCCACATGATACTCGTGCGCATCGGGAATAGTGGGTGCTTTTCAATTGCTGTGTTCAAACGCAACCATAGCTTATCTTCAAGTTCTTCATCCCAAAATACAACGGCATGTGTGCTACCTGTGTTGACAGCGATGCAGTGCACTTGTATGCCATAAAGGTTTAGAACAAGCTCCGTTGGGAATGCGGGGTTTGTTTGTTTTGGCATCATGGCTACATTAAGCGGTATCTTTTTGGGATGCCATATGGGAACTCCTATGTCGGCTTCAACCAAAAATTCTTTTGGATCATCGCTTATGATTTGCACTGTGCGTTTTCCCCAAATCGTTTTAGCGACGAAAAACTTTTGTTGAAAGCCATACTTAGTCAGGATTCGCTCGTAAAGGTAGCGTGCTGCACAACGCAGTCCATTTCCACATCCATCCTCAGTCCCATCTGGATTGAACATCCGAAACTCAAATTCGCTTGGCTTGCGTTCATCCCACAAGACGATGAGCAACCCATCAGCACCGATACCGAACTTGTGCCTGCAAAGTGACATTGAGAGCTTCGCCCAATCGTGCTCATCTCGTTCCTTTGCTTCAATCAAGATGAAATGGTTCCCGCAAGCGTGGAATTTACTGAACTTGATTTTTCGCATTCCTACCATCTTTCAAACCTCGCCTTTGCGAGCTTTCCTACAGAACGCCACCACTCGCCGCTTGGGTCAACTACTGGCAGCCACCATGCACATGGGCGAAAATGGCTATATGTTACGACAGCTGCTAAAAGAGCCTCTCTTGCGACCGACAACCTTCTAAACTGAAGCCTAATGGTTTGCTCTTTTCTTGCTTGTCGCAACTTTTCAGCTCCCTCACTGTATGCCCTTTGCAGGAGTCGTTGGAATAACCTCCTCCTTTCGGAGCGCAAACTGTTTAGCATATCATGCAACTGATGCAATTTGCTAAGGGTGTTCATTCGTTCTTCCTTTAAAGCTTCCCATTTGTCAGCGAGATGATGCTCATTCATGCGTGCCATCATTTGCTTGAGCTCGCTGGCATACCTTTCAGCGCTAATGAGTTTTTGAATGAGTTTTCGTTCCTCGTTTTTAAGCGCTTTGCACCTTTGTATTAGCTCGTTCAATTCGGCACCAAGTTCGTGTAGCTGTAGAGATGTGTCTTCAAATTCTGATTTGAGTGAGTCAACTTGTTCATACTCGGGTTGTTCATCGTAAAGCCTGAGCAGGTCAAATGTTGAGTCAAGCGAGGCTGACGCGCACATCCTTTCAACCACTCTTCTTGCTTCCTTAACACTGCCATGCCATGCATTCGCAAAGTCGCTTGCGTTCAAAATCTCTTCTCCGACAAATTTTGCGATGTGCTTTGGGAGAGTTAGCTTGAGGTTGCTATTGCGTATAGCATCAAATGTGGAATAGCAAACCCGCAGTATGGGTCGTAAGCTTACCCTTATGCCTGCATCTGCAAGTTTCGCTACAAGTCGTTTCGTTGAATCCATATATGCAGAACCAGTTTCACTCAGCACCATTACGCCTTCACTGCAGAGCATCAATGGCGTTATTAATGCTTTTCCAATCAGCGCACACTTACTGCCAAAAGATTCTTCAATGAGCATGGCGAGTGCCTTTCTTGACACTAACGGTTCATTTGACTTGGCTTCAATTCTTCTCGTTGGTGTTCTGATGATAAGCCAGTTGCCGTCAACGCAAATGGTGCCACGCCCAAAATCTTCGGAGAGAAGTTCAAACGGCAATGCTCCATGACCAAACTCATTCAGCCTCCATGCACCGATTGCGGGAGCAACTTCATCATATGCTTCGGTAGCGAGTTGTCTTGTGTGTGGAGAGATAAAAATGTCAACTGCCTTAAACCTTTCGCGCATGCATGTTCTTGAGTTAAAGTTGAAGAAGCGAAATGAATTTGTCGTTATAAGTTGGCTTGGGACGAAGCCAAGAAGCATTTTCACAATGCTTTTGTAAATCTCCTCATAGAAGTTGCTCAAGCATGCGTTCAATCCGACCTTTTCGGCACATCTATCAACCAGCATTAAAAATGCGTTTGCGGTCTCCAAATGCGTGTTTGCAAACCTTTCAATCATCGTAATGGTATTTTTGACAGCCCACTCCAACAGCCCCTTCATACTTTTAATGACATCGCCAACGCGAACGAACGCAGTAACAGGTCCTCGTATAGAGTTGTGGACAACTGCTTTCCAACCCCATGCTTCTGTCCACTTGTCAATGAAGTCAGAAGCGTTCTCTGAATAGTTCTTTGCGAGCTCTGCCAGTGGTATACCACACCTGTTGTAGTCGCTTATTGTTGGAGTAGCTTCGCTACCAAATAGGATGGCTGTCTCGCATCCCGAAGCCCACAGGTTTGCTGTAGTTCCATCATTGCGAGAGACAATTAAAAACTCCTCATCACCTAAAAAGACACGCCTCAGCTTGCTGAAGTAATCAACATCGTGTATTGAAAAGACAAATGGCAGGTGGAGACCATGCTGGTGCATATGCAAAAGAAGCACAACTTTCATTGGTTCATCCCACCACACTGTTTGCCCAAACGAGAACAAAGGGCTGTTAAACTTCTTAAGCTCTTCAACTACGGTAGCCAAACTCGGTGCATCCATTGAGGCTTCTTCAGCATGCTGTAAAAAGTTGATTAGTGGCAAAATGCTATTTGATGCCATTGCGAACACCTCGGCATTTCCATTTATAACAGGACACGATGCCAGAAGGGAAGAACCTATCTCACCATTGAGGTGAGCATCATGTTTTCCAAGTCGGTGAACATGCGTGCATAATACAGTTTACATTAAATCCTTCGTGTTGGAGGTGAGCCACATGGAGAAGATACGCTTTGGCATTATAGGTTGCGGTGAGATCGCTCTTAGAACTGCGGAAGCGATAGCGAAGTCCGAATGCGCTGTAGTGACAGCAGCAATGGATGTAAACGAGGCGTTAGCGAAGGATATGGCTGAAAGGTATAAGGCAAAATGGACGACAGAAATTGATGAACTGCTCTCTTGGGATGATGTGGATGCAGTGTATATAGCCACCCCGCATTATCTTCATGCGCCTCAGACGATTCGGTGTGCTGAGGCAAAAAAGCATGTTGTGGTTGAGAAACCGATGGCTCTAAATGTGAAGGAAGCAAAGGAAATGATTGAAGCATGCGAAAAGAACGGTGTTGCGCTGTCGGTTTGCTTTCCATTACGCTATTTCCCAAACATACAGTTGGCAAAGGAACTGCTTTCAAGTGGCATTATAGGTAGCGTTATAGGGGTGAGCATTAAAGCCATAATTGACAAGCCTTCATCTTACTGGGTTGGTGGATACACTGGCAGAGCTAAAACTGATTGGCGCATGCACCGTGAAAAAGCAGGTGGAGGCATACTTATCATGAACACCATCCATAACATTGACTATGTGCGCTTTATTACGGGGCTTGAAGTGGAAAGGGTATATGCTGAGTATGGAACACTTGCGACTCAAGGCGTTGATGTTGAGGATGTGGCGTTCGCTACTTTGCGGTATACAAACGGTGCTATAGGTTTGATTGAAGCACTCTCATGTGCTGCTGGCTCTTTCGGTCCGGGACAATGGAGTGGCGACAGGATTTATGGTTCACATGGAACACTCGTCCTCACAGAGCCATTGCATTTGTATACGAAGCTTGAGGGCTTCACTTACCCAACATATAAGTGGGTTGATGTGCCCTCAACAGGAATGGAAAGGGACGATCGCAAACTATTCATTGAAGACTTTGTGCGCGCAATAATTGAAAGTAAACAGCCACCAGTTAGCGGATACGATGGGCTTATCAGCTTAGCTGTCGTTGAAGCTGCGTATGTCTCGCTTGAACAAGGTAAAGCAGTTGATGTTGTATCTATCATCGGTTGATTTTGGATGTGAACCAACGCAGTCAAAGTTGGTAGAACACGCAGTTTTCGGCTTGTTGCAACTGCTGAGTGGCTAAACGGTAGTGGTTGGAAGACCAGTGTAGGGGAGTGAGAAAGATGGGAGGAGTTGGGGTGGTTATCCCAGCATACAACGAGGCTGAAAGGATTGAGCGAGTGCTTCACGCTGTTTTGCATTCAAGCATGGTGAAGCAAGTCGTAGTTGTTGATGATGGTTCTATTGATGGGACATATTGGGTTGCTGCGAAGTATGCAAGAGAAGACGCTGTTGAAGTGATACGCCTACCTACGAACATGGGTAAGGCAATGGCATTTTGGGTTGGGGTGCAACGGATAGCGCAACCTATTATCGTTATGCTTGATGCCGATCTTATCGGATTGCTACCAACGCATATTGAGATGCTTGTAGAACCTATAAATTGCGACGATGTGGACATGACGATAGGCGTGTTTTGCAAAGGGCGTTGGATAACGGACTGGTCGCATAGAATTGCACCAGAGATATCGGGACAAAGAGGGTTAAGAAGGGAGCTACTGCTTTGCATGCCATGCCCAAATGGACTTGGTTACGGACTTGAAGCCTTCTTGAACTGGTGGGCAAGCAAGCATGGCTGGAAAGTCAAGCATGTAATGCTTGAAGGGGTAAGCCATGTGACGAAAGAAGAGAAACTCGGTTTGAACAGAGCACTAATAGAACGCACTCGTATGTATTGGGACATCGGAAAGATGCTACTCAAAGCTTGGGTATTAAACGGGAAATATAGGGGAAAGCAGGACGATGCGGGCAAGAAGCATTTTTGAATTGCTCACGAAGCGACCACTCATTTTTGTTCTCATCCCCGTAGCTATAACTACGCAATGTGCGTTCGCCTCAATCATATGCATCCTACCACTATACTTTGAGGAGTGTAAAGCTCCGAAAATATTTGCAGGGCTTGTCATCTCTGCTTTCGCACTCGTTGAGACAATCTTTAAAGCCCCGTCAGGCGCACTCGGTGATAGATATGGGCGCTTGAGGATTATGCTTGCTGGATTATGCGTAGCTACGTGCACAACGGCTTTAATGAGCACTGTTAAAGCATGGTCCCCATTTCTGCTACTTCATCCCATAGTCGGCTTATCAGCAGCGATGATATGGACATCACTAACTGCTTCCTTCCTTGATTTTATGCCAATGGAAAACAAGGCAACTGCTCTTGGTCTTGATAACTTTTGTTATCTCGTAGGCGTTGTTATTGGCGTTTCAAGTGCCTTCTTCATTCGCCACAGTTTCAGCAAATCAAAGGTTGTATTTGCTTTCGCTTCACTTATCCTGCTTGTGGCGTCGGTCATAGTGCTATCCTTGTTACTTTTTCAGCGGACTGCGTTTACAGGCAGTGGGCAAAAAAATAAATTTAGCTTCAGCATGACTACATTACATAGCTTGGCACGGCTTTTCCGTAACAAGCCGATGCTTCTGCTTGCTTTCGTTCTTGGTCTTTCTCAATTCTCCATTGCGGTGCAGATACCTGTGTTGCCCATCTATGCCCATAAGATACTCAAGCTCACAGACGCGCAAATAAGCGTAAGCGTATTTGCAATTGCGCTCCTGCTAAGCTTAATGGCGCTACCTTTATCTCGGCTTGCGGATATTTTCCCAAGGCTGCTTGTAATGCGTTCAGCGTTGCTCATTGGTGCAGTTGTGTTTGCCCTTGCACCAAGGATTAGTTCAATGCCATTGCTCCTCCTCTTGGGCATGCTTACGGGTGCAGCTTGGGTAATGGGATTTCCTGCAGTGCTTGCAACAGTTGATGATATAGCAGTGAGAGGCGAAAGAGGGCTTTCACTTGGCTTTGCAACAACGGCTCAGGGCATCGGTTTCATACTCGGTCCATTCTCTGGCTCAATCGCACTCGCTCATAGCTTTAGTGCTCCTTTCGCAATTTCGGGTTGCAGTCTGCTTATAGCATTCGCTTTAACTATCACAATCGGGCGATTATGCTCACTCGTAAAGTGTGAGAAGTAAATCAGTGCACCTTCCCAAATCTATCAATTGGCAGAACACGCAACACGGCTTTCCCAAGCAGATGCTTTATTGGCACAGGACCAAAGTCACGGCTATCTTCACTTGAAGGGCGATTGTCACCAAGTAGATAGACATGCCCCTCTGGGATAAGGGTTGGCTTTATCCACGTAGTGACAACACCTCCAACATAAGGCTCATCAAGCGGTTTACCGTTGATATAAACCTTACCTCTGTAAGCTGCAATTACTTCTCCCTGCAGCCCAACAACACGCTTAATTATCAACTCACCATCTCCATTTGGTCTGCGCAACACAACTATGTCGCCACGAAGTGGGTTGGAATGTCTATACGCATCCTTGAGGAAAACGATTCTATCGCCTATAAGCAGCGTTGGGAACATAGAGTTAGATGTTACTTCAACCACCATGAAGTAGCGCCAGCGCAAAACAAAGATGCATACCACGGCACATAAAAACAGACCTGCCATAAGCAACCTTGAAAGGCGCCCACATTGCAACGAACTTCGCAGGTTCATAAGTTCAGCTCTCGTAGCGTTTATGTAAGGCTACTTTACGAGGTTAATCCTAACACCAGATATACCGAACGGCACAAAGCAGTAACGCTCAACGAACTCGCCGTCACCGAAACTCCAAGGTGCAACCATGAACAGCTCACCAGCTGGATGATGATGCGGACCAAGAAGGTTACGCAGGCTGTTGATAAGGGTTATGCTTAACTCATTTTCTCCTTTCTTTATCGCCTTCGTTATATCAAGCTGATAAGGATGCCACGCTACAACACCGCATTTGACGCCATTGACGCTAACATCAGCAACTATGGCATCAAGGCGGTCAAACTCAAGTATTGCTTTTGATGCTCCAACTTCCTTAAGGGTTGGCAGGGTGAAGCGCTGTGAGAGGGTGACTTTACCACAGTAGAAAGGTAGCCCTTCTTTTGTTAGATCGCTCCCGTCAACTTCATCTGCGGTTAACCTTGTAATAGCGAACTTTGTAAGCGCCTCATCACACTTAACTCCAAATGGACCAACGATGTAGCAGGCTTCAACCTCCATTGGTGGTTTGTAGTCCCAATGACACTCAATCACATTTTCACCTACATGCAGCTTTCCTGTTATATCAAGTTTTCGGAAAGCGTGATCAAGGTAAAAGCCTTCGTCTTCGCTTTGGATGCGTTTCCCATTTACGAATATTCGTTGCAGTTGTGGTGTCTCAATTACGAGCCAAATTTTTTCATCGCTCTGCTCTGGTAGCTGTTCAACTTCAAACTTATACCGAACGACAAGGTTACATGGCTCACCAGTTGACTCCAAATGCCTATTAAGCCTTATGACTGGTTGGTTAAGCTGCCACTCCCCACCATCAATTTGGTAGTCACAGAAATCAAGTGTAAGAGCGTTCGGGTCATGCACATGTAGTTTGAAGCGCCCTTTCAATTCTACAACTTGGATTGTTTCATATTCAAGTTTTGGCTCCCCAATTTTGGGTTGCTTCTTCGGATCGATGACGAGGATATAGGATTGAACTGGTGCGAACCTAAGCTTTGTTGTCACCCAACCATCTTCAACTGAGCAAGGCTGTGGTGATATAATGCCATTGTCAGCATCCCAGATTTGTAGCTGTCCATAGCCCTTTACTTTGACTGTCGCATCAATTGTTTCATCTCTGCTTATGTTGACGATGAAGAATGCGCGCCTCCCGTCTTCAAGCTCACGCTCCTGGTAGACTAACGATGGGGCTTCGTCGTTTCCGACCAAAAGCGATATTGACCGCTCTGCAAGTTTCTCGATCGCCCTCTTAACTTTGCCTTTATCAAGCTGGACCACCTTCGCTTTGCGCTTCAGGAATTTGCTTACATCGTCGCACTCCTCTCCATCAACCATGGTTGGGAGTGGCTCAACAGCTACAATGTTACCTCCAGAACGGGCGAACTCTTCAAGAAGCGAGAATGTCTCGCTAAACATGCTTAAAGATGGTGGGACTATAACGAGGGAGTAAGAACAACTCCCTACCTTAAGCAATCCATTGTCTACCCTTGCATGCCTACGCATGATGAGTTCATCGCCATAGTCGTAATCAATATGCAACTCAAGGAGCCATTTGCTCAACTGTTCAAACGCATCGCTTATCTTCATAACCTCCTGAGGATGATCTGGATGATAGACACACCAAGCGCTTGATATCGGATGAAGCAAAAGTAAGTTGGCGATATGTTTCCCTCTTGTGAGCATAAATGTTATCCGCGAGAAGCGATCGTTAACCAAATGGAAGTAATCCCACCAAGGTTGGTGATCGTTGAATGAAGGTGGGAAGTCGCGTTTCCTACAGCCACGCAAGCTATATAGAACAAGGTGCTGGCAAACCAAATCAACGCCAAGCGCAAACTGCCACTCAGCGATCCAGCGTTGATCTTCAAACGACATGTTCCAACCAGAACATCCGAACATCTCCGATAGGACGCGCCTACCACCAAACTGATGTGCAACGCTACTTACCTGTTTAACGAGCATCGTGCTCCCAAGTCTTCTGCATAAGTGATCAATCCCTGGTATCTGCATGAATTCATAGTGTGGCATCGCAGCCCCGATCACACTCGTCTGGGAGAAAAGATTATCCTCAGCGAGGAAGTGACCAGTTAAAGCCAGCCCGTGCGCTTCACACCATTCGTAAATGCGTTTTGTGAAAATCTCAACGAACATCTCGGTCACGGTGCGGAAGTAATCATGACGCACTTTCCTCCAATCACGCCCACCTATGCTTACTTCATAAAACAATGAAGGTAGATGCTCAAGCAAATCATACCCGCGTCTCTGCTTAAATGTCCTTGGGAGTTCATCCGTCCAAGGCATCCTGCCGTAATTTGGTTCATCAGTGAAGATGCCTGGTATCGTGCGTTCCCATCCAAATTCCTTTCCGAAGCGTTCGTGGTATCGTTCATATGTGCTTTCAATGAAAGCCTCAACTACTTTCGGATTAAGTAGGTCAACATAACCATCCCTTTCAACATAAAACTCAAACACAGTTTTACCCCTGTGTTCGCTCATGTTGAGTGCCACACCAGTGACATCTGCAAGTTCAAAGATAGTGCGTCCTTTTTTAACGCCTAAGTAATAGCGGAGGCTCCCATTCATCGGAACAAACTCCCTAACATTCCAATCTATGTGCAACTCCCTACAACGTAGGCTTTTCCTGTTGTATTCGCCACCACGCCCAGAGATAAGCCCACCAGCAAAGCCACTTGGCCATTTGTCCTCATCATAAAGCCACGCATAAATCCCTACCTTCTTGCTCTCATCAACGCATGCTTCAATGCATTTCATCCATTCCTCACTCAAGTAAGGGGTTTCAAGCCCTATGCGTGCATGCATGAAGTGTCCACCTAAACCACCTTTCTGCATCACCCTTATTTGGCGACGCAGTTCCTCTGGGTCAAGCTTGTCGTTCCAAGACCAAAACGGAGCACCTCTAAACGCGCTTCCATAGCCAACTTGCCCCACGAGACGAAATTCATTTTCAAGCTCGCCCATCCTCAACACCTCCGCTTCTCCCACCGTTGGTTTTGTGCTGTTTACATTATTATAGACACTGCAGGATTGAAATGCAAAACCCATCGCAAGGCGATGCAGTGTGATACAACTCATAAGCGCTAACATGGCATCTTCTGTTTAACTGCGCCAAAATTATTACGAGTATTGAAGACGCCGTGTATAGCATTCTAAAGCGCAGTGGTCAAGATGGGGCGATGTATCCGAACAACGAAGCAAGAGAGTGATCAGGGGAATAGTGACCTCAAAGGCTTTTCTTGCAAAGCTGACAGCATTGCTTTTCATGACCTCGGGTGGACAATCTGGTCCAATAGGTATTTCATTGCAATCGCATGCGCTGTCTTCATAGGTGGTGTTACAATCGCGGTAGTTACTGATGGTGTATCGCGCTATGCCACATTAAAGTTGGGTGGAGAGGTAAACGGTATCGTTGAATCCAACATCACCTACGAAGCTTTGCTTGAGGCGCTAAATGAAACATCCATTGGTCAAATACTTTCGCACAACGTGCGCGTAAGCGTTCATATGCTTATCCTCGGAATGGCATTTGGTGTTGGAACATTCATCCTTCTTGTGCTCAACGGGATGGCGGTCGGATACATGGTCATGCTGATTTGGCATATAGCTCCATGCTGGGCAACTTGCATATGTATTTTCGCCCATGCACCAATTGAACTTGCAGGGATAGTATTGGCTGGCGCTGGTGGACTGCGTCTTGGATACGGGCTTACAAAAGCGATATTGCACTCAACTCTCCAACACCTACAGAGTGCGATGCTTGAAGCACTTCAATTGGGCTTCGTCTCTATAGCAGCATTAGCACTCGCATCATTGGTGGAAGGCTTCGTCTCTTTCTCACCGAACATCCCTCTACATTACAAAGCAGTAATAGGCATTGCTTCACTTCTCATGCTGGCTACATGTATGCACTGTGCACGAGCACGATGGTTGAGAAATAATAATCCTACTCATCCTGCTATTAGCTAATTCCCTATCGGTGCCACACGACGGAGTGCAGAAACCGATGTCAGCAACAAAGGAACAGATTGACAAGGAACGGAAACAAAAGCTAAAAGAGTTGATGCAGCGCCTCAAGATAAACTTGCGTAATCTCGCACTCCTTAACGAAGCATTGACACACCCCTCTTATTGCGCTGAGCATAAGGGTGTTACCTCAAATCAGAGGCTCGAATTTCTCGGTGACAGCGTGCTTGGGTTAATAGTTACCAAATACCTTTTCGAGCGATTCCCGGAGTTATCGGAGGGAGAGCTGACCAAAGTTAGAGCTACAGCAGTGAGTGAGAAGGTGCTTTCACAGGTGGCGAAGGAAATCGGTCTTGGAGAGTTCTTGCTTTTGAGTAAAGGAGAAGACCAAATTGGTGGAAGAAAACGCCCCTCAATACTCGCCGATGCATTTGAAGCTCTTGTCGGGGCTATATTCGTTGAGAAGGGCTTAAAAGCTACTGCGGATTTTGTGCTTAGTCTCCTAAGCAAACGGATCGAGCTTATACGGGATAACCACATCATCATAGACTACAAAAGCCGTTTGCAAGAGTTAGCGCAACGTTATTTCAAGGCTACACCTACATACAGGGTCATAACCGAATGCGGTCCAGAACATAACAGGACATTTACTGTTGCTGTGTATATTGGGCAAAAATACATCTCTACTGGCAAGGGCAAAAGTAAAAGGGAAGCCGAACATGACGCTGCCCGCATGGCGCTTGAAAAATTGTCAAAGCAAGCTGCTAAGGTCAAGTAGGTTATTTGTGCATAAAGGGGTGTCTATTGTGAAACTGAAATGAGTTCACCTTCAAAGCCCCATAAGTAAGCTTTGTTCAATTTTATCATCAAAAATTTGCCACAAAGTTTTTCATCACCCTCAAACACCACTATTTTGTTCGTGCGAGTTCTGCCTGAAAGTTTGTTTCCATTCTTCTCACTTTTTCCTTCAACAAGAACCTCTACGATGTTTCCGACTTCACGCTCGTTTTTGCGTAATTGTATCTCGTTTTGGAGTGAAATCAGCTCCTTTAGTCTGCTAAGTTTCTCATCCTTTGGAACCTGCTCTGGCATACTTGCTGCAGGTGTATTTGGACGAGGTGAGTATGCAAACATGAAAGCTTGATCAAACTCAACTTCTCTCATGAGCTTTAGGGTGTTTTTGAAATGCTCCTCCTTTTCTCCAGGAAAGCCCACCATAACATCTGTAGCAATCGCTATGTGAGGGATACGCTTACGAAGCTTCTCTACAATACGCAAATATTGTTCAACCGTGTAGCCACGCCTCATAAGCTTCAGGATGTAGTCATCGCCAGATTGAACTGGCATATGTATCGCTTCGCAAACGCTCTCAAGTTCACCAATTGTTTCAATCAGTTCATCTGTGACATAAAGCGGATAATTAGTCGTAAAACGCACCCTTACCTTACTTGGAGCTGCCAATTTATCAATTTGTCTGAGAAGCCAGGCAAGATTAACTTGCTTATCTTTGATATCATGCCCATACGCATCTACATTCTGACCGAGTAGAACGATCTCTTTATATCCATCTGTTATCAAATTGTCAACTTCTCTCAGAACAACCTCCGGAGGAACACTCCACTGTTGACCTCTTGCTGTCGGAACAACACAAAATGTGCATTTTCTGTTGCAACCATGGATAATCGTTACATAAGCGCTAATCGAGCTCCTGCGCTTGATAAATTGCGGTGGGCATGGTTGTTCATTTAAATCACGCCATTCAACCATGTGCTTACAACTAATGGCTTGCTCAATTAACTCGGGAAGATGGTGTAGATTCCTTGGTCCAACAAGTAGGTTAACAAATGGTGCACGCCTTTTTATTAGGTCGGCATCACGCTGTGCCATACAACCACAAACACCTATGAGCAAATCTTGCTTACGCTGCTTCATCTTTCGGAGCTGTCCTAAAAATGAAAACACCTTCTCAACTGGCTTTGAACGGACGGTGCATGTGTTTATAAGCACTATGTCTGCGTCTTCCAACGAATTTGCTGGTGTATACCCCATGCTTTCAAGTAATCCAGCGATAATCTCCGAATCATGAACATTCATCTGGCAACCGAATGTTACAATGAAGTAATGCCTCATAAAAACCACCTGACGCCCTCTTACACTTTGGTGTTAGACTTTCCTTCATCGGGTGTGAGAGGTAAACCACGCATTTCGCAAACCAGCTTGAGCAGGCAATCTATCCCTACCCATTAATTATAGTGCAGTTACGATAACGCTCCTGCGCTATTTTACATCCTTATTAGCCCAAATTAAGGGGATGGATTCCCAACGCTATTGGATGTCTTTGCCTCTTATACCGTTTCTGGTTAGGTTGATGTCTGGATAACCGTTGACAGCAGGGAGTATTTGAGTGGCTCTTAAGAACTTCACATGCCCATCCACGAAAAGGTAGTTTCGTCCGCCATGCCAATCCCACCAACCAACCTTAAACTCAGGGTCGTGGTTGGTAAGCCATTCAGCCATAACGGCTTTCTTTGTCGGATGCGCTACAGAGGACAACGTTTGTGTAATGTTAGGGAAAGGATAGTTGTTTGGATCACGCATGTATAAGTCCTCAGTGCTCATTTGTTCAATCTGTTCAGGGCTGTGGTAAAATGCTGCTGAATAGCCATATGAAGTTGAATCCCATCGCACTGGCGCAACACTATCGCTCGGGCAAAGCAACACGCCAGCATTTCCGCTAACTGCCTTAAGTTGGTCACCGCCATGCTTTTGCAACAACCCAAGATAAGGCATAAGAAGCCACCGCCAATATCGCCCCCACCAAAGGTATGGATTG
>JBGOEV010000049.1:0-16708 GCA_041538025.1 Candidatus Thermosaccharophagus gerlachensis | reverse complement strand
AAGAGCATCCATTCAAATTTGGCTAAGAGAAGAAGTCATAGATGGATGGACAGAGGGAGAAGGAAGAAGGAAGAGAGGTCATCCTTTCCTTTACAGCGAAATTGCCATTAAGTTTTTGGCCGCCATAAGCCAAATCTTTCATCTTCCTTTAAGGCAAAGGGAAGGGTTTGTTAAGTCTTTGTTTTCTCTTGCTTCTCTTCCTTTGCCTGTTCCTTGCTTTTCTACCCTTTGCAGAAGGAGGAAGAAATTGAAGTTTGAAGTTTTCAGGGTGAGAAGGGAAAAGGGGGAAGGGATGGGTTTTTATCGTTGACAGTTCAAGTGTTAAGGTTATGGGAGATGGTGAATGGGTGAAGAGGCAAAGGGAGAAGGATGGATAAAGGTTCACATATGCTTTGACCAAAAGAAAGGGAAGATGGTGGAATTTTCTTTGACTGATGAAGGGTTCACGACAGCAAGGTATTCAAGGGTTTGATTAAGGGAGTTGAAGGTAAAGGTTTGAAGGTAAGGGAGATGATAATGGACGGTGCATATGACAGGGAAAAGGTTTGGAGAGAAGTTGAAAGGATGAAAGCAAAGGTGGTGATAAAGGTTAGAAGGGATGGAAGGGAGAGGGGATTATTGGGAAGGGATGAGACGATAAGGGAGGTGAGGGAGAAAGGGTTTGATGGATGGGCAAAAGAGAAAGGGTATGGGAGAAGGAACATGGCAGAGGCGAGTTTTTCAAGGCTGAAGAGGATATTTGGTGATAGGGTAAAGGCAAAGAATAAGGATGGCAAGAGAGTGAGATAAGCAAGTTCGTTACGCCCACAGCATGTTTGTTCCTTCCTCAAGGCTACTCACAGGAGCAGTGAGTTGCATCACCTCTTCGTAAAACTTTTCATCGTAGTCCCTTGTGCGTATAACTACGGGCATTGGCACAGCATGCCCTATGACAAGTGCCTGTTGTTTTGTTTCTAAGCTTGCCAGAATGCTCCTCAAGCCAGAGCTATTGCTTACGCCTGTAAGGACAGCTGAGATGTCTTTTTCGTCATTCAATTGAGCTATGATCTTCGTCCCTATCTGCGACATTATTTCGTCATCAATATCCGATGGGCGTTGGTCAACAATCAACAAGCTCACGTAGTATTTGCGCATCTCCCTCGCTATCGTTCCAAAGATGGTTTGCTTTGCTGCGCTCGGGTTGAGGAATTTGTGTGCTTCCTCTATGACGATGATGAGTTGCTTTGGCTCATCCTTTGGGTCTTGCGTTGCAAGGTAACGCTCCGTCTGCTTAACATACTCCTCGTGTATGCGCCTTGAGATTATGTTTGAGACAAGGAGATAACAGAGCATGCTTGATTGCTGACCGAACTCAAGCACTATGTGTTTCCCCTCGCGAAGGTATCTCATGATGTGCTCAATAGCATCAACATCTGGGCGTCTGTCTGACTTCACAAGGAATGGGAACCGCTCAAGCCTTTTGAGTTTCCTATAAAGCGCAGCTATTGATTCTGGATGCGCACCGAGCTCCTCAGCGAAAGTCTTTAATGGGAATGGGTCATCCGAATCTGGTGAGCGGTCACCTCGTGCAAGCAGTTCTTCAAGCCAATGCGCATGATACCTTGCGTAGATTAAGTAAGCTGCTTCAATCGCTGTTGTGTGAAGGCGCAGTTCATCTTGCAACGGCGCTATATCCTCTACCTGAATGCAATCAAAAGGTATGAAGACCTCAACATCTGGCGCAACTCCTCTGCGACGAGTTGACTGTGGGTCAAGGCTAAATATAGCGACCTGATTCCCAAAGAGTTGTTTCAAGCCTTTAACGAATGTCCTCCTACCTTCTTCTGCTTCTTTCTGACCTGACCAACCATACTCACTATGCATGTCAAAGATGAGTGTCACAGCGATGCCACTCCTTATAAGCCCACAAAGGACAAGCCTTGTAAGGAATGTTTTACCAGTGCCAGTCTTCCCGAATATGCCTGTTGAGCGCTCAACGAAGCGCCTTAAGTCAATGCATACTGGTGTCTCCATATCAAGAGGTGTGCCTATGTTGAAATAATGCTTATCTTCGGACTCACTCCCAAATATGCGACTCACATCCTCTTCAACTGCTTCATACACTGGTGAAAAGTGTGGCGGTATGCTCTTAACAGGGCTTGGTGATGCCTTTGCTTTAGTTTGTCTCTTCGGGAGCGTCAACATCGGGCGAAGTGTGACAGTCACATATGTGCTTGTTCCACTTAGCACATCGCGCATTATCTTCTCTTCGGTTGATGGTGGGTTTTCTAAGATGCTGTGATGCGTTGCATCAAGGCGCACATCAGTTATGAGGGAGAAGAAATCAAACACGTCGCCTTCAACTACGACGAACTTGCCTGCCTTTATCTCCTCTGGAGAAACATCTGGGTTGAGTTTCATCTCCAACCCTTCAACGAGGGAACCCTTCGTTATTAGCCCGAGCTGCTTTCCCCTTTTAAGCTTTGGTTTTTGTCCGTCGTCTGGTTTATGCATACCAAATCACCCATTTGAAGCATTGAAACGAAAGCGTCATTACACGCCATCAATGAAACGCCCATAACTCATAATGGAGCGTTCATCCAACGCTTCCTTTATTCGTTTCATTAGCGAGTGTGCTTTCATACTGCGTCCCCACACTGGCACCAACTGCTTGATGTGCGATGGTATGCGTTCAATAAAAATATTGCCACAAAATGATTCAGCAACTCCGATGAGATGCTTTGCCAGTTTGACCATCACATCATCATGACATTCCACAACACCCACATAAAGGATGCCATCAAGTGGATGTGATATGAGCACCATCTTGGCGATACCAAACTGGTTGGATGTGTTCTTCACCTCTTCACAAATGCGAATGAAATAAGTTGGGCTGAAGGTCAGCCTAACATGCATCTTCGCATTCGGCATTTGCTGAAGCCAGCGCAATGTGGAGCGAACGCTTTCGGCTTCTTCACCGTCAGCGATATTTACTACTATGGCACCGTGTTCATTTGAAGCTGTTTTGAGCAAGTCAATTTGATAGTTGACGGCTTCGTAGAAATCATCGAAGCCGACGAGGAGAAGGAACACATGATGTTGTTCATAGGCGTTCCTCAAGATGTGAGCCAATTGAGGCATGTCGGTTATGTCGCATTCAAGAGCCATAACTGTGCTCGGTTGAAGTTCGCTAAGAACGATGTAACGCATCATTGCTTCAACGCATCTTGCATCTTCAAGCAAAAGCGTAACTATAGCGCTGTGCTCAGGTAATGGAAGAAGACGGAAAGTTGCATGTGCTATAACGCCAAGCGTTCCATAGGAGCCAGCATACAGCCTTACCATATCATAGCCAGCAACATTTTTAACCACCTTCCCACCAAACCTTGTCAGCTTGCCGTTTGGTTGTATGACACTTAAGCCGATGAGCCAATCCCTTGCAGAACCGTATCCAAAGCGCATAGTCCCGAATGCATTCGTTGCCACAACGCCACCAACTGTAGCGATGTCATTCTGCGGAGGATCAATTGGCAGGAAAAGGTTATGTGAGTTAAGCAACGATTGAAGGGATTGCATGCGCACGCCTGCCTCAACTGTTACCACCATATCAGAAGGTGAAAACTCAACCACATTCCCAAGCCCTGTCATGTCAATGGCAATATCAAATCCCTTTGGGGGGTTGCCGATGTGAATTGCGGTGCCAGCTCCAAATGGTATCACTTTGAAATTATTCCTGAAAGCAACCTCAAGTATGTTACTCAGAGCCTCAACAGATTTTGGTTTGATAGCTACCTTCGGCATAATGCCGTCAACCATGTATTGCTCCAATTGCCCACAAATCTCTATATCATGGAGTCGCTCAAACTCCACCATAATGCTATTTGTGGTCATTGCCACTCACCTTGTTCTAATGCGCTCATTTTATGGCATGATATCACATGGTTCGTTAGATGCGTCATATTTACTTTGCTGTGGTGTTATGCGTCTGCGACAGAATTTATGATGGCTAATCAAGCTAATTGCGATTGCATGACATTCAATCGTTAAAGGAAGGTGATGAGTGAAGTGACAAGGACGCTCTTGGTTGGCATTCTTCTTGTTGCCGTGCTCACTGTCGTGACGATTATTTACACTATCTCCCGTCGCCCTAAGGCGAAGGTGAAAGAGAAGATACCGATGGTAGAGGTAGTTGTTGCAAGCTCATTTCTACCTCAGGGTCATCCGATAACAGCAAGGCAAGTTGAGCTGAAAAAGATACCAATAACACAAGTCCCTCAAGACGCTATCAAAAGCGTTGAGGAAGCCATTATGCGCATACCAATTCAACCGATTGCTCAAGGCGAAGTATTGCGCAAAGGCGTTCTCCTTGTTTCGGGCAGTATTGCACGAGGCTACCAAGTCCCAGTTGGCAACAGGGCTATTGCCATTTACCTTGGAGTGCATGAGTCAACTGCTGATATAGTCATGCCGGGTGACATCGTTGATGTGTTTGCAGTCTACGAATTCACGAGTGCAACCGGCGTAAAGACGACTCGTAGCAGTTTGCTTGCACAAGCTGTTAGGGTGCTTTCCGTTGACGAAATAGTTGAAACTGGTGAGGCTACCCCTGTGCGTGTAACGGAAGCCCAAAGGACAGAGCAACCGCAAGCTGAACAGCAATCGTCACAGGCTACTCAGCTGACTCGCAAACCGCAAGTGACAATGAGAAGAGTGGTTTTGAGCGTCACTCCAACTCAAGCCCAAAAAATACTGAGTGCCATCCATGCTGGAAACACAAAGATTGATATCGCTATCAGAAATGAGACCGATACATTCATGATCCCAGTCATTGAGGAGCAAAGAAGAGCTCCCGTTAGTTCGGGGACACCGATAAAGCGCGCTACGAAACCACAAGCAGCGCCAAAGGAGCAGATCCCAACTGCCGTGAGTGTTCCAGTCGTTTCACCGATAAGAACGATCACGGTATATCGTGGGACGGAGAGGGAGGAGGTTGTTCTCCCACGCTAATTCACAAGTGTGGCAGGTGTTAGTGAAGAAATGTCTAACAGCCATGTTCGTCCACCTGTAACGGTGCTCCTTGGGCTTGTAAGGCGAGAAGATCAATCCATATTTAAAGCTGCAACTCGCCTTCCAAACCTTGAGCGCCAATTGCGCATAGTTGGATTGGCTACAACGGCAACAGCATTGCTTGATCTGGCGAGCATCAAAGCCCCAGACATCATCGTCATAGATGCAGATGTGCCAGAGTTAAACGCTATAGCTATTGCGAGGGAACTCATTGATAGACACTCAGATGCAGCCATCATATTTGTCTCCGATGAGGAATCGCCAGATAAAGTTGACGAGGCAATGCGTGCGGGCGTTGAGGAATATTTCGTGAGACCGCTTGATGCAGAACTCGTCGCAAAACACCTCATTGAGATAGCAGAGGTTGTTGAGAGGAGGCGGGCAAAGAAAGAACATGTAACTGTGCAACCAATAGAAGAAGAGGGGTATCCACAAAAGTATCGTGTTATAGCTCTGACTGCAGCGAAGGGCGGTGTTGGCAAATCAACGATAGCTGTAAACCTCTCAATAGCGCTCGCTCAAGAGACAAAGGTAAAAGTAGCACTGCTTGACTTACACATCGGTGATTGTGCTGTGCTTTTAAATGTCAATCCGAGGCTGAGCTTACAAAGGCTGCCAGAACAACTTAGCGAAATAGATACAACATTCTTGCGCCCGTATGCAGCAACTCACGAGAGTGGTGTTTCTGTTTTCGCTTCAGCAACAAATGTGAGCGATGGATTGCCAGAGCCTTTAAGCTTTGAGAAAATACAAAAGCTGGTTGAGGTTTTGAAAGAGGAGTATGACTACATCGTTCTTGACGCCCCTGCAGTCACTTACTCAACTGACTTGTCTCTCTTCGCCCTTGCTGACATTATTGTTGTCATCACAGTCCCTTGGGATGTGCTATCGCTAAGAGTGACTGCAGCATTAATAGAGGCGCTTCGTAAAATCTACAATGTCAATGAGAAGGTGCGCATAGTCGTAAACAGGGCGCAACAAAAAGTCACAACCGAAGTGCCAGATAGCAAGATAGAAGAGCGCTTAGGCATGCCAATATGGGAGAAGATACCGAATGCAACAAGCATCATCATAAATTCAATTAACAGCGGAATACCATTTGTTATATCGCACCCAAACAGCGAGGTAAGTATTGCTGTAAAGAACCTTGCTCGCAGGCTCGCTGGTTTGCCAATACAAGTGCAGAAGCAAAAGCGTTTCTTGTTCTTCTAACGGCTACAAGCCACCTTTTGGACAAGTTCAGGTGAGCAACTTGTTTTGGCGTAGGAAGCCACTCTCAAATGTTGAGCTTGGAAGGCTTGCTGAAAGGAGGGCGGAAAAATTCCTTCGCAGTCGTGGCTATAAGATACTTCATCGAAACATGAGATTAAGAGGCGGTGAGATTGATATAGTAGCCGATCACAAAGGCACGCTTGTCTTCGTTGAAGTGAAAGCTCGTTCAAGCAACGAATTTGGGACACCTGCAGAAGGAGTAAACGAGCGTAAAAGAAAGCGCTTGATTAACCTTGCTCTTGAATACATTGCGAGGTATGAGAATGAGTGGCGTGATTGTAGGTTTGATGTCGTTGAAGTCTACATGAGCCGAGATGGTAAGGTGAAGCAAATCAACCTCATACAGAACGCCTTTGATGCACAGGTATAATCCGACACGACTGGTGATGTCAGATGATAGACGCATCAACTAAATTCATAGCCTTGATTGGCGACCCAATAGAGCACTCAATGACACCCGTAATACAGAACGCAGCGCTTGAGGCACTCGGCTTGAATGTCAGGAATATCGCCTTCAGGGTTAGGCGCGAGGAATTCAAAGAAGCTGTATACGGTGCTAAGGCTTTGGGCATCTTGGGCTTGATGGTGACAATACCACACAAGGAGTCTGCAGCGAAAATAGCTGATGAGCTTGACTGGCTCGCTTCACTGACTGGGAGCGCAAACCTGCTCCACTTCTGTGACGATAGGATCAAGGGCTATAACACCGATGGGTATGGCGCGAGCCAAAGCCTTAAAAACGCTGGTGTTGATGTGGTTGGTAAGAAGGTCGCCATCATAGGTGCAGGTGGCGCAGGGAGGTGCCTTTGCTTCCAGATGCTTTTAGATGGCGCTGATTGTGTCCATGTGTTTAACCGAACTTACGAAAAGGCTTTACAGCTCACCGAAGAAGTAATGCAAAAGCTGTCACACGCAAATGTGCATGCGCATCAGCTAAATGTAGAAGAGCTTAGAAAAGTGTTAAGCGAGGTTGACATACTCATCAACGCTACATCTGTCGGTATGCATCCAAACGAAAACGATACACCAGTTCCAAAAGATTGCCTCCATAGGCATCTCGTTGTGTTTGATATCGTTTACAACCCGCTTGAAACGAGGTTACTCAGGGAAGCAAGCGATGTAGGCGCTATGACTGTAAACGGAGTTGATATGCTTGTCTACACAAATGTAAAAGCAGTTGAAATATGCGTTGGTGTTCAACCATCGTTTGAGTTGATGAAACAACGCTGTCTCCAAGAGCTAAGGAAAAGAGCGCTTCGTTCAACTTGAGTTGCTTTAGCTTCTGATGAATGAAGCGGGTTTCGTTCACTCAATTCCTTTCTCAGCCATGAAGATGATTAAGTCGGCGACCCGCAATGAGTAAGCCCATTCGTTGTCATACCAAGCTGTTACTTTAGCCATTCCTCCTGGTCCGATGAATGTGAATGCTGGGTCACCATCAACAATTGCTGATGCTGGGTCGCCTTTAAAGTCGCTTGAGACGCAAGGCTCTGGCTCATAGCGCAATATGCCACCGAGCCCTCCATCCTTCCATGGTGTTTTTTCAGCCTCCTTAAATGCTTCGTGCAGTTCTTCTGTCGTCACCTTCTTGCTAAGGACGCAGTTCAAATCAATCACGGACACAGTCCCGACTGGCACACGCAATGCAACTCCATGTAGCTTGCCCTTAAGCTCCGGTATAACAAGGTGTATTGCCTTTGCTGCACCAGTCGTAGTTGGAACGATGTTGAGCGCTGCTGCCCTCGCTCGCCTTAAGTCCCTATGAACAAGATCAAGGATGCGTTGGTCGTTCGTGTATGCGTGCACAGTTGTCATCAAGCCATATTCAATGCCGAACTTTTCATGGAGCACCTTGCAGACAGGCGCAAGGCAATTTGTTGTGCACGATGCGTTTGAAACGATATGGTGCTGCCTTGGATCATACATGTTGTGGTTGACTCCAAGAACAAGCGTTATATCTTCGCCTTCAGATGGCGCTGTGATTATGACTTTCTTTGCGCCTGCATCAAGGTGCTTTGCAGCTGATATTCTTGTCTCGCCCTTCTCGGGGCGTGTGAACACTCCCGTTGCTTCAACAACTATGTCAATTCCAAGGTCACGCCAAGGTAGCTTTTGCGGATCCTTTTCTGCGAACACTTTTATCTCCTTGCCGTTGATGACCAATGAATCATCCTTAACCGATACATCGCCTTGGAAGCGCCCGTAGTTGCTGTCAAATTTAAAGAGGTGTGCGTTTGTCTTTGCATCAGCAAGGTCGTTTACAGCGACAAGCTCAACATCGTTTGGGTAGACTTCAAAAATGGCTTTAGCCACTTGCCTCCCTATGCGCCCAAACCCGTTTATAGCTACTTTGACAGCCACAGCTGATCACCTCCATTTAAAGTGTTGTGCTTTTTGGTATCGTAGCGTTTGTGCGCTGGATCTCCCTATGCTGAGTGAAGCAATCCCATCCCTTCTCCTTCAACCAGTTTGCCAACACTTCAGCCACTGCTACAGAACGATGCTTACCGCCTGTGCACCCAATCGCAATCACCAAATATGACTTGCCCTCACGAACATAGCGGGGCAGGCAAAAACCCATGAACTCAAACAGCATGTGCATGTATTCCCTGCCCACTTCGTTATCAAGGACGAACTTCTTTACCCTCTCATCAAAACCTGTTAGCTCCTTCAATTCTGGTTCGTAGTTTGGGTTTGGTAAGAAGCGCACATCAAGCACTATGTCAGCATCTGTTGGCACACCATACTTGTAAGCAAACGACATCACTTTTATGACCATCTCACCTTTTCTTGTCATCAGCTTCGTCAGTTGTTCTTTGAGCTCCCATGGTGAGAGGCGAGATGTATTGATTACGAAATCCGCCATCGCCCTCAATGGCTCAAGTTGGTCGCGCTCCGTCTGTATTGCCCTGCGAAGGTCTTTCTCGCCATCCATCAACGGATGTTTTCTCCTCGTCTCTTTGTAACGATTAAGGAGTGTCTCATCGTCAGCATCGAGGAAGAGAATTTGGAAGTGCACACCGCTACAACGCAGTTGATCAAGCATCTTAAAGAGCTCTGGGAAGAAATCACCGCCTCTTATGTCCACCACTAAAACGAGCTTTTCAATTGGTGGTGCTGCTTTGCCAGCGAGCTGTATGAGAGTAGGGATGAGTTGTGGTGGCAGGTTATCAACACAGAAGTAACCCATGTCCTCAAGGAAATGGCTCGCCAGTGTTTTCCCTGCACCTGACATGCCAGTCACTATGATGAGCTTCGGCACAGAATTTGAAGAATGACTGCTAATCATTTTTCCTCTGCCCCTTTAAGCCATATGCTACCAACAACGTTTATTATACTCATGGCAACCGTTGTGTAAAACGCTGCTGAAAAACTTTGCACCCTAAAGCCATTGATCAAGCCACTCATCCCGAGAGCGAAGAAGAGAAGGGAGTTGATGAGCACGGAGATGACGAAGTTCCACAACCCAAATGTTAACATGTTTATGCCACTGCTCATCAATCGTAGCACAAAGAGCAAAGGGCGGACAAGCGCGCTTACAAAGCCATAAACAAGCACGACAACGATGGCGCTGAGAAGACCGCTAATATGCAAACCGTCCTTCAGCAACCACGCCATAAGATAAAGCCCACAAACATTCAAAGCTGTGCGACAAAGTATCGCCTTCAAACTCACGTTCACCTCTCCCCCTTAACAATCTTCATCTCGTGCATTATGAGCTTCCTCTTCAACTCTAAACCGAAGCTGAACCCACCCAACTTACCATCAGACCTTATGACACGATGGCATGGTATGAAAAACGGGACCGGGTTTTGCGCCAACGCCCTCCCAACCACCCTCGCACCGTTTTTCAAACCGACCGATTCTGCCAAGCCACCGTAAGTTATCACATTGCCTAACTTGACCTCTCGCAACCTCATGAGCACCTTCCTTTGCACTTCCCCCAACCCCTGTAAATCCACAGGTAGCTTTCTGAGGCGCTCGTCATAGTTACCATCAAAATAATTCACAAGTGCTTCGGCTGCGCTTTCGCTCAGACGCATTGCTTCTTCACTTTCATCCACTGGTGAGCCTTTCAATGCCTCTTCTACTTTTCGCTTTGACTTCATTGGCATGGTTACCATAGCAATGCCATTGCATGTCGCTGCAACACCGATGTATCCCCATTTAGTCCTGACAATAACACATGCCATCTCTCTTTGCCCTAAAGCTACCTAAGCGTGAGCCTTAATGAACGCCACTCTGGGAGTATAAGTTCACCCATGGCGCCAGGTGTAAAGTTAGCTGACCGATGTATACAGACCGCATAAGATGTTTTACCAGGTTCAATGTGCAAAGTGATGCTACTCTTTGGCTTTAATGTTAAGTAGCGGTGGTTCAGCTTTACGCTCGCCTTGCAATCTGAGGCATTTGTAACGGTGAACTTTACAAACTTTAGCGAGCTAAAAGATTCAACAAGGTCGCTGTATGTTTTGGTGAGCGCCTCGCCAGAATGCGAAGGGACGAATGTGAGCACATAGCTGTGCCACCCAAGCAAGAGCACATGCCCTGTCACACCAACACCACCATGAGGCACTGCCCTGTATCGGTAGAGTGAAGGTTGCAACTCAAGTGTATGTTGAGCTCCACTATGGAGCCTCACTTCTTGTTCACCGAGGTGGACAAGCAATTCCTCGGGGCAGCTATTGACCAGCGTCACAAGCACACTTGGAACTGTTGACGGTTTCCTCACCACCCACAACCTTACTGACCTTTTGTGTTCCTTCACGAATTGCTTAAACTTCCTTCTCAACTCCACGCTTGTTGGGTTGGAGCGCAAAGCTGTCGCGAGCACGTATGCTGCTTCATCAACCTGCCCGCTACCACAATATGCTTCCACGAGCCAGCAAATAGCGTTCGCCCAGTTTGGGCGATACCGCAGTATATCAAGGAGTAACTTTGCTGCATCTTCGTATTTCCCGTTCGCTATCAACGCCCTCGCATACCAAAACTGTATATCAAATCGCCAACGCATCTTCGGTGCTATATCGCTTAACTCCTGAAGCGCCCTATCGTAGTCGCCTTTTGCGAGCGCATTCAACCCCACTTTGTATTTCGCTGTCACATTCCCTATGAGGCGCTTGTATTGCTCAAGAGCTTCTTTATGTCTTGGGTTTATGCTGAGCGCACCGCGATACCACCAAAGAGCCTCCTCCCAACGCCCTTGTTCTTCCTCAAGCCGTCCAAGCCAGACCATCGTCTCAACCGATGACGGTTTCTTCTGAAGCACCAACGCAAAAGCCTTTATCGCTTCTTCAGTGTTTCCAAGACGCATTTGAACTACGCCAAGCCAGAAATGCGCCGGCATAAAGTTTGGGTAATTTGTTACGATGGTTTGAAGAGCGTTTTTGGCTTCCTCATAATTTCCACGCCTGTATGCGTTGAGTGCTTCCTCATATCCTTCAGGTAGCAACTTCCTTTTCGCCTTGACAGCTCGCAACCTCTTGAGCCATTTTATTGTCTCGGTTGAGTTTGGTTTCTTTGAGAGCACGATCTGCCATTGTTGCTCAGCAGCTTCCAAGTTGCCTTTGAGGTAATAACACATGCCGAGCCAAAAACGAGCTGGCAATAATTTCGGGTCAACGATTACTGCTTCTTTCAGTTTGTCTATGGCAGAGTCATAGTCCTTTGAGCGATACGCGTTTAAGCCATCTTGCAGGAGCTTTATTGCCTCTGAATTGCTTCCGAAAGCGTAAAGCGAGCTTACACAGGTGAAAAGGCACAGCATCGTGATAAGGAGTAGCATTTTGAAGTTCATCTTACCACCACCCCTCAATATGCTTTGACGCAACAGCACCGCTGCGAGGATGCCTTAACAACGCTGTGTGCCAATATGGACAGGACACTAATGGACAGTATGACACTCAATGCGTAGATGGTAGCCAGCAGGGAATTGGTTGTAAAATCAACGGTGCTCGTGTGAATAAATCGTGTTACACTTACGGAATTGGTATGATTGCATCTCAGCATAAAGGGGTGTATGCCTTGCGCTTTGACGGCAAAGAAGTTGTCACAGGTGGGCTTTTCTGTGCTGTTGGCGTTTTACTCCCGACGCTGTTTCATGCGTTCAACCTCGGAAAGACATTCCTTCCAATGCATCTCCCGATATTGGTGCTCGGGCTACTCGTTTCACCGCCTATCGCTGCGTGTGGTGGTTTCATTACGCCCATTGTGTCTTCATTCTTAACTGGCATGCCACCATTTCCCACAGCTTTGCTGATGGCGATTGAGCTCCCCGTCCTTGGTGCAACTGCATCGTTTCTACGCCGATACTTCAAGTTGCCCTTACTGGTCTGTGTTTTCGGTGCGATAGTGGCACGCTGCCTTTGCGACATCGCTTTAGCATACGCAATAGCGCCATTGCTTCAACTCCCACCCGGAGCTTTCGGGATCGCTTCAATTGTCTCTGGCGTGCCCGGAATCATTTTGCAGGTTGTTGCAGCTCCACCAATCGTAATGTTGATTGAGCATGGACGGAGGCGTGTAAGCGATGAACGAGTTTGACCTTGAGCTTGCAAGGTCGTTCCATGGGCATGTTGGTCCGTTCCTTGCACTCGGGATGCTCATAGGAGCGCACACAATGAAGCTACTCAACGCAAGGAAGCATTTTGGAGTAAAAGTTATCGTGCACTGCCCACCAAAACCGCCAGCTTCGTGTATTCTGGATGGGATACAGCTTTCAACTGGTGCAACATACGGGAAGCGAAATATTGAGCTCATACCATCGGACGAGATAAAGGTTGAGGTATCTAACACAGACTCAGGGCAATGTGTTCGTGTGCTTGTTAGGGCGCAAGCTGTTGAGCGTATGCTATCTTGGCTTAAGGAGCTCGGCGATGAAGGTGCTGCTATGAAGGTTCTCTCATGCGGTTTGGAACTGATTGAAGTGATCAGCCAATGAGAGGGCAGTAAAACATGCTTCATATCCCACAACCATCCGAAACTGGATTGAAGATCCACGCTCAGATCAAGCTCCTCATGGTGCTCTCGTATATCGTTGCCGTTATCGCCTCATCGCCTAAGGGCTATTTGGCTTGGGTAGCATTTGGCGTGCTCATCATGATCATGTTCATCTTGTGCAGGGTGAAGTTTGGTGTTCTATTTGCGAGGCTTCTCATGCTCATACCGTTCATTGTCCTTTGTGCCCTTGGCTTGCTCATCGGTGGCTCGGTTGATAGGTTCATCCAAGTTGTAGTCAAGTCAACTCTTTGTGTTTCTGCTGCGACTTGGCTTTCGCTCACAACGCCATTCAGTGAGCTAATCCACGCTATGAGAAAACTACGAATGCCAAGCGTTATGGTTATGATGCTTTCCATGCTCTACCGCTACATATTTGTGCTCGGTGAAGAGGCTTTGCGGATGCAGAGGGCTTTTTTGAGCCGCTGCCCAAGGAAGCTATCACTTGCGGATGCAAAGTATGTTGGGATGATAGTTGGCTCCCTCCTATTGCGTGCCTACGGGCGTGCCGAGAGGATTTACATGGCAATGCTATCACGTTGCTTTGACGGTGAGCTGAGAGTGATTTCAAAAGAGTCCCCAAATGCATCTGAATGGTTTCTCTTGCTTGCCTTCGCTATATCCGCATTTGCTCTCTCCATCGTTGTAAGGTAAACTGCCCTGTTGGTTTTAAGCCTTACTCCAAGTGGCATCATTAATCGCAAAGTGATGTTGCTTGAGTGGGACAAGGGAGGTGCGTTGGTATGCATGATGAGGTCTTGACCGAATTGGTGAAGTTAAAGGCTGTTGAGTTTGGGGCTGATCTTGTTGCCATAGCGCCTGTTGAGCGTTATGAGCATGCACCAGAGATGATGCGCCCCCAGTCGCTTCTCCCAAATGCGAGGTCAGTCATAGTTATCGCAATTCATCACCCCGATGCGTGTGTTGAATTAGGTGGTGAACCGACACCACATGATGTTGGGCCTTACGACATTCAAGGATCCATGAACAGCCTTCTTGACCATATCTCATTTCGCCTTGGGCGCTTCATTGAGAGCATGGGATATGAAGCGATGCCACTTGCAGCAACAAACATATGGCGCTACCGAAGATACAAATCAAACGAAACAGAGTTCGCCCCAGACCTATCCAACATTCACGCTGCAGTTGCATCTGGACTTGGTGAGTTTGGGAAGAGTGGGTTGCTGTTAACGCCAGAGTTTGGACCGAGGCAGAGACTTTGTTGCATCATAACGAGCGCACCATTAAAGCCAGATGAACTTTACGAAGGTGCCCCACTTTGTGATGACTGCAACATGTGCATCAAGGTGTGCCCAATGAATGCATTCACAAAGGAAACAAGTGAAGCAGTTGTGCGCATAGGCGAAAAGGAGTTCAAGTATATCGCCAAGAACAAGTGGAGATGCGCATGGGCTGAGCATTTTGGACTAAGCATTGACCTACCCAAGCCGGAAGCCATTGATGAAAGTGTCATTTTGAAAATGCTTGACGAACATGGAGTTAGAGGCGGTGCTATGGGCTACTGCTTGCGTTTTTGCATGCCACCGCATTTGCGATATCGTGATGAGGCATATACCCGTGTTTGGCGTAGAAAGCGGATCGGTATCGGGCAAGTGCAGGATGCATCCGTCCGCAACTTGCATCTACTGCTGCAGGTAAAGAGCGCTGCATTCAATGAAGGGGTTAATTGGGTGTCAGTAGCCGATGCGAAGAAATGTGAAGAAGGTGGGATCAACCTGCGTGATTATCTCCCAGATGCACAATCGCTTCTGGTGCTCACGATACGCTGTCCGATGTCCTCTGTGGCTGATAATGCGAAGACGGATGCTATTGCATTGCGTGCAACATCGTTGCTTATGGACTGGGTTGAACTTAACATTGCAAGGATGCTTGAGAGGTTTGGCTATTCAGCACTTGCAAAGTGTGGGATTAGCGTTGAGCAGGCAATTATCGTAACTGGTTTAGCTGAGCGGAGAGAGTTTGCTAACCTACCTCCGTCTGCACGAGTCTCAAGATGCATTGTCACAAATGCGCCACTCCCAAGTGGTTGTTGGGTAGCCGATAGAAGCATCATTTGGAAAACGAGAGAGAAGCACGACATCACCGAAGAGTTGATCACCTTCTCAAAGAGCAAGGGCGCTGACCTCGTTGGCATAGTGGACGCTGAGGCTGTGAACGAGTTGGCAAGCACAGTGAGGAAATTCGTTGATGAGGAAAGGCTTGGAGAATATGTGCGTGATGTCGGTAGGACACATGGCTATGTTGTTCCCCAAATTGTGCGCACCGATGCGAAGGTGATGAATGCAAACGATTGGCTTGATAAGGCTCGTTCGGTCATTGTTCTTGGGCTTCACTATTGCGATGCGAACTTACGCTATGCTATGACGCCACCATCCGAGGCTGTAGGTCCATACGCATTTGCAAGTTATCAAACAGTGAACGAACTTTTGTTGATAGCGCTTGAAGTTGCTTTTTGGCTTGAGGCAAAGGGCTATAAAGCGCGTATAGCAACTGACTTGCTTGGTATAGGCATACCAACGCTTAGCCCTCGAGGCTTATTGCCCGATGCAAATGCCAATGCGCTTATAGGTGCACTCGCCGGTATTGGCTGGGTTGGGTGGCATGGTGCTCTCTTGACAAAGCAATACGGTGTAACACAACGCTTGATCTGCATTGTCACCGACGCGGAACTTAAGTCATCAAAGCCTATTGAAGAGCCTTCACCGTGCGATTTTTGTGAGCGTCCATGCGTCAGCGCTTGTCCGATAGGGGCTCTCTCCAATGAGCCAATTTTGATAGTGCTTCCGAGAACACGCTCAAGTGACACCAACAAGATTGTATGGCGTATAGGGAGACTAAGTAGAAGGAGATGCGAATGCGCAAAAAGATACGGACTCGTCGGTGAGGAAGGTCCCGCTTTCATGGGCGATTTAACCAAAGTCACAGTGCCAGAAG
The DNA here is from genome assembly GCA_041538025.1 of Candidatus Thermosaccharophagus gerlachensis. Lineage (GTDB taxonomy): Bacteria > Armatimonadota > Fervidibacteria > Fervidibacterales > Thermosaccharophagaceae > Thermosaccharophagus > Thermosaccharophagus gerlachensis. Next base: position 439 of record JBGOEV010000049.1, on the reverse strand, counting down.
GCGAACCTTCAATTGACGAAATAGCCGAAATGATGCGCCATAAAGATCCTATACAAAAGCACTGGACTTGCATTGTTGAGCGTTGCTTACATGCGTGTCAAGGTATGTGGAAAACTCGCTGACAAGTTAGTGAGTTGGATGAATTGTGGCGACTCATGCTTGTCAATAGCGCCGAAGGAGGGGTAACGGCATGCAGAAGGGGTTGTCGCTGTGTGTAGTGTTCGCCTTGTTTGTTGCGTTGAAATCTTTGAGTTGTCAACAGGCGGAGACGAAACCGACGGCGCAACTTCTTTGGGTTTGGTGGGAAGCAGAGAAACCCGCCGCCACCAATTTCCCACCACCTGAACGCAACCCTTTCGCTCCACTGAACGAAAGGGAAGCAACAGTTTTATCGGAAGGGCGATGGATCGGCATCACTGGCAAATACGCCGAAACGCCT
>JBGOEV010000048.1:0-16986 GCA_041538025.1 Candidatus Thermosaccharophagus gerlachensis | reverse complement strand
AGGGGCTTTCGTTATGTCGAAGTAACTGGCTACCCAGGTAAGCCTGACTTAGATGCTATAACTGGCATAGTGCTTCACTCTGATGTGCCAATGGTCGGCGAATTTGAGTGTTCTGATGAGCGCCTCAACAGACTGTTCCAGAACATCGTATGGGGGCTTAGGGGAAACTATTTTGAGGTGCCAACAGATTGCCCACAGAGGGACGAACGCCAAGGCTGGACTGGAGATGCACAAATATTCGCGAGAGCTGCATCATATATCGCCGATATAGCATCGTTCATGACGAAGTGGCTCATTGACTTGAACGACGGGCAAAGGAAAGATGGCGCATACCCAGATGTAGCACCAACAGTTGGTGCAGGCTTTGGAACACCAGCATGGGGTGATGCAGGGATAATCATCCCTTGGACGATGCTCAAAGTGTATGGCGATACACGCGTAATTGAGCGTCACTACGAATCAATGGCACGCTACATTGACTACCTTGTCCAAAATAGCAAAGACTTGATACGCCCTGCAATCGGCTATGGCGATTGGGTGCCAGCAGGTGCAGAGACACCAAAGGATGTCCTTTCAACGGCTTACTTTGCATATGTAGTGAAGTTGATGGCAGAGATGGCTGAGGCAATCGGGAAGCAAGAAGACGCAAAGCGTTACAGCGAGCTATTCGGAAAGATAAAAGAGGCGTTCATAAGGGCATTCGTTGACAGGGATGGAAAGATAAAGGGAGATACGCAAACATGCTACGCACTTGCCTTGGATATCGGGCTCTTGCCAGACGAGCTGAGGAAAAAAGCTCTTGAGCACCTTGTAAGAGACATTGAAAAAAGAGGGTGGCACCTGTCAACTGGGTTTGTTGGGACAAGACATTTGATGCTTGCATTGAGTAATGAAGGAAGGGATGATGTCGCATGTAAGCTACTGCTTCAGGATACATATCCATCTTGGCTCTTCATGGTTAAGATGGGGGCAACAACCATCTGGGAACGGTGGAACAGCATCCAACCGGATGGCTCAATACACCCGCCTGGCATGAACTCGTTCAACCACTACGCATTTGGCTCAGTTGGTGAATGGATGTTTCGTAAGCTCGCTGGAATTGACATAGCTGAAAATGGCTTCAGGCGTGTGCTCATAAAACCCGTCATCTGTGACGGACTTGAGTTTGTGCGAGCAAGCTACAAATCAATTCGCGGACTCATAAGCGTTGAATGGCGCAAAAGCAAAAACTTATTGCACATGAAAGTGAACCTACCACCAAATGTGAGCGCTATAGTCCATGTGCCAACAAGTGATCCAGGAAAGATAACGGAAAGCGGAAAACCAGCAACACAGTCGCCCGGTGTTAAACTGCTACGCGTTGAGGACGGTAAAGCCATCTTTGAAGTTGGCTCAGGAACATATGATTTCACATCGCCATAACGCTACTCCACAACTAAATCGCTATAGATGAATGGGGGCAGGCATCGCATAACTTAACTCGTGCCTACCTCCTTCAACTTCTCCCATAGCCCTAATTAGTGATGAGGTTTACACCAGCATGCTAATCTTGCAGTTCTTTTAGTTTTTCCTCAACGGCTTTCACTTTACAATTTATCGTTGCTGGCTTATCACGCCTGTCATCAATTTGTATGTGAGTGATAATCCTTTGGCAACCGAGTTTAAAGAGCGCCTCTTGCATTTCCCTTATCGCTGCAAGCACAACATCAATGTCGCCTTCTATTGTTGTCCCCATAGCCCCAACTGAGAACTTTAGCCCCTCTCTTTCGGCGCGCTGTGAGAGCGTTTTAATGGCATGAGCTATGTATTCGCTTAACCCTGTTGACCCAGTCCCAACCGGGATTATTGAAACCTCAACGGTTGCCATACCTTGTTCACCTCCCTCACAAACTGCTTTGATTCAGGAGAGCAATTTCAGTTTAGCATATTGCAAGACCTTCGTTAATCGCTTTGATAAAGTTCCAAAAGTCCCACGTCCCATGCCTCTTGTTCCTCCGCATAAGTTGCATTGCTGTTGATGCATCGTTAGCTACAAGCCAGAGCCCGTGCATAGATTGCTCTTGTTGTCCATCAATGTGTGGAGGGACAAATCAGGGCTTTGGAGCGTGCTCGTTGGTTTGAACTGATCTCGTTTAGACTGATGAACACACTTTTGCATGCGGGTGAGGATATACTTTTACCATAAAGCCTATAGCATGGGGCATGCCTACCTAAGAAGAAATCTCGATGGAGGTGATAGCGATGGCAATGTGGCAATGTGGTGTATGCTGTTTTGGCATGCTACCAATTCTTTCCGATGCGGAGACACGCTCCATATCGGCTGAGAATCCAACTGGTGAGAAAGGGAAAGGAGCGATGGCAATACCTGATGAAAAGAGCCCAGCATCCGAACTTGGTGTTGGTTGGAAAGTTCGCCCTTGCATAACGCTCCCAGCAAACAGCACCACAAAGCTGGCTGAGATAACTGGAAGTGGCATCATACAGCACATCTGGATGACCGTTGATGTGCGCGCTTATAGGAGTTGCATTCTGCGCTTCTACTGGGACGATGAGGAGACACCGTCAATTGAAGTGCCACTTGGCGACTTCTTCTGTAATGGGCATGGACTGCGATACAATGTGAACTCACTACCGATTGTTGTCAACCCATCCGGTGGCTTCAACTGCTACTTCCCGATGCCATTTAGGAAGCGCGCGCTTATAACGATTGAAAACCAACACTGGGAAGACATCGGTGGCTTCTTTTATCAAATCACCTACTCTCTAACGGATATACCCGATGGTGCTGCGTATTTCCATGCGCAATGGCGTCGCTCAATGACAAGGAGAGAACACCCAGAACATACAATCCTTGATGGTGTTGTTGGGCGTGGACACTATGTTGGGACTTTCATAGCGTGGACTCAACTTTCAAACGGTTGGTGGGGTGAAGGTGAGGTCAAATTCTACATTGACGGCGATACAGAGTATCCGACAATTTGTGGCACTGGGACTGAGGACTATTTTGGTGGTGCATGGGGCTTTGGTGGACAAACATATTGCACGCCTTTCCTTGGCTATCCGCTTTTCCGCAACGAACCCGGTGAAGTGCCAAGACACGCCCTTTATAGGTGGCACATATGTGACCCAATACGCTTTAAGCATGACATTAGGGTGACAATACAGGCACTTGGATGGTATCCAAACGGCAAATATCAACCGCTCACCGATGATATAGCATCGGTTGCCTACTGGTATCAAACCGAACCACATGCACCATTCCCGCCGATGCTGCCATTGCGGGAACGTTGGTCAAGATGATGATGGTAAGCGATGCGTTATCATTTGATAGGCAGAAATGCGACCAAGCAACATGGGGGGTGAAAAAGGATGCCGTCACATGAACCAATAAAGCTCGCCATCATCGGTTGTGGAGGTATCGCACGAGCGCATTTGAGGGGCTATATTGAGATCAAACGCCACGAACCGGGGCTTTTCAAATTCGTAGCCATGTGCGATCCCGTTGAAGAACGCGCCAACTCGTTTGCTGAGGAGGCATCACAAGCCCAAAGCGAGAAGATACACGTCTACACCGACATTGATGAAATGCTGCGCAACGAAGAAATTGATGCAGTTGACATATGCACTCCTCATGCTCTTCATCACATCCACGCCACGAAGTGCATGGAAGCTGGAGCGCATGTGCTTTTGGAGAAGCCTGTAGGCATAACAATCAAGGCAGCAAGCGTGATCGTTGAGGCATCAAAGCGTTTTAACAAGATAGCTGCTATCGCGGAGCAGTGCTTCAGAAGCCTGCCAGCAAGAACCGCAAGATGGGCAATACACGACTGTAAGTTGATAGGTGAGCCAAGGCTGTTTTATGCGCAACAGGTTTCATGGAGTCCGCCACCGAGCGAACAGAATGCACCAAAATGGCACTGGCGAGTTGATAGATACCTTGGTGGTGGCGGATTGGTCTTTGACAGCGGTGTGCATTACATCCACACTCTGCGGACGTTCTTCGGCGAGATTGAGAGCGTATATGCTCAGGTGAAGCAATTGCAGAAACGCCCACACAACAAGGATGGGCAAATCGTTTATGACTTCCGTGAAGACACATGGATGGCTGTGCTCAACTTCGCCTCTGGTGTTATTGGTTTCTGGAGTTACACATCGGCAGCACCTGGACATCAGTTTACGCATGTTGTTTACTATGGCACTGAAGGCACGTTGATTGACTCAGGTGATGCATTCCATGGTCCATTCTCTGGCGCACTAATACACAGGCTGGATGGAAGAGTAAGAAGGCTTTCAGAACTGCAAGGCGAATTCTTGGAGAGCTTGAGTGATGAGCAAAGGCAACGCCTCTTCCCTCACAATATCACTGACCCATTTGCGATAGAGTGCTATGACTTCCTTGACGCAATAAGGAGTGGACGGATGCCGGAGGTAACCGCTGAAGACGGAATGATTGACGAAGCAGTTGCAATAGCGATTTATGAGTCGGCAGCAACTGGAAACCAAGTGAAAGTCAAAGATGTGCTTGATGGCAAAGTTGAATGTTATCAATCCGACATAAATGCCCACTGGGGACTTTGAAGTTCCCATCTAAAAGCTACCCTCCAAATACAAGGAGCTAAAATTGGAAATTGAGCATGCCACATTGGTGGCATGATGGGGTGTTTTTGTGATGATGGAAAGCCGTCAGGACAAAGTGACACCGATGCTTCGCCAATATCAATCAATCAAAGCACGCTATCCAGATGTCATTTTGCTTTTCCGCCTCGGCGACTTTTATGAAATGTTTGGTGAAGACGCAAAGGTAGGCTCACAAGTTCTGCAACTCGTTTTAACATCCCGTGACTTCGGAAAAGGCATCAGATTGCCGATGTGTGGCATACCACATCACGCAGTTGAGCGCTACATCGGTAAGCTCCTTGAAGCCGGTTACAAGGTTGCGGTATGCGAGCAGCTTGACGAAACCGCTTCTGGAAGAAGACTGATGCGTAGGGAAGTGATAAGGGTTCTAACACCGGGGACGGTCGTTGAAGAACCATTTTTGGATGCCAAAGAAAACAACTTCCTTGTGGCGCTTTACCCGGATGAGAAATGGCAGAAATGTGGTCTTGCGGTAGCTGATGTTTCCACTGGCGAGTTTGCCATAACCGAGATTGACATAACGAATGGCTTTGGTGCTGTCGCAGATGAGCTTGGGAGGTTGCAACCTGCCGAGCTTTTGCTCCCGCATAGCATCTCCGAGGACGCATCCATCGTGTCTCAACTTCTCAATTCATGCTCGCCACGCATCACCCCTTATCAGCTTGACCAATTCGTAATCACATCGCCTGCACAGCTACTTATGAGCCATTTTGGGACAGCATCTTTGAAGGGCTTTGGATGTGAAGGTATGGATGCTGCGATAACAGCAGCAGCGATGGTCCTTTCCTATTTGAAAGAGACACACATGGCTGTGCTTGAGCATATACGCACCCTGAGCACATACTCGCTAAGCCAATTTATGATCCTTGATGCATCAGCAAGGCGCAACCTTGAGCTCACGCAAACTATACTCGGGGAGTATCATGGTAGCCTGCTGTCAGTGCTTGACATGACAATAACACCGATGGGAAGCAGGCTTCTCAGGCGTTGGCTGCTTCATCCGTTGCTTAGTGTTCCTGAGATAAACAAACGCTTGGATGCTGTTGAGGAACTGCTCAAAAATGTAGTGCTTCGTGGAAACCTTAGAGAACACCTTCGGTCAATGCCTGATTTGCAAAGGCTTGTTGGAAGAACTGCAACACATACTGCAAATCCTAAGGACTTAGCTCTCATAAGGTCTGCACTTGAGAACATGCCCAAGATCATCTCAACTCTTTCCGAAGCTCGTTCCGAACTCCTACAGGAACTGCGTTCTCAAATGCACACTTGCGATGATTTGAACCAACTCCTTAAAAGAGCACTAACAGACGATCCCCCAGTAACAGTCCGTGAGGGTGGTATCATACGAGATGGGTATCACGAAGAGCTTGACGAACTGCGTAGAATAAGCGCTAATGGGAAGGAACTGATTCTTCAACTTGAAGAGCAAGAGAGAAGGCGCACCGGCATAAAGTCACTCAAGATAGGCTATAACCAAGTCTTTGGCTACTACATTGAGGTGACAAAATCAAACCTACATCTTGTCCCAAACGACTACATCAGAAAGCAGACAATGGCGAATGCGGAACGCTTCATTACTCCACAGCTCAAAGAGCTTGAAGCGAAGGTTCTTGGTGCGCAGGAACGCATCTGCCAAATTGAGTATCAGCTTTTCTGCGAACTAAGAGAAGAAATAGCGAAACGGAGCCACGAACTTCTAACCACAGCACAAGCGATAGCAACGCTTGATGTTTTGCTCTGTTTCGCTGAACTCGCTGACCGATACGGATACACAAGACCAATTGTTAACGACGGTGACCGCATAAGGATAAAATCAGGGAGGCATCCAGTGATTGAGCGGATGCAACGCGACAAGCCATTTGTGCCAAATGATTGTGAGCTTGATTCAACATCAAATCAACTGCTGATAATCACAGGACCAAACGCTGCGGGCAAATCAACATACCTTCGCCAAGTCGCTCTCATCGTCCTTATGGCTCAAATGGGGTGCTTCGTGCCAGCTGCCTATGCTGAGATAGGCGTTGTTGATAGGATATTCACCCGAGTTGGTGCTCACGATAACATAGCCACAGGAGAAAGCACATTCATGGTTGAGATGCACGAGACAGCAAACATACTCAACAACGCAACACGAAAAAGCCTCATACTCATTGATGAGGTTGGGCGTGGCACAAGCACTTATGATGGCGTTAGCATAGCATGGGCTGTTGCCGAATACATCCATGAGATAGGTGCTAAATGCCTATTCGCAACACATTTCCATCACTTGAACGAACTTGAGAGGCTATTGCCGAGGGTGAGAAACTTTAGAGCTGCTGTAAAGGAAGAAGGCGATGGTATTGTCTTCCTTTACCGAATCGTTCCTGGTGGGACCGATAAAAGCTACGGGATACAGGTGGCAAGGCTCGCTGGACTGCCACTTAAAGTGATAGAGCGAGCAAAGGAAGTGCTTAGGCAATTTGAAAGCACCGACGGAGCAAAGCGTATAGCACCAACGCATGAGGCTGCAAAAGAGATAATGCCACCAATACAGCTTAAGCTGTTTGAGATCCAGCAACACCCGATAATTGAAGAGATTGAGCGTATCGACCCAGACACACTTACACCGCTTGAGGCGCTCAACAAAATCTATGAATGGCACAGAAAACTTAAGAGGAAGTGACTGCTCACAGGGGATCGCTTAAATGAGCCGTAGTTGAGGGGTGCATTGTGACGATAGGGAACGAAAGGAAGAGAAACGAAAAAACGAAACTGGAGTCCTTTATTGAAGAGCTGAGGGCGTTCCCGAGGCATCCGTTTGCATTCCTCTGGCGTAGCCAAACACTTGAAGGGTTAATCGCAAGAAGGGAGCTTCTCGGATTTAAGTTGAAGAGGGATGTGCCACTGATTGAGAAGCTAAGGAGAGGCATACTCGCATCACAGTTCCCAAGAGGTAGCTTTAAGGGTTCGGTTGGATGGACAGCGTATGAACTATGGAGACTATCGCACCTTGATGTGGAGCCTTCTCATCCGCAGGTTGTGAAGGCAATTGAGTTTGTTGAGGCACATCAAACTTGCGATGGTAACTTCTATGAACGTCATTCAGTGCCAACCGTTTATCCAGCACTTGACGGTGGTGAGTTCTCTTTTGGGTCCTTTTCGCTTGGCTTCACAAGTTATGTGCTCTTGGGCTTGAAAAGATGGAGGGAAGGAAGCGAGCAATGCAAGCGTGCCATCAAGTGGTTGATTGACAAATACCTTAGTGATGGACTATGCTGTTTGCCCTGCGCTGTCTACATGCTCATGGCGTTGTCAAACGAAGGAACGATGGAAGCAACGCTTGTGAGCCAAGAAATTTTGCTCTGGCTTGAAGCACAACAGCAAAGTGATGGGATATGGAACTACGATGTATCATTCACATTCATTGTGCTTTATGGGCTTGGTAGCACAGAAGACGAATGCGCAAGGAAGCAAGTAAGGCATGCTATACCACTCCTGTTGAAGTTGCAGTTTGAAGATGGTGGTTGGGGCAAGATGGGACGAGCTGAGAAAAGCCTTGCTGTAGCGATGGCATTGCACACACATAACCTCATTGAGGAGTTTTTGCTATGCTCAAAAGCTTATTATCAAAAGCCGCGCCCTTTGCCTCTGCTATCTGATCTCTCAACATCGCTTGATAGGTTTACAGCCACAGTTTGATTCACTTTGGCTTTTATGCAGTGCTACCCTCTAAAGCAACAATAGGGGCAAACTCGGCTGATGTTACAACTTCAACCCTATTCTTACCTCTCGCCTTCGCTCTTAGGAGAGCCTCATCAGCTGCTTTTATGAGGTCTTGCGGGGTTGTAATCGTTGGACCAATAGCAGCAACGCCGGCACTGAGTGTGATACGATACTCAACTGGTGGGTTGCCAAAGTGAAACACCATTTGCTCAACCTTTTGCCTTATTCTCTCTGCTGCAGTTTTAGCACCGTTTAAAGGCGTGTGTGGAAGAATAACGGCAAACTCCTCACCACCGTATCTTGCAGGTATGTCCGATTCACGCAAGTTGGTTTTGAGTAACTTACCTACCCTTCTCAACACTTCATCGCCTGCTGGATGCCCATATGTGTCGTTGCAATGCTTGAAGTTGTCCAAGTCAAGCATTATAAGGCTCAGTGGGTAACTGTATCTCAACGCTCTGTTATACTCTTTGTTCAACATCAGCTCAAAATAGCGCCTGTTGTAGACGCCGGTCAGCTGATCTACCTGCGAGACTTTTTGTAACTCCTGAAGTATGCGTGCATTCTCAAGAGCCGAAGCTATGTGCGCAGCAATCAGTGAAAGCAACCTTAAATCATCGGGTGTAAAAGGATCTCTATCATGCGAACCATATGCTACAAGCACACCAACTACTCCCTCACCAGTTCGCACAGGCACAGCCATAAATGTTCTGTATGGTGGCATTTGTTGTTGGTATGTCTCTTCAATCATAGTGCTTGTAACACCGATGTTAACTTCCCCAAAAAGAGATGGGACACCGGTTTGAAAAACATGCCCGACGATACCTTGCCCAGGTGACATGCTCAACGGGAATTCATTCGCTGCATCTGGCGGTTGGAAATGACGCAGTTCAAGCATTTTTGATACGGGGCTATAGAGGTAGAGGAGCGTATGGGAAGCTTCAATGTGGATCTGCGCAGTATCAACAGCCAGTTGGAGTGCGAGCCCTAACCTGTCAGGGTGAGGTGGCTCACCGCCAAGTTGATAAAGCTCCTCAATGCGCTTGAACAGCTCGCCAACTTTATGCATCTTTCGGAAGAGAGGAGTTGCAAAGAATGTCCCAAAGCATGTGAAGAAGAACAGGGCAACCCACCCACAGTAGATTGGGATGAGGAATTGATTTGCAAGGAAGTATCGGGCTATCCAAAGCGATGCCGATGCAAACCCAGTCATCATCAATCCATATGCAAGACCGTAAGAGGCTGAAACAAAAACAATTGGCAAGATGTAAAAGGCGCTGAGAAGCTCTGAACTTGGAGTTGGAACTGATAAAGCTGTTGTGACAGCGAGCAGATCAAGTGCTGGGACACCAACGCTTACAATTTTGTGCCAGCGCCTGTATCGCTTCGGGCTGGCTGTGAGCAAAACGATGATGAGGTTGTATAGCGAAAAACATATGACCGCCCCAGTGAATGTGTTTGGGTTGATATTGACCGACCCCACAAGAGTGAAAACGGCTATACCAAGCCCGATCCAACGCACATGCGTAGACCATAACATCAGCCTGTAAGACCTTTCAAGAGCCCCAGCAAGATGCTCAAACTCACTCCCTTTCAATCTCATACACCCTCACCCTTTTGCGGCTGATTGAATGCTCTTGGCAATCCATGGTCATATCACTTCTACCATCCGTAAGCATACGAATTCACAATGATGATGCACCATAGGGGTGTTCGGTGATTGAAGAGAAAAGGGGCGCTCAGTTGCTCCAAGATGTTAGTTAGAGATATTGAGCAGTGGCAAACTTAGGGGTTGGGAGAGTTGGGAGATGCGAGAACGGCTACTGCTTGTGTTCATCCTTATCATGGTCTGTTTAAACGGGCTTGTTGAGCGCACGATAAACCTATCTGGCTTGCTTGACATGTCAAGGCATTTCATTGAAGTTTGGTTGCTGGCTATACCAATGACTTTGATCATCATAAGTGGTGGCATTGACCTTTCCGTTGGCTCAATGGTTGGACTATGTGTCATTGTGCTTGCGATAGGATGGGCAAAATTGAAACTCAACATATGGTTGAGTGCGCTTGTGACCCTTTTGATTGGAATGCTCGCTGGCGCTCTGAACGGAGCTGTCATAGCTTACATAAGCGTTCCGCCACTGATAGTCACGCTGGCAACCATGGCTGTTTACCGTGGTTTAGCATATGGCATCAGCCAAGCAAAGCCATTCAGTGGCTTCCCTGACGCCTTTTTGGTTCTGGGACAACACTACATCTTTGGCATACCTGTGCAGCTTTTAATCTTCGCCTTTTTGGCTTCGCTCACTTCGTTCGTAGCATCAAAGACTGTCTTTGGGAGATACGTTTACGCCATAGGGCAAAACGAGACTGCTGCATTGTTTACGGGAATACCAGTTAGAGCCTTAAAGCTTTCCCTGTATGCATACAGTGGTGTATGCGCTGCTCTTTCTGCGCTTATACTTGTCTCAAGGACAAGCACAGCAAGAGCTGATGCTGGCATCGGATACGAACTTGACGCTATTGCAGCTGTGTTGCTTGGTGGCGCAAGCATTTCAGGTGGTGAAGGAAGTATCCTTGGAACATCGCTCGGGTTGCTCTTAATAGCGCTCGTCAGAAGGATACTCACATTACAGCTTGTGCGCACCGAGGGACAAACTATGGTCATAGGAGCTTTGTTGATCGTGAGTGTAGCGATAGATCAAATGCTGCGTAGGAGGGGGAGAAGATGAAACCGAAAACTGCGAAGGGGACAACTCTCGCAATGCGCCTCTTTCTGGTCATGTGTCTCTTCATCACCGCATTGCTTATTGGGTGCACAAGGAAAGAAGTTAAAGAGACAGCGCAACAGCAAGCTGGAAAAACAATCACACTCCTCATGGTGCCGAAGATAAAGGGTATTGACTATTTCAATGCGTGTGAGCGTGGCGCAATGGAGGCAGCGAAGGAGATAGGCAACATAAAGCTCATCTATGAGGGACCAACAGAAGCAAAAGTTGAATCGCAGATACAGCTGATTGAGACATGGATACTCAGGAAGCCCGATGTTATTGCGGTTTCCTGCAACGATCCTGTGGCTATAGCTGGCTCATTGCGCAAAGCAAGGGAGGCTGGCATAAGAGTTCTCACATGGGACGCAGATGCTGACCCAAAGCGCTCAAAACGCGAGTTCTTTTGCAACCAAGCTACATTTCAAGATGTAGGCTACTCACTCGTTGATGAAATGGCAATGCAGGTTGGTAGCGACGCGAGCGTTGCAATCGTTACAAGCTCACTTACAGCACCAAATCAGAACGAGTGGATGAAGTGGATGAAAAAACGAATGCGTGAGAAATACCCAAAGATGAAACTGCTCACAATCCAGCCATCGGAAGAGGACCAGCAACTTGCCTACCAGAAGACACAAGAGATATTGCGTGCCTACCCAAATGTGAAAGGGGTTTTCGCCATATCCTCGGTTGCCTTCCCCGGGGCAGCACAGGCAGTTAGAGATATGGGTAAAAGAGGAAAGGTTGCAGTTGTCGGTCTCTCAACGCCAAATGTTATGCGACCGTTCGTCAAGGATGGCACTGTTAAAACAGTGATCCTGTGGAACCCCGTTGACCTTGGTTACCTCGTCGTGTATGCAGCGAAGGCTCTCCTTGATGGTCAACTCAAAGCTGGCATCAAAAAATTTAAAGCAGGCAGGCTTGGAGAAGTTGAAGTGCGTGGCGACGAAATTATACTCGGTCCACCAGTCAAGTTCACAAAGGAGAACATAGATAAGTTCCACTTCTAAAACCACGCATCTACAAATGCGGTATCTACTTCCCACGGATGCATCACAGAGGTGGCAACGCATGCTCTACTTAGCCGTTGTTCTGATAGCATGGCTTACAATCCAAGATACATCACATGCAAACACACAACAACTGCATGGCTTAAACTACGAACCAGTAGGTTGGGAAGCATTCGACATACTGACTGCCCCAATACTTCGGCGAGCTAAGGCATTCCAAGCTTCTTCGAGCGACCCAACTGGCGGAAACGATGATAAAGGGCATTTTATCAGCTTGCGATCAAATGTAGCGACATTGCTTGATGTAAAAGGTAGTGGATGCATCTACAGGATTTGGTCTGCAAACCCGATGGGCGAAATACGCATCTACATTGATTATGAGCATCAACCCATGCTCAAAATGCCATTCGTGGATTTCTTCAAACAGCGAAGGATGCCGTTTGTAAGTCAGCTTGTTGGGAAGGAAGGTGGTGGCGGTTATTGCTATGTGCCGATAACTTTCAAAAAGCTTGCGCGCATCGAGGTTGAAAACCCGTCTTCGCTTTATTACCAAATCACATATCACATCATTCCGAGCGCTGTCCATCATGAACAGCAGACTATGCAATGCAAACGGGCATTGGAGAGATTGACCAAATGGATGCAAATGCCAACGCAAGCCAAGCCACCTGACATAACTTCAAGCGTGATTATACCTCCAAAGGTAGAAAAGAGGCTTTTTGAGTTGCGAGGCGAAGGTATGCTCACTTGCATTGCGCTAAGAATCAACCCAACGAAGCTCAAAGTTCTCCACTCGCTCAGGCTGAGGGCATATTGGGACGGGGAAACAAATCCAAGCATTGATGTGCCAATAGCATACATGATGTGTATCCCGTTTGGGTGGGTGCAGTTCAATTCACTGTTTGTTGATGTGAGATGGGAACAACTCGTTTTCCGCTTACCAATGCCTTTCTCACGCTCGGCAATCCTTTCAGTAGTTAACGATGGAAGCGAGCAAGCGAAGGTAGAGTGTAACGCGTGGCGCTCCAACCTGCCATTAGACGAGAGGAAGCTCGGCAGGCTACATGCATGGCTCAACTGCAGTTTAACGAAGCAAGGAATCCCGCATACCATCTTGCGCACAAATGGTAGAGGGCATCTTGTTGGCATCATCCTTGTCATAGTCGGAAAATCACTTGAGTGCTATGAAGGTGACTTGAACATTAAAGTGGATGGGGAAACGACAATTCGTGGCACTGGCACCGAGGACGAATTTAACAGCGGTTGGTATTTCATCTCAGGTAGCTATGCAACACCATTCGCTGGGACACCGATACTCCTTGGAGCGAAAACCCGCTCAGCACTTTATAGGTGGATGCTGACCGATTGCATACCGTTCAGCAAAACGATAGAAGCATCCATTGAACATGGTCCAAACAACAACTGTCCCGGGTGCCTTTACAGGAGTGTTGCATTCTGGTATCAAACTGAGCCACACGCAAAGCTTCCATCACCACCACCTCTTGAAGAGCTCATTCCGCCACCGTTCAGCGAACCAGATGCCCAAGAGGCTGAAGATTTGCAAGTCAGCGTTAAGCAAGGAAACGCTCATACCCTGAAGGTGGTTGAAGATGACTCCCTACCAACACAGTTGAGCAATGGCAAAGGAGTTCGTATCATCATCAACGGCACAAGGAAGATGCAATTTGCCACCATGTTAAAAGTGCCAAGGAACGATACTTACGATGTGTTTGTCCGCTACTTCGCTACTGATGATCTATGTGTGGAGGTATCGGTTGATGAAGTCCATAAAACGCTTAAGCTCATGCGCGGAGTGCACACCGTTAACTTGCTCCGTCGTTGGCTGGAGGAGGGAGAGTTGAAATTGAACTTATGCCTATGGAGCGACAATGGAAAGGAGGCTAACGCCGTTATTGATTATTTCACGCTCACACCACTTGAAAGAGCAAAAGGTGCTCTGGAGGCTGAGGAACTAAAAGTGGTTGAGGGAAATGCGAAAGTTATCTTTCAGGGTGAGAAGTGCTCACCATATCGCCTTTCTTCGCTCTGGGAAGGTGAATGGCGTGAAACGGTTGACTTAAGTGGCGGCAGGTGCATCCTCTTTGAGCCTAAGAAGCCGATGGAACGCCTTTCGCTTGAGTTTGATGCGAACATTGACGGCTCCTACGAAGTCGCTCTGGGATTGCTCGCAAAAAAACATTGTGGTAAAGCGAGGGTTTTTGTTGACGGGCAGGCAGTTGGTGGAACGATTAACGGATATTCAGACGAGGAATTGGCTTGGCATCAAATCGGGCTTGGTGTGACGAAACCACTAAAAGCTGGTAAACGAAGGCTCACGATTGAATCAGTTGATGGGAAACCCCTCTTCATTGATTACATCGTTTTGCAACCAACATTAGCTGGCTATCAGGCTGAACGCATGTTCATCTTGTCTTCTTCAAGACAACCAAAAATACGCAAACGCTTTGGAGCTGAACCGCCGTGGAGAGGTGGGGCGTATCTCAAGCTTGATGCAAAGCGAGCTGGTGAAAGTATGACTTTCCTCCTGCCATCGTTCAAATCCGGTGTTTATAGCATCTCAATGACGATCGCTGGAATGCCAAGCGGCGGTATGTTTGAAGTGCTTGTTGACGGTAAAAGGGTTGGAGAAGTTGTGGACAGCTACTCGCAAACTGAGAAGATGATGGAAGTCGACATTGGCTATGCCAAATTAAGGCGCGGCTTGCACGCATTGACACTGCGCACTGTTGGTAAAAACCCAGCTTCCGGTGGATACACTGTAGGGTGCGATGAAATAAAACTGCAACTGCAGAAGACGACTTTTGAGTTGACCCATTTTGTAGGTGCGCTAATGCTACTTCTGGCACTCGCAACTTTAGTGGTGGTTATCTTGCGGAAGCAGCGAAGCAGAACATAGCTTCAGCTTGTGAGCTCGGTTGTAGTTGTAGAACCTTGCTTTGTAATGACGTTTTGCTTCTCCAACATGCTAATGAACATTGAAACTATTTCGGCATCAAGCTGTCTTCCAGCCAATTTATTAAGCTCAGCTATTGCCTCATCTGGAGATAGCGGTGGTCTATGAGGGCGGAGGCACAGGAGCGCGTCGTAAACATCGCAAACTGCTATAACCATCGCCAACTTCGGTATTTGCGGACCCATGAGTCTATCTGGGTAGCCACTGCCATCAATCCTTTCCATGTGATGCCTTATGGCAGATGAAAACTCGCTAAGTTGAGGTATGAGTTTGATGAACTGCTCGGAGTAAAGTGGGAATTGCTCGAGCAGTTGTCTTTCTGACCTTGTGAGCTTCCCCTGCTTGTTTAAGATGCTGTCTGGGAGTGCTATCAAACCAACTTCATGACCTAAGACAGCCATCGCAAAGCGCTGTGCATAAGTTGGTTCGTATCCCATCTCAATGAGCAATTGTTTACAAAGTGCCGAGACCCTCCTTGCATGTCCCCTTCTACCGATTAACCGCTGTTCATTTTGTGAGACGACCGTTACGAGCACCCTTTCAAACTGCTCATAATCCGAGATTGCAGATAGCCTTGCGTTATCAATTGCTATTGCTGCATATGTGGCAAGCGCGAATGTGAGCTTTAAGTCTTCTTCATTGAACAACCTGTTTTTGCGAGTGCTGTTGACACAAAGAACGCCAAGCGTTTGCCCTCTCACTTGCAGTGGCACAGCCATGGATGAAACTATTTCATCCCTATGCAGCAAGCCTTTTATGCTTGCATCAACACTTGTTGGTGATATGAGTATTGGTCTCCCTTCTTTCGCTACCTTCCCTGCTATTCCCTCACCAAGTGGAACTCTTGTCGTTGCTACTATGTCGTCATCAAGCCCGCGATAGCATGCAATGCGCAATGTTTTTGTCGCCTCATCAAGGAGCATGATTGAACCGCTATCGGCATCAAGCAAACTCATAGCTGCATCCATTACGGTGTTAAGTATCTTATCTATGTTAAGTTCCGATGTCACAGCCAACCCAATCTTATAGAGCTTATCAAGTTGTTGCAAGTGCCTATTCACTTCTTCTGAGAGGCGTGCAGATATTGGCTCAATACCTTCACCACAATATGGGCATATACTCCATCCCAACTTCAATGTGCGTCCGCACTTCGAGCAAATGTTCAAAAGCTGTGTATGGCATCTTGGACAATAAACGAAGTCGCTATCAAATATCGGGAAGCCACAACGTATACAGCGTTTTTCTTCCTCAGGTGTCGCGAGGACAGCGATGACCTCCTCAATTGTTGTCCTACCTTCAGCGAGCACTTTGATGGCGCTCTCACGAAGCGTTGTCATACCTTCGCTGACAGCTGCATTCTCAATTTCACTTTCTGGTGCATCTCGTATTATGAGTGAACGAATGACCGATGTCACAGGCAATATCTCAAATATGGCGACTCTACCATAGTAGCCGGTCATGTCGCAATAGGAGCATCCTTCTCCACGCATGAAGTTAAATTTACTTGCTTCGGAGAGCGTTAATCCAATCGCCCTTATTTCAACATCAGATGGTGAATACGGTTGCATACACTTTGGACAGTTAAGCCTCAAAAGCCTTTGCGAAACTATACCAAGCAGGGACGAAGCGAGCAAGAAAGGTTGAACACCTAAATCCCTTAACCTCGGTATAGCGCTTGCAGCAGTGTTTGAGTGAAGTGTTGAGAGAACCAAGTGACCTGTCATTGCAGCTCTTATAGCAAGTTCTGCGGTTTCACTGTCCCTTATTTCGCCAACAAGTATGATATCCGGGTCTTGACGGAGGACACTCCTCAACGACGATGCGAATGTTAAACCAATCTCTGGGCGCATTTGAATTTGTGTGATGCCGGGTATTTCTTGCTCAACTGGCTCCTCAA
>JBGOEV010000047.1:0-17628 GCA_041538025.1 Candidatus Thermosaccharophagus gerlachensis | reverse complement strand
CATCGTGATTGGGCGGACAGAGCAATGGCTTGCGGGCGGGATTGACTTCAACTTTGAGTTTGACCGCAACCTTTACTGGCGGGAAGGCGGAGGACCTATCCGCTTTGGCAACCTGACTTGGGATGAATGGCGAGCGAAAGGGATGGACAAAAACTCCATCATCGCCGACCCGCAGTTCGTTGCGCCAGAAAAATTTGACTTCAGCCTCAAGCCCACATCCCCAGCCTTCAAACTTGGCTTCAAGCCCTTTGACTTGAGCAAGGTGGGACCAAGGAAGCAGCCCTCCCGTTAAAGCAAACTCTCGGACTGGGAGTGAAGTCAGGCATGCATGACGAAGCGAAAGAGCTAAAGGGACAAAATGATGTTGACAAAGGTTTTGACTCAAACGAGGTAGTTGAATTTGCGCGCGATGTGTTGCGTATAGAGGCTGAGGCAATAACTACGGCAATTGGGCGTATCGGTGAGGAGTTCGTCAAAGCTATCCGCATGATTCTAAACTGTAAGGGGAAAGTTGTTGTCACAGGTATAGGCAAGTCAGGCGCTATAGCTCGCAAAGTTGCAGCAACACTCTGTAGCACTGGCACACCGGCTTTGTTTCTTCATCCGGCTGAAGGTGTTCACGGTGACATAGGCGCTGTAACGCCTGATGATCTTTTAATCGCTATCTCATACAGCGGTGAATCTGACGAGCTTCGCCTGATACTTCCAGCGCTAAAGCGAATAGGTGTGCCGATAATAGCTCTAACTGGGAACAAATCTTCATTGCTTGCACGCAGTTCCGATGTCGTGATTGATATTTCCGTTGAGAGGGAAGCATGCCCACTGAACCTTGCTCCAACTGCTTCAACGACACTCGCTCTTGCTGTTGGTGATGCGCTTGCTCTTGCAGTTATGAAGTTGCGTCGCTTCACAAAGGAAGACTTTGCGCGCTTCCATCCCGGTGGCGCACTCGGTAGGAGGCTACTTTTGAGGGTCAGAGACTTGATGCGCACTGGTGATAGGCTTGCTAAGGTCAAATACGATCAACCAGCGATGATGGCATACGCTGCAATAACGAAAGCTCGTTCTGGAGCTTGTGTTGTCGTTGACGAAGATGGAAAGCTAATAGGCATAGTTACCGACGGCGACATGAGGAGGGCAATACTAAGGGACATAAACATCCTCAACGAGCCAATAACAAATGTGATGACAAGGAACCCAAAAACAATAGGACCAGATGCGCTTGCTACAGAGGCTTTGAGGTTAATGCAGTTGCACTCAATTGATGACTTGCCAGTAATTGACGATGATGGACGACCGATTGGGATGCTTGATGTTCAAGACCTACTTTCGGCTGGAATAGTGTAAGCTTACAAAACGCAGGTGGTGAAAACACAGTTGAGAAGGAAAAAGGTGGCAGGTGCTCAAAAACTTGATAGAGTGGTGATGCGTTTCCTTGAAGGGATGGGCGAACCAGAACCACAGCCTTTTACACCTTCACCATTCCAAGAGCAAGCTTTGAAAGAAATCGTTAACAACGATGTCATTGTCGTAGCACCAACTGGTAGCGGAAAAACATGGATAGCTGAGCAGGCGATTGTAAAATGGCTCAAGGAAGGGAAAAGAAGTTGGTATACAACACCGCTAAAGGCTCTATCAAACCAGAAGTATGACTCTTTTCGCGAGCTTTTTGGTGATGAGAATGTCGGTTTGATAACTGGCGAGAGAAGAGAAAACACGACAGCGCCGATCATAGTTGCAACGACGGAAGTTCTACGGAATGCCCTTTACAGTGGCTTTGGTGCGCCTGAACTAATCATCCTTGACGAAGCCCATTACATAGCTGACCCTGAAAGAGGGACAACATGGGAGGAAGTAGTAATACTCGCACCGAATGAAAGCAGATTCCTTTTGCTCTCGGCAACAATATCAAACGCAGATGAAATAGCGGGTTGGATGGAAAAGGTGAGAGGCATTAGACCGTCTTTGGTGATAAGTCGCGAGCGTCCTGTGCCATTGCGCTACGGCTTCATTGACAAGGATGGAAGACCATTACCGTGCAACAGCGAGAAAAACATCCGTAGTGCTAAAAGGCTTATTCACAAAAGTGTTGACGTAGTTGGCATAGTAGCCTCACTCCGCCACTTTGGTTTACTACCAGCGATAATTTTCCTGCCGAAGAGGAAAGACTGCGACAGGGCAGTATACGCGTTCAAAAGGTTTTCAATGGAGGGAAAGCGTGAGAGGGAAGAATTTGTCATAAGGATGATTGAGCAAAATGAAAGGCTTGCACAGCACCCACTCTTGCCATACTTGATCCACGCTGGGGTTGCGCCTCATCATGCTGGTCATCTCACATCTTGGAAAGTTATGGTTGAACGGATGTTGCGTGAGGGGCTCATAAAGGCAGTATTTGCAACAACAACACTTGCAGCGGGCTTGGATGTGCCAGCAAGGACAGTCGTGCTCCCTACGCTCGTCGTCAGGGATGAACATGGTGAAAGACCTCTTAGTGCACTTGAGTTCCATCAGATGACAGGAAGAGCTGGAAGGAGAGGGAAGGATAAAATCGGCTTTGTGTTGATTGTCCCAAGAAGCATAAATGACATAGAGCTTGCGATAAAGCTCATCAACTCAGCCCCAGAAGCAATTGAGTCAGCATTTAGAGTGCACTATTATCAGGTGCTCAACTTGTTATCACGCTATAGCTACGATGACGCATTAGCCATACTTGAAAAAAGCCTTGCAGTCTATCAGTGGGCAAGGAAGAGCCAAAGGAAAGGCAGAAGGAAAAGACACGAGATAAAAGAACAGTTTAAACGCCGTGCAAGACTGCTAACCGAACTTGGCTACCTTGATGAGAACATGCATCTTACAAGTGCTGGCGAATGGGCTTTGCTCATAAGGCATGAACGCTCTTTGTTTGTTGTTGAGGCAATAAGGCGAGGGCTCTTAGATCAACTCTCACCCGAAATGCTGGCTGGGTGGGCTGCTGCATTCACAACTGAACGATCACCAAGGGCTGTGGTAAAGCGGTTGAATTTGAGAGA
The DNA here is from genome assembly GCA_041538025.1 of Candidatus Thermosaccharophagus gerlachensis. GTDB lineage: Bacteria > Armatimonadota > Fervidibacteria > Fervidibacterales > Thermosaccharophagaceae > Thermosaccharophagus > Thermosaccharophagus gerlachensis. The sequence goes on along the minus strand of JBGOEV010000047.1, from coordinate 14,599 downwards.
GCTTGCTGACCTTGTTCTTGAAATTGAAGCGCTTGAAGACGCATTCGGGATTGAGCCATCAGGCTTCGCAGACGAATTTGGTGGCTGGAGAACACCATTTGGGGAAGCTGAAAGAAAGGCTGCATGCGTCTATGCATGGGCGCTCGGCATTGAGTGGGAGAAGCTTGTTTCCTACTCTGATGCCGACGAGGGTGACTTGCAAAGGCTCATACTGCAAACGGCAGAACTGCTACGCCAGATTGAAGACCTACCCCTCAGTATCTCTGCGACCGCTGCCATAGCAAGACACTTGATAATGCAGCAACCAGTTATTTAACAAGCCAAAAACTTGTTCATTTTGCCTCATTTTCTTCCTTTTGCCTCTTAAAAGCCTCTTCAACCTCAAGCTGGGCAATCCTTCTTAGCTGAAGTGCAGTTATGCCTGCTTCAACAATGGCATATGTCCACACACCGATGCATAGCAAGGAGGAGAAGAGTGTCCAAATTAGCTTAAAAATGCTCCAATTACGCATTACCTCCCTTAGCGAACTAACGTCAATAGCGTTGAAGCTTTTGGCAGCTTGATGAAGAGCGTCGGATAGTGGTGTGAACCAGCCAATAAAGCTCAAAATGAACAAAGCAAACAGAATAATCCCCTTTGCAATATCACCGTTGTAGATCTGCCCGCTACCGGGTATTGCCATTGAAGCAATTGTTGCCATAGTGGGGTTCTTTCCCTTCGGGCGATACTCTGGGTGTTCCCTAAGCCATGCCTTTAATTCCTCTCGCCTCTCTATTTCGGCAATTTTGAGGGTAACAATTGCTATCTTTTCCTCAATGGATTGTCGGCGCTCACTCTTCAATGCAGCGTTGTATTTTTCCAGAGCTTCCTTTAGCTTCCCTCGTGCTTGCAAGATATCGCCATAAACTTCAAGGACTTTGGAATTATTTGGCGAGATCTCATCAGCTTTTTTGACGAACTCAAGAGCCTTTTCGTAATTACCTCGAGCCCTTTCTATGTTCGCTCGCGTAAGTAATTCTTTAACTTTTTGTTCAATTTCCCACGATCTTTTAAGGTCATTCATCCTACTCTGCCCTCGCTTGGCAGATAGGACAGACCTCTTCCCACGGTCCATAAAAATCATTGCATCTTTGGCAGAATTTGAAGCCGTGCTTTTCACGCCATATCTTTAGTTTGGCGTGAAGAATCAAGGTTCTTTTGACCAAGCTTCTCAGTTCTTCATCAGTTATCATGTTAGCTGTATCCTCAATCTTGCTCAGCGTTTGAGGCGGAAGCTCTATTTCTTTAATTTCTCTTTGCGATGGGGCGATATGTTTACTTTGTTTTGTGCGTTGCTTTGTTGCAATCGTTCTTGGTGCTCCGATACGACAACGGATATCGGAAACAATATTACTGCCAAGCTTCCTGTTTAATCGCCAAATTAAATCTGACTTCATGAGCGAAATTTCCTGTGCCCATGTTGACGATTCGGTGTAAACATAGAGAATTCCGTGTTCAAAGTGGTAAGGTTTAATCATCCTTGCAACCTTGGTGCCAACTACTTCCCTCCAACATGCTATTATCAGTTGTTCATTTTTCTCATCAGCTTCTTCGCTTTTTATCCTAACATTTTGACCAAGGTTTGATTTCATCCACTTCTCTATTACTTCACTGATTGGCGATAGCTTGTCGCTCATTAGTTTTTATTACCTCCCCATTCCTTGCCATAAAAAAACTACAGGAATTCCAAAAGCTTTTCGGAACATCGTATATGGTCGTCGTTGTGATTATACATTGTTCGTATTTTTTCACATATTCAAGCAACATATGCCGTCTTTTGATATCAAGTTGTGAAAGAGCATCATCAAGGAGGACAATGGAGGACATTTTTCTTTCATCTTGGTGCATTCTTCCAAGAGATAGCTTCAAAGCCAACACAGCGAGTTTTTGTTGCCCATATGAGCCGTAATCTCGTATGTCAATACCGTTGACGAGGACTTGGAAATCATCTCTATGAGGTCCAACGCTTGTTGCTGTGTTTTCTATATCATACGGCAGTGATTTAGCAAGTAATTGGGAATAACGCTTAGGCAAAGCCTCTCTTTCGCTGAAGTATAGGTTTTCCAAATCCTCTCCAAGTGACGAAACATATCGCATTTTGATTTCACCTTCTCCGCCGATTTCCTTAAAAACATCACAAACAAAAGTTTGCCAACGCATTATGAACTCAAGTCTTGCTTCAATTACTTTGACACCGTATTTTAAAATCTGCGCGTCCCAATGTGAAATCCTTTCTTTTGCATCTTTTTCTGACAATTTTTGTTCATTTATCAATTCAAGGAGCGCGTTCCTTTGTGAAACAGCTCGGCGGTAATTGAGTAAGTTGAAATGGTAGCTATAACTCCAATGGCTAATAACTTTGTCAAGTAAATCTCTCCTATTTCTCGGCTCACCGCTGACGATTTGAACTTCCTGTGGTAGAAAGCAAACGACATGGAATGGAGCCCATCCCTCTTCCCCTTTCTTCCTTGTTTTTCCATCTATGTTCCAAGTTTTCTTCCCATTTGTTAAAATTACCTCAAGCTGATGCTCTTCTGAATTTTCCAGCTTTACAAAAGCGCGAGATACAGCAAACTTTTCGCCTATCCTCAAGATCTCCCTCTCCTGAGATGTCCTTGGTGATTCACCCGTTAAAGCCAATGCTATCGCTTCAATTACCGTTGTTTTTCCTTGAGCATTATCTCCGTAAATTACGTTAATCCCTGGTGGCAAAGTTATATCCGAGTATGCGTATATGCGGAAATTACGCATTATCAACCGTTTAACATACAATATTTCAACACTCCCAAGTGTCAAAGTGTCAAATTTCTGGCAATTGCATCGGCATAGCTATATAAAGCCATTCCTCGTTACCTGTCAACGTTGGGCGTAGAACAACAGGTTGATAGTTTTCGTTCATTTCAATAATCGTTGTCGGGCTTTCAACATTTGAGAGAAATTCTGTGATAAAATCTGCGTTAAACGCAATAGTCAATGGTTCTCCCTCAAATTCAATGGGAATTACGGTTTCTTTTCCTTTCCCTCTCCCTGCTTCGGGGTCTTCAGCTATTATTGTTACCCTTTCTTTGCCAATTTGCATTATTATCTGGGGTATATCTTCGTTGGCATGGAGGGCAACCCTTTTTATCTTGGCGAGGAATTCCTTAGTATCAACCAGTAATTTGCGAGCAAATTGGGTCGGTATTACACGCTTGTAGTTTGGAAATTGACCCTGCATTTTCAAAGTTATGCACTTTAAGTCCTCGGTTTCAAGTTGCATGTGCGTGACATCAATTGCAATCTGGACTGGTTTTTCCACATCGTTTAATAACCTGTGAATTTCTCGCATTACTGGTGCTGGAATTATGGCTTCCATCTTTTCCTCAGGCGGGTTCGCAATTTTTCCACTAACCACTGACATACGGTGTGTATCAGTTGCTACGAGAGTTAGTTTATCACCCTCGATTTCCACAAGAACGCCTGTGCAAACTCCAGCGCTCTCTTCAGTTGCAGCTGCAAACACTGAGCGCTTTATTAGTTTACGCAATGTTTCTTGCTCAATTTCGCATATCCAAGGCTTTGTTAGTTCGGGGAGTATCGGGAACTCATCAGCTGGCACTGTGGGGAGGAGGTGCTCAGCCTCTGAGCTTTCATCGCGAAGGACAAGGTTGTTTCCTTGAAGTTCCAGCAAAATTTTTCTTGCATCCTTAAACTGTTCAATAAGCTCCAAGAAAAGCTTCGCTGGAACTGTTGTTGCGCCTTCAACCTCAACGGTTGCTGGGACGATACGGCAGACACAAGTGTTCATATCAGTGCCGGTTATGGCAATTTTTCCGTTTGTTTCATCAAGGGTTGCTTCAAGTTTTATGTTTTGCAGTATTGGTAATGTGGTTCTTGCGCTGACCACTCTTGCTGCTGAGCGCACTCCATCTGCCAGTATTAAGCTATCACAGACAACTTTCATTGCATTTCACCTCCATTTTTTATATTTTTGCTTCGTGTTCTTTTTACTTCTTTTTTCGTCACTTTTTTCGCTACTTCAAAATAATCTATTTCGCAATTCGTTGACATTTTTGGTCTTTCGTGTTCTAATTGAAATTCGTGCCTTTATTTATTTATGTCGTTCTTATTGTTGTTATTATTAGCGGTGTGAAAATTGTGAAAAAATTTTGTTTTCATATGTTTTTTCCGTATTTTCCTCAGAAAATTCCTCCAAGTTATTCACAGGTGCCTGTGAATAACTCAGGTCAATTATTCACAGGCTGTGAATAAACTTTTTCAACTTAAATTGGCAATGAGTTTTTCACAAATTTTATACGCTTTATTCACAAGTAATTCACATTTTCCCAATTTGGCAACAGTATAATATTCACAGCTTTTTCACAGCTCTCGCTTTGTCTGGCAGGTTTTTCAACAGTGCTTTCACATTTTCCACACATTTTTTTCACAATTAATTCACAGGTTTTTCACAACTTCACATCATGCTGTTGTATTCGCTTCGTGCGATGTATTCGGCTCTTGCTCTCAATTCGTTTGCAAGCCTTGCAATTGCAGGATTTGAACGAATTTCTTCCCTGATTTTTCCATGTGCATACAGAACCAAAGTGTGGTCTTTTCCAAACACTCTACCGATATCGGACAACGACTCCGAAGTTAACTCCCTTGCCAAATACATGGCTATGTGCCTTGGTAGCACAAGGCTTCTATTTCGCCTTTGGCTTTTCAAGTCATCAATGGTGATGTTGAAGTGCTCCGCAACAGCTTTTAGAACATGCCTTAATTCAATCGTGTATTGCCTGAAATCACAATAATCCCTAAGGCTCTCTCGTGCTATTTCAATGGAGATTGGCTTGCCTGTCAGTGATGCATAAGCTATGACTCTCGTTAGCGCTCCTTCAAGACCTCTTATGTTTGTCTGTATCGCTTGAGCTATAAAGAGTGCTACATCATCTGGCAGGTGAACGCCTTCTTCGGCAGCCTTTCTTTGTAGTATGGCGATTCTGTGCTCAAGGTCAGGTGGAGAGATCTCGGTAATCAATCCCCACTCAAATCTTGAACGCAACCTTGCCTCTCCCAAATTCAACTCCTTTGGTGGGCGGTCGCTACAAATCACTATTTGTCTATTTGTGTCGTAGAGTTCGTTAAAAATGTGGAAAAATTCTATCTCTGTCCTTTCAGCCGAAGCAATGAACTGAATATCATCTACCAACCACACATCCACGCTCCTGTATGCTCGTCTAAATGCTGCGGTTTTGTCCTCTCTTATAGCAGTTACGACATGGTAGAGAAAAGTTTCCCCAGAGACATAGGCTACACGCAATTTTGGGTATATTTCTGCGACTTTATGACCGATTGCTTGCATCAGATGGGTTTTCCCGAGCCCTACACCACCGTAGATGAACAAAGGGTTATACTTCTCTGCAGGGTGATGTGCAACACTCCAAGCTGCAGCGTGGCTCAGTGAGTTACTTCTTCCGACAACAAATCTTTCAAATGTGTATTTTGGATTTAAAGGTATTGGGCTGAATTCGCTTGGGATATCGTCAAAGGCATCATTGTGGGAATGAATCGCAATTGATGTCATAACTTCCCTTAGCTCTGAGGTTGGTAGGTTGCTTTTTTGTGCTTCCCCCATTTGTGGTAAACCTGCATTTTCTTGCCCTTTTATTTCGTCTTCATGGCTACTTTTGCCAGAAAACTGCAGTGGAAGGTCAAGTTGCGCTGCACTCACTTGGAATTGCACTTGTAATCGTTTTCCTGCTATTTCGTTTATTGTTTCCTCTATGATTTCTTTGTATTTTCCTTCAAGCAAATCCTTAGCAAACTGGTTTGGAACGAGGATCACCAAAGCGTTGTCCTCAATTCGTAAAGGGCTTGCTGAGCTTATCCAACTCTTGTATACAGCGTTGCTAACACGGTTTTGAAGCACTTGCAGTGCCCTTTCCCACAACTCCTTCAATGTTAGTTCCCTGCTTTCCTGCACCATCTTCATCCCCTCTCTTAACGCCACCAAGATTCGCATTGCTACATTCAAACAAAAATCCCTTCCTTACCTCAAAGCATGAAAAGAGCATATTCCATCGGAGTCAAGTTATTTCGCTACGGAGAGAGGTAAACATACACTCGTCTATCTTTTGGTCCATCAAATTCATAGAAGATTATGCGTTGGTCATCGTCCATCAGCAACTTCCCGTCCTTCACAAGGAGCACTTCTGTTGGTGCAACCAGTGCAGCTTTTGTGTATTCTGGTGAATCACCGATCACAGAATTGAACTGTCCCAACAATTCTGTTAATTTTGATGTTTTTTCTTGAGAAATGTCTCGGTGGATACACACAGCTGCGCTTGTATGCGGGACATAAATGCATACAAAACCTTCGCTTAACTTCACCTTCTCAATAAGCTCTCTCACCATGTCGGTGATATCAATGAGCTGTTCCTTTTGCGTAGTATGTATCACCAATTCGTGCACACCACCCCTCACAGCCTCACTACACTCCCTCCTAAATTGGATTAAGTTCAAAGTCTCCTCTTGGATTGGTTCAAGCTAACTCACGATTTATTTTAACTTCATCTGCTCAGCGATGCTATTCACCCAAAGCACTTCATGCACAAATCCAGTAAAGCTATCAACTGCAACTCTCTCGCTTAGAAGGGCGCTATGCTCTTCGCTCTCAATTGTTTGGTGGTGCGATTGTTTACGGTTTCGTTATTTTCCATTCATAGCAATCGTTCTCAAACGCCTTCTGCATTGGAATCCATTTTGCATGTCCGTCAGCGTATGCCCACACGCTTCCGTCAGTATGTGGAAATGCGACCCACCCAGGTTGTGACCACACAGCACCTGTGCATTGACCTTGTGGTGGCTCAACAACCCAGTCGCCATCGCCATTCTCACCGATAAGGAAGGTTCGTGATGGTTGAGTGAAACTTGCTAACGCATAAATGCCACTCTCACTCCAATATGCATTAGAGCCATATGTTGCTGTGTATGGCAGTTGGCTACCTGCTGGACATGGATACTTTTCACCAGCAGATGGGCATATGTAGAGTTGAGTGTTCTTCACATACGGTAGTATAAGCTGTTTCCACGATGCAAAATCTGCGCACCATGTTGGTCCTCTATAGCCAATGGGGAGCATCTCATCATAGTCCTGAGAATACATGAGCATGCCCATCCCTAACTGGCGAAGGTTGTTTGTGCAACTTGTAGTCCTTGCCTTTTCCCTCGCCTTTGCAAACACTGGAAACAATATCGCTGCCAAGATGGCGATTATAGCAATCACCACCAACAGCTCAATTAGCGTGAAGCCAACATAATCACTCACTGTTGAGACTCGTTTTTTCATTCACATTCACCTCCACATTTTATGGTTTCATTTCATCGTCTGATCGCCATACCTAAGTTTAGTTAAAAACGCAATTGGTGTCAAGAGCCCTTTAAGCCACCACCTCCTCAACTTCATAAGGCTTACGTCCTTGGGATTCGTAATAAATACGCATTAACACTTCCGAGAATAATCCCAACCCGATTAAATTAATGCCGCTTGTAAATGCTATCGCTCCGACAAGCAACATTGGTGATGCCATATTTGAGTTTATGGCATAGCACCAGATTGATGCACATATTGCAAGCGCGCCTATAAGCGATAGTAGCATTCCAAAGCCACCGATCATGTAAAGTGGCTTTCTCAACATCTGTTCAAGCGCTTTAACCATAAGCAAATCAAGGAGCACTTTCAATGTCCTCTCAAGACCATATTTTGAGCGTCCCCAAACTCGTGGGCGATGGTTTACCTCAACTTCCGTTATTTTGAACTTAAGCTGTCCAAGGTATGCTGGCAGTAGCCTGTGCATCTCGCCATACAATCTGAGCGACGTTATCGCGCTTCGTCTATACGCCTTCAATGTGCAACCGTGATCGTGTAAATGGACACCACTAACCATTGAGACAAGCCAATTGGCTAAAACCGAAGGTAGACGGCGTGTCAGGAAAGCATCTTTTCGTTTCCTCCTCCAACCACTCACTACATCATACCCTTCTTTGAGCTTCTCAAGCAAGCGCGGTATGTCCTTTGGGTCGTTTTGTAAGTCAGCGTCAATGACAACTATGACATCGCCACTTGAATGATCAATGCCAGCTTGTATAGCAAGCGTTTGACCGTAGTTGCGCTTAAGCTTCACAAGTTTTGTGCGTTCATGAGAGAGAGCGAGTTCCTTCAAGATGGAGTAACTACCATCGGTGCTCCCATCATCAACGAAGATAAGTTCGTAATCAAGCCCAAGCTTTTCAAGTGTCTCATTTAGCTCGCTATGCAACTTTTTCAAGTTCCCTTCCTCGTTGAAGACTGGTGATATAACCGATAGCATATTGAAGCTCTCTCTCATTCCCTTGGCGCCTTCCTTCGAGGCTGTGACATTTCAATGCCACTTAACTACTTGCACATCCAGCGTAAAAGCTTTGCTACAGTTGGGCGAACGAGCTTCCTTGGGACAATCATATCAATCATGCCATGCTCAAACTGGAACTCAGCCATGCGATGCTCAACTGGGACTTTTATCTTTAGCGAGAGCTCAATCACTCTTGGACCTGTGAAGCCAACCATTGCCCCCGGCTCTGCGAGGATGATGTCGGCGAGTGCACCAAAGCTTGCTTGAACGCCAGCCATTGAATCTGTGAGCAGTATGATGTATGGCAAGCGGGCTTGATGTAGCTTGGCGCATGCTGCGCAAGTCTTAGGCATTTGCATCAATGATAGCAACCCCTCTTGCATCCTTGCCCCTCCACCAGAACCAGAAATAATGAAAACAGGCAGGCGAAGCTCTATAGCCCTCTCAAACAACCTCGTTATCTTTTCACCCAATACACTCCCCATGCTTCCACCCATGAATTTAAAATCGGTTATGCCAATAGCTACTTGTATGCCTTCAATCTTTGCCATCCCAGTTAACGCTGCATCTTTTAGACCTGTTTGGTGTTGGCTTTTGATGAGCTTCTCTCTGTATTCAGGGAAGCAGAGTGGGTCTGCTGGTGACAGCTCGGCATCCCATTCTATGAAGCTACCTTCATCAACTGTTATTTTCAATCGTTCCCATGCTCCTAACCGTTCGTGGTAGCCACACTTTGGGCATACCTTCAACTCCTTCTCGTATTCCTTCCTGTAGATCAAGGAGTCACACTTTGTGCATTTGACCCAAAGGTTTTCATCTACTTCCTTTGTTTCCACTGACATCTTGCTTGCCATAGTAGCTTCACCTACCACCGCACAAGTCTTTGTGCCCCACCACCCAGCATGCTGGTTCTTTTGTGGCACAATGTTTGACGAGCATTTGAAGTTGTCACAATGATAGAGTGAAGCAGCTTCCTTTCATGTTAAAGTTCTGCTGCGTAGAAGCTGTAGTGGCTATTCAAAAGTTATTCTAACACGAGGGATGGAGGCGAACAAGCTTATGGAGCAAGATGCTGAAGTGATGAAACGAATTGAGGAGTTGCGCCGCGAGGTGGATTCGTTAGATGAGCAAATACTTTCATTGCTGAACAAACGTGCTGAGATCGCAATGTCAATTGGCAAGCTCAAAAGCAGTCTTGGACAGCCTTCGTATTCCCCATCAAGGGAAGCACAAGTTTTGGGGAGGATGCTTAAGTTAAACAAGGGACCCCTTCCACCTGAGTCGCTCAAAGCGATTTACAGCGAGATAATAAGCGCTTGCAGAAGGCTTGAAAACCCTATTAAGGTCGCATACCTTGGACCTGAGTTTTCATACACCCACATTGCATGTAGGCATTATTTTGGGCACAGTGTGGAGCTATACCCAGTGCCAACCGTTCAAGATGTATTTGTTGAGGTTGAGCGAGACAATGCTGATTACGGTATTGTGCCGATTGAGAACACTGCTGAGGGTGAAGTTAATGACACATTGGACATGCTTATCCGTTCCAATGTGAAGATATGTGCTGAGGTGCTCTTCCCGATCCATCATTGCCTTCTGGCTAAGTGCAGGTTAGAGGAGATAAAAGTCGTTTACTCTCGTGACATTGCTCTGGCTCAGTGCAAGGGGTGGCTTTCAAGGAACTTGCCCAACGCTAAGCTTTTCCCCGTTAGTAGCACTGCCGAAGGTGCAAGAAGAGCAGCAAACGAACCTTACGCAGCAGCGATAGGGCATATGTTAGCTGCTGAAAAATACGGCTTGAATGTGCTCGCAACCAACATAGAGGACATGGCAGGAAACAAGACTCGCTTCCTCGTGCTTGGTAAGGAGATACCACCACCAACTGGTCACGACAAAACATCAATACTGTTCTCGGTGGCACACCGTCCCGGAACTTTATATCGTGCGCTTGGAGCATTACAGCGCTACAACATCAATATGACTATGATCGCATCAAGACCAGCAAGGCACACCCCGTGGGAGTATTTCTTCTTCGTTGACTTTCAAGGGCATGTTGAAGATGAACCTGTAAAGATGGCTCTTGATGAGATGAGAAAAGAATGCCTATTCCTTAAGGTGCTTGGCTCGTATCCAGAAGCCATAGAGTGATGATTGCGAGGGGGCGGACAGGTAATGATTCAATTCCACAATGTGACAGTGAAGTTCAAAGGCGATATTTTGGCGCTTAACGATGTTTCATTCACAATAAACAAAGGCGAGTTTGTCTTCATTGTAGGACCTACTGGCTCGGGCAAATCAACCATACTGAGACTCATAAACGGTGAGCTACGTCCAGCATCGGGCAAGGTGATCGTCAACGGGATAACTGTTAACAACCTACGCCCATCTCAAGTGCCTTATCTGCGTCGCATCATAGGCTTTGTCTTTCAAGACTTCCTGTTGCTTCAGGATAAGACGGTTTGGGAAAATATTGCTTTCGCGTTGAAGGTCATCGGTGCATCTCGCTCGGAGATCAGAAACGCAGTTTGTAATGCTCTTCAACTCGTTGGGCTGATGGAAAGATACAACGCTATGCCAAGGCAACTTTCAGGTGGCGAACAGCAAAAGCTTTGTATAGCGAGGGCTATAGCGAACAACCCACTCATATTGCTTGCTGATGAGCCCACTGGGAATCTTGACCCAGATTCGTCTTGGGAAATCGTTCAACTGCTTGATCAAATAAACAAGCGTGGCACAACTGTCATTGTAGCAACGCACGACAAATACATCGTTGATGGAATGAAGAAGCGAGTGATAGAGCTACGCAATGGACAAATACTCAGAGACGAGCAGGAGGGTGTATACCGCAGTGCTGTATCGTTTCCTTGAGCATTGCATCGTTGAAGCTTTTACGAGTGTTAGAAGACATTGGCTCATGAGCATAGCAGCTACAGTTAGTTCAGCTCTTTCTGTTTTCGTCTTTGGGTTGCTTATGCTGATCATACTTTATGTTCGCTCAGCAATCCTCAGCGAAGCAGAGAAGGTCAACTACATGCGAGTTTACCTGCACAGCAATGTAAGTGAGAAGGAAGCAAAGGAGCTTGAGAAGAGGTTACAGCGATGGGTCTTGATAAAGAGCGTCAAATTCGTTCACAAAGATAAAGGGTTGAAGGAAATGGAGGCAGCGATGGGTGATCGCATATCGCTTCAAGATTTAGCTGGGGGCAATCCACTCCCACATAGGCTTGATGTAGTAGCCGTTAGTGTTGAGGACGCAATAGAGTGTGCGAAGAAGTTAAAACAGTTGCCAGAAGTTGAGAGCGTCATCTGCATGAGCGATGTCATAAGGCAAATATCGTATATCACCAGAATCATCAGGTTAGGCGGTTTAGCTCTCGTCCTCATAACTGGTTTTGCTGCTCTATCGCTTATCGCAAACGCTATCAGGTTGACTATCTATGCCAGAAGGGAAGCCATAAGGATAATGCAGCTTGTTGGTGCAACTTTGTGGTTCATCAGAGGACCGTTGATACTTGAGGGCTTCCTCTATGGCTTGCTTGGTGGTGCTCTGGCTTCCATCTCAGTTTATGGTGTGCACATCGCTCTGTTAAAGCTCGTTGAGGCAAACAAGGTCTTACTTATGCTCTTCCATATTGCTGTTCCAAGTTGGCGTTTCTTCTTCAGCCTCTTACTCTTTGGGCTTGCATTTGGCTTGCTCGGAAGCTTGACAGCTTCATATCAGCTTGTCCGTCATCTTGCATGATCGCCTTCTTGTGATCCTTTGTTCTGTGGCTTTGCATATCACATTGAGGAGGTGAAGCGCAATGCATCTTGAGTTCGCTTTCAGTATAGCACTTCAGCTTGCTCTTCCTTTTCAATTTCGCGATGTCCACTTTGAGCTTTTGAGCGTTAAAAAGATTTGGGATGAAGCCCCACATAATGCCTTCACTGACATCATCAGGTTCAATGGGCGTTGGTATTGCGCATTCCGTGAGGGTAAAGCACATGTGAGCGATGATGGCAAATTGCGCCTCATTGTTTCAGACGACGGAGAGAATTGGAGTTCCGTCTCACTCTTTGAGTGCCCTGATGGTGACTTAAGAGATCCAAAGCTCTCAATCACAGCCGACGGAATATTAATGCTCAACTCCGCTGTTCGCTTCTTAGCACCTTTGGATGGTTCTGAGTATCGCCGATTCAAGTGGGCGTTCGCACCAGACGGTTCACCTTGGGAAGAGTTCTCTCGCAATTTCAGCCACATGAAAGGCTTAACTCATCAATCGCTCACATGGCTATCAAAGGATGGGAAAGAGTTCTTAGGTCCATATGCATGTGTCAGCGGTGCTGGGACATGGCGCTGGAGCGTCACATGGCATGATGGCTTTGGATATAGCGTTGGATACAGTGGTAAGGATGCATCTGGATGCCTATATCGCACATCGGATGGCAGGCGATGGGAAGTAGTGGCAAAGAACATTTTCCCACATGGTAAAGGCAATGAAGCATCTTTGGTCTTCACCGATGATGGCACTTTGTATTGCCTTCTGAGAGATGGAGGGATGAGCGGTAACGCACACATAGGAGTTGCAAGCCCACCATACACTAATTGGCTTTGGAAAGATCTCGGCATGAGAATTGGCGGACCAAAACTTTTCCGCTTACCGAACGGGCTTTTCATATGTGGCGTCAGGTTATACGAAGGACGCATCAGAACATCGCTATGTGTGATTGAAGTGCAAGAAGGGAAGATGAACGAAATCCTCACATTGCCATCTGGTGGTGACACAAGTTACACAGGTATCCTCTGGCATGACGATATACTTTGGGTGAGCTATTACTCCTCACACGAGGGCAAAAGCGCAATCTACCTCGCTAAGGTGCGAGTGTCTTTGAGGTGATACACCCAAATGACCCCGAGGGAAAGGCTCATATGTGCACTTCGTGGCGGCATCCCAGAGATAGTGCCCCATCTTGAACTTGAGTTTCAGCTGTGCGAAGAAGTGTTTGGTCAAGAGCCACTGCGTGCGCATCACCTTAATGGTGTCTCCGAAGCTCGTAGAAAGGACATGCTGAAGCGAAATGCGGAGCTGTGGGTAAAGGTCGCTACTAAGTTTGACTATAGCGTCATAACTGGTTTGCATTGGTTGCCGATTGAAGAGCAGATGGAAAGCTTTGAGTATGTGCGTGAGATAGCTGGTGATACTTTCATGCTTAGCGCGTTTGTTGATGGCACTTTCGCCATACCAAGTGGGAACGATATGGTTGAGCAAGCTGTGCGGTTCGTTGAGCGGGAGTCGGAGATGCTTGAGGAAGCCGAAAGGAGAGTTGAGGAGGCAATAAGCGTTGGCTTACAGCTCATCAGAGCTGGTGCTGAGATCGTCTTCATGTGTGCCGATTATTGCTTCAACAGTGGTCCGTTCCTCTCGCCACGCATGTTCAGAAAATTCGTAACACCGTTCTTGAAACGCCAGATTGATGCGTTCAAGAAGGCAGGGGCTTTCACTGTGAAGCACACAGATGGAAACATCATGCCAATACTTGACCAGTTGATTGAGTGTCAGCCTGACGCAATCCACTCGCTTGATCCGCAAGCTGGCGTGGACATAAAGGTGGTGAGGGAAATCGTTGGAACAAGGATATGCCTTATGGGCAATGTCAAATGCTCAGCTGTGCATGCTGGAACAAAAGAGGAGATAAAGCAAAGTGCCCTTTACTGCTTACTACACGGTGGAGTTGCTACTGGCGCATATGTCTATTGCACAAGCAATTGCATATTCAAGGGTATCCCAGTTGAAAACTACCTTTACATGCTTGAGCTCAGAGAAAGGTATGGCAGACCAGATGCAGTGAGTGAACTTGAAAAGGAGTTGAATGAACATGGTTTATAAAAACGCATGGGGGTGAGATGAATGGAGGGAAGCATCAAAGTATCTAACACTGTTAAATGGCTTGAGGACAAGCACTACCTAATAAGTTCAGCTGGGAAGCCGGAGGTTGATGTTGCAACGCCAGCACGGTTTGGTGGTAGGGACGACTTCTGGTCACCTTTGGATTTGCTCGTTGCCTCACTCAACGCATGCGTGCTTTCCACATTTGTTGCTATTTCTGAGAAGCTTGGTGCTCGCTTCATTTCGTATGAGAGCGAAGCTGTAGGTGAGCTTGAACGCTCAGGTGGTGTTCTCAAGTTCGCCAATTTGGTCGTTCGCCCAAC
>JBGOEV010000046.1:0-18068 GCA_041538025.1 Candidatus Thermosaccharophagus gerlachensis | reverse complement strand
GTGGGTTGCCCAATACCAAAGGTGCAGGTAAACCCGTGCCCACACAAAAAGACAGGGCTGACAACTTTGAGCGATATGTAACGGCGTTAATGAAACTGCCCTATTGCGTCGGCTATCACTGGTTCCAGTGGAGCGACCAACCCGCTCAAGGACGATTTGATGGCGAAAACAGCAACTATGGGCTCGTGAAAGAGACAGACGAAGCGTGGGAATTGCTGACCCAAAGGACGAAGGAAGTGAACGGGCGCGTTGAGGGAGTGCATTTGCGAGAGTAAGTAAGTCAGCAGCGGAATAACCATCGTGTTTTCGTCCTTACTATCCGAACACCGAAGCACTACCTGCGATGCATTTGCTTGCCCTTTGTTAACTCAAGCAGGGTAGGTGACATCAAAGGGCTATTTCGGCTTGTTGTGTTACAAATCTCTGCGTTGCCAATGACTCAATAAAAACAAGGCAATAGTGACACACCGCCACCATTGCCCACAGACAATAGCCACAGCGTTCTGGCTTGCTAAATCTTACGCCCACTTACACATTCATCATCTGTCATCCCATTCGTTTCTTGGGTCGCCATATGGCCAGCCGCCCGGAAGTGGTCCAAGGAAATCTCTAATCCTGCGCCACCTCGCGTGCCCATCTGCATACCCAATATTCAAACCGTTAAAATGCCTGCCAACAGGACGACGACTTCGGTTTCCCCATTGATCATCTGAGCCGTAGTAATTAGCTGGGCTCCCAGTCAAACCTGCAGGTGGCGTCCACTGCCAGTCTGTTGGTCCAGTTTGGTATTGGTCCCATGTCTCTGGGTCATAGTTTCCAGTTACATTGGCACTGCTACACTGTGCTGCATCGCAGATTACCGCCGATGAGGCAGGTGATTGTAGCCTTGTTATGTGAATTGATGAGCTCCAACCGATATAGTTAACATTGGTTCCATAGCCGCGTGAGTAAGTTGGCATTGAAGGGCAAACATAAATCTGCCAGTTCTTGACATACGGGTAAACGAGTCCCCACCAACGAACAGGCGTGTTAATTGGGAAGAACTCGTCGTAGTCCTGCAGATACATCTGGATACCCATGTTTAGCTGTTTCACATTTGACAGACAGCTTGCTTGTCTCGCCTTCTCTCTTGCCCTCGCAAACACCGGGAACAGAATCGCTGCCAAGATGGCGATTATAGCAATCACCACCAGCAGCTCAATGAGTGTGAAGCCAAAACGCCTATACGCCTTCTTCATTTCACATCACCCCTTGAGCAGTTTTTTCTTTTGCGCTTCAAATGCATCGCCTCATCACATATCCTTCATTGCATCAAATGCATCGCCTCATCACATATCCTTTTTCCATCACCTCCCTTTCAATGTCCTTTGCCTCATGACCGGTTGCACCTTCGCAATTAAGTATAGCAAAAAAACACGCCTGTCAACACTTGCTACTTGAGTGGCTTTGGGCACGAACTTTCACAGGAAAGCTGTAGCCATAGATTGCAAGAACGACTTTAGCCATAAGCGGATGAGCAAATGTTTCTTCAACGCTGAGAACCTTTTATGCGCCTTTGCACTTTTTGGTTTTGTCTGGAGAGTTGAGAAACCGTGCTCAAGCACCGTTCTCAACCTCGCTTTGCGTCTTCCAGCTTCATTGCTTTCTTCCGCGAAGTTACGCTGATGCCGACCTTAGCGCAATTGGTTGCTACGACTTTTGTAAAGGTGTTACTGTGACCCCGTATAGGTGGCAGAACATCTTGATGTCCTGAATGAAGCCCCCGACAACAACGACTGGATGATGGAAGTCTCGCAACATGTGTATATCCTTTGGCTCATCAAGTGCGATTGCAATCATCGTCCTACATCCACCTGCTGGTGGGTGAGGCACATTTGCAACGATCCTTCCAGAACCAAGAAGCAGTTGATCCTCGCGCAAGAAGCGCAATATGGTTACTTGCTTCTTTTCTGGGAATAGAGTTTGCACAGCTACACCTCTACCTGATTCACCGTGGCTCCTCAGGATGAAACGGAATCTCTTTTCATTTGAACCAACTAACCTTGTTGGTGCTGTGCAATGGGCAACGATGAGCCAATTGTTTTCTGTCTCAGCCACTGGGTTGCCCATGAAGCCCGGTCTGCCAAGAAAGAATTGCGAGAGCATGAGCGTCAGGGTCGCAAATATGTCAGCTTCACATCCAGCTGGTATGCCTGAATCAAGGAAGCGTGACCACGCAACACATGGCGGTGGTGTTTTGCGTCCCGGGACATGTGGTAAGCAATCCATAGTGATTGCGTTTGCTTTGGCTTCGTTCAACATCCTTTCGCATGCAATGTATACACGGGCAGCTTCAATCAAGTCAGCATAAGATGGTTCAATCATCTTCGCTGTAGCCTGCCTGTATGCTTCGGCAATCCTTATTGCGTTGCTGTCTGGTTGCGTTTTTTCCAACTCCTTTGGATAGCTCTCCCAAGGTTCATACAACAAAGTTGTGCCCCACTTGGTTAGCTTCTCCTCATAACGCTTACTTCCCCTGATGACGAGCATTCTGCTGTTTCGTATTTGCCATGCTGTTCGTATCGCTGTGAGTGGTCGCAAGAACGCTTTTTGCTCAAGCGTTGACAGCACAACGACGCCCTGCTTGTTTGCACATCCTAACGCTTGCGGCGCAAACGATGTTCCAATCGGCGAGAAGACAATTGTCGGGATACCGACATCGCAAATGCTCTCAATCAACTTCCACAGATAGCGTGTGAGGTTGATTAGCACGACGCCATCTGGTTTCTCTTTCTTCATGCGCTCAATGAATGCTTTAGCCGATGCTTCATCAGATATTGGTGTGTGGTGTATTGTGACCTGCATTTTGAGTTGGTTGGCTGTGTTGAGGAGTGCTTGCGAATACTGCTTTTGGTAAGCGTCTGTGTCATAGTCCGTCCCCGGCCAGCCCATCCTGAAACGTTCTTTGAAACGCACGACACCACACAGGAGCTTCGGTGATTGTGAGTCTTCTCCACTGATACAGTGCGTTTGCCACCTTAACATATGGAGTGCTCCGATCATACCAACCGTTGTGTTTATGAATGTTCTACGGTCCATCATTTTTATCTCACCGCCTTTCGTTTTTCATTCTTCAGTGTTGCATACTGCTTGCCACATCGCTTTCTTATGCTCAATTATAATTGGTGTGCAAGGCTATAGCTTGTGAATATAGCGCTACAGGTTGAAGCCAAAATTGAGATTGGCGCGGTTGCAGTCATACTCAGTGGTTGGTGATATGGCATGCGAGAGGCTATGCTCTATGAGAAGCTCTCAAACGGGAAAGTAAGGTGCAACTTGTGTGCGCATCGCTGTGTTATCTCTGACGGTAATCGTGGGATATGCCATGTGCGTGAGAATAGAGGTGGTAAGCTTTACTCGCTCGTTTATGGTCAGCTCATAGCTGAGCATGTTGACCCAATTGAGAAGAAGCCACTCTTTCACTTTTATCCTGGTTCTGGAGCATACTCAATAGCCACTTCTGGATGCAACTTCAGATGCCCATGGTGTCAGAACTGGGAGATATCACAGATGCCGAGGGAAAGACATATCATCCTTGGTGAGGAGAAATCTCCAGAGAGAATCGTGAATGCTGCACAGCGCACCAACTGCAAAAGCATCGCCTACACATACACTGAGCCAACCGTCTTCTTTGAATACACCTACGACACATCAAAGTTGGCGCGAGAGAAGGGCATCGCAAATGTTTATGTTACAAACGGCTATATGACCGAAGAGATGTTGAACGAGTATCATCATCTGCTTGATGCAGCCAATGTTGACCTCAAGGCTTTCAGGGATGAGACTTATCGTCGGTATATGGGAGCAAGGCTTGAGCCAGTCCTAAACTCTTTGAAGCTCATGAAGCGATTTGGGATATGGGTTGAAGTTACAACGCTCATCATACCCACGATAAACGATGACCCGATGGAGTTGCGTGATATAGCGAAGTTCATAGCTGATGAGCTTGGCAAGGAGACACCATGGCACATAAGCCGTTTCTTTCCGGCATACAAGATGACATCATTGCCACCAACGCCGATTGAGAAGCTTTTGCGAGCCTATGAGATAGGTAAGGAAGAAGGTTTGCAGTATGTTTACTTAGGCAATGTGCCACAAGAGGAAAACACATACTGCTACAACTGTGGTGAGCTGTTGATAAGGCGCGTTGGTTATTATGTTGCTCGCAACATAATCACGGATAGCAAATGCCCAAAGTGTAATTCTCAAATAGCAGGTGTTGGGCTTTCATCCAAGAGTAATGATTGGCAGAGCGCGCTATAATTGTGAGATGAGCATTTGAGAAGATGGTGGGGCTCTGGTGCCAATAGCGGTGGGGAAACACCCGTTCCCATTCCGAACACGGAAGTTAAGCCCACCAGCGCCAATGGTAGTGGTCTGGAGACGGACCGCGAGAGTAGGTCGGTGCCAGGGCTCCACCTCCCGCAATAGTTGCAATGTAGCTTATTTGGACAGCTTAAGAGGCTCCGCGGTAGCTCAACAGGCAGAGCGGCGGGCTGTTAACCCGCAGGTCGCAGGTTCGAGTCCTGCCCGCGGAGCCAATTTTGCTAAACTGACGCGTCATACTGCGGTAGCGATATCTAAGCATTCAGGTTGACGATGGATTACTTCATTGCTATAATGGATTGCGCAACCTGTCACAATTAAGAAGCAAGGGGGATGATGTGAGATGGCTCGTCCGAAGTTTGAGCGAACAAAGCCACATGTTAACATAGGCACAATAGGACATGTTGATCACGGCAAAACAACACTTACATCAGCGATAACACTCGTTCTATCAAAGCGAGGCTTGGCACGCTTCACCAAATATGAAGAGATAGACAAAGCACCAGAGGAAAAAGCTCGTGGCTTGACTATACAGATAGCGCACATTGAGTTTGAGACGGAGAAGCGACACTACGCACACATAGATTGCCCCGGGCACGCAGACTACATCAAGAACATGATTACAGGTGCTGCACAGATGGATGGAGCTATTCTGGTTGTCAGCGCTGCTGATGGTCCAATGCCGCAAACAAGGGAACACGTCCTTCTGGCAAGGCAAGTTGGCGTTCCATACATCCTTGTCTTCTTGAACAAGGTTGATCAAATGCCTGATAAGGAGCTCATTGAGCTCGTTGAGCTTGAGGTTAGGGAGTTGTTGACCAAGTATGGTTTTCCGGGCGATGAGGTTCCTGTGATTGCAGGCAGTGCTTTAAAGGTGCTTGAATGTGGTTGTGGGAAAGAGGAATGCGAGTGGTGTGGTGCTATATGGAAGCTTATGGAGGCGGTTGACGAACACATACCACAGCCGGTTCGCCCAGCTGATATGCCATTCTTGATGCCAGTTGAGGATGTCTTTAGCATCTCAGGGCGAGGGACTGTGGCAACAGGTAGGGTTGAAAGAGGAACACTTCGTCCCGGTGATGAAGTTGAAGTAGTTGGTTTCAGTTACGAGCCCATAAAGACAGTTTGCACAAGCATTGAGATGTTCCGAAAGACGCTTGACCAAGCGCTCCCCGGTGACAACATAGGCGTGCTGTTGCGCGGTGTTGAGAAAGAAGCTGTAAGGCGTGGGCATGTTGTTGCTGCTCCCGGCTCAATCAAACCGCATACGAAGTTCAGGGCGCAGGTTTATGTCCTTAGCCGAGAGGAAGGTGGAAGGCATACTCCATTCCATACAGGTTATCGTCCACAGTTCTACTTTAGAACTACAGATGTCACTGGCACAATCATTCTCCCAGAGGGCGTTGAAATGGTCATGCCGGGAGATAACACCGAATTTGATGTTGAGTTGATAGCCCCAATAGCTATTGAAGAGGGGCTGCGCTTCGCAATACGAGAGGGTGGAAAGACAGTAGGTGCAGGGGTAGTCACTAAGATATACGAGTGAGGGCAAACCAAGACATCTTCACGACCCACATGGAGTAAGCTTTTGCTAACGCAGGACGGAGTATAAGGTTGTGTAACCTTAAGAGCGTTGTGAGTGTATGTGGTTGCAACCTTTGTTTGCTTTCTTTTGCTTTGCCCCGAGTTTCGTTTTAGGTAGGCGACGTAGGTTGCGTAAGTAACGGTAGAACTCAATTAGTTCATCCGATGTTATCGGCTTCATTTGTGCAAACTTTTGTCGTTCGTGTGGTGTCATCTCGCCAAGCATATCGCCGTGCATTGGAAGCCATATGTCGGTCTTGATAGCTTTCTTCTCACTATGTCTACAGCTTGAGCAAATATAGTTGATCACTAAGCCAACATCGCCCTTAGTGTGAATCCATATTCCGATTTGCTTTACATCCCTGAGGGTGATCAGCTTGCCACATCCACTGCAGAAGATTGGTTGCTGCATCTTGGAGCACCTCCGTTCTCACATCAATTATTTTAGCGCGTTTGGTAGATAGCCCCTCTATTGCAAGTTCCCATAATGCGTTGTAGAATTTGCAAATAGCGCCGTATGCAATACTCGTAGCTTTGGAGGTGAGAGGTATGAAGAGCTTAAATGTAGGCGAAGTTGAGATAACGTGGCTTAAGCATGCAGGTTTCAAAATCGCTGGGGGTGGCGTTGTTGTTTACATTGACCCATATGGTGTTAGGAGCAAAGACGTAGTTGATTTCATCTTCATAACGCATGAGCACTATGACCATTGTGATATGCCCTCACTGATGGTGCTCTCTTCGGACCGCACTACTATAGTCGGACCAAGAGCAGTCATGAAGAAGGTTGCGGAGTTGCCCGGAAAGAAACTTGAAGTGGCTGCCGGACAGATACATGAGCTTGGCTCAATCACTGTTGAAGTTATTCCAGCCTACAATGTCCTCAAGTCATACCACCCAGTAGGTGCAGGTGGCGTTGGGTATGTCATCACCATCGGTGGCGTCAGGATTTACCACGCTGGTGATACCGATTACATAGGCGAAATGGGGAAGCTGAAGGAAATTGATGTTGCGCTATTGCCAGTTAGCGGTATCTATGTTATGGATGCTAAAGAGGCTTCCAATTCAGTCAAGGCTTTTAAACCTCGCATAGCTATACCGATGCATTATGGCGATATAGTTGGTAGCAAGCATGATGCACTCCAGTTCAAGGAGCTCGCTGGAGAAATAACGCAAGTTGAAATACTTGAGCCAGCTCTTTAGCTGATGGGAAGGGCTGAAGCGATTGTGGGAATTGAAAAGTGGCGAGAATGGTTGTGGAAGCTGTGGGCTCAGTTTGGTCCGGGTGTCGCTACAGGTTTAATATGCATAGTCCTTGCTACTATAGCACCAAACTTCGCCACAGCTGAAAACTGGCAGAACCTCCTCAGACAGATGTCGTTCAACATCATCGTAAGCGTCGGGATGACCATGGTTATCATAACCAGTGGCATTGACTTATCAGTTGGTTCTGTGATGGCGCTTTGTGAATGCACTTTCGCGTATATCGCTGTCACATATGGATTTGGGCTTGCAGTAGGTGTGCCGATTGGATTACTGGTAGCAGTTCTTTGCGGTTTCATTAACGGTGCGCTTGTGGCGTTCGTGCGCTTGCCACCGTTCATAGCTACACTTGGCATGATGAGCATAGCGAGGGGCTTGGCACTCGTGTTCACGGGTGGCTTCAGTATATCGCTCTTGCAGGCTCGTGGCATTGATTTGTTCCACTGGCTCGGCGATGGCTTGCTCAGCGAAAAATTAGCTCTACCGATAATCGGTGGCTTGCCGATGCCAGTCTTGATAGCTGGTTTTGTAGTCCTCGTTGGTTACATCATTCTTTCGCACACTCGTTTTGGGCGATATGTTTATGCAATTGGTGGTAATGAAGAAGCAGCGAGGCTCTGTGGCGTCAATGTGGCTTTGGTGAAGCTTTCCGTCTATTGCATGTGTGGTTTTCTTGCCGGACTTTCTGGCGTGTTGCTTGGTGGGCGTGTCCGCTCAGTCCGCCCCACTGATGGACAGATGTGGGAGCTTGATGCGATAGCTGCTGTCGTTATAGGTGGGACGAGTTTGATAGGTGGTAGAGGGACAGTGATCGGGACATTTTTTGGTGCAGCGTTGATAGCCATATTGCGCAACGGGTTAGTGCTGTTGCGTGTCTCGGCATTCTGGCAACAGGTAATAGTCGGATGTGTAATCATCCTTGCAGTGATGTTTGATAGACTCGTGAGAAGGAGATGAAACACATCCGCAAGAAGGGAGGGAAGGATGATGCTAAGAATGTGCCCTCGCAAACTCGCTGTAGTTCTCCTCTTTGGCGCATTTGTTTCTCTCTTGTGCTGCCGAAGGGAAGGAAGTAAAGTTAGCGAAACTTCAAAGGGAGGCAAAGTCATATCAATTGCCATTGTCCCAAAAGCTCGCACCGGTGAATATTGGGCTAAGTGTGAGAGAGGTGTGATGCAAGCACAAAAGGAACTCGGCATACAGGTTGATTTTATTGGTCCTCCAAGCGAGGTTGATGTGGATAAGCAAGTTGAGATAGTTGAGAACCTTATCAGCAGGGGCGTTGACGGGATTGGGATTTCACCGTGTGACGGTGATGCGCTCGTCCCAGTCATTGAGAAGGCGGTTCAAAAAGGCATCCCGGTCATAACCGTTGACTCCGATGCAAACACCGACAAAAGGCTTTGCTATATTGGCACTGACAACAGGAAGGCTGGAAGAATAGCTGGCGAGCAAATGGTCAAGTTGCTTGGTGGGGAAGGCAAAGTGCTAATCATAACTGGTGTTCCGGGGGCGCAGAACCTGATGGAAAGGGTTGCTGGGTTCAAGGAAGTGATAAGCAAGTATCCGAAGATTAAGATTGTGTCCGAGCAGGCTTGCCAAAGTGATCAAGTCCTCGCATTAAGCATAGCAGAAAATGCTCTTACTGCCGATAGTGACTTGGCTGGCATATTTGGAGTTAATGCGTTTGGTGCCCCGGGGGCTGCACAGGCAGTTGAGTCAAGAGGGTTAGCTTCAAAGGTGAAGATAGTGGGCTTTGATGCGATGCCTGATACAATAAGGTTTTGCGCTGAGGGTGTCGTTCAAGCAATAATTGAGCAACGCCCATACAAGATGGGTTATCTTGCTGTTAAGCTCCTCAAAGACGCGATTGAGGGCAAGAAAATACCGAGGGTTGTTGACACTGGAGTTGATATCATAACGCCACCTAAAGCGAGGGAGCTACTCAAGAAGCCCGAAACTTGAGCGTCGTGGATGAAAGCTTTTCTCATAGCGCAAATTCGCGTCAGGAGACGAAATGAGAAGCAATGTATCGCCATACTCAGCTCGCATCAATAAGATGCTTATCGCGCCTATCGTAGGTGTTGCGCTCGCCACTTTGAAGCTTATGGCATGCCTTTGCCCTTCAAAGTTCCCGCACAGGCTCTTGGTTATCTCGTTCCTCCTCAGCACACCGAAGCTTTACTTCGTCTTCACTTCACAACCAAAGCAGTTTACGCCCTCACCAAAGGTTAGCCATAGCCTTCGCTTTGTGTGGGTTGGTATACCGCAGTGGCATTATGGTGATGAGTGGCTTTTGTTTTCCAACTTGCATAGCGTGCGCAAATTGAATGATATTGTGGGGTGGTTTTGTGGGGATTGGGTGGGCAAGAACGGTTTTTACAGACCCATAACCAGTATCTCGCTCCTCATTGATTACAAGCTTTGGGGTGATAGACGCTCTGGATACATTTTGACAGCTTGGCTGTTGCATGTGCTCACTACACTCTTATTTGCCCTCCTGATTGAGGCAGTGACGGGTGACGGTAGTGTTGCTGTTGCTGGGATGGTTTCGTTTGCGCTCGTTTGGTATGCACCATCGGTTGTAACCCTCACTTTCATGTCAACTCGCCCTGATGTGTTATGTGTTCCGCTTGTCATGGCTACGCTGATGCTTGGGTTGAAATGGTCTTATTGTGGGCATCCAAAGTGGCTTATGTTGGCATGCGTTATGACGGTAATATCGCTTTGGGCAAAAGAAATAGCATGCGTATTGCCGCTACTCATGCTTACCTGCGTTCTTGCGGGTTGGCACAACGAACACAAGCCTGACTTATCAAGGTCTGCTATAGCAATCTTCTTCATGGCAGTTGTTGTCTTCTTCTGGCTTCTCGCTTACCATTCTTCCTTGCCTGAAGCTATGCACAAACATGGAATGCTCGCTATGAAGCCAGAGAGGTTTGCTACACAGCTTTACATCCTTTCAATCCGCCTGTTGCCGTATGTCTCTGAACTGCCCACGTGGCTCATAGCTATTCCGTATTCGCTCCTAACGATGCGCACGGTTTACCTCTTCTTGCAGATGTGTCTCTTTGCGGTGTTGCTCATGTTATCATGGCGCCATGCGAGGAGTGCATTACCGTTCCCCTTCCTTTGGATAGTTGTGGCATCGCTTCCGCTCATACCCGTCAGGTTATGGAGTCCGCACTACTTCTATCTGTCATCTTTTGGAGTTCATGTGCTCAATGGCGCATTCTTTGTAAGCTTGCTACGATGGCTTTGCAGGTTTTGTGGGAGTGATAGCTCACCAAGATGTGGGGGTGAGAAGGCATGCCAGAGGCTGTGACATTAGGCGAGTTGCTCATTGACTTTGTTTCCCTCACCATTGATGTGCCACTCGGTGAATGCCCGTCGTTTGTGAAAGCTCCCGGTGGTGCACCAGCGAATGTTGCGGTTGGGTTAGCAAAGCTCGGTGTGAGCGTCGGTTTCATAGGGAAGGTCGGAGATGACCCGTTTGGTCACTTCCTGAGGGAGGTGGTGGAACGGGAGGGCGTTGATGTAGCGCATCTTAAGTTTGATAAAAGCGCAAGGACAACGCTTGCCTTCGTTGCCAACAGGAGTGACGGGAGGAAAGAGATCTCCTTCTACCGCAACCCGGGGGCAGACCAAATGCTTTCGCCACAAGACATTGATAAGGACTACATCAAGGACGCAAAGCTCTTTCACTTTGGCTCCGTCAGCCTAAGCCATTCGCCGAGCCGCGAAGCCACACTCTATGCAGCTGAGTTGGCGAAAAGCTTTGGCTTGCTTGTTTCATACGACCCGAATTGGCGCCCACCACTTTGGGATGACCATGACGAGGGCAGGCGCATGATATGGCACGCTATGCGCTTTGCTGATGTGGTCAAGCTTGCGGAGGAAGAGTGGGAGTTTGTCACTTCAACAGCCGATTTCAACGAGGGCGCAAAGAAGATACTGGATGCGGGTGCAAAGCTCGTTGTAGTTACTATGGGCGAAAATGGCGCATGGTTCACAAATGGCACTGTGTCAATGAATGTTGAGCCATTTGAGGTTGATGTGGTTGACCCGCTTGGCGCTGGCGATGGCTTTGTGGCTGCAATGCTCGCTCAGCTGATTGGTAAGCACATTGAGGAGCTATCCGGTGAGGAAATCCATCAAATCATACGCATTGCAAACGCAGCAGGTGCACTAACTTGCACACGCATGGGTGTAATACCAGCGTTGCCGACAAAAGAAGAATTGAACGCCTTCCTTGAGGATAGAGGCGAAAAGTTGCGTTTGGCATGACCGTGGCTTTGTTCAATAGCTGAGTGCACCAGTTGTGTGAAGTAGCTCTGAAACGGTCACAAATTGGTATCCGCGCTTCTTTAAGCCCTCAATTATCATCGGGAGAGCTTTAACATCTTTCCATCTCTCCTTTGTGCGCCCATCGTGCATGAGGATTATCGCAAAAGGGTGGATAAGGCGCATGACCCTTTCTACCATCGCTTGCGGTGTCGGTGCGTCCTGGTGGTCCGCTGATACAGTCCAGTAAACGACTGTGAGCCCCTCAACTTGCGCTGCTGTGTGGATAAGGTAGTTCAGCAAGCCCATCGGTGGGCGAAACAGCTTTGGGCGAACACCGGTTATGCGCTCTATAACCTCGTTGCACCGCTCAATTTCTTTTCTGAGCTCTTCAAAGCTTTCCTTTTGCATGTGCTTCGGGTGCGAGTAGGTGTGGTTTCCAAGCTCATGACCCTCAGAGTAGATGCGCTTTACAAGCTCTGGGTATAATTCAGCCTGCTTGCCGATGATGAAGAAGGTAGCACGAACTTTATATTGTTTCAGCGCCTCAAGCACTAACGGTGTCCATCTTGGATCTGGTCCATCATCAAAGGTGAGCGCCACAAGCTTGTCAGCTTCTGCGTGGTGACTGACGACACTGTATGTGAGAATCAGAAGCCCGCTAAAAAGGAGTAGTGAAGCTGTCCTCATTTTTCCCGCTGAGACCTTCACCATAGCCTCCATTCACCCACCTGTCATAGTATGCCTCATTCACCTCGCCCATATGTTCATCAGCTATGAGGCAACTCGTGTTGTGCCCCATTTTTATACTGATCATCTTCAATTTGTCAAATAAGTTCAATATTGGACATTTTGCCGAAAGCGCGTTATCATGTAAGTGACTTCTTTTCAGGTTGGTGAGGAGATGTGGTTAAGCTGGCATGGCAAGGTGGGGGTGATACATTTGAGGGCGGCGAGCAGGTTGCCAATTGTGGTTGTGTTGTGGTGTTCCATGATGCTCGCCGCAAAGAACACAAGTAACAGTTGCTATGACACAAAGGAAGCACCACAGCCTGCCTTAAGCGAAACCATTCAAAACACAGCCGAAGTATCAGCCACCAAAACAAAAAACCTCCCTCAAACGGACACAGCAGGAAAGGGCGTATTGGTCTACATCACAGTTGATGGCGAGCGGCGGGCAGTGGCTTTGTCAGGGGAGACCGTTATGGATGCCCTTGAGGCATGTGGTGTAGTTTTAGCGCCATATGACAGGGTCAAACCGCCACCAAAAACAAAGCTTAAAGACGGGATGGAGATTGTTGTTGAGCGCGTGCAGATAACTGAAGAGAGGTGCTGGGAGTGGCTGAAGCCAATCACTCTCTACAAGTTTGACAGCTCACTGCCAAATGGCACAACAAGGGTGGTTGATACTGGTAAGTTTGGCTTAGCGGAGCTACTTGTCAGGGTCTACAGGAAGGATGGGAAGGTGACGCTTCGGAAGGTGCTCTCACGCAATATCATTAGCCAGCCAAAGCCAGCTTTAGTCGCTGTTGGCGTTGGGCGCACACAAACGAGGCTTGCTTACAGGGGCACATTGCCATCTCGTGGTATGCCCGTTGGCTTCAAAGTCCTGACGATGATTGCCACCGGATACGACCCAGGTCCAAGAAGCTGTGGCAAGTATGCAAATGGCTTGACTGCCACCGGTATGAGAGCAAGAAGAGGTGTCGTGGCAGTTGACCCGAGGGTCATAAAGCTTGGCACAAGGTTGTATGTTGAAGGCTATGGGTATGCCATAGCTGCAGACACCGGTGGGGCAATCAAGGGCAATAGAATTGACCTTTGCTTTGATACTTATGAGGAGGCGATGAGGTGGGGGATACGCAAGGTAAGAGTGCTCATCCTCTCAAACCCAGATGGCACGAACGCTGGCGATTGGTTTAGGATGTATCGTGAGGGGCTTGAGTAGAAGCCAGCCAAGCTTTAATACAGCCCAAATGCGGAGGCAGTGGAGTAGAAGTGTCAATTTTGCATGTGCTTTTGCTGGCGGTAGTCCAAGGGCTTACTGAGTTCCTGCCAATTAGCAGTTCTGGGCACCTTGCCCTCATCGAACAGCTTTTTGGTTGGGCTAATGATGAAGCCTTAAAGAACGCTATGCTACCCTTCAACGCCATCTTGCATTTTGGGACGCTCATCTCAATCGTAGCATACTTCCGAAGCGATATCACTGCCATGCTATTTCCAAAGGCAAGTGAGGTAGGGAATGCTGGCGATAGTGAAGACAAAAGTGAAGTAGTGATGCACAAAGGTGCAATCCATGACAGAAATCGCTTTTTGCTTCTCTTAATCCTCATCGCTAATGTTCCAACAGGCATAATCGCTTTACTCCTGCACAAGCTTGCTGAGGAAGCTACGAGGTCAACTTACGCTGTTAGCGCCATGTTGGCGCTAACAGGGGTGTTGTTGCTGGTTGGCGAGAGGATGGCACGAAATGGTTGTGGTGAGAGGTTGACGCTACCAAAGGCTTTTTTGATTGGCTGTGCTCAAGGGTTTGGCGTTATGCCCGGGCTGTCTCGTTCTGGTGTGACAATTTTTGCTGGCTTAGTAGTTGGCTTAAAAAGGGACGATGCTGCAAGGTTTGCGTTCCTTGTCTCAATACCGGCTATTGTCGCTGCAGGGCTCTATGAGCTGAAGGAGATGCCGTTTGGCTCCGATGTGAACATCATGCATATCCTCCTCGGTTGCACAATAGCTGCCATAATTGGATATGTTGCCATTTGCATCGTTATGAAAGCTGTGGGCTTGAGAAAGCTATGGTGTTTTGCACTCTATTGCTTCTTTGTTGCAGCATCTATACTTATCCTCGCCCTAAGAGGATAAGCGCCTCAGCAAGCCAACGCCCTACTGAACATGCCAGCATCGTTATGAGCATGCCATGTTACTTTCACTTGCTTTTTGTGTTATGCTTACGGGATGAGTGTGAAAGAGCATTTTTGATAAGTTGGTGACTGCTATGCATATCCCAGATGGTTATCTGAGCATCCCTGTAGTGGTTGGCTGTGGTGCTATTTCAATTTGCGGTTTGTTCATCGCAGGACGCAGGATGCGTGGCAGTATTGATCAAGCGCAAGTTCCAGCGGTGGGTGTTATTGCTGCCTTCATCTTTGCAGCTCAAATGATCAACTTCCCAATAGCTGGTGGCACATCCGGGCATGTCCTTGGAGGGGTGCTTTCAGCAGTCCTCGTTGGACCTGAGGCAGCAGTGCTTATTATGAGCATCGTGCTCATCGTGCAAGCATTACTTTTTGGCGATGGCGGAATATTGTCACTTGGTGCAAACATATTCAACATGGCTCTCATTGGTGCGTGGGGAGGTTTTCTGTTGTTCAGGTTGTTTAAAAAGTTGTTGCAAAAAGATACAATGGCATTAGGCGTTGCAGCATGGTTATCGGTTGTAATTCCAGCTTCAATGTGTGCCATTGAGCTATCGCTCTCTGGGAGTGTGGCGCTCAGCATCGCTTTACCGCTTATGGCTGGCATTCACGCTGTTATCGGTATCGGTGAGGCTATCGTAACAATTGTTGCGATATCGCTTGTCAGGCGTGTTCGTCCTGAGATAGTCTTAAGAGGGTGATCTGCGATGAGCCGCATAAAGCCATTGCATGCTCTCATTTTGATTGCAATTGTAGCAGCTTTGTTGTCACCGTTTTCCTCACAGCTACCAGATGGGCTTGAGTGGGTTATGACAAGAACAGGAATTGAGGGGATTGAAAAAACCTTGTTTAAAGCTCCATTCCAAGATTACACCGTCCCGCTTGTCACAGACATTTTAGGCAGGGTGATTTCGGCTCTGGTTGGTGTGGTAGCGGTGGCAGTGGTAAGTTACATCATCGCGAGGTTCCTTTTAAGGCAAAAGCGTAGTGCGGAATCTCAGTGAGCAACATTGCTTGCGCTCTTCTTCCGCTTGAGCATTCATGTTGGAAGGGAAAAGGGTTGATGTGACCGTGGATGCTATAGTTGTTGAAGGGTTAAGCTACCGTTATCCAGATGGCACTCAGGCGCTCGTTAATGTTTCGTTTCGCATAGGTGTTGGTGAATCAGTTGGTATTATTGGTCCAAACGGTGCTGGTAAAACAACGCTGTTACTTCACCTAAACGGCATACTGCATGGCGACGGGAAGGTGTTCATATTTGGCGAGGAGGTAAACCGCAATAACCTGCCAAGTATAAGGAGGCGAGTTGGTCTCGTCTTCCAAGACCCAGATGACCAACTTTTTATGCCGACAGTTATTGAGGATGTTGCATTTGGTCCCCTTAACATTGGCTGTTCACAAGAGGAAGCAACAAAGAGAGCTATTCATGCACTTAGGCAAGTTGGCATGGAAGGCGTAGCTCATCGTCCACCTCACCAACTTAGCCTTGGTGAGAGAAAAAGAGTCGCTATAGCAACTGTGCTTGCGATGCACCCAGACATATTAGTGCTTGACGAGCCAACAAGCAATCTTGACCCCCGCTCAAGACGTTCACTCATTGCTTTGCTTCGTGATTTAAATGTCACAAAGGTGATTGCAACACATGATCTTGACTGTGTTGTTGAATTGTGCACAAGGGTTATTGTCATGGATGGAGGCATGATTGTGGCTGACGGCGATGTCACCGCTATTCTTAGCGACACTAAACTCATGGAAGCTCACGGGCTCGAAACCCCATTAAAGTTGGTAATGGAAAAGAAAAACCACCACCATGCACCAAAACATGGGAACACTGCAAACCTGACTTGAGTTGAAAGAGGGTTAGAACCTGTCCTTTATTGCTTCACGAGTTTGTTCTAAAGCTATCTGTGCCACCAGCTTCAGCCATATTGGAGGCATTACTAAGCGTTTTCTTCAAAGAACTTGAGGACATCCATGATAATTTTTTCCAGTGTGGGCACAAATCCTTGTCTATCAAGGAATGTCCACACGCTCATTGGGTCAGCATACCAAGTGCTGCCGATTTTGACAGCCTTTATCCTGCCTTCATGTGCTGCCTTTGCTAACATGCCGTATGGTATGGAGAAGTATCTTGCCCACCTCCTCAGCATAAAGCGCCATGGATGTTGCAGGAAGTAGAGTATCTGCCTCCATTCCTTGCCATCTTGCACATACCATCTTTTGGAGATTTGCCTTATGCCATGTTTTTCTCCATGGTTGCGGGCAAGGTAATATAACCTCTTACGCAGTTTTGCATCACCTCTCGCAAACTCGGAGAGGCGCACAAGTTTTCCTTCTGGGTCTGCAAAAAGCTCGCTTACTGATCTGTAACCGAGAAAATTTATCTCAATTTCCAAGGCTTTTTCAATGGCAGCTTCAAGGAATTCATTTATTTCTGCTTCGCTTAACGGAATGCCTTCGGTTTTGAAGATATCCGAGGCTGAATAGGTGGGCTTGATGGAATGCCATCTTTCTCCATCAATCGCAATGTATGCAAAGTCTGCACACGGTTCATAGACAAATGCAATGGTTCCTTCTTTCAATCTTCTCCATGCATTTGCTTTTGTTTTTCTTGCTTCCTTTGCTATATCCCATGACGGTATGAGGAGGATGCTAAGAAAGACTGGTTTTTTGTCCTGCCAGCGCATGGTAGGGATATCAATTTCTCTCCACCACGCACCATAAGTCATATAACCATCCCTGAAGACGCCCATCTGCGGGACATTCAATGGGGTCCTCTTCTTGATTAGCTTGCCAGCTTTCCTTAGCAGTTTGAACTTCGTCTTCCAGCCAACTTCAGTTCCTACTTCACCTTCCTCTTCTTCTTCAATTTCTTCCTCAATTTCTTCCTCTCCGTGTGAGTAGAATCCTACAATCAGGTCATAGAGGTAGGACTGGAGGATCCAAATGGAGTGTATAAGTTCCGCATCAACATCTTTACCCTCGTCACTTTTTTCATCAAGTATCGCAGCAAGCAAGTCAAGCAGGCAGAGTGTTTTAAGCTCTTCTTCCCACATCATCTCCTCCAAATATTCATCAAATATACCAGTCATGCGTAAGCGAACCCGATCGGCGTAGTCAAAACTGAAAAACGGTGATTCAGCCTTTCTCTCTAATTCAGCGAGCAACCGTTGAAAGCTAACCCTTTTTGAAGGTTGATCAAGTGGTATTGTATCCGCAACTATCTCGTTAAGGAACCTTTCAAGGCTATACCAATCATCTATCATAGCAACATCCCTCCTTAAACTAAGATTTCAAGCCTTCTCGTGGATAAACTGCTCCCCATCCCCTTTTATCCCCCTTCTCAACAGCGTTGGGTGTTCTAAATGCACCACCTCCAAATGCCAACGTGGAAAATTGTTTATTTTTCTCGCAATTTACTCAAAATCATCTCAATCAGCTCTCGGCAACTTCGCAAAATTTCTTTGATTTTGTTGCAGCTAATCTGCCAAAACATCTTCGTTTTGTATTGCTACTTCCCAAGATGGGCTGGAATCTGTGTTGATATATATTTTAGCGCGCGAGGGGCGAAATGTCAAGAGGATAAATTGCCAATTTTTTCTTCATTTAACCCCCACTTTTGCCACCACGCTCCGCTTGCGTCGGGCAAAAAGAGGATTTTTT
>JBGOEV010000045.1:0-18925 GCA_041538025.1 Candidatus Thermosaccharophagus gerlachensis | reverse complement strand
GGGATGTGTGGAGGTGAGGGGGCATGGTTTTAGTGCTGTTCATGTTCTTTGCGCAGGTGCTGGATGAAGGGCAACAGGGATGGCAACCTAACCCTGAGCTGGTCAGGGAGCTAAGTCAAAGGCGACCAGATGTTATCTATGACGAAGCGAAAGTTCCACCTTACACTCTTCCTGACCCACTCGTTTGCCTTGATGGGACAAAAGTGGAGACGCCCGAACTTTGGTGGAAGAAGCGTCGCCCTGAAATTTTGGAGCTATTCCGAACTCACATGTATGGCAGAGCACCTATCGGCAGACCTAAGGAAATGAGTTTTGAGGTCTTTGATCTTGACCGCAATGCACTCAACGGGAAAGCAACGAGAAAACAGGTTCGCATTCTTTTCACGGGCAGGTCTGATGGTCCGAGCATGGACCTGCTGATTTATTTGCCCAATCATGTTCAACGCCCTGTGCCAGTGTTTTTGATGTTGAACTTTCGTGGCAACCATTCCATTCATCCTGACCCAGCAATCCCTATCAAGCCAATCTGGCGTGAGGGGCAGTTAATGTTGCCGTCTGAAGATACCCGTGGTAGTGCTTTTTTGACCACATCGCCTCAACCACTTGTTGAGAAAATCCTTTCTCGTGGCTACGGTATAGCAACAGCATACTATGGTGATATTGCGCCTGACTTTGCAGGTTGCTTTAAGCACGGTGTCTTTTCAGCTTTTGATCGTCTGTTTGGCGAGAAGCGCCCACGAGATGCATGGGGAGCTATTAGTGCATGGGCTTGGGGATTGAGCAGGGCGATGGATTATTTTGAAACAGATGGCGATGTAGATACCAAACGAGTCATTGTGGTTGGGCATTCAAGGCTTGGCAAAACAGCTCTTTGGGCAGGCGCTCAGGATGAAAGGTTTGCCATCGTCATCTCTAACAACTCAGGGTGCGGTGGCGCTGCGCTAAGCAGGAGACGCTTCGGTGAGACTGTCGCTATCATCAACAAAGCTTTCCCGCATTGGTTCTGCGAGAACTTTAAGCGTTACAACAACAATGAGGACGAAATGCCTTTTGATCAACACATGCTCATAGCTTTGATTGCACCTCGCCCAGTTTACGTTGCAAGTGCTGATGAAGACCTATGGGCAGATCCAAGAGGTGAGTTCCTCGCAGCAAAAGCAGCAGACACAGTCTACAAATTACTTGGGACAGACGGCTTACCAGCAACTGAAATGCCCCCTTTGAACAAACCAATCATGGGAACCATAGGCTACCACATCCGTAGTGGCAAGCACGCTCTGAGTGAGTATGATTTTGAACGCTTCATGGACTTCGCTGACATGCATTTCAAGCGTCAACGGATGAAGCAGTGATATTCTTCCTTCATCGTCAAAGCCATCGCAAGCTGGTGTGCGTTGAGAAACATTCCACATGCCTGAAAAGGCTCACTCGTTCAATGAGAGTGGAATAAGCAATGTTGCTTCCCCGAGGAGCGTTTGTATTTGCACGCACAGTGGCTTATCAATCTCTTGCGCCTCAAATGTGATGTTCACAACATGTTCTTGAAGTGGCATCATGTCAAACATGCATTCGTCAACTTCGGCTTGAGCACCATTTATGCTTGCTTCAACAGATACTGCTGGCACTGGGAATATGTAGCCATTTTTCACTTTCAAGCTCACGCACCCGCTTATCCTATCTTCTGTTCTTTCAAGCCTGCATGAGTTCAAATCAACGCTGATTTCAATCAAGCCGATGCGTTCTTTGAGCAATTGCTCACCTGTCCCGATTGGCTTTTGGACTGGCTTTCCAACTTGCTCCCATAGTTGTGCTTCATCAAGCTGTTGCTCAACACCCCACGGTAGAATTTGTGGTGCAACTTCCGTTGGCTTGGTTTCCCTCAGCGTTTCTCCAGCAAGAGCACTTAGCTCACTTACGAGTGCTCTCATTGCAGTGAACGATGCCTTTGAAGCATACCAAAGCGCTGACGCAAACGCACATGTGGCAAACGATGCTGGAGTGACAGATGTTTCGCTTGAGACGATTCCAACAGCCCATGCGAGCACTCTCCCCTTCCCATAGCAACCCTCAAGCAACAATGGCACATCAAGGCTATCAACGAGGAGCGTCGTTGCCTCTTTACGCTTGAAGACTTTAAATGAGCGTCTTCTAATGCTTACACCCGTCAAGTTCAGGTGCGCAATCGCTGGGTGCTCACTTTCCTCAGCCCTAACATTGACAGTGCATTCCTCATCAGCTTCGGCAAACAGAAACGCTGGCATGAGTGATGCTATCTTCATGCTAAAGTTCCTATCACCGATTTGCATTGTCGGCAAACCGTTGAATATAAGCCCGACGCCACGCCATACAGCTTTGCTCAATGCATCAGTGAAACTTTCATCTGTATCAGCTTGAACAAGTTGCGCTACGATATTTCCATCAATGATGACTGAATCAACCTCCTCAAGCTCACTTATAAGCATCTTCAAGTTGCTTGTTACTTCATCGCTCCCAACCAACTTAACATGCGCCCCAAGCGCTTTAAGCCTTGCAGCTACACTGTTTGCTTTTGCCATATCGCTCGTTAGCCAAATGGCTTTGCAGTAGACTGATGAGGCATGTGTGGTTTCTCCCAAACCATCCTTTGCCAGTTTCCTCACAAGTCTTTCACTGCCTTTAACTGTCACCCAAAAAGGCTCTTGCTCACCAACATTGTAGAGTGCAGCGCCAATGACGCCTTCTTCGGGGGACATGTCACCTAAGTCTGTGTAGTTGATTATGCGTCTTTCGCCAGGGCTGATGTTATGCAGGACTTCCATTGATTGCCTTATCTTGCTCCCATCGCACATCACAACTTGGAGTCCCACATTTATCTTCCCATGCGAACTTGCATTTCGTATGGCGAGCAAATTCTTTTCATCATCCATGGCGATGAAGCAACACGAGCGCAACGCCTTTGAGATGAAGTGAGCAATCGGTGTTGCGCTTCCATCATAGCGAACAAGCGAGAGGTTACTTCCACTGCGTGGCTCGTTAAATTGTCCGATGATGAAGCCACCGCCTTCGCAACTTGCAAGCGCGTTTTCAACCTTCTCTTTCACCCTCAGCCACTGCACCAAAAGCTCTTCTCGGCTTGCGGTTATAAACTGTTGTGCTTGTGTGATTTGAGGTAATGGTGTAACCTGAATCAACAATGGTGCGCTTACGCTGGTTGCATCCCAACTTGCCCTTTGATAGACTTTAACCGTTGTTGGGAATTCACCCTCCCTGATGCGCATCACTATAGTGCGCTCGTCATCCAAGGATGCAAGTAGTTCAAGGAGCTTTTGAGCCACATCGTTTGCTTCAGCCTCCTGAGCACTACTTAACCCTAAACTCCACATCAACAGCGATGGGTGATTGCGGAGGCGCATAACAGTCGCCACGACAGCTTCAAAGAGCTCTTCAACTCTGACCTTGGACATGTCAATAGCGCTTATAGGCAGTTCTTGAATAACCAATATCCCGTATCTGTCACACAGGTCATAAAACCTTTCGGACTCTGGAAGCGTTCCACCATGCACATAAAGGCAATTGAAGCCGAGTTTAACGAGCTTCTTAAGCAACCCATTGTAGCGCTCCTCGCTCAACCTGAGCAGTTGGTCTGGTATGACCCACATAGTCCCTTTAAGCAAAATGTCCTTTGTGCCATTGAGGCGCACGACACCGCCACGCAACTTTACATCCGCACTCGCGTGCACAAACTCAACTTTGCGTATCCCGAATGTGCATTTCAATTCATCCGTTGTGATACCGCAATCAAGCATTGCGTAAATGCTCACCTGATACAAACTTGGTTGCGATACATCATGCGTCCACCACAGCCTTGGTCTCGGTATCGTTAAGCTAAAAACTACATCGCGTGATGCGCTTGGTGGGAGCGTTACCGTCTGTGGTTCAAGCTGTTGTGCCCAAACGAAACCGCAACCGCCAATCTGCCCACCAACTGTGACCTTGATTTGCTTTTGCGGGCTCATGTTGGTCACTGTCACATCTATCCTCACGAGAGCTTCACTCGGTGAGGCTTTGATGGTGCGTATGCGCATGTTTGAGAGCGCACAAACACCGACTGTGCGTAATCTTACATGTCCGTGTAAACCGATAGGGATCAACCTGATACCACCATGCTGTCCATCAAACAACTCTGGCAAAAGCGCCCCAGATGGCTCTGGCTGTTCAACCCTCCTTGGTGGGCATGTCCAAGGAACTTCCCTATCTGTGAGGCGTATGGAGAGCAAGTTAGATTCACCAAACTTTATCAACGGTGTTATGTCAAATGACCTTGCTTTCCATGTGCCTTTAACGAGCCCAGCCGGCTTGCCATTCACCCACACATCAGCTTGGTAGCTGACACCATCAAGCTCAAGCGAAACCGTCCTATAGCGCCAATCTTCTGGCACATCAAACCGCTTCTGTAGCCACCATTCATGCTCTCCAACTTCTCTCAGCGTCAGCTTATCACCTTGATACAATGCCTCACGGCGTGAATCTTCACATGGGTCTTCAAGCAAACCTTTCTCAACGAGGACTCCATGCACGCTCAGTGGGAGCTTAACCTGAAGCTGCAACTCGCTCAATGTCTTTTCTCTTTCTTCAAGCCCTTTTACAGCGAATTCATTTTCAGGTTCAAGTTGTAGCTCCTCATCCAAGCCTTCAAATGGTTGCCCACCGTTGAGTGCGTTTGGCGCCCCTTCAACTTCTAACTTTGCCTTGCAAGCCTCAAAGTCAGAACTATGCCACCCCACTTGGAAGCCCTCACCAAATTTGGCTGTGCGCATCTCCCAGCCATCACTCAAGTCAACTGTTTCGGCGAGCTTCCTTGGCAGCTTCAATAAATCAAGCTCGCCTGCATCAATTGCCTCAATGAGTTTATGAGCACCAACACTTTTTGGGTCGTGTTGAAAGTCATTGATCAGCTTTGCATCAGCAAAATCAACTTTCCCATAAAGCCACCTTGCCCCACCTTGCTTCTTAGCGACGAGCCTCAATCTCTTGACACCCTCAACTGAGACCACTATTCGCTTTGGTGGTGTGTTCCACTTCATATCCGTCACTTCAGCAAGCAACCTCTCATCGCCGAAGATTTGAAATGTTACAGTCTCAGCCAACTCCCTTGCCCTTGATACAGGCTTTTCGCCAGATGTATCAATACCGACCACACATTCAAACGCTTTGAATCGCCCACCTATCTCATAAACAATCTCAGCATCCGGATGGACACTTAGCCCTTTCTCGTATTGCTCTCCCCCGAGTGTGAGCTTATAGCCGTCAGTTGTGCGGTCTATACCGAGTGGTCCTTTGTCCGATGAGAATCGCACAGGCTTGATATCGCTCAAGTAAACAACTCGCTCACTCGCGCTTGCCCAAATTTTTTCTGGCTGTGTTTGTGCTGGTGCTTCCTGCCTTAACAGCGCATCACCGTAGAATGTAAGCTCGTTTGAGAGCATCCAATCTTGATCAAAGAAGCCAACGGCTAAGAAAGTTTCTGGATCTCTTGTTTTTGAGTCATAGATGCCGAAGTCAAACCACTTCCTATGGTCAAGCACACCCCAATCAAACCAGTTTCCAAAGCGCCTCATGACATCGTTTGTAGCCTTAAATGTTACGCCACCGATGATAACAACAAGCCTCCTTGGGTTGAGCGGGTTTGGGTAAACCATCTTCACACCTACATCATCACCAGAGAAACGCAGCCCGTTAGCCATTACAATCGCATTCTCATTTACATCAAACCTGATCGGCAAGAAGGCATTGATGTGCTTGATGAGTGAATTGTTCCTTGCGTTCCCAACGAGAATGATGTTTGCCGTCCTCAAATCCTCCTCTGTGAGGTCAACATCGCGTTTCACTATTGCTCTCCCGCTTGCCCATCTTGCCCAATGAGCTGCGAGCTTCCTCGCCTCGCTTTCATTTACTTCAGCTTCCACTGGCTCTTCTCCGATTGTTCCGTAGGCAATGATGAAGCGTGACAGGAAGACTGTTTCAATCGGTCCTTCAATCTGAGCTGACTTCACTAACCCTTCAGGTGGTTTTGAAACAACCCATTGGAAGGTGCCATCAGGTAGGCTGCGCTTTGCAAAGGAGAGCTTGCCATCCTTCCCGACACTACCACGATAAACGAACTCACCGTTGATAGAGATGCTCACTTCTTTGCTGGTGTCAACTATATTGTCGTTGAGGCGCAATGTGAAGTGAGCAACATTGTTTGTGTGCACCGAGATTGCGTTTTGTCCAACGACCTCGGCACTGATTGTGGCGAAGTCAAGATAACGCTCAAACCGATTTATCTCAACCCAGTATGCACCGCTGTATCTAAGCCACCCCGTCTTGTATACGACGCGTTTTGGGTTACGATTGCGCACCTGTTTCAGTAGCCACTTGTAAATCCTTTCAAAAGTGCCAGCATAAAAGCCACCGTGCCCTACACCCTTTTGCTCGTCGTAAATGACGCTATAACCAAGTTCACGCAACCTCCCAACCATGCTTCTTGAGTGCCCAACAGGAACAACTTCATCAGCGTCGCCATGAACACAATAAACTGGCACATGCATCAAATTCTCGGCTAAGAATACAGGGCTCTCACAGTTCTCTATGAAGTCGCGCACTTCGCTCATAAATGTGCGTTCCTTCTGTCCCCAATTCCATTCCCTCTCCCAGACCCTGTGGTCGGCGTTTCCACAGACTGGTGCTATGGCTGCAAAGATGTCTGGGTAGTGTGTGGCTATTTGCCAACAGCCAGTCCCTCCCATTGAGACCCCAGTCATATAAACCCTATCTTCGTCCACTCGGTATGTGCGCATTGCCTCTCTTATGGCACATAGCACATCAACCTCTCCCCACACTTTGTAATCGGTTGGTCCTCGCCCAAATGGTGATAAGATGATGACGCCCCAAAGCGGATTTGATGGCGATGGTGCGCTTATCATGTGCGTCCCGCCCAAGCCGTGAAGATGCACAACCATCGGGAAGCCACTTAACTTGAACGAAGCGAAGTCAAATGCCTTCGCAAGCTCCTCGTCCTCTTCCAAGAGCTTACTAAATTCTTGTGGGAGTTTGAAGTGCCTGCCCAAAATAACATCGTAGTAAATCGGCGGTATGTATACGGCATAAGGTTGCAATGTGTCGTCCAAATCTGAAAGGTAGGCACGCTCAATGACCCCAGTTCGCCCTTCAAAGGGGTCTTTCCCAGCGTAGATGTTTTTAAGCATGGCATGCAAGTCGTTCAAGCGGGCTTTGAAAGCTTTCGCTGTTTCAACAGTTGGCTCTTCGTTCATCATCCTTTGGAAGTCCTCGCGGAGCTTGTTTGCATGGAACAGAAGTGTTGCCCATCGTCCACAGCTCAACTTGTCACCGCGCTTGCGTGCCTGAAATGTTTGTATGCGAGCTTCACGGACGAGCTCTTCTATTTGTGCACTCACATCCAAAGAGGTGACTTGCGTGACGCTACCGATGTCGCGCATGATGCTCGCAATGGCTTTCCCACTCAAATCGCGAAGTTCAATCCTTACGCTATAGCTCCCCATAGCTTCGTGGGGCACAACCCACGCATATTTCCAGCGCCAGAAGATACTCATGCGTTCCCTAAGCAAAGGCTTTAGCTCAAACTCTTTCCCAACTTGATCAACGACCGAAACACTTACCCCACTTATGCCCCACAGAATGAGTGGCAATAGAATGTCAAATTGGACCTCAGTGTTTGGTAAAAGCTCTTCCGCACTCTTCGTCATCAGGCAAGCTGCATCAAGCGCCTCTTTGTCGGCTAAGATTTCCTTCGGCTTCCTTTCATCAAGCGTGATTGAGATGCAGTTCGCCTTATCTGCAGCTACGAGCTTCTTCGTTTCAGCATCATCAACATCAATCACTTCAAGGCTTAAATGAAACTTCAAGTCCTTAATCAGCTCAGCCACCGATAGCTTTTCCCACGGGATGCATAACTCGGATAGCCAGTAGCCTTTACCAGTCCCTATAGCCCATGTGCCATCGTTAAGCAGGGGTAAATTAGTTTCGGTGTCAAAAGCGTTTCCACCGTTGTTGCTCGGCAGAAGAGAAACACTGAACCTGCCTCCCCGATTGCTTTCAAGCGTCAACAAAATTTGATCGCTGTTTTCTGCTTTTCCGCTCGTTGTGATTTCATCATCGCAAACCTCTATGAGCAAGTAGAGTGCCTTTTCATCCCACATGCATCTCAATAGGACGCTCAGGTCGTGAGGACCTTCCCAAAGCGCTTTCGGTGAAA
Organism: Candidatus Thermosaccharophagus gerlachensis; assembly: GCA_041538025.1. Lineage (GTDB taxonomy): Bacteria > Armatimonadota > Fervidibacteria > Fervidibacterales > Thermosaccharophagaceae > Thermosaccharophagus > Thermosaccharophagus gerlachensis. Next base: position 10,671 of record JBGOEV010000045.1, on the reverse strand, counting down.
CGGTATCCCTTGAACCAAGAACGATCGGCGGAGTGTAAGCCCATTCAAGTGGCATCGCATCAATATGAACTTCTGCATCCAACTTGGGAGCAAACAAAACTATGTTACCGTCACACAGCGTGTGCGACACGAGTGCCAAAACGAGAGCAACCACCTGCACTATTGTGCTCGTCCTCAAACCAGCACTGCTTTGAAAGCTCATCGCGGAGCACCCCTTCGGCTTCCCACATACCCTGCTCACTTTGACGCTGAAATCCAAAATGATAAGATAACAGTGAGCTGTCAGGCGTTGCCGATAATCTTCACACGAAACAAAAGCCTCAAAGCGATGTCCTAATGTGTCATCCTATAGGCATGGATATACCCTACAGGCACCTTTAGTGCTGCAACCGCTGCCGACATTCATTTTCAAGTATATGCGAGGTGGTGAACGAATGAACGCGGTTTACAGGCAGCGTCTCTTGAGCGAGCTTGCTGAGCCATCGGAGACGAAGCTGTTGCTCGTTGTGCTTGATGGGCTTGGCGGTTTACCAGTTGAGTCACTTGGCTGGCGCACCGAGCTTGAAGCAGCGAAGAAACAAAATCTGGACGAGCTCGCTAAACGCTCATCGCTTGGGCTTGCTTATCCTGTTGCGCCCGGTATAACACCGGGTAGCAGTCCCGGGCATATGGCTCTGTTTGGATACGACCCAGTTGAATACGAGATCGGCAGGGGAGTGCTTGAGGCAATAGGTATAGGTGTTGAGCTTGAGGAGAACGATGTTGCTATAAGGGCTAACTTTGCCACAGCAAAACGCTGTAACGGTGAATGGGTGATAACCGACAGGAGGGCTGGACGGATACCGACAAGCGAATGTGAGCGCTTGTGTAACCTCCTTCAAACCTCAATTGAGCATATTGACGATGTTGAAGTCATAATTCGCCCAGTCAAAGAACATAGGTTCGTTGTAGTTTTTCGTGGCGAAGGGCTTGGCGAAGCGGTAAACGATACCGATCCACAAGCAGTTGGAGTTGCAGCATTGCCACCGAAAGGTGAAGATGCTCAATCGCGCAAGACAGCTTATATAGCAGCCCGCTTCATTGAGCGTGCTGCTGAGTTGCTCTCCGGCGAGGAGAGAGCAAACTTCGTTCTCTTGAGGGGTTTCTCAAAGCTACCAAAACTGCCAAGCATGCAAGAGCTCTTTAAACTCAACCCAGCTGCAATAGCTGTCTACCCGATGTATCGTGGCTTGGCTAAGCTCGTTGGGATGAAGCTTATTGATGTTTATGGTGAGACAATCGCAGATGAAATTGAAGCGCTACGAAAGCACTATGACGAATTTGATTACTTCTTCCTTCACATCAAGCAGACCGACTCTCGTGGTGAGGACGGAGATGCCCTTGGCAAGGTGAAGGTTATTGAGGAGTTTGATGAGCATCTACCAAAGTTGCTTGAGCTGAAGCCGGATGTGCTCGTTATAACAGGCGACCATAGCACACCTTCATCTTGGAAGGCACACAGCTGGCATCCAGTGCCATTCCTTCTACACTCACGCTGGGTTATACCAGATTCAGAAGCATCCGGCTTTAATGAGAGGTCTTGTGCAAGAGGCATGCTTGGTCACTTTGCAATGGTTGAGACAATGAGCCTTATGCTGGCACATGCAGGCAGGTTGCAGAAGTTCCGAGCGTGATCTGCAAACAGGTAACAGCGTTAGGTGAAGCAACATGACAGGTTCGCGGGAAGCTTCTATGGTTGTGCTCTCCCTCTTTTTTATCTTCGCTATTGCTCAATTCAAATTCGCCCCTTGTGTGCGAGCCGACGGTGAAAACAAAAGACTGCTTGATCTATGGCGTGAGAGTGATGGCATTACCGTTGTTGCTCTTGGTGACTCAATCACTGCAGGTGTAGGACTAAGGGAGCCTCAAAAGGAGTGCTACACAGCGCTACTTTCAAGCATGCTTGCCAAATGGCTTGCACCAACAAGGGTTCGCCTCATTGCCTACGGCATTCCGGGAGCAACAGCTGATGTAGGCTTGCGTGAAATTGAGGGCGTGCTCAAATACTCACCTGATTTAGTGTTGATACAGTTTGGTGGTAACGATTCCCGCCTGCGTCGCCCAATTGATGAGATAAGAAATAACCTGATTGGCATGATCAAAACCTTGCGTGATAGAAGTAAAGCAGCCATACTGCTCATAGTTCCCCCGTTCCAGACTCCAGCACCTAATTCCCCAGTGGCTGAAGCTATAAGGGTGGTAGCGAAGGAATGTGGTGTCATTGTAGCTGACTTTGATAAAGTGCTACACGAATACGAGCACGACTTCAGAGGGTGGTTTTCACCACCACCAAGCCATCCGGGTGAATACAGCCATGTGCTGATGGCGAAGGAACTATGGAACGCGCTTCTCCAGTTAGTCGGTGTTGAACCCTCTTTAGATGTGCACATCGGTAGTGGAGTCACATGGGTAACTGAAAGCTCTTCAATTGACATACCAGTGGCTATCCTCAACCGTTCACGGAAGGCAATGGATGTGAACGTTATAGTTGAGCATGCTGGTGTTTGGCATAACTGGCTTATGGCTGTTGATGCATCATCAAGCGCTCAGCCGAAGTTGAAGGTAAAGCCACCGATGGAGAGCTCACTCAGGTTCGTAAGGGAACAGATAACAGCGATAGCACGCTGTAGCGAAGATTTTGGCTGGGATGTGAAATGGGCAACGTGGACGCCGGCTTTCTACTGCGATAAGGATGGCATGTGGCTTGGTGAGAGACGAATTGATGGATGGCTTGAGTTCGCTACAAATGAACATGTCGTCATGGGGAGAAACCGTTGGCGAGGTCCAGATGACCTCAGCTTCCGCATGCGCTTTGAACGCACAAAGGATGGAGAAGCACTCAACTTGACCATATCAGTGCGCGACGATGTTGTAGTGGTAAAGCCGACTTGGGACTTCAGCTGCCTTTTATCTGGCGATTGTGTTGAAGTGTTCATTGACCATCGTCCCATACATCAGCAGGGGAAACCATTTTTCAGCAAAGATGTAACAATGATTGCCATCGTCCCCGGGAGCAATAGTGTGCGCATAGCATCTTGGTATTTTGATGAGGTAGAACCAACATTCTCAGCACCAAGTGGTAGATGGCTTCGGGCAAGGCTAAAAGGTGAATTCACGGCTTCAGGGTATGATGTTGAGTTAACGATTCCTTTGGCTATTTTCAACGGTTTGCCTGCAGTAAGCTTTGATGTCCTCGTTGATGATACCGATGACAGAAGTGGAAGAAAAGCTCAGATGGCAGCGTTTGGATGGGAGGACGATTTCCGCAACACTTCACCGTTTGCATTGCTTCTCTTCAAGCGGTTGAAAACGCTTCCAAGATGGCGTCTCGCTGTGAATTAATCCTGCCACAAACTGTAAACTGTCGCGCTGTCTTCGCTTGGCTCTCAATCTTTCTCACTTGGGCGCCCGATGAACGGTAAGGTCTTGTATACAGGCTTTTTGATTGTATCGGAAGCAGCCATTAGAGCCTTATAGAATGCCTCCTTGCTTTCACAAGCAAACGCACTAACGAGGGCAAGCGAAAACTCAATCTTGCCCTTTGGTTGAAGCTTTGAGAGGGCTCGCTTGATTGAAAGCTCATATGAGTATTGAGTGCCAGCACCAAGGATGAGGTTCGCATCCAAAACTTCTTTATCAAACGTTATACCGACACCTGTGCTGTAAGCGCTGTCATATGCACCAACGAAACCGTTGGTCAAATTAAGCTCAAACCTTTTGGGCTTGCTTTGGCGCATGTCTGGTGAGATGAACGAAATCGGCAAACGCTCACCAGTCGCAACTACCAGCCTGTCCCAAAGCTGTGGTGTCTTACCGTATCCAATTGCAGGGCGAAAACTTATGCATAGTTTGCAGTTGGCATCCTCGGAAGCATTGTTTAGGATGCTGTAGTCAATGAAAAGGTTAGGCGATCCCTTAAGCAATCTAATCCGACGCACAAGCGAGACTTTCCCATTCAACGATGTATGGGCACTCAGAATAATAGCTTCGCTTGAAGCATGCTCAACGATGAGCACCCAATCTCGTTTCCCGAGTTCTTCTCCATCGGCTTTTTCGTAAAGCCCATAACCACTCGCAAGCGTAGGTATGCTAAACGCATAAAGTTGCGTAAGCCTTCCACCGAGTTGCGAGACGATGGCACTCACATGCATGTTTGTAAACCTGTAGCACCATTTGCCGTTAGAAAGTATTGGCTCAATTTCGCACGGAACATCATTTGGCTGTGCCTGCAAAAATGATTCAAGCCAATTCAACGCACGTTCAGCTCCACCGAGGTCTCCCACAGCAATGAAGTTGCGTGCCATCTCCCATAGCTTTCTCAACTGCGCATGCTGTGATGAAGTTGCTACCACAGTTTTGCTGAGTTGCGCAAGTAAGATGCGCTTCCACACTTCGCTTATCAACTCACTAGCCTGCTTATGATGCGCCTTTGTGTATTTGCCAGACAACCTCGCTTCATTCAGCATCTCAAGCACTTTGCACGCTTCACCAACATTCACATTTAGCGTTTTTGCACGCTCACATAGTTCCTTAAGCTTTTCCAAATTCCTATCGTGTTCAACCACAACCTTTATTTGCCATTGTTTTGATGCCGTGCCCTTTGTAACCGTTAGCGTCAGCGTGTTTGTTCCAAGCTTTAAAGGGGCTACAATCGCGAACCTGTTTTTAGTATCTGTTGGCACTTTTATTCCGTTTACTCTCACCTCAGCAGTCATCTCGGCAGCGCCAATTATCGTGATGCCCTCGCCAGAGAAAATTGTCCGCTCACCGTTAAACGGGTCTGTTACAAAGACGCATTTTGGTGGTTTAACCAACCATGAAAGCATAGCTGTTGCTACTTGATGTAAGCTGAATGCCGAGCTGTAGCGGTTCTTAAGTTCGGATAACTTCAAAACAAGCTCGCTGCCAGAAACTTTGCCTGCAACTGATAGCTCCAGCGCTAATGAATCTATCTCTCTTTTCAACCTGCTCAAACAGTCACAGTTTCTTAGTTCGCATCTTAGTTGTGTCTTCTTAACGTCACTCTGAGGCAAACCAACACATGCAATGAGGAGAGGAAAAATGGCATACAAACTTAACAGCAACCGGAAATCAACCGCACAACTTCTCCTCATCTTCTTTTGCACCTATCTTGCACGGCTTCTTAGAGGCAGTGCAACAGTATTGAAGCACCGACTATCGCTGCAGTCTCAGCCCGCAAAATGCGTTTACTAAGGCACACTGGTATTGCACCACATGATAGAGCTAACTCAACTTCGCTGTTGTCAAAGCCACCCTCTGGACCAACAAGTATCGCAGCGCTCTTTATGCCTCTCAATTCGTTTATGAGTTCACGCAACAGCTTATTAGCACGCTCATGCAAGATCAACTTCACATCAAACGAGTTGAGTGCTTGCAGTGCTTCTTCAAACTTCATCGGTTCGTATATCTTTGGCAGCACACAGCCACCCGACTGTTCCATTGCACTTATAGCGATTGATAGCCACCTGTTATGTTTCTTCTCAACATCCGATATGCGTGCAACTGTTCTAACTGAGAGCAATGGCAATATCTCTCTCACGCCAACCTCAACTGCCTTTTGTATAAGCAGTTCAAACCTCTCGCCTTTCAAAATGGAAGCTGCTACGCAAACAAGCATTTCAGCCTCCCTTGCTGGTTGAGTCACCTCTTCAACTGTAACGACAACCTTGCCCCTTTGCACCTCAACTATGCGTGTGCGCATTTCATGTCCACAGCCGTCTGTTAGGACAACCTCGTCGCCGACCCTCTTCCTCAAAACATTGCATATCCTATGAGCTACCTCGCCAGATAAACTCACTACACCGCTTTGTGGTTTGACTGGAACATAAATGCGATAGACATGCATTATGTTCGCCCTCTCCTTACCTTACTTCCTTGACTGCTAAAAACGCGACCCAAAAACCTTCCTTTGCCACCCGCGCTATTTGCAAACCGAGTTTTGACAACTCATTCCTCCAAGCACGCTCATCAAACCTCTGTGTTGGTATACCAGACGCAATCCAATATGCGGTCCGTTCGTCACTGAGCAAGCCCTTCATACTAATTTGCATGGCAAGTTTTTGGACGAGGTCGGTTACCAGGTTTGAGACAATTATGTGAAAACGCCCATAAACAGACTCTGCGAGGTTGCTCAACATGGTTCTTACTTTTTCATCGACACCGTTTGCGATTGCGTTTCGCATCGTGCATTTAATGGCGCTCTCTTCAATGTCAACGGCTAAAACAGAGCGCGCACCAAGCTTTGCTGCAGCAATTGAAAGTATGCCAGAACCACAACCAACATCAAGCACATCAGCACCTATAAACTCGTCTTTGATCTCTTCCATCAGCTCCAGACACATCCTCGTTGTTGGGTGGTGACCAGTCCCAAACCCACCAGCAGCTGAAAGCGTTATTATGATTCGCCCCTCGTTCAATTTGCTGTCCACCCTCTCCTTTAAAGCCATTGGGACAATTAAAAATGAGCGCCCAATCATAAGTGGTTTGAGTTCGCTTTCCCACTCTCTCAACCAATGGCGCTGCTCAACGATGTGCGTGTTTATCTTTGCTTGTTTCCTCGTCAGCCCCCACTTTAAAGCGACTTCCATTCGTTCGTAAATCCAATCAATGAGCTCAACAACATTTTCATGCGATGGCAACCAACCTCGCACTACAACATCACCTGTTGCTTCATCAGCTTCCTTTGATGTGCCACTACATCCGATCACTATGAGAAGCGCAGATGCAATGTCAGCACCGCCTTCATCTGTGAAAACACTTATCTCAACCCACTCGTCATCCATGTTCCATGCTCACCACCGAAAAAATTCTCATCGCTTCGCTGTAAGCGAGCACTTGAGTTCATGCGCTACAGTAGTGCTTTGGTGAAACACTTCACCATGAGATGCTGAGATGCTAAAGCAACCTTGCATATTCGTAGTTATGCATTATTATGCATTAAGTGCCGAGTGCTGTGATGCCCCAAGTGAAGCGTTGATGTTGCATTTATTAGTGTGCTTTACATTTCGCGCATGTGCGCTAAAATAGACGATGACTTAGTTGCGCACTTTACAAACAAGAGCGCACTTTACAACGTAGCACATTGTCGCTATAATGCGACATGAGAATGCATTCACTTGAACCTTCGAAAAAAGGAGGTGATGTGAGAGAGGTGCGGTGCTTGTGGTAGTTGGATGTGGCGATGATAAGCTGTAAGAGGTAAACGCTGAGGAAACAAAGGACTGCTCAGGTTACCATCTTACAGTGATCGCCACAAAAGGCTACCGCAAGGCGAAGTTAGTCTGAAGTGGTGGTCGCTACTGCCCGTTGTGGGCGGTTCGCGACGAAGCACAAATGTAGCACAACAAGTCGTTGAACAATCCCACAAAGTGGTGGAAGGAGGGATGAGCCTTGCGGAAAGCAAGCTTGATGCTAATCGGAACTGTAGCAACAACACTCATCGTAGCTGGCATGCGCACAACGGCATCTGCACAGACGAAGGATGTCCCACTAACACACTGGGCTTATCAGGCTGTAAGGCAGCTTGTTGAATGGGGCATCCTTGAGGGCTACCCCGACGGAACATTTAAGGGCTCCCAACCAATGACACGATATGAGTTTGCTTTGGCTGTCTGGCGTATCCTCAACAAGATACAGACTGACCCGAAGTGGCGTGAGCTGTTCCGTGGTCCGGCAGGTCCAGAAGGTCCACGCGGTCCAGAAGGTCCACGCGGTCCAGAGGGTCCACGTGGTCCAGCAGGTCCAGAGGGTCCACGTGGTCCAGAGGGTCCACGCGGTCCAGAAGGTCCACGCGGTCCAGAAGGTCCACGCGGTCCAGAAGGTCCACCAGGACGCCCACCAACAGCTGAGGAGATACAGGCTGCTGTGGACAAGTATCTTGCTGCAAAGCCACCAGTTGCTATTGACTTGGCAAAGGTTCAAGAGCTCATCAACAAACTGCGTGACGAGTTCCGAACCGAGCTTAAGCAGATTGAAGAGCGTATGGGTTCGCTTGAAGAGCGCGTCAGGAAGCTTGAAGAGGTTCAAGCAGTTGGCGTGCCGAGGCTCAGCGTTGAGGGCTCAGCATCGTATACAGTTGATTGGCTCTCAGACGTTGGTCCAAAACCAGAAGACCTTGACTGGCCAGAAGACCGCTATGGCTTCCTGCGTGCCGACCTTAACCTTGGCTTCCGAATAAACGAGGATTGGAACGCCGATTTGCGTCTGCTTTATGTAAGCGGAACTGAAGCAGGAACGAGGGATACAGTGCGCCCTGAAATCTGGGAAGGCAAGCTTGTTGGTCCGACACCTATAGTTGGTGGGCAACTTGTCCTTGGAAGGCAGTTTGTGAAGTATGGCTATGGCTTCCTGCTTGACAACCAGTTCTCGGCATTTGATGCGGTGCGCTGGGACAGGACATTCGGCTCAATCGTCTTGAGCTTGCTATTTGGCGATGCAGAGGATGCAGATGACTTCAGAGGTTACAATAATGGTGTGCTTGGCACAGTCTCTTACGCTAATGACGGTGTCTTTGGGGCAAGGCTCTCTTGGAGGACTGAGGAGGACAGATGGCATATTGGTGCTAACGCGCTCTACACAGGCATTGGCGACTACAAGGGCTACGGTGTGGACCTGCACTTTGACATCTTCCCAGAGGGCAATTACTTGACGAGGGTCCGCGCGGAGTGGGCTTACACCGATAAGGATTGGAACGATCAGGATCCAGCCGGGGAGAATCTATGGTGGGTTGACCTGAATATCCTCAAGCTTGAGAACATTACGCTTGACTTCTCATATGCATCGGCAGATGAAGGGTATGCTCCCCATCCAGCGTCTGTGCTTAATCCATTCTTCCTCTCTCGTGGCGAGCTTTTGTTCCGTCCGGACTTGCCAGCTATTGGTGCAGTTACGCCTGGTAATGTTATGATGCTACGGAATGTGTTTGATGTCAGGCTTGGCTGGAAGATCGCTGGCAACTGGCTTAACGTGCGCTGGTTCCAAGGCGAGGACACAAACGGAAACGATCTTGGCTGGGCTCTGACAGTTGGCTACCAATGGCCACTGAAGGAGCACCTCAACCTTGGTTTGTTCTATGGCTACTTTAACGGTAAGGCAACAGGCACCGACAGGCATTTCATTCGCTTGAGCGGCAGTTACAAGTTCTGATCGTCTGAGCGTTGACAAAGGGACGCCCCATGAGGTGGGTTAGCCTCATGGGGCGTTTTCCTTTTATACCGTGGTTGTCTCAATCCCATTCATCATACAGTCTTTGTGGACGCATATTGAGCACATCCTCAAATATCACTCGAAGCACCTCACCGACACTCCAAGCTTGTGCGATGCAACCACGGTGTTGATGTGGTTTGTCACCATCGGCTATTTCGGAGATGTATCCAATGCCACCTTCACAAAGGTGCTTCACCATGCCCTTTAGCCATCCAGCAACTTTAATGCGTGCTTCCTTTTTACGCCCGCTGTAGCGCACATAAGCTGTGCATAGTGGTCCAATGAGCCATGCCCAAACAGTGCCATTGTGGTATGCTATGTCTCGCTTCTTTTGGTTTCCAATGTATCTTCCAACATAGTTTGGTTCAGTTGGCGCAAGCGTCCTCAAGCCCATTGGTGTCAGGAGATGCTCAATCGCTATGTTGAGGATCCTGTGAGCCTTTTGTTCATCAAAAAGAAGGCTTGGGAGCATGAGCGCTATAAGTTGATTTGGTCGTATAGATTCGTCAAACTCACCATCGCACACAACATCACGCAGGCACCCAAGCCTATCGTCCCAAAACTTCGCATGAAACGAGATGGTGGCTCGCTCAAATAGCTCATCAACGAAGCGCTTGGTGGGTATATCATTAAGCTGTTTTGCGAGACGGCTCACGAACCAAAGGCAATGCAGCCAGAGTGAATTCACTTCAACTGGCTTCCCATATCTTGGCGTCACTGGTATGCCGTTAACTTTTGCATCCATCCATGTCAAAGCCATGCCCTCGGAACGCCAACTTATCAGCCCATCATCGCTCACCCTTATGCCATTATCCGTTCCCCAGACATACCAGCTAACGATTTCCCTCAACCGTTCGTAAAGGAAGGAACGCACAAAGCTAAAGTCGTGCGTGTATCTCAAGTAGCAATACGAAGCATAGGAGAACCAAAGTGATGCATCAATTGTGTTGAATGTTGGTTGACCACCATTATCGGGAAAGAAATTGGGTAGCAAGCCATTTCTCATTTGCTCACCAAATAACCTCAGGATATCCCTTGCGATACGATAGCGCTTTGTAACGAGCGTTAATCCGGGTAACGAGATCATTGCATCTCTTCCCCAGTCTGAGAACCAGTGGTAGCCTGCGATGATGGTGTGCGATGTTCCCCTTTTAGCTATGAATGCATCCGACGTCAACCAAAGCCACGGAAGCAGTTTTTTTGTAAGCCTACCGATGTCCTCCTCGCTCAATTCGTGACAAAGATTTAAAGAGCGCACAAGTTCACTTGACGATTTTTCCACCTCACTTGCTGGCAGAGGGTTGAGTAAGCTTAGTCTCCTTTTCAGCTCAGCATCAATGAACTTTTCCGCATCATCAGCACCAATACCTTCAACTGATGCTATGATGTGGAGTGGTTTTTGAGGTG
>JBGOEV010000044.1:0-19545 GCA_041538025.1 Candidatus Thermosaccharophagus gerlachensis | reverse complement strand
ATAACCCGTTCACGATGACAATATTTGGGGCAAATTTCAATGGTGGTGCAACCTATTGGGTCTTCCTTCGCGACCCACTTAATCCGACATATCAAGTCCGCTCATTGACCTCAGCAGTAGTCATTTCTGATTCACAATTACAAGCAGACTTTGACCTATGGCGCAATGGAAACCCGGTTAGACCCGGGCTCTACGATGTTATCGTAGCTACAGACATGACTGGCACAGTTGTTGTTGGGAGGCTTGGAAGAGCATTTGAAGTAACTTCACCGATGTTAATCGTTGACTACTGGAACAATACTGATTTCCCTAACGGGATACCAAATCATCTTGGTATAGGTTACAAAGATAGGCAGGCGTTTACTGGTGCTCCACCCGGAAGATCACCAGACATTAACACAGTTACAATACGAATACTCGGCAATGCTACATTCACACCGGGCACTACCGTCCGTTTGCAATCTGCACGAGGCACTCCAGATAACCCGAGAGGGAATGCGCAAGTTATTATTGCTCCAACCAACGTGACAGTTTCCAGCGACGGGAGAATTATAGATGCCCGATTCCAACTTGATGACGATAATGCATATGCAGGCAGGTATTGGCTTACTGTTGAGAAGCCAGGTTCGGGTGGTTGGTCAGTTGTGGCGAATGTTCCTTTTGAGCTTTACTACCATACACCGCGAGTTACTGATTTTTACACGCCACCACCATCACCTGTAAATCCAAGCCCGCCCCGTCAAAGGCAAGCATTGTTTAGGGAAATCTACCTCGGGTTAGGTGTAGCAGTTGAGGGAGATGACTTCCACAATGTCTGGGTTGATGGAAATACGAACCGCGTAGAGATAGAACAGCCAAATGTTGGTTTGTGGTTGCGTGTGTGGCGTGAATTGGCACCAGGATGGACATCAAGTGAGGATGATGGTGTTGATGATGGCTTTTATTCGCACACATCTTGGTATTACACAAGGGTTGGTCCAGCAACATCAGGGCTTCCGGGCGTCGTAAGCGAGAATGAATGTCGCTTTGTTTTAAGGCACGATGATATGAATTTCACTTCCTCACCTGGCAATCATTACGCATACGCTGCACATCGTTGGGCAAAGCAATTCTTGCTGATTGATGGCGATGGCGGTGACCCAAGGGATGACCCCGGTGCACCGCTTATGTCATCAAACGCTATCTTCTCTGTCTTTCTTGACTATCCTAACCCTGTTGGCGTTAGCCCAAATACTATGATAAACACCGGTGTTAATGTATGGCAGTTAACGGTTTATGGGAAGGTCGGTTATCCTTCTTACCGCTATGATCCACACATGTTTGCGCCGGGCGCTGAGGTCCAGTTGAGCAAAGTTGGAGTCCCAGATGACCCGACAAACATACGCACTGTCGCAAAGCCAGTTGTAAGGGGACGCACTATAACTTGCATATTCCCACCGCTGTCAGACCCATACAAGACTGGGAAGCGTGCCGAACCTGGCTATTGGAGCGTTATCGTAAGGAACACCGACAACAAATGGACTGTGTTGCCAAATGCTCTTAGGATAGTCTCGCCACCGCCAACTATCACAAGTGTCGTCTACTATACCAATACGAAGGACAATAACCCAGCACAGTCGGTATGGAATGGACCTCCAAGTCTGGATGGTGAGACGGGCGACATCTACATCTACGGGGACAATTTCATGCCCGGGTTAACTGTGAAGTTTAAGAGGAACGGAAGTTATAAAGTGGGTAAAGACCCACAATCGCAAGATGACATAGTGGTAGTAAAATGGGACGACATGGCACCAGATGGACTCCCAAGAATACGCAACAAAGGTGAACTTCTAACCAACAGAACAAGGTTAGTCGTTGTAGCTAATTTCTGGGGTAAGGCTCCGGGCGCATGGGATGTTGAAGTGGTAAACGATGATGGGCAATGGGGGAGTAAACAAAGGGCGATTAATGTCCTCGCAAAACCCACAATTACTTTAATTAACCCACCGCAAGTAAATAACAGAACCAATGCCTATGTGACAATTGAGGGCACAAACTTCTGGCCGGGCATTAATGTGAGGTTTAAACGGGAAGGCTTTGCTGATATAACAGCATCAAACATTATCCTTGACCCAAATAGTAAAGAATCACCATCACCACCAAATAAGCCCGGGGGCTATACAAGATTAACATGCCTTGTTCCTACTTATGGAAAGCCACCCGGAATTTGGGATGCTGTCCTGACGAATATTGGTGGACCATCAAGCGATGTTGTTGTGAAGGGCGCGGGTGGTCCAGAAGACCTTGAAATTACAGCGGATGCGCCTGTGGTAACATTAGTTTCACCAAATAGAGACGCTAACTCCACTACCTCTGTGACAGTTCTCATTAAAGGTTCAAACTTCTTCCCTGGTGCGAGGGTAAAGCTTGTAAGGCACTGTTACACAAGTGGGCAACTTGAAGAGCGTTATGGGACTGGTGTCAATGTCACAAGTGAAACGAGTATTGTAGCTACATTCAACTTGCAAGGGCTTGAGCCGGGGAGCTGGCGAGTCGTTGTTGAAAACGCCGATGGCAAGTCAAATATTGACACGGATGGCGACGGAACGATTGACAAGGATTACAAGGGCGCTGGCGACGAGGACGGCGATGGCGTTGAAGATGAAGATGGTGAGAATCCGGGAAGCCTGTTCTACATCACTGCATTAGCTCAAATCGTCAGGATTGAACCATCAAGTAACTCAAATGAACCTGCTTCAAATCCTTTCACTTTAACCATCTATGGTTCAAACTTCTGGGGTAATGAGGCTAATGGCTTAAGAGTTGTGCTACGCCGAACTGGCTACTCTGACATTGAGGCAACAAATGAAAGTGCATTTCAAGACCCTCCAAAAATAACTTGCGAACTTGATATCACAGGTGCACAGCTTGGCAAATGGAGCGTCGTTGTAGCCAACCCAGAATCGCCAGAAGTTGTCCTTCGTGACGCTTTTACTGTCACAGGACCTGCACCGATTGTCACAGCCGTAACACCCTCGGAAGCTGAAAACAATGCTATCCGACGCCTCGTTATCTCTGGAGACAACTTCGTCAAAGGTGCAACAGTTAAGTTAACTCGTGCTGGCTTCCTTGACATCGTTGGGACAAATGTTGTAGTTACATCACAAAGTGAAATGGCTGCCGATTTTGACCTTGCTGGTAAAGCACCAGGATGGTGGGATGTTGTTGTCACCAACCCTGATGGGAATTCGGGTAGTGGAACAAACCTCTTTAGGCTAAAGGCGCCCAATCCCATCGTTACAGCAGTTATACCGTCGGAGGCATCAAATGTATCTGATGTAGTCAATGTCATTATTCAGGGCGATAACTTCTTCCCCGGCTGTAGCGTTTATGTCAGAAAGAATTCTTACAGCATGCCAGTGACGAATGTTAGGGTTGTGAGGAAAGACCAGATATCCGCCACATTCGCTGTCAAGGACATGCCAGCTGGAAAGTGGGATGTCTATGTTGCTGCAGCTGACGATGACGGAGACCCAACAAATGGCATTGGTGACAGCGGAGCAAGCGGTAAAGGCAAATTTACAGTAACTGCAATGGCTGTCGTAACGGGGATTAACCCCACTTCAAGGCTGAATGACAGTGCCAATAACCCATTTACGCTAACAATCTATGGGCTTAACTTCTGGGGTGATGAAAACAGCGGTTTGGATGTTCGTTTGAGGCGAGGCAACACTGATATCCTTGCAACAGGAGAAAGCTCGTCACCTGACCATACGCAAGTGACATGTTCATTGAATGTAGAAGGTGCAGAGCCCGGCTATTGGAACTTGGTTGTCAGGAACCCAGAGAGCCCAGAAGTGGTTATCTCAAACGCATTTGTTGTGCAGGCGAAAGCCAGCATTAGCAAGGTTGACCCATCAAGCGCACTGAACTGCGATGTCGTCAGTGTAACGATAACGGGAGAAAATATTTGGGCAGGTTGCGATGTTAGGTTGCAGAAAGCCGGCGAGGCTGACATTGTGGCGAGGAATGTCGTCGTTAAATCTAACACGGAGCTTACCTGCGACTTTGATCTGCGCATGAAAGCAACGGGAGACTGGAATCTCATCGTCACAAACATTCAAAGCCCACCGAGTGACCCAATAACTTTCACTATTACCTCAACTGGCAATCCAACTGTTGACAGTATTACTCCAGATACAGCGCCAAACGATGTTGTTGTGGATGTCATGGTCAGCGGCAATAACTTCATGCCAACGGATACGGTAAGGCTTGTGCCAGTTGATATCTCAGGGAGCGATAGCGATTTGTTTGCGACAAATGTGATGGTCATAGATTCGCAAACTATTTCTTGTCGCTTCAATTTGGTTGGTCGTTGCCCCGGCAGTTGGAAGGTTGTAGTGAGTGGTCTTCGCAATGGTAGCAAAGTTGAGAGCGCTGAAGATGTCAGATTTACAATCACCGCGAAACCGATAGTGAAGAGCATTTCTCCAGATAGTGCTTTGAATGACGGCACCGTGCAGGTAACGATTAGTGGCAACAACTTCATGAAAGGTGCGAATGTGAGGTTAAAGAGCGGTGACACAACGATTGATGGCAATGTCGCTTCGGTATCAAGGGAAACAATTGTGTGCGAATTTGACTTGAAAGGCAGGCGCCCAATGGTGATGGATGTTGAGGTTGAGAATACACCAACACAAATTGCACGCCTTGCTAATGCCTTCAAGATTCAAGCAAAGGCTACGATTACAAATGTTGATCCAGACAAAGGCGAAAACACCAATGCAAGTCTTCGTATCAATGTTGTAGGTAACAACATCTGGAGAGGCGCAACATGCAAGTTGAAGCGTAATGGCTATAGCGATATAACGCCAATAGCTCCACCGGAAGTTGAAGAGCGTTTCGTTGGTGGCGAAAACATAGGTAGCGAATTGACATGCCAATTTGACTTAAGGGGTAGAGCACCGGGCGAGTGGAATCTCGTTGTAATAAACCCACTTAGCCCAGAGAGCGAACCGTTCTCGTGGGAGATTGTTGGTGTCTACAGCCCTGACTACCCTGAGGTAACTGGCATAGAGCCAAATGTTGGTGCAAACACTGGTGATTTGCTTGTAACAATCTATGGACGCTTCCTCTATGAAGGGGCAAGAGTCTTGTTAACTAAGGGAGCAAGCACAATTGAGGGACAGAATGTCCGCTGGACGCAAGAGGCAACAAAGCTTATTTGCACACTGCCACTCAAGGACAAGGAACCAGGAAGGTATGACTTAACTGTCATAAACACTGATGGCAAAAGCGTAACGGTTCAAAACGCATTCACCGTTATTGCACCAGCAACTATAACTTCAATTTCACCAACATCGGCATCCAACACAAATCCAGCGTTTGCACTGACAGTAAACGGAAGCAACTTCTTTGATGGGGCAAAAGTGAAATTGCGTAGGGCTGGATTTGCCGACATAGAGGCAATTAGCGTCAACGTAGTGAGTAGAACACAAATCAATTGCGTATTTAACTTGCAAGACACTGATAACGACGCAGGCAATGGAGTGCAATCTGCTTCTCCGGGCAAATGGTCTGTGGTAGTGCAAAATGTGCCACATGATGTCATGCCGATGAGCCCTGAAGCAATATATCCAGATGCCCTCACAATAGTTGCGCCTTCACCAACAGTAACAAGGATTAACCCATCCGAAGGCGAAAGAGATAGCGTCGTTAATGTGACGATAACAGGGAACAATTTCTTCGCTGGTGCATCGGTAGCGCTTAGGAAATTAGGGCAAGCACCAATCGTTTCTGGGAATGTGCAAGTGATAAATAACACCACGATAGAGTGCAGTTTTGACTTAACTGGAACCGCGCTTGGAAGATGGAATGTTGTGGTAACCAACTCAGATGGTCAATCAGGAATGCTTGCGGATGGTTTCCTTGTGAAGGGCAAGCAACCAGAGATTACGAAAGTGACCCCGAATCAAGCGCTTAAGGGCACAATAGTTGGTGTGACAATTGATGGCGAGAACTTCTACCCAGGTATTATGGTTGAGTTGAGAGGCAACATAACAATTCCCGGCATAAGCACAACACTCCTAAGCGATAAGCAAGTTTGGACAAAGTTTGATTTAAGGAATGCTGTTGCTGGTGATTACAATGTGGTTGTGACGAACGCCGATGGTCAATCTGCAACACATAGCTTCGTCGTTTTTGAAGTGCCGAATATCAATCCAGAGGTGGATAGTGTATCACCGAACTTTGGCGACAACGATAAGTTAGTGACGGTGACAGTGACTGGCAGATACTTCTTCCCGAATGCGACTGTTAAGCTTGTCAAGCCAGGTCAACTTGACATAGTTGGCACTGTTATTGAGATGAGCGATAAAGACGGTGACGCCACAAATGGGAATGAAGAAATACAATGTCGATTTGACTTGAGAGGTAAAGCACCGGGCAAGTGGGACCTTATCGTCGTCAACATCAATGGGCTGGGGAGCGCTAATACACAAAATGATGATTTTACAATTAAAGCCCTTGCTATGGTGACCGGTGTAGTGCCTTCATCAGCGCTTAATACTGCGCCAGTGAGGGTGACAATAACTGGCTCTAACTTCTGGGCAGGTGCGACGGCGAAGCTGTGCCATGGAGTTGGTGGCGAGGTTATTGGTAGCAATGTCGTAGTTGCTGACAGGACTCGCATAGTGTGCACATTTGATATCAGAGGTAAGTTGCCAGCACCTTGGGATGTAGTTGTCCAAAATGAAGGTAGTGCAGAAGGAGTGAAGCAAAAAGCATTTGTTGTGACTGCTATGTCTCCCGTTGTCACTTCAGTGAGACCGTCAGAGAGAGCCAACAATACCGTTGCATCGTTAACGATTGATGGCAATTACTTCTATAGCCCAACTGTTAAGCTTGTGCGCTCAGGACAGCAGGATGTTGTGGCAACGGATGTTAATGTCATTGACAAGGATAATAATTCACATGGTGACCGAATCACTTGCAAAGTGGACTTGAGAGGCGTTGCAATCGGGCGGTGGGATGTCGTCGTTACGAACTTTGACGGTAAATCAACGAGGCTTTCAGGCGCACTCTTGGTCAAGTCGGCATACCCACCAACTGTTACGAGTATAACACCTAATAGCACAACAAACTACGGTTCAATCAATGTCACGATAAGAGGCAACTACTTCTACACTGGTGCTGTCGTGAGGATTGAAAAGGACAATGGCACGAGTAAGAAGGTAGTTAATGCTACAAATGTTGTTGTTAAAAGTGCGACACAAATAACAGCGACGGTAAATGTGCATGGAATTGAGACGGGCAATTGGGATGTTGTTGTGGTCAATCCAGATGGACAGTCTGGCACCTTGAAGGGTGGTCTTAATGTCATTCAACAAGGTCCTCCGCAGATAACGGTGGTTTCACCAAATAGTGCTCCAAACACAGGGCAGGTAGCAGTTGAAATCACTGGCTCAATGTTCCTTAACGGTGCTATGGTGAGGCTAACAAAGAGCGGGCAAGTCGATATCCCTGCCCTTAGCGTAAAATACACATTCATCAGCTTTGATGAGCAGAAGCTAACTTGTGTTTTTGATCTGCGTGACAAAGCGCCCGGAAACTGGAATGTCGTTGTGCGCAACCCAGATGGGAAAGAGGGCAGGCTTGATAATGCATTCACCATCACTGCGGATGCGCCAATCATTACAGCAATATCGCCATCATACATAGCTCCAAATACTGGCATCGTCACATTGACCATCACTGGCACCAACTTCTTCAGTGGTGCACAAGCATTCCTAAGGCTTAATACAACTAACATCATGGGAACTGTAACATCAATTTCCAAGACCACTCTCACATGCCGGTTTGACTTGAGAGGCGCTCAACCAGGTAAGTGGAGTGTTGTCGTTAGGAACATGGATGGGAAAGAAGGTGCAAAGGAAGGGATATTCACTATAACAGCACCAGCTACCATAAGCAGTATAAGCCCGACTGGGGGTGAGAACACCAATCAGGTTTCGGTTACGATATACGGGAGCAACTTCTGGAGTGGCGCAACTGTTGTGCTGAGACGTAAGGGGCAACCTGACATAAGCGCAACAAATGTGCAAGTGAGCCAAGACCACAGGCAAATCACTTGCAAATTTGACTTGCGTGGTGCTGCTCCGGGTGGGCGTATAGTTGTAGTCACAAATCCGTTTAGCTCACCGGCGTGGTCTTCAAATGTGACATTCATGGTGTATGCCCCCGCACCAACAATAACGAGTGTTTCACCTTCAGAAGGTCTCAATAACACTTCGCTAACTGTGAAACTCATTGGGGAGAACTTCTATCCGGGCATGCTTATAAGGCTTAGGAAGCCCGGACAGCCTGATATAAACGGCACAAATGTTGTGGTGCGTAGCAATAACGAAGCCACTTGCACACTCGGCTTAGTTGGTAAAGCCCCAGGCAAATGGAGCTTGCAGGCTGTCAACGCTGATGGAAGAACTGGCGTTAGCGTTTTCGTTATCAAAGCACAAGCAGTTATTTCGGCAGTAACACCATCCCGAGGCTCCAATCTCCAAAGCAAGAACCCAATAACTGTTACGATAAGCGGGAGCAACTTCTGGAGTGGTGCAAAAGTTTTGCTACGCAAGGCTGGACAACCTGATATTGTTGCAAGCAATGTCGTCGTTGAGAGTCGGAGCAGGATAAAGGCAACATTCAATCTGACAGGTGCTGCAACCGGCAAGTGGGATGTTGTTGTAATCAATGTTTCGGATGGCATTGAGAGCCCACCTGGTGTGCGAACTGCGATATTCAACATCGTGTCGCAATGAGCGCATCAAGCTGATGTTAACTTTTCGTCTTCGTAGCGGAACGCAAGAACCTCTATGTTTATGCGGGTGGGGTGTCCTTGGAGAAGATGCAGTTATCTCGCAACGGTGCATTCACATTGATTGAGTTGCTCGTTGTAATAGCAGTTATAGGCATACTCGCTGCTTTGCTCTTCCCTGTGTTTGCGAGGTGTCGCGAGCGTGCAAGGCAAGCTCAGTGTCTGTCCAACCTCCGTCAGATAGGTGTAGCTATGATCATGTATGCCGACGACTACGATGGTTTTTATCCGACATCACAGCCGTATTACAATTGGGAATCGCACATAAAAGTGATTGACTACCAAACTGGGCAAGTTATTTGGCTTGATACACCCTATGGGAGCAATAGTGGCAGTGGCACTTACAAATTCCTTGTGGATGTCCTTCAACCATACATGAAAAATCTTGATGTTTGGTATTGTCCTTCGGACAGGGATGTGCCAGAGTATGAAAGCAGAGGTGGTCCAAAGAACGGATGGGTCTCATACATTTGGTTTCCACGCTGGATTTGGAACGATGGTGATGGAGTCTTCCCAGATGTTGGTCCAAACTTGGATGTGCTCACAGCAACCAGCGAACCAGAAAGGATTATGTTTGGTGAGAAGGGCATATTCGGTTGGGATGGTCCGAAGCCACCATACAGCGGTGAATACAATCACCCAAACGGTTATAATGCATTGTTCAACGACGGGCATGTTAAATTGATACGCTGGGATCAAAGGCGTTGGACAGTGCCAGCAACTCATTGGTAAGCTTCTTCTTGTTGCTACTAAAACAACAGCCGAAGCTATGAAGGGAGGGGTATTGCTATGAGCAAGCAAGTCGGCATCCAAAGATGGATGTTAGCATGGTGCATTGGTGGTTGGGCACTTGCACTTGTTTTTCTCGTCTTGGCTATTTATGCATTTGCAACGAAGCCATCAGTTGGGCGCTCAATCGCTAAAGTTCTCTCAAAAGAAGCACCTAATAGCGAGAGGGTAGCAGCTCTCTGTTCACTCGGTGCCCTCAGGAATTCAAAGTCAGTCCCACAACTCATTGAGTTGCTCAAGGAAGAAGACACAACAGTTAGAATGGGCGCTGTAATAGCGCTCATAGCGATTGGCAAAGACGCTGTCCCAGATTTGGTTAAAGTGATAGAGAGAGCCCAACAGATACCGATCATATCAGGTGAAGGGACGGTGGTTCTAACGACGCCAGAGAACGCAGCTGCATATGCACTTTCTGGCATGGGCAAGGAAGCGCTCCCAGAGCTGTTGACAATGCTTCGGTCAAAGGAACACAGGGTTTGGTATAGTGCAGCGCAGATAATTTCACGGATTGGGAAGGATGCACTCCCAGATTTGACGAAAGCTTTCATTGATGCAGAAGATGCATCACTCAGTTCAAACATTGCTCACGCCATCGGCTTAATGGGTGATGTTGCTGAGAAGGCTCTCATTGAGACCTACAACAAGGTTAAAGAGCCGTTCAAGCGGACTCAACTCCTCTCACAGTTTGGCTCACTAAGGAACCCGTCAAAGGAAGCCCTTGAGCTCCTCTTTAAAGCTGCAGAAGAACCATCAACTGCCCCAACTGCGCTTATGGCGCTCGGTCAAACGAGACACCATGAAGCGATAAGGTTTTTGATAGGGAAGCTGAGAAGCGAAGACCCAATAATAAGAAGCAATGCTGCAGCAGCACTCGGAATCGCTAACGCAAAGGAAGCAGTCCCACAGCTAATTGAGTTACTCAAGGATGAGAAAACAGCACCCAGTGCAGCAAATGCTCTTGGTGTTCTGCGTGATACAAGAGCAGTTAAGCCGCTGATTGAGTTGTTGCGGAAGAAAACATCAGCCTCCATGCATGCTGCATATGCCCTCGGCAACTTAGGCGCAAGAGAAGCTACTTCGGCACTCATAACCACGCTTAAGGAGTTGAAGGGAAGCAAAGATACCTCACTCAAGATAGCTTGTATAATTGCACTCGGGCAGTTGAAGGCATATGAGGCAAAGCCGATACTTCAGGAGATGCTTAATGACCCAGACCAGCATGTCAGGGAGAACGCAAAGAGGATACTTGACCAACTGAGCCAATGATGTTAAACTGTGTTTGCATCCTTTTAAACTCAACGCCATTTCCACACAAGCGGGTAGGGGGATAGTCCTGTGCGCCCTGTCACTTTAGCGATTTTGCTTGTGAGCCTGTTGCTTTGTTTTTACAACCTCGGTTCAATGCCGTTGTTTGATCAAGATGAGCCACGATATGCATCAGCAGCAAGGACAATGATTGAGACAAAAAATTATGTGGTGCCATATTTCAATGGTCAGCCAAGATATCAAAAGCCCGTTCTCATCTACTGGTTGATGTGCGCTTCATTCAAGCTGTTTGGCATAAACGAGTTCGCTGCAAGGTTTCCATCGGCTTTGTCTGTTGTCTTGCTCGTTTTGATCACATTCATTTTTGCGAAGAGGTATTTGAGCCCCTTTGGTGCAGTTGTTGCTGCACTTTCGCTTGCTACATCTTTTGGTGTTGTCGCAAGCGCACATGTGGCTACGACCGACGCATTGCTTCACCTGCTTATAGGCAGTGCCTTCATGAGCTTCTTTCATGCGGAGTGTTTAACTGCAAGTGAACATGCATGTGCACCAACTAAAATGGGGCGTGTCTCTTCAAGTCTCTTTTTCTATCTTCTCGCCTACGCGCTATCTGGATTTGCGATCCTCACGAAGGGACCAATCGGCTTCATCTTGCCAGCGCTTGGCATATGTTCATACTGGATGCTAACAAGACAATTCGTTAGTGGCTTGAAGCGCTCCCATATCCTTGCAGGATTTGTGATGCTAACGCTTATCAACTTGCCTTGGTGGACGCTCGCATCACTTCAAACTGGCGGTGAGTTCTTGCGAGTCTTCTTCTTGCGAGAAAACATCCAGCGGTTTGCATCAGTGAAGCACGCTCAGCCAATCTGGTATTTCATTCCGGTGTTGTTTGTCTTCTTCTTCCCATGGAGTGCATTCATACCACAGGCGTGGCTATATGGTGTGCGAACGATGATGCGCAAGTTAATGTCTTCACTCGCCTATAGAACTATGTTTGAAACGCATCAATCGCTCGTCTCATACTGCACATGTTGGTCGCTTGCCATCATCATTTTTTTCTCGCTCTCAAAGTGCAAGAACCCGCAATATATCTTGCCTTCCTTCTCGTCTCTGGCACTGCTATGTGGTTGGTGGTTTGATAGGTTTTTAAAAGGTGAGTTTGATGTTGCTCAACTGCGCCGCACTGCGATCGGGCTTTCATTCCTCAGTGCCCTACTAACTTCGCTGGTTCTGCTGACCCCGAAAGTCATCAATGTGTATTTCCGCCACAGGTTCACATATGGTGACGAGTTAGTTGATCTCGGTTGGGGTATACACGCTACGGCAATCGCACTTGCACTGTGTGGGGTGGTCGGCATATTTGTTATGAGGACTCGGGTTGGAAAGAGCTACCAAGCCCTTTTCCCATTTGTGCTCGCTTGCCTTATGATAGCCGTTAATCTTTCGCTTGCTCATAGCGTAGCTCCACGAATTGCATACTACAGACAGGAACCACTCAGGGATTTCGCTATCGCCATCGGAGCTACAGCTCATCCACACGATGCGATAGTTGTTTTCAAGCGTGATCAATCGAGTGTCGTCTATTACTCGCACAGGGTGGTCATGCGCATTAACGATGTTGCAGAGCTGAGGAAAGTGATACAAGCTCACAAGCGCACATTCATCATCGCCAAGCGCAAAGACATGAATGAGCTTCTCTCAGAGTTTGGTGACAAGGTGCATGTCATTCAAGAAAGGCTCGCATACGCTCTTCTCGTTATCAAATGAGCTTGTTGGTTGAAGCGGTGATATTTTATGGGCACAGCATACACACCCGGGCTTATTGTGAGCGCCGATACAATCATACGGAAGGAGAGGAGGCTACCGATTAAAGGCGAGGTGCTCGTTGAGGTTGGCGATAGTGTTTCACCAACCGATGTTGTAGCTAAGGCTGAGCTACCCGGTCCTTTGACACCGGTGCGTGTGGCAGACAGGCTCGGCATTGAGCCACGCAATTTGCCTCAGGCAATGAAGAAGCAAGTTGGTGAAAGCGTTAAGAAGGGCGAAGTGCTTGCTGAAGTAAAATCGTTCTTCGGCTTGCTAAGGTCTTCTGTTGAGAGCCCTGTTAATGGCGTAGTTGAGTTTATCTCCGATGTTACAGGCAATGTCGGGATAAGACACCCACCAATGCCAATTCAAGTCCTCGCATATATTCGTGGCAGTGTCGTTGAAGTGATACCAAGCGAGGGCGCTATTGTTGAAACGAGGGGAGCATTAATTCAGGGCATCTTTGGCATCGGCGGTGAGGCGGTAGGGGAGCTCGTGATGCTTGCGAGTTCACCAGATGAAGATGTGAAGGCATCAAAAGTGAGCGACGAACATCGTGGCAAAGTGCTTGTTTGTGGTTCGGTAGCAAGATATGAGCTTATGAAAGCTGCCATTGATGTCGGTGCTATTGGCATCATTGTCGGTGGCATCATTGACTCCGATTTAGCTCGCTTGCTCGGCTATGAAATAGGCGTTGCTATAACCGGACAAGAAGAAATTGGGCTTACTATCATAGTCACTGAAGGTTTTGGTATCCTCCCGATGGCGAGGCGCACTTTTGAACTGCTTGGCGAATTCTCTGGCATGGAAGCCTCAATAAGCGGTGCAACACAAATAAGGGCTGGAGTTATACGCCCTGAAGTTATCATCCCGATTGAAAGGCTAAAGGGGATGCCACCTCCACCACCGTCAAAGGTCGCTACCGGCATACTTGAAGTTGGAAGCAGGGTGCGCATCATAAGGGAACCATACTTTGGCGAGCTTGCAACTGTCATAGAATTGCCACCAGAACCTCAACTCATTGACACTGGTTCAAGAGTTAGAGTTCTGAAGGCAAAGCTTGACAGAGGTGACATTGTAACGGTTCCGAGGGCAAATGTTGAACTCATTGAAGAGTAGGTGAGGGAAAGATGACAATGACAGCTCAGCAACGAGCTGTGTGTAAAAACACATCCGTGCGAAAATCCAAAGTTGCTGTCCTGCGCACAAGCCCAGAAACAGTCATTGAAGATTATAGTCGCTTGATGCGCATGCTTGACTATACATCTGTGCTCCCGAAGGAGTGCGGAACGATACTCAAGATCAACATTAGCTGGCATTACTTTTTCCCGGGATGCTCAACAACGCCATGGCAGCTTGAGGGCGTTATAAAGACGATGCTTGAAGATGGCTACAACCCTGATAGCATCGTGGCTGCTCAAAACAGGACTGTGGTAGTTAACCCGGAGGTCGGGGCGATAGCAAACAAGCATGTGCCAGTGCTCAGAAAGTATAATGTGCGCACAGTTTGGCTATACAAGCCAAGCGTTGAATGGGTTGTCTATGAGCCGAAACATAAGATGCTTGTGTTGGACAAAATCTTTCCAGATGGCATTACTATACCGAAGCTGTTCATTGGGATGAATGCCATTCACCTGCCCACACTCAAGACCCATGTTTTCACTACAACGACTGGAGCAATGAAAAACGCATTTGGTGGGCTGTTGCGTGAGAACAGGCACTGGTGCCACGCGCACATTCATGAGAGCCTTGTTGATTTGCTCGTCATACAGAAAGAAATACACCCTGGGCTGTTTGCAGTTATGGATGGCACTTTCGCTGGTAGCGGTGCTGGACCAAGAGCGATGCAGCCAGTCGTTGCAAACCTCATTTTGGCAAGCGATGATATGGTAGCAATTGATGCAGTTGCTGCAAAGCTGATGGGGTTTGATCCGCTATCAATTGGCTACATCAGATTGGCACACGAGTTAGGTTTAGGCTGTGGCGATGTGAGTGAGATTGAAATTGTTGGGGATGATGTTAGTGACATCAATTTGAGGTTTGAAGTTGGTGATACATTCGCAAGCAAAGGTCAAAAGGCAATCTACTGGGGTCCACTCAAACCTCTTGAGCGCGTCTTACTGCGCTCACCAATCACCCCTTGGAGTTACCTTGCCTCCCGTATCTACTATGACATCTACTGGTATCACTTCATCGGCAAAAAGAGAGTAGAGAAAATGCTTGACACTGGTTGGGGCAGGCTCTTCTTAAGCTATGGGAAATGAGGCAATGGCTAATATGGCGTTTAAGGGCACCGTCTGTTCAATAATGGCTTTTGCGATCGGTGCATGTTTTGGGAGCTTTGCGAATGTTTGCATCTACAGGCTCCCAAGAAGGATGAGCATACTGAATCCTCCATCGCATTGCACATTCTGTGGGGCTACACTCCGTTGGTTTGACCTCATTCCCATTTTGAGCATCATCTTGCTCCTCGGAAAATGTCGTTATTGCAAGTATCCTATAGGCTATAGGCACTTCTTTGTTGAGCTTGCATGCGCGCTTCTTTTCTTGGCATCGTATTGGCGATACGGTATTTCGTTTGATGGGGTGATGGTTGCCCTCACACTTGTTTTTCTTGTTGTTGCCTTCTGCGTTGATTGTGAATGGTATCTCATACCAGATGAAGTTCCGCTGGCAATCGGTGTGATTGGTATCGTGCGCGTGATTGCAAAGATTTTCACGGTAGCCGAAGTTGATATGCTCTCTCGCTCAATCTTAGGGATGCTCGCTACAATTGCTATGTTTGTTGCGATTCGCAAGTTCGGGACAGCGCTTTTTGGTAAGGAGGCAATGGGACTTGGCGATGTCAAGCTCTCGGCAGCGCTCGGATTGCACATTGGTTTCTCGTGGTTGCTTTTGGGCTACTTACTCATCGCCATCTTCACTGGTGCTATTGTCGGTGTCGTGATACTTCTCTTGGGACGCAAACGCCCTCACCATTACATCCCGTTTGGTCCGTTCCTCGCTATTGCTGCAACCCTTTGCTTGCTTTTCCCTGAGGAAGTGAGCCAACTCTTGCAACGAATATATAGCTTGCAACCACTTTACCTGTGGCTCACCAACTGCTCAGCTCTTGCCTACCTTATCCAAGTTGCACAATAAGTAAATTGGATGGTGCAGGGTGCACGCTTTAAAGCATTGAGCCTTTCATGCGGTGATGCGAAAGATGGGTGAATGCACTTACTGTGGGAAACGCTCGCGAACAATATCGTCGGTTTTATGCCTTTGCGCTGATTGCATAAAGGAACACTACGAGGAAGTGAAAGCACAAATTGAACGCGCACATGCAACATCAAGGAAGCCATTCCACTTGCCGGTGACACCACCAAAGGTTAGCGAGGGAAGGAAATGCAATTTATGCCTCAACGAATGTGTGTTAGAGAAGGACGAGGTTGGCTATTGCGGATTACATATCGGTGGTAGAAGAGTTGCAAGCGTCTCTTGGTATGATGATCCCTTGCCCACAAATTGCGTTGCATCGTGGGTTTGCCCTGCTGGGACGGGGGTTGGTTACCCAGATTTTGCTTACTCTTCTGGTCCAGAGTATGGCTACTTCAACCTTGCCGTTTTCTACCATGCATGCACATTCAATTGCCTGTTTTGTCAGAACTGGCATTTTAAGCGCATGACTCATACATCGCGCCCCGTTACACCTGAAGAGCTGGCGAGAGCAGTCCACAAAAGAATAGCATGCATTTGCTACTTTGGTGGTGATCCAACTCCATTCCTGCCACATGCCATCACAGCATCAAAGTTGGCTTTGGAAAACAAGCCAAATAGGATATTGCGCATCTGCTGGGAGACAAACGGGAGCGCTCATCCAAAGCTATTGCGCCAGATGGTTAAGCTGTCGCTTGAATCTGGTGGCTGTATCAAATTTGACCTTAAGGCTTGGGATGAAAAGCTTCACATCGCCCTTTGTGGCGTCAGCAATAAACGCACACTTGAGAACTTCGCTATGGTGGCAACTGAATTTCTACCTATGCGCCCACAACCACCTTTGCTTATAGCGAGCACGTTGCTCGTTCCGGGTTATGTGGATGAAGAGGAGGTAGCAGCGATAGCAAATTTCATAGCCAAGCTTGATCCGAACATTCCTTACAGCTTACTTGCATTCGCACCACAGTTCTACATGAGTGATTTGCCAACTACATCGCGCACACACGCCCTACGTTGCCTTGAAGCAGCAAAAGCAGCTGGGTTAAACAAAGTCCATATTGGCAATATCCATCTGCTCGGTAGCGCTTACCATTAGTTGCATGAGCTATTTCGCAGTTCACTTTTTCTGAGCTGTTACCTTTTCGAGTTGCTCAAGCGTTTCAAGTATCGCCTTGTGTCGTTCTTCGTATATGTGCGGGTCGTTGGAAAAGTCTTTCGGTGAGGTGATGATGTCGCTTGCGTCAATCAACTTCCTTGCCCTCTGAAGTAAACTTTGGAGCTTCTGTGAAAGTTTTGCATCCGATGCTACTTGCATTAGCTTCCCCTTCAGCATGCAAAGCAAGTCATAATCCTCAATGCCATCCCTAAAGAGCTCAGCTCGTATTGATGGCAGTGGGTCACCAAGCTTCGGATCAGGGTAAAAGAGGAAGCCATCACCATTGCCACCCGGGTATGCTGTTGCATCTTCAAAGAGGTTGAATGGTTTGCCCTTGTCGTCTGTCCAGTAGTTCACACACCAGTATAGGAAGCCATCGCACCCGTAGCGCCATAGCCACCATCCGACAGCCCTGTGCGAAACACCTGTCCAATCAATTCGCCATATGTCTGGGTATGAGCTCCCGCATGTGCTTATGCAAACATACATCCATACTTGCTCACCAATCGCTTTCCTTCTCCTCAGGAATGCTTCATCAAAGCAATCAATGTGTGGCACCCAAATCCCTATACTGCCTGCGAGCCTACGGTATAAAGCTCCATCAGGGGTTGGCGCATGCGCCCTAAATGAGCCGGTTGCACCGTAGCCTGCTGTCAAGAGGATGAGCAAGTTAGGCGCATGCTCGTGGACGAACTTGCACAGCTCTTGTATCTCCTCAAATGCTTTCTCCGATGGCTCATCAAAAACATAGAAGTAGAACCTGTCGCTCCATCCTCTCGCCCGCAAATGCTCACCGAGCAAGCGCAGTTTCGTTGCTACATCGCTTCTCTCCTCAACCGGTGGTGGTTTTGTGCCCCAGCGCAATATGCGATGGATGGAGAACGCCGTTGCACCTTTCGCCATCCACTTTTGAACCTCTCTATCAAACTCATCCCATACTGCTTCCCAAGTGCCATCTGGGCGCTTGAGAAAAACTTTATCCCAAGGCAACGGTGGAGGAGGTGTCCATCTGTAGCGTAGGCACATCTCATAAAAGCGCCTTCTCATTTCGTCAGTCCATGCATTGCCATAGACTGCCCTTGCCTTACCATCCCAGATAAGAACACATGTCCTGAGAAAGCTTTGCTTTGGCAAGTTAACATCATAGACACGCAATCTCATTTCCACAGTGCTCTTTGGAGCATTCTCAGGAGCCACAATAACGTTGCCGACATACTCACCTGCTAAAGCATTTTGTGGCACCCAAACGGTTATCCAGACTGCTTGCACATGCCCTTCGCTCACATCAAATGGCTGTATCTGCATTATAGGGTCTGGGTAACGCCCTGCAACCTTAAAACCATACGGTGTTGGCTTGTTTACTTTGACATAGCCAACTAAACGCGCATCCGCAAATATCGCCCTATTGTCTGGACCGATAAGAGGGCTAACGCTTACTCGCACACCTTTCAAATCCTTCGTAAGAGCAGCGATCAAGAGCTGTGCTGATTCTGCCTCGCCACGCCCTGCATGCATGCTTATCTTGGTGCACGGCTTCATATTTGGCACTTGGTCTTGCCTGAACTTGAGCATAGGAGACGGAGCAAAAATGGCATATGGTGCACCTAAGCTTTCCACTAACTTGACCAGCTCTGCAACTCCTTTTAGATGATTCAGCTTGCGCTTCACTTCGCGGGCGCTCTTCCATTGTGCTTCAAGTGTGCCACCACTTAACTTGCCCTCAAGCTCATTCAATGTAGCTTGTAATTCTTTGCCCTTTTCAGTTTTGCAAGCTCGTGGTATAGATGCTTTAAGCTTGCGCAATTGTGCATGCATTGCCTTAACTTCGGCTTGCACAGCTTTCCTTGTGATACCCACTGCGGTGTCAAGCTTTGATATGCCCTCCATCACCACTTCCCCAAATCGCTCTGGCTCATGAAAGCTATTCACACACTCCATCCATGTTGTTAGTTCAACTGGTGAGACAGCATATCTTTCCCTTGCGAAGTTCATGCGCCATCTATCGCTGAAGATGGGTAGCCTGTCAAGTGATACTATGGGCAACATTAGCTCAGCGCTCCATGAAGTGTTGTTCATTTTCGTTTTAACGATAGCTTTGCTCTCCCAACGCACATCAGCCTCACCGTCGCACCAAAACTCGTCTCTCAAAACGCCTCTTGTGTTGATGAGCAAGTGGTAGTAGCTTGATGGTTCATCTGGGCATGGTGCGATGAATATTTCAACGCAATCGTCGCGCCATACCTCGCCATCATGCGCGGTGATATTGCAGCGCACATTTTTCATTTCTGGTTCCTCGCACACGAAGCCAAAGTAGATTGCTTGGGATGTGAAGCAGAGCATCGCTCTTGCTTTTGCAGTTGCCTTGCTTGCACGCAACGGCTTTTCAATTGTGAGTGTTAAAGCTCCCTTCCATGCCTCTTCATCAATGACACCATCAATGACTGGTGCTCGTTTAACTTGGCTGACTGTGACAACGCTT
>JBGOEV010000043.1:0-21167 GCA_041538025.1 Candidatus Thermosaccharophagus gerlachensis | reverse complement strand
GCAACCTGAGCAACGCAACTTGAGCAACTTAAATTCGCCTGAGCATGAAGCGAATGACATTGACGAGCAAAACAAACGCTGTGCGAACTGCGAGCATTAGCATGCCAGCATACATAGCGGGCGTCCAACGACACCTGATACAAGCTTCATCTTTTGAAATTCTCCCAAGCTTAACCTCACCCAAGTGTTTCCTCTCCCTGATCGGGATGATGCTCCCATCGTTTCGTCGCTCAATCTTTTCGCTCCATACTTTGATTGTCCTTTGCTCTTCGTTGATTTTTTCACGCAGAGAATCATCAAGCTCATCAAGCTCGCATAGCCACTTCCTTACGCACTCAGCACCAACTTGAAAGTCATTCTCACGGAAGCGTCTGCTTAGGAAGCCGGCGAAATGCCCAAGAGCTTCACCACAAAGCAACTCATCTGGCGTGCCAATATCGCTTAGCAACGAAGGGCTAACCAAATCTATGCGCACTTCCCGCTTGCCCGTTGTCCCACTAACCTTATCAAGCACAGCCTTGAGCAAGCCAATTGCTGACTCAACATCGCCATTGTGATGTGTGTTCTCACCGCTTTTGTTTTTATCTTCACCATCTCGCTTGTGCTCGTCAAAACAAAATCGCTGTGCCCTTATGTGTTTTAGGTCTTCGTCAATTTCTGCTCTCACATCCTTCAAAGCATCAAAGAAGCTATCCACGACCTGAGGGTTTTCATCCAGCCATTTCTTCATGCGCTCAAGCAGGATTGTTTTCCACCTTATCCTGCTGTTAAGCTTTTGAGCGCCTCTTAAATCGTCAAAGATATCGTTGACATTGAAGCGGGCACTCAAAACGCTCATGAGGACATCAATCATGAGTGGTTGCAGAGCACATGCTGGCTTCGTTGGCATCGGTGTTTGCGCTCTTGGGCTAATTACTGCAATTAGCCTTTTTGCATTTGTGTCATCTATTGGCTCTTGGTCAACCAAGCCTATACGATGAGGTTCATAGAGTGCATCAAAAGCCATCCCGATAGGGCAGTTGTGCATGACGCCCCCATCAATGAAGTCAAACATGATAACCTCTCTCCCGCCAGCATCAAGCCAAACATGATTTGCGATGTATTCCATGGCATTCCTCTCAAGGCGCTGTGCTGGGAAGGCTGCTGGGAATGCTGCCGATGAAAGAGCGACATTGGCAACATAGCGCCACGAATACTGTCCATGTGGCGTTAATGTGCCAAGGCGAGTTAATACCATTGCCTTCCAATCACGATTTGTTGATGCAAGAAGTGGGCGCCCAAAACCTTCCAAGATGGGTATGCGGTAATGAAGTGGCGTCAAATTCGTTAACATAGCTACATAGCGCAAATTAACATCATCAGGGCAATGAGATGGCTCAACATCAGCGAGCAGTTCGCATGAGAGGTCAAACAGGCGTTTCATGGAGAATACACTGTTGAGTTCGCTCACAAGCATAAGCTCGTGAAGCTGTGGGTGCGTTACCCAAGCATGGTAAAGCCAAGATGGATCACCATCGGTAAGGATGATGTAAGCGAGTAAAGCGCCAGTTATAGCGCCTGCTGATGAGCCAACAACGACATCAATGACGAAAGGTGGCTTATCACTTTGCAGTTGGCGTGCGAGCATGGCACACCTTGCAAGCTCAAACGCTGCCCCAGCTTCGTAACTGCCAAGAGATGCTGCTCCGGGAAAAACAACAGCAAGACGCAGTTGGCTCACCCATGCATCACCTCACAAGGATGGGCTAACTCAAGACCTCATATCAAGAGGTTAATGGGGGCATGACAATGTGTGAAGGCTAATTTCTCATCGGGTGATTGGAGTGGCTGGCGATGAGGTGAAGGAGGGCTTCATCGTGTCACTTTATTGGGCGCTCTAAAATTAAGGTGAAAGCTTCACCGTCTTTTATCAAAGCTCCATCGGTCAGAAGAGCTGAGATCGCTTGTCTCCAGATGCGCCTCGGTCGCTTTATCCATGGGAAGTCATCCCTCCTCAAGATGACGAAAGCCCACCTGTAGCCAAGCGATTGGAGCCATTGCAGGAGTTCCTTAGTTTCTTCAGGCTGCAAATAGGAGGGGTGGACTTCCATAACGAGTGTTGGCTTGTCTCGCTTTAGAGTGTTTTCGGCACCACGAAGCGCCTTTACTTCCCAGCCTTCAATATCCATGCGGATGAGATCAATCGGCTGTTCGAGCTGGCGGACAAGAGCATCAACTGTAGTTGTAGGCACGGTTATTGATTGGTCGGTGCTTTGTGGGGTTGGATGAAGCGAATGCCAATTTGAGCCTTTTGAGATGAACATTTGAGCTACACCAACCTCATCACTTATAGCGACGGGCACAACAACGGTGTTTGTCACCCTGTTGAGCTTTAGGTTCAATTTGAGCAGACGGACATTGTCAGGGTGAGGTTCAACAGCGATGACCATCCCCGTTGGACCAACCAGCTGAGAAAGTAGCAAAGTGTAGTAGCCGATGTTTGCTCCGATGTCTAAAACGGTATCTCCAGGCAAGACGAAGGTAGGTAAGAACTTCGTGAGCGTTGGTTCATGGACACGATAAAAGGCTAACTCACGCCCGATGCCCTCATCGGTGCCACTGACAAGCATTGTAAACCCGTTTATGTTTGGGATCATCACATAATCACAGCCCTCAATCTGAACCCACTCAAATTCCTCACGCCACTTGACCATCGGCTGACGGAGCTTGAGCCAGAAGACCTCAAACACCTTGCGGAGACCACCGTTGCGGAAAATCCTGACTGCCGTCTTTAGCTTACGCTTGAGGAGCGAGAAAAGAGCACTCACCATTATCCATTCACCATCCTTGTGAAACAGGACGAACCATGATGAGACCAAAATTGCCATCCTGTTTAGACGCAAAAGTGAGCTGAATTGTTGAAGCACAGTCACACAGTTTTATACTCTCATACTTGTGTGGCTAAAAGCAGTAAGGTTCTACATGCGAGTAAGGCGTGCTTGGTTGCTGTAGGCAGTCTGGAAAAAGAGGCTTGCCAAAATGTTTGTCCTCCCAACGCCTTCCTAACTTTTTATGTCCTGTGTCTCTTGCCCCATACCCCACTCTGAGCTAAGCAGTTTATTGCTTGAGTGGGACTTCAACTTTCATTAATTCCAATGCTTTTTCGTCGGGCAATGTTTTTGGGCGTTTGTATAGGAGGCGCACAACCGCAACCTTTCCCTTGCCATTGAGTGGGTATGTGAGCGTGAGCTTTTCTCCAGGTGATAGACGCGTATCCTTGCCACCGCTTTCGCGCTCATCAGAGAGCACATGCTTAAACGAGTGCACAAGCTTATCGCCATCGTAGATCGAAACATCAACGACACCCGCGTTCACATTGAAGCCTGTTGGGAATTTGTGCCCAACTTGGACACTGCTCAATGTCACCGTGAGCTTGCCGTTTTCAGCTGATGCTTCAAGTTTGATGGCTTGCCGAACGAATTCTAAATCCTCAACGCTACTGAATGTGTGTCTCCGTGAAACCCTCACTGGATACTTTTTCTCAACCGTTGCTATTTCAGCGATGGCTCTTTCAACCTTTGACATATGGCAGTCAACGCAAGCGGTTGGGTCGCTACCCCATTTGCTCTTTTTGAACTCCTCAACCGTTCCAAACTTTGCGTGACAGCTTGCACACATCTCAACGGTGCCAAGTTTATCGCTGCGGACATTCTCGTGGAACTCGCGCTCAATCTCATACGGACCATGCATTGCGCCTTTTATGTCAGCATGACAAGTGGCACAATCAACACCGCCTTCCCTTGTTCTTTCCCTCAGCTTTGGCTCGTTCCCATAACCTGTATCAAGCAAGCGCTCAGGCGCATGGCAGTGCAAACACTCTTCGCGCTCATACTCGTTGCTCATCTCTTTGAAAAGCTCACTTATCCACGCCCTTGCATGCGCAGACTTAAGCCACTCATCTGCATGTTGCTTGTGGCAGATTTGGCATGTGCCTCTTATTGGGATCTTCGGTGGTTTGCTTTGCTGTGCGACCACAAGCGAAAAAATAACCACGCTACATAAACAAATTACAACCACCCCTACTTGCGTCCACCGCATTTTTCAACTTCACCTCCAACAACTGTGCTCAAAGATTAGCCATCAGGCAAGCTCTGAACAAACCTTCTGTATGAACTCAAGCGACTTGCGTATCCCCGGTATTGGGTTATCTGGCTCAAGCTCATACTCAAGAGCGATGTAGCCTTTGAAGCCAACTTCTTTGAGCGCCTTGAAGAAGCCTTTGATGTCAAGGATACCGGTGCCGACGATGACATCGTGCTTCTTCTCGTTCACATCTTTCAGATGGACACCATGCAACCTCTCCTTGAACACAGTGACTGCCTTAACGATGTCATCGCCAGCCCTTGCCAAGTGACCTGTGTCAAGACATATCCCCACTTTCGTGCTATGTCCTTCAATAGCCTTTCGCATTACCTCAATTGTATTCCAACGATGTCCCGGTCCGTGATTATGAATTCCAACAGCAACGCCATACTCCTCGGTTAATTTATCAAGCAAGTCAAAGCTGTCTGGATCTGGGTCTGCGGAGATGACTTCAATTCCCATTGCTTTGGCGAACTCAAAAAGCCCTCTCATTGCCTTCTCATCCTTCGTGAGGCGCACAACACCATAAGCAACGAGCTTCAGCCCATGCCTTTTAAGCACTTCTTTTGCGTCTTCAACTATGTCCATTCTGGAGGGCAAATGACCCGGGTAAGCCTCAACATACTTGAGCCCAAGCTCGGCTACCATAGCTGCAGCCTCTTCGGCACCGAACTTACGTAGAGAATAACTCTGCAACCCAACACGGAAACCACAATACGGTTCGGCAGCTTCAGCGCATCCCCCCGCATGAGTGAGTGCAGAGAGGAATGTGCCACCAAAAGTTAGCCCCGCTGCACACTGCAAAGCACCACCGATGAAATAGCGCCTCGTGACAACGCATTTGCTTAACATGCTCTTTCACCCCCTCTTCACTTGATCCTGCTCAATGAGATTTTTACAACTGCAACGAGGTTGCAACTTGCACACGCTGACTTTGGTGCGCCTGTGCTCAAAGGACTGGGAGTTCCTCTGGCTTCTGTGCCCTTGTGAGCACTTCGTGTCCGTCTTGCTTCACCAGAACCATGTCTTCAATCCTAACGCCACCAAAACCTTCAAAGTAGATTCCAGGTTCAACCGTAATGACGCATCCACTGCGCAATAGCCCACCATCCTTTTCTTTCGGGCTTGGTAGCTCATGTATTTCCAACCCTACGCCATGTCCAATTCCGTGTTTGAAGTAGCGCTCAACACCCTTTACGCGCAGCTTGCGCCTCGCGAGCGACTCAATCTGCTTCATCGTCCTATTTGGCTTAACGCCTTCAATCGCTGTAAGCTGTGCCTCAAGGACTGCAGCGTATGCATCACGCTGTTTTTTGTTTGCCCTCCCAACAGCCACTGTGCGTGTTATATCTGAGTGGTAACCAGAGAAAACAGCTCCCAAGTCAATAACTACAAGTTCGCCTGCTTCAATGGTTTTCTCGGAGGCTTCACCATGTGCCATTGCGCTCCTGTATCCAGATGCAACGATGAGTTTGAAAGCCACATCCTCAGCATCGTTTGATTTAATGAACCGTTCAACCTCAATTGCAACATCCCTCTCACGGATGCCGGGGCGTATCAGCGATAGGGCATACTCAAGGGCATCGCTCGCAATGGCAGAAGCCTTCCTCAGCAATTCAATTTCATCGTCATCTTTGACTGCCCTCATCTGCTCAACTACACCCGAAAGCTTGTGCAATTTAATGCCACGAGTCAAATTACACAACCTATCAAACTGTGCAACGCTCAGGTGTTCAGCTTCAACGCCCAAGTTCCTGACACCGTATTTATTAAGCAACCTTGCAGCTACATCAAAGTAGCCTTTTCTGCGAGGCGTTATGCGCACCTTTGCCACTTTCACTTCCTCATGTGCCTGTGCATCGTATCTGCCATCAGTGATGAACACGCTTTCATCGTGGCAAACGAAAAGGACGCCCGATGCACGAGTGGCTATGAGGTATCGTATGTTAGGCGCATGCGTTATAAGCATGCCATCAACACCTGCTTCATGCATTGCTTCTCTTAGCCTGCTAAGCCTCCTCTCGTATACCATGCTCATCTTTCACCACGCTCCTCAGCCTCAGTTAGAAGGGTAACAGCAGCACGCAAGGCGAGCAAATAGCTGTGTATGCCAAAACCGCATATTTGACCGACTGCTATTGGTGCGATGAACGATTTGTGTCTAAACGGCTCTCTTGCGTGTATGTTCGTGAGGTGGACTTCAATGACAGGTAGCCCGACAGCTTTCAATGCGTCATGTAGCGCTATTGAGTAGTGCGTTAATGCTCCAGCGTTGATGATGATCAAATCAGCCCAGGTGCGTGAGTCGTGTATGGCATCTATCAGCTCACCTTCGTGGTTGCTTTGGAATGAGCGCACTTCTACACCGAGTTCATCAGCGAGCTCTTTCATCCTTCTGTCAATCTCGCTCAGCGTCAATGAGCCATAAACTGATGGTTCTCGCACACCAAGCAAATTCAAATTCGGTCCGTGAAACACCGCGATAGTTAACTTGCGTTTGCGCCCATATGCTTTAGTTGATGCTTTTTCCTCCTTCGTCTTATTTCTCCTCATGCTCTTCATCACCTTCCGTGAAGCCTTCATGCTCAATCACTGGCGCAAGCTCAAGCGCCCTCTTCCTTGCCCTCTCTGCCTCATCAAAATCGCCCAAGCGTTCCTTGACCAATGCATAGTATGCATAAGCGTATGCGAGCTCGCTTTCAACTTTTGTCCTCGTTGCAACTACAGCCTCACCCATCTCTGGATGAAAGAAACCAAGGTAGCTTTCTCCGAGCGCTATTGCAAGCTTTAAATCTTCAGCCAGCTTTGAGAGCTCTCTTTCGCTCAAGTTTTTCTGTAGCTTCAACGATGCCATTCTGACTGACGCTGTTAGCGCGTTGACATCCGTTGGAGCATCAATAGCTGTGTATTGCCCATATGGTGAGCGCATAAGCCCTATGACTCGTTCATAAAGCCTTAAAGCCTTTTCCTTGTCGCCGAGGCGCTCATACAAGCGAGCGAGTTCACACATCCCCAAAGTGTCGTGTGGGTTGACATTGAGTGCCTCATTGTAAGCTCTAATTGCTTTTGAGTGTTCACCCAGCGCAAGGTAAGCGCGAGCGAGTGTATGGTAGTTCGCAGCCCTTGTCGGTTGAAGCCTTGTAGCGATGAGTGCCTCTTTGAGTGCTCTCTTATGCTCGTTTGGTTCTGAGAGCGACAGGAGTGCATTGGCGAGCGCTATTCTGTGGCGGGCATTTAAAGGCTCCCATGAAATGGCTCTTTCAAAAGCCTCAATAGCAAAGAACGCATTTTCAGCCCGCCTTCCAGAGAGCGCATGGTAGGTGGCAACAACATGAGTGAACGAAATGAAACTGCATAGAAGCAGAGCAAGTATAGCGAAGCCCTTCAAAATAGCCTTCATCCGACTTCCACGTAACCAAGGTGTAAAGCCATCAACATCGGTTTGATATGGTCGGCTTCCCGGCTCACCACCATTGCACATAGCCATTGTGAAGCCAAGCAGGAGAGCGAATGTCAGTCTGGTTGCTGGAACATACCAAGTGCAATCAACGATGTTGTGGATGAGGAATGACACGACGCCACATATGCTTCCGATGATGAGGGTGCTCTCAGCTTGTGCTCGTTGCCACATCAGCTTGATTGAGTGGCGCATCCAGAAAACGATGAAAATGATGAAAATGGCGAGGGAAAGGAATCCGCACTCGGAGGCTATCTGCAAAAATGAGTTGTGAGCTGTGTAAGTTGGACCTACGGTTGTGAACTTTGGATAGGCAAGGTAGAACGTCCCTATACCGCTACCATTTATCGGGTTTGCGATAGCTATGTTGAGTGTTGCTTTCCACACGAAGATGCGAAATAACCATGAATGCAACTGTGCACCAAAAGCCGAGATAATGCGTTGGCGAAGCGTTGGTATGGCAATGGTGGCAAAAACGAGTAGCATGAGGCAACAGAGTAAGAACAACACATCGTAGCGCCTTCGCTGAAGGCGTGCGAGCAACAAAAGCGAGAAAAGAAGGAGTGAGATGAGCAGTGCCATAAAAGCACCTTTTGAGCCAGTCACTGCTATCGCGATGATGCAAATGACGCTCACGAGCACGCCGACCAGCTTTAGCAATCTTTGCCTAAGATGCATCGTTACAGAGAGCATTACGGGAAGACACATCGCAAGGTAACCGCCAAGTAGATTTGGGTTCTGGAATGTTCCAAAGGCGCGCCACTCCTTAAGACCAGCAGTATGCGAAAAAGCATACTCACGCAGTGCAAGCAAGCTCTCAACATATCCAGCAAGCGATGTAACGAGGGGCAGGGAAAAAGCGAATGGGGCTTCAAAGGATGAAACAGCGATGAAGACAACCGCAAAAGATAGGGTGTTAACCAGCTCAAGGATGCTCTCCCAGATTGAGATAGAGCCAATGCAACTTGCAATGCAGGACAAAAGGAAAAGGAAGAGCAAAGCGAAAACTGCACCACCATTCGTTTTGTGCCTGATGTGGATTTCATTGGTGAACAGCACATGCAGTAGTGCCACCGTGAAGATTATAAGGTTTGCCATAGCCGGTGTGCGCAGTGGGTGCAACTCCAATGTCGGTAGCTCAGGGAATGACCAAAGGAAAGGTGATAATGCCACAGCGATAACGATGGTAAATAGCGTAGTGATGCGTGTATAGGCATTGATTGATGGTATTTGCTTTGCTACCTCTTTTTGTCTTCCTTTAGCTTGAGCGCCTTGAAAGCGCATTTTCAAGCCATCGCCCCCACTTGAGCATTATCCGCAGGACTGCCACCTTACTTAGAACGCTGATCAACCTGATGCCAATTCCCAAGACAACTATGGGGGCAAATATTGGTGGCAAAATGCGCATGTAATTTTTGAGGTAAAAGCGTAGCATGCTCTTGTGCCGTTGGAGAAGCATCGGCACAAAGAGTTGGTCACTGCTCCTTCCAACAGCATGTGTGATGACGGAGGTCGGGACATAGAATACTTTGAAGCCAGCTTTGCGCATGCGCCAGCACCAATCTACATCCTCGCAATACATAAAGTAGCCTTCATCAAGCATCCCTACGGTTTCAATTGCCTCCCTGCGGACGATCATGGCTGCACCTGAGACCCAATCAACTTCCATCGGTTCATCGTGGCTGTGGTTTGAAAGCAAGTAGCGTTTGACCGCTTTGCAAGACGGAAACAGCTTCTCAAACGGTGTGCGTCTTAAAAGCCCAACAAGCATCGTTGGGAAACTTCTGCACGAATATTGAATTGTGCCATCCAAGTTGAGCAGTTTTGGACCAGCAATCGCTACGCACTTATGGCTGTCCATGAACCGAACAAGTTCATCTATTGCGCCATCGTGGACGATTGTGTCTGGGTTAAGTAACATGATGTATCGTCCAGAGGAGTGGCGAATTGCTTGATTACAGGCAGCTGCGAAACCGACATTCCTTTTGTTCGCTATAAGCTTCACCCAAGGGTATTTTGTGCGCACAAGCTCTGGGCTACCATCAATGGAAGCATTATCAACAACGATCACTTCGTATGAGACCGAAGAGGTAGCTCTTCGAAGGGACGCAATGCACGCATCTAAATCGTCCCTCGTGTTGAAGCTGACGATACAAATTGAAACATCAACTTCCCCACCACATGGCGAGAAACTTTTTTGCTTCACACTTCAGTCCTTCTCCTCTTTGTGCTCTTCTTTTGCTACTTCTGCCAGCTTAGCATCTTCAAGTAGCATTATCGGTATGCCGTTTCGTATCTCGTATTGCCTTCCACAGCCTTCGCATATTAGATGTGTTTCGTCATCCGAGATTTTGATATCGCCCTTGCAAGCTGGGCACGCCAGTATGTCCAATATCTCACGCAAGCGTTTCACATTGCCCATTTAGCATCGCCTCTCGTAGTTCATTCTAACGCAAAGGGATGTTTCGCCCATGTTTATTATGAGCGCTAAAATGTGTTTGATGACTTAACGAGCTTACAGCATGGGAGAGGAGATGCTAATGGGGATGCAACAGGTTATTCTGAAAAGGTCAGATGGCAGAACCCCAAATCAAATGCGACCTGTGAAGCTACAGCGTAGTTGGATAAAGTTTGCCGATGGCTCTTGCTTGATTGAGGTTGGAAACACGAGGGTGGTGTGCACTGCGACGATAACGGATAAGGTCCCACCGTTCCTTGCAGGGAGCAAGACTGGTTGGATAACAGCTGAGTATGGGATGATACCAAGGTCAGGGGTGCAAAGGAGCGAGCGAGAAGCGAAGCGCGGGAAACAACATGAGCGTTCTGTTGAGATTGGGCGCATCATCGGGCGTGCTTTGAGGGCAGCTGTTGATTTGTCAGCACTTGGTGAGCATACCATCATCATTGATTGTGATGTGCTACAAAGCGACGGTGGAACAAGGACCGCAGCTATAACAGGTGGCTTTGTGGCGCTTGTTGAAGCACTACACAAGATGAGAGAACAGAACCTGCTACAGAGCAGGAATTTACCGCTTTTTGGCTTCTTGGCAGCGATAAGCGTCGGCATAGTTGATAGGGTTGAGATGCTTGACCTAAGCTATGAAGAGGACGCCCGCTCATCCGTTGACATGAATGTGGCTATGCTTGAGGGCGGTAGGTTCGTTGAGATACAAGCAACTGCCGAAGGCGCACCATTCACTCACGAACAGCTTATCCGTCTCCTATCGCTTGCGAGGGCAGGAATTGAAAAGTTGTTTGAACTGCAAAGGGAAGTGCTGAAGGATATCGTTTGAACAAAAATGGCTCTGCTTGAGAGGGCTTGAAGCGGGCTATCTTCCCTTTGCTCTTTGGCGCGCAAGCTTTATGATGCGCTCATACTTCTCGTTTGCGTATGATGCCCATTTAGCCTCATACCTACTCGGTAAAGTTTTCTCCTTCGTCCATCTTTGGCTCAGCTTCATAGCCTCGGATTCGCTCAACGGGACTTGTGTAAACAGTTTAAGCAGATCGGTTGGCATGCCAGCATCAATCATCGCCGAGAATGCCTCTCTAAGTTTGTCATGCGCATCAACGAAAAGTGTTCCAATGAGGCTGTTTAGCAACTCCCATCTTTGAGCGCCGAGCTTTGCATCGTAACGCATGCTTGTGCGCCACTCAAATGGGTTAACTGTGACTACGCTTTTGCCCTTCAGCTCATCGTAGAGCTGTGGCAGGATGCACATCCTCGCAAGCGTAAATTCCTTTGGACCTCCTTCTGCGCCCTTCGGGAGCATCCACAGCTTTTGTGCTTCGGGTGACAGGATGAAATCAATGAATGCTTGAGCCAGCTTGATGTTTGGAGCGCCTTTAAGTATGGCGATGCAATCTGGGTTGATCACCGTCATGTCCTTTGGGTAAATAAAGCCAAGTATGTCTCCACCAACTTCGGCTATCTTTGACCAAGCATAAAAGTCAATTGAAGGCGCGCATGCAGCTTGCCCATTGGCGACATTCTCAATTGGCTCCTGTGCGCCTCGGTTGTATGCCCTTGAATTGCCCGACATCATCGCTATAACCTCAAATCCCTTCTCCCAACCATACGCCTGAAGGATGATCTCAAACATCATGTGTGCAGCACCGCTTTGTCTCGGGTCTGTCAGCTCAACCCAGTCGTGAAACCTTATATCGGCAAGGTCTGCCCACTCTTTGGGTTCTGGGAGCCCACGCTCTTTGAGCACAACCTTGTTGAAGAATATCCCGAACCCTGAGAGAGCTGTCCCAAACCAAAAATATTTGTCGTCATAGAGTGGTATGCCAGCGATGTGCTTTGGTATGCGCTTGAGGCTTTCTTCGGGTGGTTTGTATGGTAAGAGAAAGCCCTCGCGCTTAAGCTCAATATATGGGTCAATGCCACCTCCCCAGAACATGTCTGCGCCAATCCCTTTCGGGTTCTCACTGAAGCCAGTGCGTATGTATCGCAAGCATTGCGAAGTGCCTCCAACATCTGGGAAACGCACCTCAACATCGCTCTTGAAACGCCGTTTACAGTATTCTTTAAAGGCGTTCGCAAATTCCCTCTGTATGCCATCCCAGTGAGGTGAGATGATTGTGAGTATATGCTTACTGCTCTTCGCCACTGTTCCACCTTTACCTGCCGTATCACGGGCGCCCTTGCAACTAGTATATGCTTACTGCTCTTCGCTACTGTTCCACCTTTACCTGCCGTATCACGGGCGCCCTTGCAACTGCAAAGCAAAGCGCAAGTGATAGCAAGGAAAACGAAAACCACCGCCGTTTGATTGAGATGAAACATCCTGCGCATGCTTATTTAACACCTCACCGTAATTGGGCACATCATCACTTGAGCAATTGAGCGAACGCCTGCGTGATGAAGTTTGCGCCATCAACGAGAGCATTTGCGAATCCCTCAACGGTTTGGCTCGTGAATGATTTTACATCTTCCCATGTCAAACCTGTGAGGTCTATGAACCACTTAAGGAGTCCGCCTGCCATCATGAGTGCGCCTATGACCATTGCATTAAACGCAATGAAGGCAATCGCTGAAACAACAAGCTTTGCAACTTGGGCACCAAGCCATATCGCAAACCCGATGGCGAGCACCTTAGCGCCAAGCGAGAGCCAATCAATGGGCTTTGTTGGTGGTGCTCCAGTCAAATCCTTAAGTTTGAACTCCATCTCCTTCCCATCACCATACTGGAGTATTGTTCCATCGTCGTTGACAAATCTGACAGTTGGGACAATGCCATCGCGCCCCCATATCAACCTTATCGCCTCGTTAGTTGATTCCCTCACTATACGCAGATGTTTGTAATTCGCCACTCCGCTTTTTGGCTCACAGAAATGTAGCCTTAAAACATCCATGCTATGACCACACTCAAAACCTATGCGTAGGGAGCTGTTTGTATCCTCAGAGAGGCGTTTCAACTTGTCGTAAACACTGCTAAGCTGATTAGCCAATTCGTTTTCATTGCCTTGCAGGATGATGTCTGGGGGCTGGTGTCGGTGTTGTGAGCCAGAGCCACCGCAACCTTTTATGATCCAGCAAAGTGCAGCGCCAAAGGGAATGTAAAATAACTCCCTTCTCTTCATATCGTTTTCGCCTCCGATGCTATTGCTTCTTTTGCACCTTATCACCTTCAGTGAGCAGTTTCAAAAGCTCCGAATCAGCCGAGAGAATGACGGTGGTCTTATCGTTCAGCACCTTCTTGTAAGCCTCAAGCGTGCGCAAGAAACGGAAGAATTCAGGGTCGCGCTTGTATGCCTCAGCGTAGATGCTCATTGCCTTCGCTTCAGCTTCCCCTTTTATTCGCTCTGCCTCCTTGTATGCTTCCGAGAGTATACGAGCAACTTCCTTGTCTGTTTCACTGCGTATCTTCATTGCCTTCTCTTTCCCTTCAGCCCTGTATTGTTTAGCTTGACGCTGTCTTTCAGCTTTCATCCTCTCGTAGACGCTTTGTTTTGTCGGTTCTGGGAAGTTGAGTCTCCTTATGCGCACATCAACAAGCTTTATCGGGTCTGCG
Organism: Candidatus Thermosaccharophagus gerlachensis; assembly: GCA_041538025.1. Lineage (GTDB taxonomy): Bacteria > Armatimonadota > Fervidibacteria > Fervidibacterales > Thermosaccharophagaceae > Thermosaccharophagus > Thermosaccharophagus gerlachensis. The sequence goes on along the minus strand of JBGOEV010000043.1, from coordinate 7,568 downwards.
CTCGGGTCCCTCTCCACACCATACTCACGCCTTATGCGCTCCCTGCAACTTTTGAGCACCTCTTGGTTTATCTCCTCAAGCTTTGATTTACCGCTATCTACCGTGAGTATGTCAGAGAGCGTGTATTTACCAAGCTGTGCTGCAAGCTCTGAGACGATTATGTCTTCAAGCCTTATTGGAACAGATTGGACTGTGCCTATCGCTTCAAGGAAACGCTTTGGGTCATTTATATGCCAGCAACTGAATACCTCAACAACCAAGCTCTTCTTATCTCGTGTTAGGAGCTCGCGAGCTGGTATTTCGGTTATCTGGAGACGCCTGTCAAAGCGCACAACTGTCTCAAACGGCAGTTTAAAGTGGAGCCCTGCCGAAGTTACTTTCCTCACCGGCTTCCCAAAGCATGTAACGAGCGCAACATAGCGCTCATCCAAAGTGAAGAACATGAGTTTGAGCAAAAGGAAAAGAAATAGCACCGCAAAAGTGACATGCCACCATCTCACAACCATGCTCCTCACCTCTTGCCTTCTTCTACAACCGTGTGCTCTAACTCTTCAACAGTTGGTGCGATTGTGATTTCGCTTTGCTGTTTCGTTTCCTCCTTCAAACCTGCCTCCGAGGGAAGGAATATTATGCGGTGTCTGCTTGCCTTATCAGTCGCCACTATATACTTCTTCAGGTTTGGTAATGCCTCTTCAAGCACATCCCAATAAAGGCGCACACGGTGTATTTCCCTTGCCTTCGTATACTGTGCGGAGATGGCTTTGAACTTTGAAGCTTCCCCAAGAGCCTTGTTCAAGCGCTCATGGCTGAATGCAACTGCACCCAAAATCTGTGATACAGCTTTCCCTCTCGCCTCTGGCAACTTCTCTTTCATGTAAGCCTCAGCTTCATTTATGAGTTGAGCCTTCATTTCAAGTGCTCTTGCAACTTCATGGAAAGCATCCACAACATCTGCTTCAAGCGGTGGGTGAATGTCTTGGAGCTTGACATCGTGCACTATTATACCAACACCATAACGCGACAGGGCTTTCCTCAACGACAAAAGTAGTTGCCTTTCAATCTCCTTTCGCCTTTCAACGAGAGGTGCATACATCGGTTGGCGCGAAAAAACACTCCTTAGGATCGCTTCAGAGAGTGGCAATAGTATCTCCTCAGCAGAGTTACAGCGGAGCACGAAACGGAAGGCATCTCTAATGCTGTAGTGAACTATCATGTTCACCTCAATCAAGTTCTCATCGCCTGTTACAACGACCCCTTCTTCGGGACGACGCTCGTAACCAGCTATAAGGTGCTTGAATGCCCACTCGTAAACTACTGATTCCTCATTGGCTTTCTGCTGTTTCGTCCTGAAACCGATTTCAACCCTACGCCTTGTAAGCGTATCAACTTTGATTACCTTCTCAAACGGTGATGGTAAACGGTAGTGCAATCCGGGCAATGCTTCCCTGACAAACTTACCGAACCGAAGGACGATGGCTCGCTCGTTTGCACGGACTGTGTAGAAGCCAGAGAGGATGTAACCAGCAAACAATGTAACTGCTGTTATACGCTTGAAGAGGCTTTTATGGTGTGATACGAATTCGCTTATGCTTTCCCACTGCAATGCTCGTGCTATCTCCTCAACTCGTCTCAGGAAAGCAATAAGCGACCGCGATAACTCAAAACGCCTCCTTGATAGCAGTGTGAGCGAGTTGCAGACGACCATCAGCGAACTCACTTGGTGAACGACAGCAGCCCACACAGGCGTTATGTAGCCAAAGCCAGCAAGCAATACCGCTATTGAGTTGAAGCCTATGGCAAATGCGACTATGTTTTGATGAATCTTTTTCAATGCAGCCCTTCCAAGTTCAATTGCTATGGGCACTTTAGTCAGCTCATCTGTCATGATGACGATGTCGCCAGCCTCGGCTGTCAGGTTTGTCCCAACACCCCCCATAGCGATGCCCACATCTGCTGATGCGAGCGCCGGTGCATCGTTAATTCCATCTCCAACCATCGCTACGAAAAGCTTTTGAGCACGCAAGTAATTTACTCGCTCCACCTTCTCGTGTGGCAACAGCTCAGCGTGGACTTCACTTATGCCGAGCTTCTCCGCAACTGCCTTCGCAGCTGGAAGCGCGTCACCAGTTAACATTGCGACCTTCTTTATCCCAAGAAACGCAAGCGCATCAATAGCATCTTTAGCTTCGGGGCGAGGCTCGTCAGAAAAAGCGATCAAGCCAGCGACTTCGTTATCAACAGCTACTGCCACAACCGTTTTTCCGTCGGCTTCCAGTGAATGCCATTTCTGATCGGCTTCCTGAGGCAGTGGTATATCAAGCGCTAATAAAAGTTTCCTGCTGCCAACAGCTACCTGCTTGCCAGCAACGTTGCCTGTTATTCCCATCCCTGGGTAGACCTTTACATTCGCAGGGTGCACTAAGCTGAAGGCTCTATCCTTGGAAGCTTCAACGATGAGCTTTCCAAGCAAATGCTCACTTGCAAGTTCAACAGAGGCAGCATAGAAGAGCAGTGTTTGCTCATCAACATCACCGAATGTGAAAATGTTGGTGAGCTTTGGCGAACCGAGTGTCAGCGTTCCCGTCTTATCAAAGACGACGCAATTAACTTTCCCGAGAGCCTCAATTGCATTTCCGCCCTTTGAGAGGATGCCTTCCATTGCGAGTCTGCCAATGGCTGAAACGATGGCAGTAGGTGTTGATAGGACGAGCGCACATGGGCAAGCTATTATGAGCACAGCAACACAGCGCATCAGCTCTTTGCTCAAAACGAGTGTAACAACTGCTGCAACCATTACAACTACCAGAAACCATCTCGCATACTTATCGGCTATGCGCTCAATGTTTGCTTTTCTTTCTTGAGCCTCTTCAACCAAGCGCATTATCTTTGAAATGAGCGTCTCACTGCTTACAGCCTTTGCCCGCACATAAAGAGAACCGATGAGGTTCATCGTGCCAGCGTAGACCATCTCACCTTTGAATTTGTCCTTCGGGATTGACTCGCCTGTTATCGTGCTTTCATCAACACTTGAGCTTCCATCAACAACTTCACCGTCAACTGGGATGCGTTCCCCCGGCTTTATGAGGACGATGTCACCAACGCTGATCTTTTCAACAGGGACGTCATAGACTTCGCCATCTTTAACAAGGTGAGCGATATCTGGTATTGCGCTTGCCAACTCGCTCAAGGCTGCCCTTGTCTGCCCAACAGCATAATGCTCAAGCCCTTCACCGATTAGCATGATCAGGATAACTTCGGCAGCAGCGAAGTATTCCCCTGCGTAGAGGGCAGCAGCTGCTGCAACGGCAACTAAAGCATCAACAGCTATCTTTCTCTCAAAGACGAGCTCGTAGATTGTGCCGTAGAAGAACTTGTATCCGCCTACGATGGTTATGAAGAAGGCAAAGTCAATTCCGAAGACGCTTTGAATTATGTTCAACCAACGCAAAAGCAGTGCTACACCGATTACAACAGTGAAGGCTAAATGCCTTTTACCCTCACCATGTAGCGCCAAAGCAAACTTCCGCTTGGTTTGTCCTCCGCAACATTCCATTGCGCATTCCCTCGCGGTGAGCAGGTTTATGAAGCACCAAGTTGCCTGATCTTCATCATCAAATTTATAGTCACCTCTTGGAGTATCTCATCCTTTGAGCTACCCCACTTTTGTGGGGCATAAATTGGTTCACCAAACCTGACTTCAACTCCCCAATGTGGTCTTGGGAGCGGTGCATTCATCCGCCACGCTTGATATGCATTTACTACAGCGCAAGGTATAATTGGGCAACCGCTGAGTAGCGCAATTAAGGCTGCGCCTTGTGTGAACGGACGCATGCGCCCGTGGTCGCTCCTTGTCCCCTCAGGGAATATGACGATAGCATCGCCTCCTTTTAGCCTCCTAACGCATTCGCGCAATGCCACTATGTCGCCAGCACCCTTTGAAACTGGTATGCATTCGTCAAGCCAGAGCAAAGTTCTTAATAAGGGCATGAAAAATATAGGTCGCTTAGCTATGAACGAAACCCTCCTCGGGCAGGCACAACCAATGAAAAGCGGGTCAAGGTATGTCGGGTGATTGGAAGCTATTATGAATCCGCCTTCCTTTGGTATCATGTTGATGCCTTGAACGCGCAAGCCGAAAAACAACTTTGCTGCAACGCGCAGGAATGGTATAACAAGGCGATAGATAAAAACACGCATCCATCTGTAGCGTTGAGTAGCATGCCTGTCTTTCATTTCACATCATGGGCACAAGTGGCAAGATGAGGTATGCCCACTGGTAAGCATAGCGCACAACTTGGTAAAATTGTTCAAGGTGAATCAAAGACACAGCTGGTGCATGGTTTCAACATACACTTGGGCGGGGCAAAATTTTTCGTGGTTGCTTTTCCATTAGCAGTTTGAGGGGGCTTTATGTGGAAATGTGTGTTGAGCGCTCCGTTATAGCATCTTTGAACAGCTTAATTTGGTTCACGGTCGCGCTCCTTGCTCTTTATAGTTCTTTCATTCGTGCTGAAGTGCAGCCTCTCCAACCAATAAGGTTCCTCATAACAGCTACACCACAAGAGATACCAGCAAACGGTAAAAGCACGAGCATAATAACAGTCCAAGTTGATGACCCATCAATACCTGATGGGACGGAAGTGCGCTTCATAAGCTCAATGCCAGATACAACGATAGAACCGAGCGCAGTGCTGCGAAACAGGGTCGCAAAGGTAACTTTCAAAAGTGGCACCACTCCGGGTATAGCGGTTATAACGGCTTTCTTTGGCGTCTCCCGTGAGACTGTTGAAGTGCGCCTCTTACCACCGCAAGCTACGCTCTCAAGGAATGGGCGTTTGATAATCATAAGAGGTGACTACGTAGCGTATTCGCAAAATGATAACTTCATTACAGCGAGCGGTCTAACACGGTTCATCCATATGGGAATAACGGTTGAATGCGATGTGCGCATGAACATCTTCTTGGACAAACATCTCCTTGTAGCTGAAGGTGAGGCGGGGAAAAATTCGGTCACCATCAGCGATGGCGAAAACAAGTTATCTTGCGATAGGCTTGTGTTTGACTATGAGAGGCAAGAAGGGACGATGATTCAGACAACACCGCAACCGAGGAAAGTCGGGATAAAGTGGCTTACAGTGATTGAGGAAGAGGAGAAGATACCAAGGTTTCATGTTCCAGAGGCAGATTACAGCATTGACCAGACTTGGATTAGAGCGAAGGAGATCATCATTTACCCAGGTGAGAAAATCGTATTCAAGCGTGCGCAACTTTACACGAAGGGTAACAAGCTGATCTCGCTTCCAATTCATGTGCTCCCGTTGTCGGCTTATGGGTTTCGCATGAGCTCACGTGGTTTCGCAAACCAAATCGTCTCATATAACTCGTATGCTGGGCTTCAAGTTGATTTTCCACTATACTTTCACGCCGACACAAAAGGGACAGGTGCACTTAGGTTGCAATACTTTGGCAAACATGGCTTTGGTGTCTATCGCCCCGGGTTTACACTCTCACTTGAAGAGCAATACGTGCTCGGAGAACGCTCAGAAGGCATCTTTGAGATTGAGGCTCTTACACGCCCTGAGAAAAACATACGGTGGGAACACTTACAGCAACTTGGTAATCAATCAATGCTACGGGTTGGCGCAAACTTCTTTCGTGGCAAAGACTTGCTCACACGGCTTGACTACATAGGGCAGGTTGGAAACTTTGATGTTGGTGTGGAAGCGTTTTACAACAAGACTTCTTTCGGGAGTTCGTGGAATGCTCAAGCAGTTTTCCAGATGCCGATGAAGAGGCTCGGGAAAAGCAACTTCGGATATTCTTTTGTTGGTTACATCTCGCTTGGTAATGGGCGGTATGGATATGGCTCTTTCTCACAAGGCATTGACTTTGACTTTTACTCGCCGACATTTCGTCTCGGTAAAGCTACATCCTTATCGTTGCGCGGTGGAATATCGGCGAGCAATTATGGCGATGGGCTAAAGCTCGGTAAGAACATAGCAGTGTCGCTCAACAATCAACTTGGCAGGCTCGGCATGTTCAGCTTGAGCTACAACTACGACAGTGGCTCAGCACTTTATTGGAGAGGTTCTCAAAACCAATCGCTCATGCTGAGCTTTTACGGAACCATTGGGCGTAACTTAAATGTGGCTCTATCAGCTTCCAAATCCTTCTCAAGTGATAGCCTCTACTGCTATACGCATATCACAAGGTCACTTGGGGAAAGATGGCGTCTTCGTGTTGGTGGTTCATACCAAGCATATGGTGGCATGTCATACACAGATTACGATGTATCGCTTGCGCATCGACTCGGTGACTTATGGGTCAGCATTAACTGGCAGAAGTCGCGAGGGAAAGTGTTCCTTGAAGTTGGCTCATATGTGTATTAGGCTCATGTAGCATTATCCATCAAACTGAGTTACGCTAACATTGACTCATACAGGACAACATTCACATTCCCTCATTTAGCGTGGAGGTGGATGAGATGAGGCTAACTGAGGTGAAGGGATGGACGCTGATTTTTGTGGCATGGTTATCCATCATCGTCCAGTGTGGCAGGTTGATGGCGCAGGTTGAGGCGTTGGGCATGCCATGCTATGGGATAAGCGCTCGCTCGCTTGGTATGGGTGGTGCATCTGTAGCTGTTGTTGGCGATATCGGCTCAATGCTTGCAAACCCAGCAGCGACTTCAAAGCTGCCACAGTCAGTTGCTTCGTTGAATGCCCGATTGAACACCTCTGAGGAACGGTATTTCATAGCTGGTCATTTGAAGGGTGCTCAGAATGGAAAGCTTGGTGGTGGAATTGCGCTCATGTGGGCAAGTGATGAGAGCCCACTGGTTATAGGGGGACGCACAACACATTTTGGGCTTATGTATGTGATCTCGCAACCTATAGGGGTATGGCGTGGCAGAGATGTTGATTTTGGTGCAACGATAAAGATGCACCAACAGCGTATAAAAGGCTTTGGCTCAAGAACGAATTGGACATTTGACATAGGTCTCCTGACACAGATAGGAGCGAGGACATGGGTTGGCATATCATCAATAAACACAACACGCCCATCTTTTAACATCGGTGCGATAAGGAAGCGAGATGAAAGGCTCATCAACATTGGCATTGCACACCAGTTTGATGAAGACACCCTTCTTGCAATTGATGTTTGGGACTTGGAAGACAATACGCGCAATTGGTCTGGTGGGAGAGGCAGTGGTATAGCCATAAGGGCTGGTGTTGAAAGACGCATAACGCCAGCGCTTACTGGGAGAATTGGTGTCCTTGATGGGAAGCTGACACTCGGTTTAGGCTTCAAGGGTGGATTCATGAGAAATATGCACATTGACTATGCCTTCTCAGACCGTCCATCACCTGAGGATGATATACACTTACTTAGCCTAAGCGCATCGTTTTAAATCGTTGAAGACTACCTCCACATCAGCATAGTGGCGAAGTCGGGCTCGTAAGCTGATTGAATAGGTTTTGTTAAATAGGATCGCCAAGAAAAAACGAGTGGCAGTAGACTCTCATTCATCCTCAAGCTTTTAGCTGCTATGACGATTAACGGGTAAG
>JBGOEV010000042.1:0-21662 GCA_041538025.1 Candidatus Thermosaccharophagus gerlachensis | reverse complement strand
AGACGGCAGCCCTCCCATTCGCTTCGCTTCGTGGGCGATAGTGAAATGCTTCGTGCGAATTGTGCCGTTTTGTTCACCTTGTCCCATGTCCCTTGTCCCTTGTCCCACCCGCAACTGCACCGTCCAATTTCCGCCTCTCGGCAATCTCAGGATCAGCCAACCTTTAGCGGGCTCGTTTTCGCTTTCTGGCACGAATTGGGTTGGGAGTTTGCGACCGTCGGGCAGTTGTGCTTGCAAACTTGCGGGCAAAAGTGAGGGCACTTTTAATCGCTTCAAAACCTGACTCAAATCCACCTTCGCCATCACAATCCCATGAGTTGGTGCATCGTGAATGATGACGGTTGCCCCATCAACTTGTGCCTTCACCATCGTCGCTAAAGCCATTACGAATCCGACGACCAACGAAACCACAACTGTTTTCCTCATGTCTTTTCCCCTCCTTGTAGCTGTTGCAGTTAGTGGATTTCAACAATCGCGATTTCAGGCAAGTTAAACCATCGTGGTGCTTTATTACCTGCTGTTACACCGCTTGTAATGTAAATCAAAGTTGTCCCAATGTCATGCAAGCCATACGGATAATGCCATCCATACTCAGTTCCGGGCACAAGTCGCAAGCCCGTCAACCTGCTTAACAAGCGGTTAAGTGGCATCCAGATATGACCCCCGTGAGTGTGCCCCGACAAAATCAACTTGACTGGTTGGCGTTGTAGGAATGTCCCATAACATTGTAAGTCAGCCGAAGATATAGCAGCATGCTTTGTCATGAACTTTTTCCGCTCTTGCTCCCTCACCCAGAAGAGAGCTACATCTGGGTTGTGCGAAAGTAAAACGATTGGCGTGCCTTCGGGAACCTTTGAAAACGCCTTCTTCCAATCAGGCTTACCTGACCATAAGTCGTCAATGCCGACGAGCGCGATAGTTGCCTTGTCCTTTTTCAAGACAGCACTTTCATTGACCAACACTTTAACATCAACTTGTAGCGCAGTGATAATCTCGTTAGCGTCAGCCCAATGGTCGTGATTGCCTAAGACAGCGTAAACACCTAATGGTGCTTGAATTCCTTGCAAGGCTGACTTCACAAATGGTATTGCTTCTTTGCTCGTGACGAAGTCGCCAAGTAACAAGATAGCATCTGGATGTTGCTCTTTTGTGGTGCGGATAAACTTTTGAGCTTTTCTCACACTGCGACTATTAGCGCTAATGTGAAGGTCACCCAGTATAGCCAAGCGGATTGGTGCACTTATGTTGAACTGTATCTGCAGATGTGTCACTTTGATTCGCTGTGCGAAAATAAAGCCGAGAAGAAATATCGCAACGAGTGTGCAAAGCACTAAAGTGCTCATCTTGGCTAACACTCCGCTCACCTCATTGACACAGATCGTCCTTACATTTTCGTTGAGCCAGCTCAAGCGAAGGCATTTCTATGATGCCGACAAACTTATTTTTGTGTTATCGCCTCTGGTAGCATAGCGATGAGAAAGTGTCATATATGTCTTGCGGGTGGCATAATCTGAACAGCATTTCAAATTCAATTATGCGCTTTGACCCCGCTTGGAGGTGAACATGGGATGGAACAGACGAGGAGGCAATTCTTGCGTGAAGCTGTGGCGCTCACTTCAACCATGTTCCTCAGCAAATCTGTTTTTGGTGCGAATGAAAAGATTGGTGTTGGAGTAGTTGGCTGTGGTGGCATGGGTGGTGCACACATAAGCACGATACGGAGGTTGAAAGAGCGCGGTGAGGCTGTTGAGCTTGTTGCTGTGTGTGATGTTTGGCAGAAACGCCTTGATGCTGTGGCGAAGGCAACCGGAGCAAAGCCATACAGGGATTATCGCCACCTCATTGATGACAAATCCGTTGATGCTGTCTGCATAGCCACTCCAGACCATTGGCATGCCAAGATAGCTATTGATTCCATGGAGGCTGGAAAGGATGTTTATTGCGAGAAGCCAATGACATACTGGAAATCACTTGACGAGCCAAAGAAAGTAGTTGAGACGCTACAAAGACAAAAGCGAGTCCTTCAAGTTGGCACTCAGGGCATGTCCGATAGCATATGGGAACAAGTCGCTGAGCTGATAAGCGCAGGTGAAGTAGGGACTTTGATACACGCTCAGGCTGCTGATATGAGGACTGGGCATTGGGGTGTTCTTTGTGGTTGTGAGAAGGACATAGACCCAGATGCAAAGCCGGGTGAAAACCTTGATTGGGACATGTGGCTTGGTTGGCAGTTTGGGCTCGCCCCAAAACGCCCCTTTGAACCAAGCCGCTTTTTTGCCTTCAGGATCTTTTGGGATTATTCTGGTGGTTTGGCAACAGATTGGTTTCCACACATACTCACACCGCTTATTAGGGCAATGGGGCTTAAGTTTCCGAAGCGAGTGACTGCATCTGGTGGCTTGTATGTCCCAGAACACAAGCTGAGGTGGGAAGTGCCTGACATCTTCCAGATGCTCGTTGAGTATCCAGATGGACCTTCTGTGTTGCTCGTTGCTTGCTTGGGAAACAACTTCGGCATCCCGATGATAATCAGGGGTAGCAAGGCAACTATCACCTTTGAAGGACCGGGAGCCATCGTTCATCCACAGCGTGAAGTCGTTGGTGAACAACCAAGAAAAGAGATACAGCGAAAGCGTGGTGCATCGCTTGAGGAACATTGGCTTGATTTCCTAAACTGCATCCGCTCACGCCAGCAACCGAGGAGTAATGCCTTCTTGGGTTACTATGTTATGACTGCAATTCACATGGGCATACGTTCTTATCTTGAGGGGCGCACGATGGAGTTTGATGAGAAGACGGAAACAGTAAGACCAGTTTGAAATTTGCTTAATTGCGTGAGCCGTCATTCACACAATATTGCGCAGTTGCACGGTGATGGCTGTATGGCGAAGGTTTCCATCAGTGGTTCAGTAATTCAAGTTGAGACAGATAGGTATTGTGCAGCAGTTCAAACTGAGGGCTATGTGACAGGCGTCATGGGTGGAAGCTTCTTTGACAAAGCAACTGGCTCAAGTGATGTTGGCTTTGGGCTTGTGATTGTTGACTTTTTGCTTGAGCCGGGCATTGACACCGATGAAATACCAAATGAGTTGCGCTACAAATGGGGTGATAAAATTCACGGCAACATACCAAAGCGCTATGTTGAGCTACCTCAAATATGCACACAAGCCAAAAAGCTACCGTTTGAAGTGATTGAGGGAAACGGCTTCGTTGCAGTCCATCAGTGGTTCACATGGCACATCTCACGCCCACCATACAGAAGCGGTTCTCGTTGGGAGCAGTGGCTTATCTTCCAAGATGGCGTCCGTTGGTTCGTAGCTTATGATAAAGTGACAAGCGCAAACGATGTTGAATGCCTTCTGTTGCGTATGGACATGCCCGGACACATAAAGCACAACAAAGGAGATACATTCAAACAAGTCTACCTCAGCTATTATGGCTTCATACCGGCTGATGCTTTCTTTGAGGACTTCCCACCAGATGAGCGTTACATCTACAGGCGTGAGGATGGTAAAGTGCCAAAGCGCTTTATAAGAGGTTACCAACTGCGAAACGGTGTTTGGTTGCTTGGTATGTGTCTTTATCCACCAATCGTTTATGAAGCGTGGTGTCACCAACGTGGCTATGTGTGCATGATTCAAGAGATAGGTGGGATTAAGGTGCGAGTCGGTGATAGCTTTGGATCAACTCATGTCATCGGCTTCTTTGAAGACATCAAAGAGGCTGAAGAGTTGTTTGATTCATACGAAGGCGCAACTGCTGTCAAGGTGAGCAAGGATGGTTGGTTGTTTGAACGCTAAGTAAACATGGAAGCGTGGTGATGCGAATGGCTGAGCTACCCGAATACATAATCAGCGTCATGGCGCGTGACAGACCCGGGATAATCGCCGGCATAGGTAAAGCAATCTACGAGCTTGGTGGCAACATTGAGGAGCTAAGCCAGACCGTTGTTAGAGGTTACTTTACCATCATCGTTTGCGCCACATTTCCAAGCCCGCAACCACCGCTTGAGCTTGTCATAAAGGCTATTGAGGAAACCGGTGCACCGGGTGAATTGCATGTCATGGCTTGCCTGCGTCACCCAAGCGAACCTATGAGCGCAACGCCAGAATCCTATGACAGATTCATACTCACTGTGTATGGTGCGGATCAACCCGGCATAATCTACCGCATGGCATCATATCTTGCGTCGCGTGGCATCAACATCACCGACCTTTATGGGAGGGCGAGTGGTGGCGGTTTTACGATGGTGCTTGAACTATCGGTCCCGCCAGAACTTGACCCAAGGGAGTTGAAGCAAGACCTTGAGGAGCTGGGGCGCTCAATAGGGCTTTCTGCTCATTTCCAGCATGAGAACCTATTCAAAGCAACTCACGATCTGCGCTCCCTTGCAACGCCAACACTTTAGTCTCGCATATGGCAGGATTAAAACTGCGAAGGCGCTTTATCTTCAAAGCGCTTAATTTCTTAGGCTTGTTAATGGTGCCGGTATGCGCCCACCATGTCTGACGAATTCTTTGCTACAACCCGCATTACGAATTTCCATGACCACTGTGTCGCCAAAGAGCCCACCAAAGCTTACCTTCTCACCAGCTCGTTTCCCTTTGACAGGTATAACTCTAACGGCTGTTGTTTTGTGGTTAACCACACCTATGGCAAGCTCGTCGGCTATCAAAGCTGCTATAGTTTCTGCATCCACATCGCCGGGTATGGCTATCATGTCCAAACCTACAGAGCTCACACTTGTCATCGCCTCAATTTTCTCAATGGTTAGTGAACCCATGGCTGCTGCCTGTGATAAACAACTATCTTCAGCTACAGGTATGAAAGCTCCAGAAAGCCCTCCAACAGCCGATGATGCAAATAGCCCTCCCTTCTTCACAGCATCCGTCAAGAGCGCCAAAGCTGCAGTTGAGCCGGGTGCACCAACTTTTTCAATCCCCATCGCTTGAAGTATCTCACCAACGCTATCTCCAACCTTCGGTGTTGGAGCAAGCGATAGGTCAACTATGCCGAATTTAGCTTCAACTGCTTGCGCTATTTCCCTGCCAATGAGCTCTCCAATGCGTGTCAGCCTAAAGGCAGTTGTCTTTATAACCTCGGCTATATCGTTAAGTGTTAGCTTTGGCTTCATCTCCTTTGCCCTTTCAATCGCACCCTTCACCACACCGGGTCCACTAACACCAACATTGATGACGCAATCAGCTTCACCAACACCATTGAATGCACCAGCCATAAACGGGTTATCTTCGGGAGCGTTTGCGAATATAACAAACTTGGCGCACCCAAAGCCATTTCTGTCCGCAGTCCTCTCGGCAACCTTGAGGAGCATTTCGCTAACAAGCAAAACAGCGTCCATGTTTATCCCAGAGGCAGTTGAAGCTGCGTTGACCGATGCGCAAACTCTTTCTGTCTCGCTGAGTGCGTCAGGCAATGAGCGTATGAGTGTTTCATCATCTTTTGTCATTCCTTTGTGCACGAGTGCTGTGTAACCGCCGATGAGGTCAATACCTAATTCATGAGCTACATCGTCAAGCGTATGCGCTACGCTGACAAATCCATCTTGTCCGTGTCCAGCAGCAACAATGCTTATCGGTGTGACAGCAATACGACGATGAACAATTGGCACACCGTATTTGACCTCAAGTGCTTCACATGCTGATTGCAGTTTTCGTGCTCTCTCGTAAATCCTTGAGCGTATGCGCTCACAAAGCGTTTTTACATCATCACTTGAGCAGCCAAGCAGGCTTATGCCCATCGTGACCGTGCGCACATCAAAGTTCTCTTCATGTATCATCCGTATCGTGCTGAGTATGTCTTCAGTGCGAACCATAGAACCACCTCCTAAGGTGGCGCATGTAAATGTTGTTCGCTCTTTAGTATGATGTTACTTGCCCGCTGAGCCAACAGAGAAGATGTCCAAGAGGATATGATGCAGTTTGGCTTGAGAAAATTCGTTTGGCGCTTCAGGCAAGAAGAAAGGTTCTCGTAAACTTTATGTTCGTGCTAAAGCCACTCTCGCAATAAGGGTAAGTCCGTTCTAAGAGTCCCAATTTGGTTCTCTCACTGTTGCGGGCTTCGGGCTAAGTTGCCGATCTAACAAAACAAATCATGCTATGGGCTTTAGCCGTAGTTGATGACGAGTTCAATGAGCGCCGACTTCAGTCAGCGAAAATTTGGAAGGCTTGTTCTTATAGCCACCGAATGAATTCAGTGCTTAAGGAATTCATCATCAAATCCCATGTCCCGTGCCCCTTGTCCCTCATTTGCTGAAGCCAATGGCATAGATGGTTTTCGGGCACACTCAGTAAGGGTTGACAGATGACTTTTTTTGCTACACTTAATTGTGATAGTGGACACAAAGAACATTGAAAAGGGGGTGATGGGAAAGGACATGTAATGGGTTGGTGAGCTTGAAGGATGGTAAGAGAAAAACAAAGCTTGTTCAAGGGGTGATGTGAGATGAAGAAGGCGAAAGGTGTAATTGGCTTTACACTGATTGAGCTGCTGGTGGTGATTGCAATAATTGCCATCTTAGCAGCGATATTGTTCCCAGTGTTTGCGAGGGCAAGGGAGAAGGCAAGGACCGCAAGTTGTCAAAGCAACTTGAAGCAAATTGGTTTAGCCGTGCGCCAGTATATGACCGACTACGACGAAAGGTTCATGCCTGGGGGTCAGGATTCATGCACTACAGGTCCCAGCTACAAACCCTATTGTCGTCTCATCCCTTACATCAAGAATGTTCAAATCTGGGATTGTCCATCCACGACTATGAGGACGAGCGAGACAACAGGAGCTGGCACAAGCTATCACTTCAACAGCCAACTTGCTAACATTGCTGATGCAGCAGTTATAGATACTGCTGGCACGATTGCTGCAATGGATTGTTGGGATGAAGGTGGATGGTTTGAAGGTAACTGCAATAACTGTGATTGTGACTGGCCACATATGTGCCTTCAAAAACCCTGTGGGAGTGGCACCACATGCTATGATACTTTTGGTAGGCATTCAGGGGGTATCAATGTTCTCTTTTACGACGGGCATGTTAAATGGCGTGCTCGAGAAAATTTTGCTACTCGTAACTTCACACCAGCAATGGATTAAATGACAGTAGGCAGTTAATAGTTGGTGAGCATAATAATTTCATCGGTCTATTGCCTCGCACAAGGTTAAAACATGATTGTGAGAAAAAGCCATTACATGTCCTTTAAAAGCAAGGGACATGGGAGTGGAGGTGGTGATTAAACAGAGGTAAAAAAACAAAACTTGTGGTGATGTGAGATGAAGAAGGCGAAAGGTGTAATTGGCTTTACACTGATTGAGCTGCTGGTGGTGATTGCAATAATCGCCATCTTAGCAGCGATATTGTTCCCAGTGTTTGCGAGGGCAAGGGAGAAGGCAAGGACGGCAAGTTGTATGAGCAATTTAAGGCAAATGGGGAATGCGATGTTAATGTATGCGCAAGATTATGATGAACGTTTCCCTGGTCACGGCAACGACGCGATAGTTGAAACAGTTTTCCCAATCGTGCTCTTACCATACACAAAGAATCAACAACTTTTCCATTGTCCAAGTGGTCCTGCGTCATGGCATAACCATGTTCCAGGTGGGAGCGATTACGGATTGAATTGTCGCTACCTTGGTTATAGGAGCTTGGCTGAGGTAGCAGATGCATCTGGCACGATTATGATTGCTGACTCAACTGGCGACAATAGGATTGGTCCTGAGTGGACTGCTTTGCCATGTCGGGGTTATAGTGCTGGCGCACCAACCGATATGCAAGTTGTCCCAAGGCATAATGAGATGTTCGTCACATGTTTTGTTGATGGACATGTAAAAGTTATGAAGTTTGACCATCTTGTGACAGAGCCAAAGAAATGGTTTGACCCAACGCAATTCTGAATTCGTTAGCGTCAACAAATTCAACTCAGAAGCTGAATGAGCTCCCTTGCGTTTCTGACAGCATACGCGTTCACATCGTTGTTAAAGTAGATGAAGACGCTAATGCCCTTATCCATCATCTTGCGTATCTGCTCTGCCCACCATTTAAGCTCCTCAATTGGGTAGCAGCCCGAATAAAGCTTATTCCAACCGTGCATGCGTATGTAACTCAAATCGGTTGTGATGATTATAGCTTTTGGGAGCATTGGTGCACTCGGTATGCAGAAGGCACAGTCAAATTCCTCAAGCACCTTTATGCTTTCTCTGTCATTCCACCAGCTGTGATGCCTGAATTCAACTGCGTATCTGTATCCTTTTGGGAGCTGGCTTAGGAATGAGCGTAGCCTTTCAGCATCGGCTTTAAGCATCGGTGGCAGTTGCCATAGTATAACTTTTGTTTTATCTCGCAGCCCTTCCACTGCTTCAAAGAACCTGTGCAACGGTTCTTCAACAGATTTGAGTTTACGCATGTGTGTTATGAACCTGTTGCCTTTCACTGAGAAGACGAAATCGTCTGGTGTTTGCTCATACCAGCTCTCAAAAGTAGCCCTTGATGGAAGACGATAGAAAGAGTTGTTGACTTCCACTGTTTTAAAGTTCTGCGAGTAAAAATCAAGCCAGCGTGCTTGAGCCAATCCGTGTGGATAGAATAAGCCGCGCCAGTGTGAATAAACCCATCCTGATGTGCCTATAAACAGCTCTGCCATCGCCTCGCACCATGCGATCAATGAAAGGGTTTTTAATCTCGCCCAATTCCAACTTCATAGCTTTCGCTTTCAAACGCTACCCATTAATAAAGGTTTGTCGCAGACTCTTTCCTTTGCTACAAAATGCTAATGGCACTATTGGGAGAGGAGGGATGGCAAGTTAAGATGCGTTCCTACGAGCCATTAACATTGAGCAAGCTAATTTCGCTTTACAACAGTCGCAGGGAAGAGATAATGAGGAAGCTTAAGGAGTTTGAAGAGGTTGGCAGGTCAGCAAGTGACTTAGAGCTGTTTGAAGAGCTTGTATTTTGCATATGCGCTGCGGGTTATTCGGCTCGTGGTGCTATGCGTTGTGTTGAGGCGATAAAGCCGGTTTTGATGGATGGTGATGTCAACGAGATAGCGCAAATGATGAGCTTCCATCGGTATGCTAAAAGCAGGGCAGGATACATCGTCCATACGAGGGAATACCTCAAGAGGGAATTCGGTTTCAAGCTGAAAGAGAAGCTCAGCTCAATAACTGACCACTATGAAAGGCGTGATTTTTTGGCATTAGATCGCAACATAAAAGGTATCGGCTACAAGGAAGCCTCACACTTCCTGCGCAACATAGGCTATAAAGGCTATGCCATACTTGATAGGCATGTTTTGCGTTGTTTAAACGAGCTTGGTGTTCTCAAGGATGAGAGGCAACCGAAAACGAAAAGGCAATACATTGAAGCCGAAGAGAGGGTGAAGGAGTTTTCTCAACGCATCGGGATAAGCATTGATGAGCTTGACTTGCTCCTTTGGTCATATCGCACTGGCGAGGTTCTGAAGTGAGCTAATGCTACTTATCACCTTTTGATCGCCTTGGCAATGAGGATATATCCTGCGCACGGTCGTAGGTAATCAACCTCAAAGTGAGCTGATAGGGCTTCCCTTAACTCATCTTCTCTCCAGCGGTAAAAGTATATGCCACCTTTATGGAAGCCCTCTCGCCTGCTGAAGAGTTTCATCAACCAAGACCAATGGTAAATTGAGAAGATAAAAGGCGCTCCTTTCTTTAACACCCTTGCGACTTCTTTAAAGGCAGCGCATTGAAGCTGCTTTCCCGGGATGTGTTCAATAGCTTGTGCGCTGAAGACAAGGTCACATACTCCTTCCTTAAGCGGGATTGAGTTTGCATCGCCATGTAGTAAAAGCCAATTGCATTTTGATCCGTGTTGTGATTGTCTTATGCGTTCCGAGCAGCGGAGTAATGAACTATAAGAGAGGTCAAGCGCAAAGAGCCTCCTACATCGCTTTATAAGCTCAACAGTTACACGCCCAGTGCCACAACCTACTTCAAGCGCCACATCATAGTTAAAGTCACCAAGCAATCTCCTATAAACCGGTAGCTCAAATATTCCAACAAGCTTCAACCCTATGAGCCTATCATACCATACTGCCTGTTCATCCCTCGTGCGCTGTTCACGCAGCTTTTGCAAATCGCTATCATTAGTTGGTCTCTCAAGCCTTAGAGGTTGCATGTGCACAATACCGTATTCAAATTTGAAGGAACGCCCGCACCTGATGCATGTCAGCACATTACTCTCAGAGTTTATTTCACCACCGTCATCTGGGCAAATAAGCCATTGAAACATATCGGTGTGCATCATAGCGTGTTTACCTCAACAGGTTAAGTGAAGGGCAGCTACAACAACTGTGTTTTCTCTAAGTTCGTTGTAAATGGAGCATGCTTCCCTTGTGTTAGCTATCTCCACACGGATACCCATCTCTTCCAATAGCTTCCTGACCTCGTTAGGGACAACCATGCAACCGTAGTAGCCGGTTCCGATGACCATTATGCTCGGTTTGAAATTGAGTGCATCCTTTAAGTCATCCATGCAAAGGCTATGACCTTCTTTTCGCCACCATGGCGATAGCACTCCGTTTGGAGCGATGATTACATCGTTGGTGTATACTTTACCATCAATCACGATTCGACCAAACTCGTATGATTCTACCAACGGCATAGCTCTACACCTCATCTTGATACGATTGTGCTCTTATTTTGCCTTTCTCATATGCCCTCATAAATGCTTCAAATACCTCCGGGTCAAGCTGTCTTCCTGCTTCCTCGCGCATTATCCTAATAGCTTCATGTTCTGTAAAGCGAGGGCGATATGGTCTATCGGATGTGAGTGCATCAAAAATATCTGCGATAGCTATTATGCGTGCGTAAAGAGGTATCTCTTCTCCATTCAACCCAGCCGGGTATCCTGAACCATCGTAATGCTCGTGGTGATAGCGCACGCCACAAAGCAATGGCTCAAGCTGTTTTATGAACCTGAGTATGCTATAACCCTTCTCAGGGTGTGTCTTCATCAGCTCATATTCCTCTGGTGAGAGCCTTCCCGGCTTCTTAAGTATGGCGTCCTCAATCCCAACTTTGCCTATGTCGTGTAGCAATGCTGCGAGCTCTAAGTTCTTTTTCTCCTCCTCGCTCAAAGAGAGCTCCTCAGCTATGGCGAGCGCAAACTGAGTTACTCGTTCTGAGTGACCACGGGTATATGGATCTCTTGCATCCAATGCTGCAGTGAGCGCCCTTATTGAGTTGAGGAAAAGTTCCTGAAGTGCCTCATGTCTCCTTGCCTTGTCTATAGCTATCGCTGATAGCTCCGCAAGCAACATAAGGTCGCTCTTGTCAGCCTCATCAAAGCCTTCGTCGTCACGCTTGTTAATCACTTCAAGGACACCTATCACCTCATCGTTAAGGCGCAAGGGCACTGCCAATAAGTTCCTCGTCTTAAAGCCGATCACTTCATCAATCTCCTTCTTATGTCTGCTATCTTTTGATGTATCGTTGATGATGACTGGTTTCCCAGTTTCAGCCACGTAACCTGCTATGCCTTCGCCTCGCTTCAATGTGAGTTTGACCAGCTTGTCAGCTTTCTCTCCCGTAGCTACCTCAAATGACAGCCCTTCGCCACTCTTAAGCAATATAGAACTCGCTTCCGCATTAGTTATCTCTTCAGCTGCTCGCAGTATGCTTACAAGGACCGAACGAAGCTCAAGCGATGAATTTATCTTTGCAGCAAGCGATAACAAAAGTTGGAGTTGCTTTATTTGCCTCTCGCTTTCCTTCATGAGCGTGATGCACTGTGCTCCAAGAGTCTTAACATCGTGGTGAAGATCCTTCAATTGCTGATCACGCTTTCGTAATTCATCTTTGAGGCGTAGCAACTCTTCCTCCTTTTCTTCAAGTGCTCGCTCAAGCTCCTTGATCCTTTCCTCAAGGGCAGTGACTGATTTTGCCTCTTTGCTCTGCCTTTGCCTGCCCACTCAAACTCACTCCTTAAAGGCGTTTTTGTCAGCGTGTTCTTTCAAGCGCTTCAATCAACCGCTTCAAAAGCTGTCTTGCCAACCTATGTTCTGGGTCACGCTGCAACTCAGCATTTAGCTCTTCAATGGCTGCTGGTATGTCGCCACGCTTGCAATAGGCGATGGCAAGACAATAATGAGCATCAGGGTAAGATGGATGCGCTTCTGTGAGCCTTTTCAAAAGCTCAATCGCTCTGGTTAGCTCACCAAGTTCATTGCATACTGCAGCCATGTTCATCATCGCAGTTGGGTTTTGTGGATCAAATGTGAGCACATATTCAAACTGCTCCATTGCTTCTTTCAATCTGCCGAGCATGTAGCAAGCCACACCAAAGTTAATTCTACCATGAAGGTTTGTCGGCTCAAGCTCAACAGCAGTTTTAAGGTGTTTATAAGCATCCTCAAGACGCCTTTCAGAGAGCAGCTTTGAGCCAAGCTTTATATGTTCCTTAGCGCTCATTCTTTCTCCCCTTTTGAAACGCAACCTCTCTACACCTCGTTTGCGACTTTATTCCTGTGACTTTGACTCCTCCCATATTGCATCCATTTCCTTCATGCTCATCTCCGACAAGCTTCTCCCCTCTTCTCTTGCTCTTTCCTCAATAGCCCTGAATCGCTTTACAAACTTCTGCACGGTCTTCCTCAGCGCCTCTTCTGGATCAAGCTTGAGTAGTCTCGCCACATTTACAACCGAAAAGAGTATGTCGCCGACCTCATCCATGAGCTTCTCATCTGGACCTTTCAAGCCCAGCTCGAGCAACCTTTCAAGCTCTTTAATCTCTTCGTTCACCTTCGCCAAAGCTTCCTTTGCGTTCTCCCAATCAAAGCCAACAGTTGCAGCTCGCTTCTGGACATCTTCAGCCAGCATGAGAGCAGGCATTGAAGTTGTGAGGTTGTCCATGAGCGATGTTGATTCTGGCATGCGCTCACGATGCTTTATCTCTTGCCATTGTTTTAGCACTTCCTCTGGCGTCTCAGCTTTTGCCTCACCGAAAACATGTGGATGGCGTGAAATGAGTTTCTGGCGCAACACGCAAATGACATCTTTGATGTTGAAAGAACCGTTCTCGCTTGCTATTTGTGCCTGAAAGACAACTTGAAGAAGTAAATCACCAAGTTCCTCCCTAAGTTTTTCCATATCGTTTTCATCTATGGCTTGAGTAACCTCGTATGCTTCCTCAATGATGCACCGCTTCATTGATTGAAGCGTTTGCGCTCTATCCCAAGGACAGCCATCTTCGCTCCTCAGCTTAGCCACGATTGAAACGAGTTCCTCAAACTCCTTCCCCACTCCACTTCCCTCAGATGCCATCTCACTTACCTCCGTTTCCTCCGTAGAGTTTCTCAACTTCTTTGTATGCATCGACAAAGATATGCACGCTCGCTTTTCGTCTCAAATTCTGTATCAGTTGGGCATTGGTTGGCGCTGTTATGCGCCTGTATTCAGCTTCAACGAATGGGCGCGCCAGATTGAGTGTGAGCTCTTTTGCATTCATCACACCTTCAAGCTTAACGATTACCCACAAGTTACCCATCTCAAATGGTTTGCTTATCTGCCCCACATTGAGCTTGCTCACAGCCTTGAACAAGCGATCATCAATAGCTCTCGCATCAAGTGGTAATGCACCAAGCTCGCCATGCTTTGCGCGCATCTCCTCCCTTATGTTGAACCTGCCCGCAAGTGACTTGAATGAAGCACCGTGCTTCAATTGCTCATAAAACGATTGAGCATCCTCTTCAGAAGGTGTCTCGATCACCCTCAGCTTAACCCATCGTGCCTTTGAATAAACTTTCTTCAACGTTTCAAAAAGTAAACGCAACTGCTTATCGCTTGGCTTCAGCTTGCTCATCTCAATTGAGCGTAGCTCGTCAAGCACAAGCTGTTCCCTAACTTCGTCCTTGACCAACTTCCATGTCATGTTTGTCATCCTCAGCCATTGCTTGAATTGGTTCATTCCTCCCATCTCATCTATCCTTCTCTTCAGCTCCCTGTTAACCATGAATTCATCAACGAGGCGCATTGAGCGATTCACTTCCGAGAGCAATCTTCTGTCTATAAGCGTTATGAGCACTGCTACGCCATGCCTTGATTCAAGAACTCTTTGAAATTCCTCCCGTGTTATGGGCTTCCCATTAACTGTGGCTATGATTGAACCCCTTCTACATCCAAGCTGAAGCGAAAAGATCAAAAACAACATGAGCACCAGTGAGTGCTTAAGCCGATTTGTGTGCACACGAAAACACCTCTTTAAGGCGAAGCCTTTTATCTGGGGCGCTCTTCACTTTGTGCTTCTTTGTGGTTGGCTTTCCTTCTCACCTTCCAGCTTCATCCATTCCGCTTCCTTGTAAATGTCTTCAAGTGGCTTATACTCAGCCCAGTGGATTTGTATCTTTGCCTTACGCCATAGCTCGCTTTCAATCTCGCTTTCTGACGGACCAACCTCGTTCAAGTAACGCGTTAGCAGTTCTTCTCTGACTTCCTCAAACTGTAGTTGCCTTGCATCTGTCTTTGAAAACACCTTCACCAAAAACCAAATCCCATTTGAGTGTATCGGTCCAATGAGCTCCTCTTTTCGTGCTTGGTTTATTGCTCTCCATATATCGGCGTTGAAATTCCTAACTATCTCAAATGCTTCTGGTGATGAGCTATAGAATGTGCTCCAGACATGCGTTGGCAACCTATAATACCCGTTTGGAACGTTCCCAATGTCTCCACCTGTTGCTTTGATGTAGCGTATGTCGCTATAACGCCTTGCGACAACACCAAACGATTTGCCATCCTCAAGTTCTTTCTTAGCCTTCTCTATATCCTCTTTCTTTCTCGATGCCACGACTGCGATCTTTACAGTCGGTGGCTGTTGATAAAACTGTTTGTTGCGTTCGTAGAATGCTTTGAGCTGTTTTTCGCTCACCTTAGACGCACGCAGTCTGAACATTATCAAGTCCCTTTCCAAGTCCTCACGCACGTCATTTTCTGTCCTGTTGTTTCGTCTTAACCAGAGCTGGAATTGTGCCTCTCCACCAAGCCTTGCCTTAAAGTCATCAAGCGCCCTATCAACATCAGCTTCCGAGACTAACTTGAGACGCTCGTTCTCCTCTTCAAGAAGCTTCTTCGTTATAAGCCATCGCACAACTTGCGCCCCATATGTGTGCTCAAGCGTGTAACGGAACTCCTTAACCGTGATTTGCTTACCGTTGACAGTGGCTACAGGTGGGCTACAACCGTAGATGAAAAGCTGGAGCAAAAATATCGCTATGCTGAACCAATTCAAAACATAGGCTTTGAGCTTTTTAAGCTTAAGCGCTGTTAGTGAGCTTCTGTTTTCCATCCCCAATATCACCGCCTGCATTCATGTTAGTTTCTCTCTTCACTCATCTCCCGAGCACTTGCAAGTTACCCCTGTCATCAAAGTAGCAAACAGCGTTCCTGCCAGTCCTCTTTGCTGCGTAAAGCGCTTTATCGGCTTTACCTATCAATTCTTCCCTTGACTTCGCGTCTTGAGGGCAGCTTGCAACACCTATGCTGACGGTTATGCGCAGGTTTAATCCGTTTACATCAAATTGAGTTGCTTCAATGCTTCTGCGAAGCCTCTCAGCAGCTGATAGTGCACCTTCTTTTGGAGTGACTGGTAAGATGATGGCAAACTCCTCGCCACCATACCTTGCTACGGTGTCATGTTCCCTCGCTTGAGATTTAAATATTCCAGCAAGACGCTTCAAAACTTCGTCACCAACTTGGTGACCGTATGTGTCGTTCAACAGCTTAAAGTGGTCTATATCAATCATCAAGAGCGATGTCGGATGGTTATAGCGTAGTCCTCTCCTTATTTCGTTTTCAAGCTTCTCTTGGAAATACCTATGTTGATACAAACCAGTAAGCCCATCAGTGATAGCGAGCCTCTCAACTTCTTCATATAGGTGTGCATTCTCAATTGCAATTGCTGCTTGAGTGGCAAAGAGCATCAAAAGGTTTGCATCTTCCTCAACGAAGACACTGCCCTTCGGTATTTTGTTGTTGACATTCAAAACGCCGATGACTTCGTCCTTCACCTTCAAAGGGACGCTCAAAAGCGATTTAGTAGTATACTTGCTGTCGCTTTTCTTCTTGAAGAGTGGATGGCTCTCTATGTCCTTGATGAGCAATGGTCGCCCATGTTTTGCCACCCACCCAGATATGCTTTCACCAACCTTTATCACAGTCTTCTCAACGACACTTTTTGGAAGCCCTTTTGCAACCCTTATCTTCAGATAGCGTTTCGTTGGATCAAGGAGCATGATTGAGCATATCTCGGCACCGATCAACCTTGTAACAGAGTCAACGATTAAGTTAAGCACCCTATCTAAGTTGAGGACGGAAGTGAGTGCGCTCCCAATCTCATACAAAGTGGCGAGTTGCTCCGTGCGTGCGTTTAGGTCCTCATACAAGTGAGCATTTCTTACAGCTGCAGCAGCGCTCTCTGCGAGTATCTTTACAAAAGGTGTCACAGAGTCAAACGAGAGCTTTGATGAATCGTCGCCTTCAACACATAACACTCCCAAAACCGTTTTATCCGCAATAAGAGGTATTGCTACCACCCAAGAACTCTCTTTCACTTCGTTCCCCAAACCTTTGAGCCAACCACGAACATTCTCACCCGTTATCGTTTTAACGCTGCCACTCTTAAACGCTTTACCAACTATGCCCTCACCAACCTTGTAGCGTCCCTCTTTTATTGCATCAATATCAAAGCCTCTACCACCAACAAGAACTATTTCATCAGTGCCTTTCTCCAGCAAGAAGAAAGCCGTCCTTTTGCTCCCGACTATTTCATGGACGCTATCAAGCACATTCGTTATCACTTGAGACAAACTCAAGCTTGAGCCTATCAGTGATGTAGCCTTGAGGAGGTCTTTTTGCAACTTAAGCTCTCGCTTCAGCTCTTCTACGGTTCTTTCAAGTTCCTTCAAGCGCTGCTCCACAGGTGTCTCTTTTATTGCAGCGCTCATGATTGAGCAACACCTCTTCTGAAACTGCCTTACGCTGCTTTGCTGAATTCTTCCATCAAGCTTTCAGGCATATCAAAATTGGCACTCACATTCTGCACATCATCATGTTCTTCAAGCTCCTGTAGCAAGCGCAAAAGCATCCTCGCTTCACTGCCATCAATTTGCACAACCTGCTTTGGCACATAGGTCACCGCTGCATATGTGTATTGAATGTTGTGGTTATCAAGCGCATCTTTCAAGGCTTGAAGCTGTTTTGGTTCAGCGATTATCTCATATGTGTCTTCTCTTAACACTACATCATCTGCACCAGCCTCAATTGCACACTGCATTATTGTCTCTTCATCAGCAGAGTTTTGCGGAACTGTTACAAGAGCCTTCCTCTCAAACAACCAAGAGACACAGCCTCTTTCACCAAGCGTTCCGTTGTGCTTCTCAAACAGCTTCCTTAGCTCACTCGTTGTTCTGTTTCGGTTATCGGTGACGGCTTCAACGAGTATAGCAACACCGCCAGGTCCATAACCCTCGTAAATAGCTTCTACGAGTTGCTCACCACCAGCTAATTCTCCAGTCCCTCTCTTTATTGCACGCTCAATGCTCTCATGTGGCATGCCAGCTTCCTTTGCCTTCTCTATAGCCTGACGCAATCTTATGTTTACCTCTGGGTCGCCACCACCAAGTCTTGCTGCAACTATGAGTTCTCTTGTGAGTTTTGAGAAGAGCTTACCCTTCAATGCATCTTGCTTTGTCTTCCTTACTCTTATGTTGTGCCACTTTGAATGCCCAGCCATCCTTTCACCCCTCCTTTGGCTTAGGCATTTCAACAAGCAATGATTATGCGTGTGCATCACATGTTCATCGCGTGATTTTCAACGCCCACGCACTTTTCGCTGGCGTTGCTACTCATCACCTTATCTATTATTTCCTTCAGCTTTAGCATATCGCTGCTCAAAGTTTCCTTCAGCGATTCCTTGTGAAGAGCAGCCGCTGGATGATATAGTGGCACATAAACTATACCGCTCTTAACGAACGCTTGTGCATGCACCTTTGAGATGCTCATTGAGCGGTCAAGCAGTGTCTTCAATGCTACATCACCAAGCAAGCATATTATCTTCGGTTTTATCAATGCTATCTGAGCCATCAAGTATTCTCTACACGCATCAATTTCGTCCTGTGTTGGTCTCCTAACCTTTTCAGGGTCCCTCCAATCTGGTGGGCGACATTTAAGCACGTTCGTTATGAACACATCCTCGCGCCTCAATCCAGCTATCTCCAAGAGGTAATTCAGGAAGCGCCCAGCAGGTCCAACGAATGGTCTTCCCTCTTTATCCTCTTGGTTCCCGGGACCTTCACCAACAAACATTATCTCGGCATCAAATCGCCCTTCACCGGGAACTGCGTTCCTGCGCGTCTTCCACAGAGGGCATTTACGACACTCAAGTATTTGAGCGTGCAGTTGCTCAAGCACTCTTGCAGCATCAGCATTCTTTTGGTTCACGCTGTCTCATCACCTCACAAAAGAGGCTTAAACACTACCCTCTTTGATTATACCAGCAAATCCTCTCTTATTGCAACGCTATTCGCTTCAACCACCCCTTAACAAACGCTTTAGAGTTGGAATGACAAACACCATCACGAGGAAAATGCCTATAACGTTTGCGAGGAGGTCGTATGGATCAGCTGTTCGGTATGGCAGATACGCTTGAATTAGCTCTATGGCTACACCGTGAGCGAAGGTTAACGATACCGCAATCAATCGCTTCTTACCACAGAGTGGGAAGAGCAAAAATAACATAACAGCGTATGAAGCAGTGTGGGCAAGCTTATCAAGACCTAAAGCGCCTACCTTCCACTCTGCTGTCCTTACAGGTGCAATTTCAGCGAGGGTTATCAAACCGATGTATGTTATTGCGATTGCGCTTTGTATGTGTTTGTTCACTCGCCAGTTATCTCCTTTGCCTGCCTGACCATCTCAAGGAATTGCTCTTCGTTTATCGTCTTTATACCGAGTTCAAGCGCCCTTTGATATTTGCTACCCGGGTTCTGCCCAACAACTACAATGTCAGTGGCGCGCGAGACACTTGATGCCACTCTCCCACCGTAGCGTTGAACTAATTCCTCGGCTTGTGAACGCGTGAACGATTCAAGTTCGCCTGTGAAGACAAAGGTCTTACCTGTAAACGGTGTTTGGGTTGGCACAGCAGCCTTAACAACAGGTGTTGGACGAACACCATAGCGCTCTAACTTCTCAAGCAGTTCCTTTGTTGTCTCCATTCTGAAGTAGTTGTAAATGCTACGTGCTGTTTCAGGTCCTATCTCTGGTATGTTCATCAGCTCCTCAAGCGAAGCCTTTGAAAGCCTTTCTAAGCTCCCAAAGTGTTCTGCGAGCACCCTTGCGGTCCTTGCACCAACATGCCTTATGCCCAAGGCAAATATGAACCTATCAAGCGGTGCTGTCTTACTTTTCTCTATCTCGCTCAAAACATTATCCGCTGACTTTGAACCCATTCTCTCCAAAGCCATCAACTTTGGTTTCGTCAATGCATACAAGTCTGCAGGGTCGTTAACCAAACCTCTATCAATGAGCTGTTTTATGAGCTTAGGTCCAACATGCTCAATGTTCATTGCATCCCTTGAACACCAATGCTTGAGCCAGTTCTCAAGCTTTGCTGGGCAAGATGGATTTACGCATCTTGCTACAACTTCACCTTCAGGTTTGTAGACTTCACCACCGCATACTGGGCATTGCTTTGGCATAACAAACTCCCTTTCGTTGCCCGTTCGCTTCTCCTTCACAACGCCAACTATCTCTGGTATGACACCACCAGCCCTTTGAACTATCACGGTGTCACCTATGCGCACATCCAAACGCCTTATTTGGTCTTCGTTGTGCAATGTTGCACTCGTTATTACAACCCCATCAACTTCAACTGGCTCAAGGACTGCAACTGGCGTTAGAGCGCCAGTCCTGCCAACTTGAACCACGATGTCCTTTAGCAATGTCGTCTTTTGTTCAGCTGGGAATTTGTATGCTATTGCCCAACGAGGATGATGAGCAGTTGCGCCAAGCAATTCATGGTAGCGAATTTGATTGACCTTTATGACCATCCCATCAGCTGGATATGGTATCTCGTGCCTCCTTTGAACCCACTCAGTGCAGTGTTGTATCACTTCATCAATGCCGTTACAAAGCTTGTTATCTGGGTTAACCTTGAATCCTGCTTTGCTTAGGAATTCAAGCACTTGCCAATGCGTCTCAAATGAAATGCCCTCAACATATCCCACGCCATAGCAAAAGATGTCAAGCCTTCTTCCCGCAGTCACCTTCGGATCAAGTTGTCTGACCGAACCAGCTGCAGCGTTCCTTGGATTCATGAATGGCTGTTCGCCCTTCTCTATCCTCTCTTTGTTGAGCAGTTCAAAGTCATGTTTCGTCATGAAGACCTCGCCGCGAACTTCGATGATTGGCGGTGGGTCATCAATGAGCATTCGCAACGGTATGCTCCTTATCGTCCTTAGGTTGGCTGTCACATCTTCACCTGTAACACCATCACCTCTTGTAGCACCTCTAACGAGAATACCGTTTTCGTAAGTCAAGTTGACAGCGAGCCCGTCAAGCTTCAATTCACACACATACTCAATCTTCGCAGATGGCGATATACCGAGCATGCGCTTTATGCGCTCATCAAACGCTCTTAGTTCTTCTTCGTTAAAGGCGTTGTCCAAGCTCAACATGGGCATCCTATGCGTTACAGAACCAAATTCTTCAGCAGGTGGCGCACCAATTCGCTGTGTGGGTGAATCTGGCGTTACAAGCTCAGGGAAACGCTCTTCAATCTTCACCAAACGCCTGAATAGCTCATCATACTCAGCATCGCTTATGACCGGGGCGTTGAGCACATAGTATCGGTAGTTGTGATACTCAATTTCCCTGCGGAGCCTCTCTGCTTCCTGGCGAGCTTCATCAAATGTCAGCTCTTCAACTGGCTTCGTTGATAGGCTTGTGCCTTCTCCGAGAGAGTGAACCATCGCCAAATCACCCCTCAAACAGCTTTTAGCTTTGGATCATTGTTCACATGTTTCCCATTTTTTCATTTTGACACGCACGAAAGAAACATAGACAACCTTCCGTCCCAATCGCATTGTGGCAACTGAAACACAGTTGATGCTCTCAAGGTCTTTACCTCGGCTTTCGCTCAGATTATAATCGGTGTTGAACGAGAGCAGCAGAAAAAAGCACAGCAAGGAGTTTTTGAGCGCACTTCAAAGGCTTTGCTCTGGCTTTCGGTTTGCAATTTGTATTAGCAAATGCAATGAAGCAAGATAGAGTTCGGCGGGTGCTTTGCTCTCACAATTTTTGTGTATTGTGTTCCCTACCTCGTTCCAAGCTGGCGCTAAAATTTTGCGTCATCAACTACGGCTAAAGCCCATAGCATGGGAAGGTTTCGGAGTTTTGGAACACTCTTCGTTTGGATGGACAAAATTTGAAGAGGTGATAGGATCGTGAGGCTTCATTGGCTTTTGTTGCCCATTGCCTTTACACAGGCATTCGCTGTCGCGCAAGCCAGTTGGCGACCGGCGGACCGCACGGTTGTCGTTGACGAACACGGGATTTTGCGATGGCAAGACACTGGCGAAGAAGTATCTCTCTTCGGCGTCAACTACTACGCTCCCTTTTCCATTGAC
>JBGOEV010000041.1:0-22803 GCA_041538025.1 Candidatus Thermosaccharophagus gerlachensis | reverse complement strand
AAATGCTTCTACTTTCGTTAGACTCCTGGAAGCATATCCCTTCACCGTCAATATGACCCCATCCCCAACCACATTCACCTTCCCATCCTCCCAGGGGTAGATGATTTTTATCGTTGGAGGAGGAGTAACGGTTGGAGGAGGAGTAACGGTTGGAGGAGGAGTAACGGTTGGAGGAGGAGTAACGGTTGGAGGAGGAGTAACGGTTGGAGGAGTAAGCTTCCCTCCTCCACATGCTGTGAGTACAGCAGTCATAATGATAAGCGTCAACTTCATAAGGGATTTCATCAGCGATCACCTCCAATCTAAGATTGTTTTTACCGAACTACTTATATTATAAAACAAAAATTATTTTTGTTCAAGGTTGATTTATATGTCAAATTTCACCCGAGATTTTCCTCAAACGCTCCTTTCGTTAGGCAGGCATTTTAGCAATTGCTTGCTCTGCGCACTTTTGAACGGTGGTAAGAGACAGTTCGTCGTGGCACACGGCACCCATGCATCATGAAGATGAAGTCCGAAATCTGTTGGTCTGTCCAATGCGGATAGCGCTTAGCTACACTCAATATAACTTGCTCCTTTGAAGCGCATAGGAAGCTCAATGGATATTTTCCATGCGGTGTTGAAATGCCTCTGTGCCTTATCGCACGGCATATATGCGAGCGATGATGTCCAAGCTCCCTTGCAACTTCAGCCTGAGGCAATGGCTTTAGCAGTGCCTCATCACCAGTGAGTATGAATCGGCGTTGATGATAACACACTGTCCACACTAATCTCCCAAGGAGGCTGTGCCACCTGTTTATGTAGCGCAACAAGTTTATCAAATGGTTTAACTCCTCGTTATGGTGCGACCGCGCAAACGCTTTCAACCGCTCCTCATCTATCACATACCTCGTTGCGTAAAGATGTTCGTTCAAGAATTGGATTGACAATGCCCCACCAGCATCAACTGAGGCTCTCGCTACAACCTCAAATTGTATTTCGCCCGACGAAGCCACCGAAGACCTAACGGGCGCTATGGAAGCCTCGGCAAATATTTCGTGCACTTGCACCCTCTTTATGTGTTCAAGTAGGTGCATCACATCAGCCATCTTACAGCCGTAGCGAGAACAAAGTTCGCTTGGGCTCATCTCACCTTCATAAAACTTCAAGAAGTCGCACTCGCTTATTCCATACAGCTCAACAAACCTCTGTATAGCTACTATGTCTTCCGAGAGGTCTACATAAAGTGAATTTACTGAGGGCAGATCAACATCCCTTCCCTCTTCATCCTCAACTTGTGATTCGCTTTGCAAGTGCTCATGTTTTTCCTCGCTGTTTGCGAGCAACTTCTTCAACAGTGTAATCGCCTTCTTCAACTGAGTGGCTGTCACACCGTATTTGCGTGCGAGCTCATCAACACGCTTGAGCGCATCTTGTGAGAGCAAATCCGATTGCCAACCTGAACGCCACTCAATATGCTTCCTGAGGAAGTCGCTTAACCATCGCATATCACACTCTTTGATAACCTTCCATGTCGCTAAACTCTTGTAGCAAACTTTGCGCACAACACCCATTGACACAAGCTGATGGAATAGGGGATGGCTCTCAATGCGTTTCACGATGCTTTCAAGTTCTGAGCTTGGTTTCGTGAGCAACTCAAGAAAAGCATCTGGTGGACGGCGCAGGATGAGCTTTTGCTTCAGCGCATGCTTGGGGCTAACTTTGAGCTGCACCATCGCATCATCACCTTCTTACGGCGATTGAGGAACTGCTAAGCAATGTTTCAAGCTCATCTTTTTCAACGATTGCGAAGTCTCCCGGGATCGTGCACTTCAATGCTGCCATAGCAACTGCTTTTGCGAGGCACTTATCCCATGGCAATCCGTCAAGCCACCCCGAAAGCGCTCCTGCAACAAATGCATCGCCAGCTCCCAACCGATCAACAAGTGAGATTTTGTATGGCGGGTGGTAGTGAACCGTCTCCCCATCAGCACATAGCATAGCACCACCCTCAGTGAATGTGAGCATAGCAACAACCGATGCAAATTCTTTTCTCAATTGCTTTACAACCTCCTCAGGT
Organism: Candidatus Thermosaccharophagus gerlachensis; assembly: GCA_041538025.1. Taxonomy (GTDB): domain Bacteria; phylum Armatimonadota; class Fervidibacteria; order Fervidibacterales; family Thermosaccharophagaceae; genus Thermosaccharophagus; species Thermosaccharophagus gerlachensis. The sequence goes on along the minus strand of JBGOEV010000041.1, from coordinate 20,744 downwards.
GCACCATCCATCATAAGAACTGATTTTGCGTCTTCGTAGGTCACGAAGAGGAAATCAACATGGGGCAATATTTTGAGGAGTGTCTCCCTCGCTTCATCAGGTGACCAGAGCTTGCTTCTGTAGTTCACATCAAAGCTGAGGAGGACATCAATCTCTTTTAGGCGCTTAACAACATCTTCAACGAGCTTGCGAGCGCTATCACTTAGCGCTGGTGTTATTCCGGTCGTGTGCATCACTTTAGCCTTTGATATGAAATCCCAATCAAGTTCATCGGCTCTCAATGTGTTGATTGCTGAATTAGCCCTGTCGTAAATGACGAGGTTAGCCCTCGGTGTAGCTCCAACTTCAAGGAAGTAAATGCCGACGCGCCCAGTGTCACTCCAAACAACCCTTGAAACATCAACGCCATATTGGCGTGCACGGTTGACTATCAACCTGCCTATTGAGTTGTTGACGAGCTTTGATATCCAAGCGGAATCAATGCCGAGCCTTGATAGCGCAACTGCTACATTCAATTCAGCACCGCCTATTTGGATCTCAAATGAATTAGCCTGTTCTATGCGCTCGTGGTTTGGTGGTGAAAGCCTTAGCAAGCCCTCACCAAGCCCTATGAAGGTAGCCATTCATGGGAACACCTCACATGTGGCATTGTAAACCCTACATTATTGTAGCATGGCTTTTGCATCGGGCAACCAAGTTGCATGAATTTTGGTATGGCGATGTTTCAGCAGGTGGTCTGAGAGGAGTGAACATTGGTTGGGTGAAATGGATGCTAACATCAACACACTGATTGAGAAGCATGGCAGGGAACGCAGTAGCTTAATCCCGCTTCTTCAAGAGATACAAGCTATATACGGTTATGTCCCAAGGGAAGCCATAAAGAAGGTGGCATCCGAGCTTGGCATATTTGAGGTTGAAGTTTATGAGGTGCTGACATTCTATGCGCAATTCAGGTTCACGCCTCGTGGTAAGCATGTGATTAAAGTCTGCCTCGGAACAGCATGCCATGTCATGGGTGGGCAGGATATATTCAACTACATCTCACAGAAGTTCGGCATAGGTGCAGGTCAAACTACAAAGGATGGGATGCTCACGCTTGAAAGGGTTGCGTGTTTGGGTTGCTGTGGGATGGCTCCAGTCGTCGTCATTGATGAGCAAGTTCACGGAAGACAAACGATACAAAGCGTTGAGAGGCTGATAAGGGAGCGCATTGAGCAAGGATAATTGGTTTTGACTTTTTGGCTTACATGACTGTTGACGCCAGCTGGCAATGCGCTCTACATGTCAAGTGACGAGATGAGGTTTAGCATAGGTATAAGTTCGCACGAGGTGAACCATCAAGGATGGCGCAAGTGAGAAAGTATGTGACAGTTACAATTGATGGAACACAAGTGAAAGTCCCTGAGGGCACAACTGTCCTCATCGCTTCAAGGAGCGCCGGCATACGCATACCATCGCTTTGCTATCATCCGATGCTTTCACCAACAGGTGCATGCAGGCTCTGCATAGTTGAAATTGAAGGGATGAAGGGCTTCCACACATCCTGCACTATGGAATGCAAAGATGGCATGGTAGTGAGGACGAACACACCGATACTAAAACAGCTAAGGCAACATGTGTTGTGGCTTTTGCTTAGCAACTACCCGTGCAGTGTTTGCCTAACATGTGACAAGAGAAGCACATGCGATCTAACATCATGCGACTATGATGTGCCTTTGAATTTGCGTTGCTGTCAGAAGTGGGAGGCATGTGAACTTCGCTCCATTGTTGAAGAAGTTGGTTTGCCAGAGGATATGCCAAAGCCGGAATACTCGGAGAGGGGCTTTAAAGAGATCACCGATGAGCCTTTGATCCTGATTGACAGGAACAAATGCATTCTTTGCGAGCGCTGTATAAAAGCGTGCCAAGAGGCTCGTGGCATAGGTGCAATCGGGTTCATGTTTCGTGGGCGTTCTTCGTATACTGGTGCACCTCCAGAAACGAAACTCGCCGACTCTGGATGCAGGTTCTGTTGCACATGTGTTGAAGTTTGCCCATCTGGTGCACTCCTTGATAAGGTCAAATTTGATGATAAGCCGAGGGAACAAGTGTTGGTCCCATGCAAGTTTGCCTGCCCAGCTAACATTGATGTGCCAAGGTATGTGCGCCTAATAGCTGAAGGTAAGTTTGAGGATGCTCTTGCAGTCAACCGTGAGAAAGTTCCATTCCCTAAGGTTCTTGGGCGAGTCTGCATGCACCCGTGCGAGGAAGCTTGCAGAAGAGATGAAGTAAACGAACCGATCTCAATACGCTTGCTTAAGCGCTTTGTCGCCGATAACGCAAAGCCGAAATGGAAGGAGCGTTCCGTATTCAAGCCACGAACCGGCAGGAGAGTAGCGATTGTAGGTGCAGGTCCCGCAGGCTTAACAACAGCCTACTACCTGAGGAAGCTTGGGCACGATGTAACTGTGTTTGATGAAAATGAGGAAGCTGGCGGTATGATGCGCTTCGGCATCCCACATTACAGATTGCCAAAGGATGTGCTCGCTGAAGAAGTAGAAGAGATATTTTCAACTGGCATTGAACTGCGCAAAAGGACGAGGATAGAGAACATTGATGAGCTGTTTGCAAATGGCTTTGAAGCCGTCTTCATAGCGATAGGTGCACAAAGCCCTTTGAGGCTTGGAATAGAGGGTGAGGAGCATCCACGAGTTATTGATGGGCTGTCGTTTTTGAGGGGCGCAAACATGGGCAAACCTTTCCATCCGGGAAGAAGCGTTGGCGTTATAGGTGGTGGCAATGTCGCCATTGATGCTTCAAGGGTCGCTATAAGGCTTGGTGCTGAAAGCGTGACAATACTCTATCGGCGTAGCAGGGATGAGATGCCAGCACTCCACGAAGAAGTTGAAGCTGCTCTCCTTGAAGGTGTTGAGATACAATTCCTTGTCGCACCGAAGCGCATATTTGGTGATAGCGAATTTGTCTGCGTTGAGCTTGTGCGCATGAAGCTTGGAGAGCCTGATTCAACGGGGCGCCCAAGACCAATACCGATTGAAGGTTCAGAGTTCATTATGCGTTTTGATACGCTCATCGTCGCCATAGGGCAAGCGCCAAGCATACCCGAAGGATTTGATGTTAAGCTGACGAGAAGGGGCTTGATAGAGGTAGACCCTGAAACGCTTGCAACGAGCAGAAACGGTGTCTTCGCTGGCGGGGATGTGGTTCTTGGTCCGTCATCAGTTATTGAGGCGATAGCGCATGGCAGGATAGCTGCCTCTTCAATTGACCGTTACCTTGGCGGTGACGGAAACATTGATGAAAAGCTCACTGACGAGGGCTTCATTGAAAAAAGAAGCCTTTGGATGGGACGCATAGAAGGCTTTGCATACATGGAGAGGGTGAAACCACGCACGATTGACCTTGAGAGGAGAAGGAAAACTTTTGATGAAGTTGAGTTGGGCTTCAATGAAGAGGAAGCAGTTAGGGAAGCGATAAGGTGCTTGCAATGTGATATGCGTTTCCAGATGACGCCCGTGCTCATGAAGAAGTTAGAGAGAGCCTCAAAATGAATTACACTGCCTTAGCGCCTCTTGATGGCACTTTGCAAGTATGCGAATAAAGCTATTGCACATCGGTGTTGCTGTGTTCATACTATATTGAGGAGCACTTAAATGGAGAAACAAAAGCACCACAACCAAGCCCGCGCTCGTCCCTTCAAGCAACTGCTTGCTTTAGAAACTTCTACTTCACTTGGCATGTCAAATTCATTTGAAGTTCAATATGGCTCACAGCTTGTTGGGGCTTGTTGGGACACACAAACGGGCAAAAAGCATGTGAGAGGATGATGAGATGGAAGACGATAAAAATCCATATCATGGCGAAGAAACGCTTCTTCTCATAAGTTCGTGCATGGGGCAAGCTTGGGTGGCGCTTGTAGTTTCAGGGACACTTGAAAAGCTTGAGGTTGAGAGTAGTAGAAGGATTTCAGGCAACATCTACAAGGGCATTGTTGAAAGGCTTGCACCAGCAATAGATGCAGCGTTTGTTAAGTTGAGTGAGGATGAGTATGGCTTCATACAAGCCGATGACATAGCACCAAAGTGCATTGGTGTTGACTGGAGCGGGCGAATCAGCAAAGCATCAATTGAGATGCTCAAGGTTGGTCAACCAATACTCGTTCAAGTGACACATGAGCCAAGAGGACAAAAGTGTGCCCGCTTAACAACACGCATAACCCTCTCTGGTAAGTTCGTTGAGCTAATCACACAAGGCGCAGACCACACATCGGTCTCGCGTGCGATAGCCAGTGGAAAGGAGAAAACAAGGCTATTGCATATAGCCGAAAAGCACCGCCCGTTTGACTGCGGGATACATGTGCTAAGTGAGGCAGCTGGAAGAAGCGAAGATGAGATAGCAAACGACATCAAAGAACTTATAGACCTGTGGCACGAGATAATACGCAGGTATGAAAGCGAACCAGCACCAGCATTGCTTTACCGCAGTATGAGTTTAATTGAAAGGGTTGCCTTTTTAGCCGCGAAGGGTGTAAGCAAGATCGTAGTTGATTCCGAAGAGCATTACAAATCCCTGCTCAGCCTCGCAGTAGAACACCAACTTGACATAGCAGACAAAATAGAGCTACACGATTCGCCTATACCACTTTTTGACGCCTATGGCATAGCCCATCAGATAGAAGCAGCTTTATCAAAGGTTGTCAAGTTGCCAAGCGGCGCCTACATCGTTATTGAGACCACCGAAGCGCTAACAAGCATTGATGTAAACTCTGGTCATGTGTTAATCGGTGATTCACGCGAGATGCTGTTACGCATAAACATGGAGGCTGCAGACGAAATAGCAAGACAATTGAGACTGCGCAACATAGGCGGACTCGTTGTTGTTGACTTCATTGATATGCATAGCACACATGATTGGAGCAAACTGCAAAAGCACCTTGAGCAAAGGCTTTTGAACGATGATGCTGAGACGAGAATATTGACTCTCAGCCCGATAGGTGTTCTTGAGCTTGTAAGACAAAGGAAAGGCTCAAGCCTTGAAGAGGTCCTCACCGAACAATGTGAGTGCTGTGCTGGAGCTGGGAGAGTATTATCAGCGTCAACAATCGCAGTGCAATTGCGTAGGAAGCTTTTGCTTGAGGCGAGTATACACCCTGCTGATATTGACGCTGTCATATGCGCTCATCCCGAAGTCATTGCGACACTCATTCAATCTGGCGAGGCAGAACTTGAAAGGCTTGAAGTGTTGGCTAAGAGACATATATGGCTGTTTGGACACAGTTCGCTCAAGAGAGATGAGTTTGAGATAGCGTTTGGTAATGAGGCACTAAAGACACAGATGGATATACAGCCTAAGGTTGGCGAACAGATTACGCTCGTTGGTGTTGAGCAACTCTATCCGAGGCAATCACCTTCATTTGTGTTGCTCAAAAACAAGCTTGTGCGTCTCCCAGGGGCTTTCTCACAAGTGCCACAGGGAGTCACGCTCAAAGTGGAAAGCGTTGGCAGATGGTATGCAAATGCAGTTTGGAGCCCACTGGTTGGAGTAGAAAAAACTGAGGACGACAGGCAAGCAATAGGGCGATAGCATGTGCTAAAACTTAAACTGGAAGGAGGTGATGCAAATGAGTTCAGGAAAGCAAATAGAGCCATCAGTGCTCTGGCAACGCATAAAGAGGTTGCTTGTTCAGCATCTACAAGCGCCGACACCAGCAGTATGGCAGGCTATTGATGCGCTTGTGCCTTTGGGGTTTGACGGTAACGAGTTCATACTTGGCTGTCCGTATGAGCATGCACCACTTATGCCACATGTGACAGCACCAACTACAAAAAATTTGCTTGACAAAATATTGCGCCAACTTGTTGGTGAAGGTTTTCAAAGCAAGATCATACAAGGGAGGAGCTGGGAAGACTATGAGCGCTACAAAGAGATGATGGCAATAAAGCATCAGCTTGAGCACCAAAGGGCAATGACTGCTGTTGCTGGCGTGACCGCTGAAAAGACGTGGCGTGAGCTTTGGCAAAGGCTGTCACAACAATTTCATCGTATGACACATCGCCAGTATGAGTGCACAAGAGCCCGTTTCCTTTTGGACGCTGCTGCACAAATAGCCGACTTCATAGAAGAAGAGGAAAGCAAGGAGGGCGCAAACTTGGACTTGATAAAGCGCGAGACGGATAGGGTTATTGAGAGGTTGGCAAGCCTTCTTGGTGTGCCGATGACAGTTATTGCCATTGAAGTTGAAAGGGTGAGGCGAAGCAAAGCTGTGAGCACACATTTGTCTGAAACGAGTTAGCGATGGTAGTGTAAGATGCAAAAGCCGTTCAGGGGGTGAAAAAGTTTTATGACACTCGTTTTGGCACGCTATTTTTGGGGCGCATTAGCTATCGGACTTGTCATAGCGGTGATCTATTACTTTGCAGCTGTTGAAACGCCACAAAACAGGGTCAGTCAATTCCTTGACGCACTCAAAAACGGTGACAGGAAAACTGCATCAGAGCATGTTGGGAGCGAATGGAGAGGTAAATTCGTCCAGACTATACAGCAAGGCGATGCGCTTCAGGCAAAGATTCTGGAGATACTCAAATCGATGACCTATACTTTGGGGGCAGCAACAAAGGGAAATGAATGTGTCCTTGTGCCTGCCGAGATCAAGTTTACATCCACTAACTTCACTCTCAAAACGAACATACCAGTCATACGCGAGCTGTTGTGGTGGCGCATTGACATGAAGAAGTGGGAGGATGAGCTCTCAAGGTCACTTGGCTTCCAGAACGCTGAGAACTTCATCAAGCTGTATGTGTATGGCAAACCAGCAACAGGAATACCTTCAACTGGCGGTGGTGGCGGTGTCATCTCACCTTGGGGACCGGGTGGTGGCATTGTCACCCCCGGGTTTGGAGGGATGCAATGAGGGCGCACACAGCACACATTTAGCACTCGTCCGTTTGCCCTTAGACCAAGGGCATGTCCTACACCTTTCACCCCTTCCCCCTTAACTTCTCGGGAGCTGGCGGCAGTTCCTTGCCGTTGATGGCAGCAGTGATGGCTTCGTTGAGGAACTTGTAATACTCTTCATCGCTCTCACCAAGTAGCCCGATGTATTTTCCAAGCAACTTGCCCTGCTTGCTGATGATGAAAAGCGTCGGAGTGTTAGGTGCACCGTAGACTTGCTTGAAGAACTTCAAACCCTCGTCAAGGAGCAACGGATACTTGATCTTCATCCTTTCAATGTAGCCCTTAACGCCTTCAGGGTTTCCGAACTCCTTGACGATGCCGAGCACAACAAGCCCGTCCTTTTGACGCTCCTCAAGCAGGCGACATACAAGGGGTTCAAGCTTTTGGCTATATGGGCAGCCGATGGACATGAAGTTGAGCACAACCACTTTCGTCTTCTCGTCCTGAAGCACTTCGGAGAGCTTAACAGTCTTACCATCAACTGACTTGAGCTCAATCTCGGGTGCCTTCTCGCCAACCTTAGCCACTTCGGACTTCTGCTCTTCGCCGTTGGCTAAGGCAAACACACGGTGAAACGAGAACACCACACAGAGTGAAAACAACATTACCACAATCGTTGGAAGCCACCTAACACGCATAGGCTCATCACCTCACTCCTAAGTTGTGTGCTGTGTGCGCCGTCTCAAATTTTAGCTCGCAAGAGCTAAGCATGGTTTGGCGTTTATTTTGACGCACGGATGAGAGGTTGGGTTGCCATGTTGTATGATAACTTTTGTGGGTGGTGAGACCATGAATGAGCATGAGCAGAAAGTGAAGGAAATATGCAAGGCGCTGAGCGAATCGATTGAAGTGAAAAGAGGGATGGCAGTTGATTGGCTTATGGAACTGATAAGCATGAGGAGCACTCAGGGAAATGAGGCAGAGGTGCAAGAACGAGTAGCGGAATTGATGCAGGTGGTTGGGCTTGAGCCAGAGAGGCACCAGATACCGAATGACATTTTCCTTGACCCTGAGTATTCGCATAGTGATGATGAAATGCCATACGATGGGCGATACAACATTGTGGCGAAGGAAAAAGGTAAAGGTGGCGGTAAAAGCTTAATAGTGCAAACGCACTCCGATGTTGTTCCAGAAGGTGGCTGGGAGGAGGCTTTCAAGCCACGCTTTGATGGTGAGTTTGTGCACGGGAGAGGCGCTGTAGATGCGAAGGGTCAGATAGTTATGCTTCTTCTTTCGGTGAGCGCTCTTAAGGAACTTGGGATAAAGCTTTGTGGCGACTTGGAGTTGCAGGTTGTCATTGAGGAAGAGGTTGGAGGTAATGGGGCACTCGCGCTCATAAGGCAGGGCTGTAAAGCAGATGGTGCGATTGTGCTTGAGTCAACAGGGTTCAACGTTTATTGTGCAAACAGGGGAGCGCTCTGGTTCCGCATACGCACATTCGGGAAGTCAACGCATATGGGCAGAAGACACGATGGAGTAAACGCAATTGAGAAGATGACCGAAGTTATAAGGCTCCTGCTGCGCTACGAGGAGAAGCTGATAAACGAGAGCAAGGGATATCCGTTGTTTGAAGATTATGAACACCCAGTCCAAATATGCATCGGCAAAATAAGCGGCGGGACATGGCCATCAATGATTCCAGATGAGTGCACAATTGAAGGCGGTGTCGGCTTCCTGCCGAATAAAAGTATTGAGCAGGTCAAAGCTGAGTTAGCAAGCGCCATTCTATCTACTGAGGATGAGTGGTTGAAGGAACACTTTGAGCTCACATTCCCAAAGCTACACAATGACGCATACGAGATACCACCAGACCACCCATTGCCAGTGACACTCCATAGCGCTGTTAAAGCGTTTTCTCTCCCATCAAAGATCACGGGATGGAACATAAGTTGCGATGCTCGCCTCTACGCGAAGCTTGCTGGCATACCGACGGTTGTGTTTGGTGCTGGCGATGCATCCTTTGCTCACTCATCTTGCGAGAGGATAAGCATCAGTGATATCATTAACGGTGCAAAAGCACTTGCCCTTGGGATCATACTCTGGTGCGGGATGAACGAGGTGAAGTGAAAAATGGCATGCCCAAAGGTAGGCGTGATAGGGCTTGGCAGGTTCGGAATAAACCATCTGCGCTGTTACAGACAGCTCAGTTGGCTCGGGTTGGTGGAACTCGTTGCAGCTTGCGATGTGAATGAAGAATTGCTTGAGGCAAGGATGAGGGAGTTCCATTTCACTCCATACACCGACTATAAAGAGATGCTTGAAAACGAGGAGCTTAATGCAGTGAGTGTTGCAACTCCAGACCACTTGCATCGCCAAATAGTCATTGATTGCATAGAGGCAGGAGTGAATGTGTTATGTGAGAAGCCTCTTGATGTGACAGTTGATGGATGCATTGAGATGGTTGAGGCGGCGCGTAGGAAAAATGTGCTTCTGTGCGTTGACTTCCACAAGCGCTACGACGAGTATCATCAACTCCTTAAGAGAAAGATAGAGGCTGGCGAACTTGGAAAGATACAGTATGGCTACGCATACATGGAAGACAGGTTGGAGGTTCCAAGGGATTGGTTGAGGAAGTGGGCTCACATGACCTCGCCAGCTTGGTTCCTTGGGATACACTACTACGACCTCGTGAGATGGCTACTGCAAAGTAACGCAACCGAAGTGTGGGCAAAAGGAAAGAAGGAGAAGCTCGTTGCAATGGGGATTGACACCTACGACTCAATCACAGCGATGGTCTGTTTTGAGAACGGGGCAACAGTTTGCTTCCAGACATGTTGGATACTACCAGATGAGTTTGAGGCAACGGTGAATCAGGGCTTGCGCCTAATAGGGACTTCGGGAATCGCAGAATGCGATGCGCAAGATAGGGGCACAAGAACATGTTGTGAGACAGATTCACCAAAACAGCAATCGCATAACCCAGCATACTTGAGGTTGCGCTATGACGCATTCGGGCGTGAATGGTGGGAAGGCTACGGAATAGCTTCAATAGCTGACTTTGCACAAATAGTCAGCATGATGCTTGACGGAGCAAAGATAAGCGAGATAAAGGGCGTCTTTGCGACTGGTGAAGACGGACTTGAGGCAACAAGGATAGCGCAAGCAATACATGAAAGCGCAGAGAGCGGGACGATAGTGAAGATAGAAAGGTAGTTAAGAAACGAAGGGCTTGAGGGGCAACCAATGGGTGGGTTAGTATGTCAACTGTATTGAGCAAAGGAGGTGAGTTCAATGCATCACAAAAAGATTGTTGCAATGACATTAGTAGCACTTGTTGCATTCGCTGTCTGTAGCGCTCAGGTTGAAGAGGAAACCATCAAAGAGGCAAGGAGACTCGCATCAGATGGTAAGTTGAATGAGGCAGTTGCATTGCTAAACGAGGCTGTAAAAAGACAAGAGCACATTTGGAATGCACATTTGCTTAAGCTTGAGACTCTAAAGCTTTACCACAATGCTGGAAAGATTGAGGAACGCATCAACACTATGAGAACAGCATTAACTCAACGCCCATACGACGCCGAGTTGCTATGGTCATTGGCACAAGCTTATTGGCTTTCTGGAGACATGTGGAATGCGCTTTGTTATCTCACGAGGGCAATTGGGGTAGCACCTACAGTTGGAGCTTACTATGCGTGGCTTGGAAAAGCTTACATGGAGTTGGGGATGCAATATCATGCTGAAGCTGCATTTGAACTTGCATTGCGCTACGACCCAACACTTTTACCTGTTGTGAACCAACTTCGCCGTCCACCCGTTGTTGTGAAGCGACCAGAAATTCAACCACCGATACAAACGCAAGAACCACAAAAGCCACCAGAGCAGTTGCCACAGAAGCCACAGGAACAACCTAAGCCAATTCAACCTCCTCAACAAGAACCTACGCAACCTACACAAAAGGAAGTTAAACCACAACCACCTGCACAGCCACCACAACCACAACGCATCTACAGAGCTGAAATAGCACCAAATGGTAGCATTGCGAGGTTCTCTGTTAAGGGACAGCTTTGCTTCATCAACTTTGGTTTCAGGGTTGCTCCACCAGGTTGGGGATGGCCTCCGATGTTCAGGCAAGTTGACCTATCGGCAGGTAATGTGAAGCGTGAGGAGCAAGATGGACAGATAACCATTACAGGGCAAGCAACATCAAATGGAAGCTCAATCAAATGGGCTCAAACGATTACGCAAACTGATGACGGAGTGACAGTAAGCTACGAATTGACACCGCTTGATGACATAAAGATGGAATCGGTGCTCATAGAGGCATGGATACCAAATCCAGTAGTAGCGGAAGGGCAATGGTTCACGGTGGTTGGTGGACGAATGCAGTTAAAGCCATTTCCAGAGAAGCCACCGCAAGGTCCAAGCCCTGTCTTCTTCACGAGCAATACGCTTGAGCCAGTTGGATGGATTACGAAGGCAGGTGTTGGTGTGCTCTTTGAGATTGAGAAGGTGCCGAATGCGTTTTGGTGGCTGCAGGATGATAGAACCTATGGGCTTAACTTCTTTGAGCTTCAAATTCACAGTGGTTTAAGGAATGTATGGCGCAAGGGGCAAACAGTTGAGTTTGTGCTCACTTTGAAACCCATTGTTTCGGAAGCGCAACAGCAGTAAGCACTTAAGAGAAAACAAACGATGTGGATGGCTTGAGAAGCCCACTCGGGTAAGCGAGAGGCGTTAGAACTGCTTGATGGCGATGTCTTGACAACGATCTTTTTTTTGACTATACTAATAAGTGAACAGCCTCATTGATGGGGCAAACAAAAAACCAAACGGAGGTGAATGGATATGCAAGTTGCAAGTGGTAGGCGAATTGGTTTTACACTTATTGAGCTTCTGGTGGTGATTGCTATAATCGCCATCCTGGCAGCGATTCTGTTTCCTGTGTTTGCGAGGGCGAGGGAGAAGGCAAGGACTGCAAGCTGTCAAAGCAACTTGAAGCAGATAGTTCTTGCTGCGCATATGTATGCAAATGACTACGATGAGACATGGGTGGCTATGTGGACACAATCATGGTTCCAAGGACAGTCTGGAAGAATCTGGTGGATGGGCTTGCTTCAGCCATATGTGAAAAATGTGCAAATATTTGCATGCCCAACTGTAGCGTATGCATGGCGTGGTCTGGATGTATGGAACGGAAGTAATGTGATAGGTGGTATCTATGCACCGTGTAGGAACGCTGGTGATAGCTACATACGCTTTTGGGGAGGTTACGGGATGAATTGGTTCAGTGACCCATCAATAGGAGACCCGGGCGACCGTGGCGAGCTCGGTGACCATGAGAGAGCAAAATTGGCGAGGATGAGATATCCCGGTGAGACGATAGCATTTGGTGACTCATGGTGTATCGTCTTTGGACCTCGCAGACCAGGACAGGATTGGGGACAGAATTGGCCTATACCTGAAGCGAGTGAGACACCGGGCGCATGCGGACCTGTCCCCGTCATTGGCACTGGATGTGGAGGCTCGGCATGGCATAGTGCTGGTTTCAATATTGCATTCGTTGATGGGCATGTGAAGTGGCTTAAGAAGACAATTGCTGTTGATCCAGCTCGTGACCCATATTGGTATTGGGCTGTTTACACTCGTGGGAAGTAGGAAGGGGTGAATGTAAATGCAAGGTAAGACAATAGGTGTAGTGGCTTTAGTTGTCATTGCAGTTGTTGTAGCTGTATGCAGTATTGTTTGGACTGTTAAGCGCACAAAGGCAACTCAAGCTCCAAAGCCAACAGAGCAACAGATACAGCAACTGCAAATGGAGTTTCAAAAACAGCTTCAACCAACACCTGGTCAACCAACTCCAGCACCTCGTTAATTGGAACTAAGGTTGCGGCAGAAGTGAACTAAGCATTGAGTGAAGGGAAAAGCTCACGGTTGTGGTGTAGCGATAACTTTATCACCGTCACAAACGCTTTTGAAGTCTCCGAATGGGCTTATTATGCGCCCAACAATCACAACTGGTGAGTCAGGTTTTATTGTTCCGGGTGGGCTTTCTGGCGTTGGTCCAAAAAATAAGCAAAGGCATTTTTCTGGTTCCCAATAGCCGACATCTCCTGGGGCAACAAACTCGTGTGTTATATCATCCTCGCCCTTATCCACACCGATTGGGAAGTATATTTCTTCGCCCCAAACTTCAACTTGGCTTTCCTTTGGAAGCGCTTTGTAAATGTTTTTTGCAGTGGTTGTCTCATTAAGCTTGATGAGCCAAGATAAACCTTTCTCTGGGAGTGTCACGCGCATCAACATAACTCGTTCACCACCGCCTCATGTCATTGATTGGCATACTCAGTTTCAATGTGCACGGTTATAGCTCAACTTTATTTGCGCCCGTCTTTGCCACGAGGTTGTTTATGCAGAGCCATGCATCAATTGAGGCGCCACAGTCACCCCACCACCCATCAAGGAAATCGTAGCTTAAAAGCCCCCTTTCAGCGTATGCGTTGTTAACATCCGTTATTTCAAACTCGCCCCTTTGTGAGGGCTTGAGCGTTTTGATGATCTTGAACACATCTGCGTCGTAGAAGTAAATCCCTATGACTGCGTATTTGCTTGGCGGCTCCTTTGGCTTCTCAATGATGCGCACAATCCTATCACCCTCAAACACTGGACAGCCATAGTCTTGAGGGTTTGGGACTTCCTTTAGGAGCACCATTGCGCCTTTCTCCTGCTCAGCGAAACGCCTAACATGCTTGATTATGTTCCCTTCAATCACATTGTCGCCCAAGAATACAACGCATTTTTCATTCCCGACGAAATCTTCAGCTAAGCTTAGCGCATGAGCTATCCCAAGCGGTTTATCTTGATATGCGTAGTATAGCGTTTTAACGCCCATCTCACGCCCGTCACCGAGCAAGCGCGCAAAATCACTTGCGTGCTCACCACCAGTCACAAGCATTATCTCACGGATGCCAGCCTTGACGAGAGCCTCAATCGGATAAAAGATCATCGGCTTGTTGTAAACTGGAAGCAAGTGTTTGTTCGTGATCTTCGTCAACGGATAGAGCCTTGAGCCAGTCCCACCAGCTAAGACAACCCCTTTCATTTGTCTGTCACCCTTGATTAAAGCATTTCCTACTGTAATGCTCACGGATAACTTTAGCGCGCTTTGCTCACCGAGGATGCATCATGCCTACAACATTGATGTGCTAAACTGTGCTTATAGCCTTCGGTAGCAGATTGTGCAAGAGGTGAGAGAAGCAATGTCGCCTCTTATCAAGCGCTATGGCACATGCTTTTCATCTTTCATCTTTTTCCTCATCGTGGGGAGTGTGTTGGTTATGGCAAGCTTTGAACAAGGCGTTTCCATAAAGCCGGGTGATGTTGTCTTTCGCACCAGCTTTGATACACCACAGGAACGAGAGGCATGGTCAAAAGCTGAGTTTGCACAATGGGTGACAGGCTACAATGGGACAACATCGCTCAAGATTACTGTGCCAAAGGGTAAGGAAGAAGGTGGCTACATGGTTCGCATGCCAATTGACCTGACGCCATATCGTGGATGTCGCTTGTTTTTTGAGTGCATGGCAAAGGCTGAGGATGTGACAAAACCACCGCAACCGTGGTTGGGCGTTAAGTTTATGCTTCACTACGTATCGCCAAGCCAGGGAGCTTTTTGGAAAAACGAAGATAATGTCTACGGCACATTTGATTGGCGTAAGGTGTCATTCAGTGCGCCAATAGCGCCCGATGTGACGCAAGGCTGGATTTACCTTGGTTTGCAAGGTAGCTCTGGAACGGTTTGGTTTGATAACATTCGCATAACTGTATGGAGGTTGCCAGTTAAGCGTCCTGAGCCACCAAAGAACCCCAAACCACCATTCAAAGGGCATGATCTACCTCGCCTTCGTGGTGTCATGTCACCACAACAATTTAGGGAAGAAGACTTGCGCACCCTCGGTCTGGAGTGGAATGCAAATGTGATACGCTGGCAAATATGCAGGAACTGGGGAAAGGTCGGAACTGACAGGGACTTGGATGAATACGATAGATGGTTTGAAGCGAAGTTGGAAGAACTTGATAGGGTGTTAGAGGCATGCCGAAGATACAAAATTTATGTCGTCGTTGACATGCACACACCGCCTGGTGGGCGATATAGCAATCGTGATCTGGCGATATTCCATGAGCCACTTTATCAAGACCACTTCGTAAAGTTGTGGGAGAAGGTTGCGAGGCGCTACAAGGGCAACAAAGTGATATGGGGTTATGACTTGGTCAACGAACCAGTTCAAAACATACCGTCACCAGAAGGTGTCCCTGATTACCTTGGAGCACAAGTCAGAGCTGCAATGGCAATACGCGCAATTGATAAAGATGTGCCAATCTTCATTGAAGCAAACGAGTGGTCATCACCAAGTGGTTTCCGTGAGCTTGAGCCAGTTGATGTGCCGAATGTGATTTATCAAGTCCACATGTATGTCCCGGGAGAGTTTACACATCAAGGTGTCGGCAGGAAATGGGTTCCAATTGCATACCCAGGGAAGATCGGTGGAGTGGAATGGAACAAAGAACGGCTAAGAGAAGTCCTACAGCCTGTGCGTGAGTTCCAGCTCGCCTACAATGTGCACATCTATGTTGGCGAATTCAGCGCAATCCGTTGGGCACCGGGCGCAGCACAGTATTTGAGCGACTGCATTGAGCTTTTTGAGGAGTATGGATGGGATTGGACATATCATGCGTTCAGGGAGTGGCATGGCTGGAGCGTTGAGCATGGTAGTGACCCAAACGATACTAAGCCGTCAAAGGAGCCAACTGACAGAATGAAGCTGTTGCTCAGCTGGTTCGCTAAGAATGAGAAGCCAAAGTGGTAACTATCTGCTTTTGCACTGATTGCAAATGATACATGGAGGTGAGAGGTGATGCGAGTGGTTTTGGTCGTGGTTGCGATTGTTTCAGTTTGCTTCTCGTGTGCACACGCAGGAGAGCAAGTTGGCAACCCAGTGACGAATGGTGGCTTTGAAGTTGTGGGCGCAAATGGTTTCCCAGTTGATTGGGAACCAGTCGGAGGACCACCTGATAGCGAGATAGGCGTTTCCACCGATGCTCATTCTGGCAAGCACTCGCTTAGGCTCCTGCGCATCAAAGATACGAAAAGGGAGACAGGCTTAAACAGGGCATGGAAGGCGTTCAGTGGCGAACAAGGTGCAATGCTTTCTCAACTCAAAGGGGCAATATCATTTTGGTATAAGGCTGTAAGCGCAATGGATAACGCAAGGTTGGTGTTCTATGTCATACCGATGAGTTCAAAGCCACTTGAAGACACAGGTCTCCCAAGAGCTTATTACACTGTCCCAAAAAGCCACATCGGCGATGGCAGATGGCATAAGGGCATTGTTGCATACGACTTTACACGCTCACCAAAAGTTAAATGGGTTCAAGTGGCACCACGGATTGTCGGTGGAAGGGGTGAGTGGCTCTTAGACGACATTTCTTATGTTGAGCGTGCAGGTCCGGTGCCACAAATCTACAAGGTCAAGTTGATTGAGACGAAGGGAAAGGAAGGAGAAGAGTGCACGCTGAGAGTTAAAGTCAGGAACGCAGGTGATGAAGCCACACCATTCACCGTTGAGCTGGCACTCCCTAAGGGCATTCATAGCGATGACAAGAAGAATGCAAAGCAAACGCCGAGCGTCCAACCGGGCGATTGGGAGGAGGTTGAATTTCGCCTACTTGGGTTGAGGGTCGGAAAAGCGAGTGTGCGCATATTGGTGAAACACGGTGAATGGGAGGACGAAAGTGAAGTTGAGTTATCACCGAAACTTGAAGCCTGCATGTTGCGCCCAGAAAGGTTTATACTGCAACCGAACGAGGAGTTCACGGTAAGCATGGTTATAAGGAACAATGGGACTTCTTGTGCTGATGGCATTACAGCATCAATCCAAAACGCTAAAGGCATAAAGTTGCTTGAGCTGGTGAAGAAACGCTTCCCATTGATAAGACCGGGCAAGGAAGCAATCGTTTCTTGGAGGGCAAGAGCAGGGAGCGATGAGATGCTTGATGCATTTGCTGAAGCAAAAGTGAACATCATGGGTGAAGAGAGAACAGTTAGGGCGCATATGCTTATCCTTCAAGGAGTTGCTCAATTGGGTGATTTGGCAACTGGTGACGGTCCATTCAAAGCCACTGTGAAGGCAACGAGCGTAGTCGGCTTGCAGAGCAAGCATGCAAGGCTAATTTTTGTGCGCACCAAATTCGGCTACGGTATGGCATCACTTCAAGTTCGTCGTCACGCAAACTGGGAGACAGTTGGGAAAATGCCATACCTTGCAAGGCTTGTGTTCATCTCACCAAATGGCGGGAGAGTTGAGAAGCTGATCTTTGGCGAGGCAGAGGTTGAAGGCAAAGCGCTTTTGATAAGGTCAAAGTTCGCTGATGGCTTTGGTGGCGATTGGGAGGTGATGGGAAGGTTTGAACTGACTAACGACCCTGAAGTCTTCTCGGCGAGTTATACGCTGACTTGCGATGAGCCAAGGCAAATACTGGCATTTGAAGGACCGATAGTCTATGTTGGCGAGGGTTCATTTGGCACAAAGAAAGATGAAGCCATCTTCCCCGGTTTGGAATGGCTCGTCAAAGATGAGGAATCTTCAAGCTCACTTGACATAGCACCAGAGCATCCAGATAGGGTTCGCTATGTGCCTCACCCAAACAAAGTCACAATACCAGCTGTTGGAATACACTTCAACGGGATAACAGTTGGGCTGATGTGGGATATGCTTCAAAGGTGGGATGGCGAGAACACAAGACCACTTGTTTGCTTTGCTTCACCAAATTCGTTTGAGGGCAGGAACTCACATCTTGTTGGTCTCTTCTTGCCTTCGTTCCCTTGGGTTGAGGAAAATAAAAGGGAGGCTTCAAAGCCATACGAGATGAGCCCTCAAAAGCCGCTCACATTGCGTGCCGAGTTAATCCTTGATAGAGATGCAAAGGGTGCTCTGTCGGCTCTTGAGAAATGGTTCTCTTTCTACGGTGTCACAGAACCTCTATCGCCGCCACATGGCTCTTATGAAGCTGAAGTGGCTTTCTCAATGAGGGCATACTTTGAGTCCCTTTGGATACCGGAGGAACGCAAGTGGTGGACAACAAAAGGTGGTGGTCCATTGCATAGTCAAATGGCAAAGCCACCGCATTACCTCTTTGACCTTTACATGGCATCAGTTATTGTTGCTGATAAAGCACTCGCACAAAAGTGCAAGCAGTTTGCCGATGAAGTTATGCGTGAAACGCCTAACCTGAGACCTATAGGATTGGATGAGTTCGGTTTCACATGGGGTGAGCCATTGAGCCAAATCATTAATGCTATTGGGAGGATGGCGTTGCTCATTGATGAGCAAAACGAAGACGGGACTTGGGGCTTCAGGGCAATTAAGAAAGCGCCCACAGGTGTCTTTAAGGGATTTGACTACAGGGAATTGGGTGATGACGGTGCAGTTGAAGTTGGCACATGTGCAAGGAGAGCATATGAGGTGTTAAGGTTTGCAAGGATGACTGGCGAAAGGAAAGCCCTGGAAGCCGGGTTGAAGGCGCTCAAGGCAATGAAAAAGTTCAATGTCCCGAGGGCTGCACAGGTTTGGGAGATACCAGTTCATACACCAGACATTTTGGCTTCTGCAGATGCCGTTGAGGCAAACATTGAAGGGTATCTGGCAACTGGAGATAAAGAATGGCTTGAAGAAGCAAAGAGATGGGCATTCAGCGGGCTCCCGTTCGTCTACTTCTGGAATGTGCCTGAGTTCCCATTCATGAGGTATGCCTCAATACCTGTGTTTGGAGCTACATGGTTTACGGGGAGTTGGTTTGGGAGGGCGGTCCAATGGAATGGATTGAGATTTGCTTATGCACTGCTCAAGCTCTCCGACTACGATAGTTCATTCCCGTGGCGTAAGGTGGCAGAAGGGTTAACAGTTAGCGCTATGTATCAACAAGAACAAGAGGGAGAGGATGTCGCTCTTTGGCCAGATGCTATAAGCATCATCACTGGTAAAAAGGTCAAATGGGTCTTTTCGCCAGCACTGATCCTGAAGTGCGTCTACAAGCTCATCGGCAGAGACCCAGAGCCTGCAACAAAAACCATCGTGGCAAACGGGAACGAGATACGCATCACAACAAGGGGTGAGATTGTCTCAGCTTCAATTGAAGATGGCGCGCTCAGGCTCTCGTTGAAGTATCCGACCGGGCAACAAGGGCAAATAGTCATCTTCGGGCTTAAGCCAAGAGAAAACTTCTCCATTGATGTGGATGGAACAAAACTGCAAAGACTCTCCAAACCAGGTCCTGACAAAGAAGGTTGGTTTGCGCTGCCAGCATACCCAGCTCTGCTCATAACGCTTCCTCAAGGTGGTAGCGTGAGGTTAACGATCTCTGGCTTTGAGTTTCGTCCACCATCACTTATCCCGAAGCAGGTGAGCGAACTAAGGTTTGAATTTGAAACCGATATTGAAGGCTGGCTTGCAGTGAACGATGTAACAAACCTTGATGTTTCAGATGGCTGCATGACTGGTGTAGCAATCGGCAATGACCCATACTTGATCAGACCGAATGTTAAAATCGTTGGAGACGATTGCAAAAAGATTCGCATAAGGATGAGCGTTACAGGTGGGACTTCAGCGCAGTTCTACTGGACAACGGAAGATTCACCTCAGTTTGGTGAAGATAAGTCAATCCATTTCAAAGTGTTCCCAGATGGGCAATTCCACATCTATGAACTTGATGCAGGCTCACACGCGATGTGGCGTGGCAAGCGAATTAGAGCCATAAGGCTTGACCCAACAAGCACCTCACCGGGCGCTTTGTTCAAAGTAGATTGGATTAGAGGGGAGACGCGTTAAGATATTTTCGGTGACCTTGCTCAACTACACAGTAAGGCATTATGAAGTAGAGAACACACCGAAAGCTCTTTGTAGCGCCTACCAGATTAACTCCGCAATCAAATTCAACGCCAAAACGAAGGTGAAGGCAAAATGGAAGTAATGCCACCTCCAAGACCAGAATACAAAGTGCAACCGCACCCAAACTATCCTCCAGAAGAGGGGAGGTATATTCGTGGCAACGATTATTCTCCCGTTGCCGTCGCTGTCATCTTGAACTGCCCGCCTGAAGAAACACCTAAGGAGATAGAAGCGCTCGTTAGAGCTGCGGTAGAGGCGGGCGCTGCACTCGCAGGGACTGTGCAGACAGAAAACATAGGGCTTGAGAAAATAATCTGCAACATCGTGGCGAACCCAAACATAAGGTGGCTCATCCTCACAGGACCGGAGTCCGAAGGTCACCTGACTGGAGAAGCATTGAAAGCATTGATTGAAAACGGTGTTGATGAAAAAAGACGCATCATAGCAACAAACGCACCGCACCCATTTTTGTTCAATGTCCCGATTGAGTTCATTGAGCGATTTAGAAAACAACTCCGTTTGATTGACCTTCAGTTTGAGGGCAACCCAGATGTGATAAGACACGCTGTATGGTGTTGTTATCAAGAACAGCCAGTTGAGTTTCGTGGCTACTTGCTGTATGACCCGGGTGCATTTCCAGAACAACCATTGAGTGGCACAATAACATGGCGCATAACGCAACCTTGGGGGCAACCAGAATCAGAGGAAGAACAAAGAGCAGTGGAAAGAGCAAAACAGCTAATGGAAATGTTAAGGAAGAGAACGCAAGACAGGCGTTGATAATTTGACCAATGCATAACAGCTAAACCGAAGGTTCGTCTCTAAGGAGGCAATGAACCATGTCACTGATTTGGTCGCTTGTGAAAGGCGGATTGCTTGCCCTTGAGGATTATGTCGCATATCACATCCTGA
>JBGOEV010000040.1:0-23652 GCA_041538025.1 Candidatus Thermosaccharophagus gerlachensis | reverse complement strand
AGTCCGTAGTTGATGACGCAAAACACACAATTTCATGCTACGGACTTTAGTCCGTAGTCGGTGACGGAAGAAAATGAGCACCGACTTTAGTCGGCGAAATCATGGTTGGTGAGGTTCTTGCCAAGCCGATTGAGTGGAACACGGGACAGGGGGCATGGGACACGGAAAAAGGTTTAGGCTCACTTGGAGGTTCGCCCTCTCACAATTTCCAGACGCCGAATGAATTCGGCGCTAAAAATTTCGTCATCGACCACTGGCTAAAGCCAGTGGCATGAATGGTTTTAGGACACACTTCCGTGCCATAGCAAGGATTGTAAAGCAACTTGGTGGTGTTGAGGCTCATCACCAACGATGTTCTTGAATGGCGACGGATATTCTTTGACGCTACATGTGTCGCTTAAAGCCTCAAATCAAAGGCGCTAACTTGACGCCTCAACAAGAAAGCAAAATGGTGAGTTTAACACCAGCGTTGCGTTATCATTTCGTATGGTGAACGACGCTGGAAAGGAGTTGATGATAGCATGCACGCAAAGCGTATCATACCTTGCCTTGATGTAAAGGAAGGGCGAGTTGTTAAAGGGACGCACTTCTTAAACCTTCGTGATGCAGGCGACCCAGTTGAACTTGCTGAGAGATACGATTCTGAAGGTGCAGATGAGCTTGTCTTCCTTGACATAACAGCATCGGTTGAGAAGCGAGGCATCATGATTGATGTTGTTAAGCGTGTGGCTGAGAAGGTGTTCATACCTTTTACGGTTGGTGGTGGGCTACGCACGATTGAAGACATAAGCGCTGTTTTAAGCGCTGGTGCTGACAAGGTCTCAATCAACACTGCTGCAGTTCAAAACCCAGATTTGATACGCGAAGCATCGGAGCGCTTTGGCAGCCAATGCATTGTCATCGCCATAGATGCGAAGAGGCGCAACCGCCCAGATAAGCCGTTTGAGGGTGAGGAACGCTTTGAGCCAGCCGAATGGGAAGTTTACACACATGGTGGGAGAGTGCCAACAGGTCTTGATGCTATTGAGTGGGCTGTTAAAGCTTACGAGCTTGGTGCTGGTGAGGTGTTGCTGACGAGCATAGATAGCGATGGCACACAGATGGGTTATGACATCGCGCTAACAAAAGCTGTAGCGAGGGCAGTCCCAATACCAGTTATCGCATCAGGCGGCGCTGGTGAACTTGAACACATTTACGAAGCATTAACAATTGGTGAGGCAGACGCTGCGCTTGTTGCATCAATTGTCCACTATGGACGATACACAATACGAGAGATCAAAAGCTATTTGCGTGAGAGGGGTGTGCAAGTAAGGTGGCTCTACGACGAGGCATAGCACAGCAAAGTGTGAGGTGAAACGGAGTTGAGCGAAGAAGCGTTTGAGAAGTTTGTCTCGCTGTTACGCTTCGGTGATGATGGGCTTATACCAGTCGTTGTTCAGGATTATGCTACTGGTGAAGTTCTCACACTCGCTTACATGAACAAAGATGCTGTATTGCAAACGCTCAACACACGGAAGGCATGGTATTGGAGGCGCTCACATGGAAGACTCATGATGAAAGGCGAGCGCTCGGGCAGGGTCCAATTGGTCAAAGAGGTGCGCATTGATTGTGATTCAGATACACTCTTGATATTGGTTGAGCAAGTTGGTGGTGCTGCATGCCATGAAGGCTTTAGGAGTTGCTTCTTTAGGCGCCTGCGTGACGATGGCGAGATTGAGATTTGCTGTGAGAGGCTTTTTGATCCCAAGGAGGTTTATAAGGAGTGAACTGTAATGCTGAAGAGCACCCTCTGAAGGACCAGCATCACTGCCCCTACGAACGAAGTATCACAAAAGCAACTGTGAGCACGCTCATGCAATTTTTGTTAGCATGTCTTTTCGCCCTAACGCAGGTTCAGCTACCTTATGGCACAGTCAGTGAAAGCGCTCACGAGCGTCACGATATGGCTCTTGAACTGTTTGAGAGTGGTTTAAGATACGAGAGGGAAGGGAAGCTCGCGGAGGCTAAAAAGGCATATGAGAAGGCGCTAAAGCTTTCACCGAAGCTTGATGATGCCATTTGGCGATTAGCTCATGTTGAAGGGAAGCTTGGCAACTGGAATTCAGCTATAAGCCATCTTGAGAAGCTATGCAAGCGCCATCCGAAGGATGAAAGAGTTTTTCTTGCCCTCGCACAAGCTTGCTTGCAAGCGAAGCAATACGAAAGGGCAGTTTCAGCAGCGAGAACTGTTGTTACTCTACGCCCGAATTCGTTGGGTGGGAGGTTGACACTCGTTGAGGCATTGAGCAAGGTGGGCAATGTTGATGAGGCTGCAAAGCATCTTCGGGCTGCTGCTCACATATCACCGAACGACCCAGAGATACATTTTCAGCTTGGGCGATATTACTGCAGACGCTCAAAATTTGAAAAGGCGATCTATCACTTGCGCATGGCTAAAAAGCTTGCCCCGAATGAGCCACAACCAAGATTGCTTTTGGTGAGGGCATATTTTGAGCTTGGCATGCATCAGAAGGTGGCTGAGGAACTGAAAGGCTTGATTGAGCTTGCGCCAAAAGATGCGCAACTGCTCTATGACTACGCAGGATTGTTACACCAACTTGGGAGGACGAAGGAAGCAATAAGCTACTACAGGAGATTGCTACATATAACACCACAGCATGACTTGGCTCGCCGAGAACTCGTTGATGTGTATATGCAACTTGGAATGCACGCAAACGCCCTGCACCACATAAGATTTATGCTCAAAGCAAACCCTGATGATGAGGGACTGCTTAAGGCATTATCAATTTGCCTCACGAAGTTGGGCAGGCTTGAAGAGTCAATAAATGTCCTCAAGCGCTTGCTTTCAATTCATGGTGATGATGCACGTGTGTTAGCCGAACTTGCCCGCCTAAAGATGCGCGTTGGTAGCACAAAGGAAGCTATGAACTTTTACATAGCATCAGTGGAATGCGCATCATCATCGCGCTCCATCAGCAGGCAAGAGAAACTGGGCATCATCTCAGAAGCTGTTGAGCTTGCGCTACGCATGGGTGACTATGAGACGGTCAAAGCTTTGTGCGAGAAAGCGATACCAAGTGACCAAGAGAATGTTAAGTGGCGTTTGCTAAGGGCTCGCTCGCTCATTGAATTGGGAAAGCTACGCAGTGCCACATCAAGCCTGCAAGCCATTTTGAGGAAGTTCGGTGATTGCGCTGAGGCGAAGGAAATGCTCGGGTTCATACATGCATGGAGATTTGAATGGGATAAGGCTGAAGAGCTGTTTAAAGAGGCGTTGAAGGGAAATCGCTGTAGCTTTGATGCCATGAATGCTTTGATGATAATCTATCTTTGTCAGGGCAGATATGACGATGCGCTCAATTTGATTAGCAAGGCAGAATCCTCTGGCATCGCTGTAGCTTTGATGCCATGAATGCTTTGATGATAATCTATCTTTGTCAGGGCAGATATGACGATGCGCTCAATTTGATTAGCAAGGCAGAATCCTCTGGCATAGATGAGGTTGGCATAGCGTTGCTCAAATGTGAGCTCAACTTAGCGATGGGAAAAAACGATTCGGCGATAAGCTCCTTAACGAAGACGAACGCATTCAAGCGTGGTGACGCGGAGATAATTTTGCGCCTCGCAAGGCTTTATCTTGAGATTGGCTTCTACGAATCAGCCATAAGGCACTACAATGCTTTGATTAAGCGCTTAAACAGCAATGATCAGCTCAAGGTCCAGCTTTATCTTGAGCTGGCTGAATCGTTTTTCCGATTGGGCATGTTTGAAAAAGCAGCCACAAGCGTAAGAGAAGCCGTGAAGCTGTCCAAAAAAGATGGCGATGTCATGTTGCGCTATGCCTACATCCTGTTGCGCAAGGGAGAGGTGAAAGAGGCTTTTGCAGTGATGAACGATGCTATGTGCGTGAATGATGCGGGGCAAATGGCTTCACGCTTCGCTGACATGCTGCTTGAACACACGAATGGAAGCTTTGAAAAGGCTTTGCTTGAGTGCGCCAGCGCATGGTTAAAGGCACCATCTCGCTTTGTTATAGATGTCGCTACAAATCTGGTCTTGCGCAAGCCGATATCGCATGAGCTTTTAGGCGTGTTGCAAAAGGTGTTCCAAACGAATGGCGCTACACCACTGCAGCGTAAACTCGCATTGAAGTTTCTTGCTGCGTCTTGCTTGAGCGCTGGCATGAACGATAATGCCATCGCAATATTGCGAGACGTGTTTTTGCTTGCTCCGTGGGATGCTTCGCATGCAGTTAGTTTGGCTGAGGCTTACTCAGCCTCTGGTGATGTGAGGAATGCAGAGAAATACTTTTTGTGGGCACTTCGCACAAACCCAAGAGCACACGAAATCCGAGAGCGCTACATACGCTTTCTGATGAACCAAAAAAGGTTTGGGGAAGCTCAAACGCACATTCGCATAGCCATGTCCTTAGGGGCACCAAAGGAAACGATGTATCCACTAATGGTTGAGTGTAGTCATTGTGAGGGGAGGTTGCGAGAGCTTATCAGTTTGCTTTCAAAGCATGCCATGCGCAACATGGACGATTTAGCATTAGCAATAGCTATCGCTGAAGGCTGTGAAAGAGTTGGCGAATACAAGCGTGCTCTTTCGTATTGGCGCAGGGCTTGTGGTTTGACGAAGGCTTCGGTTGACATGGTTAAGAGGTTAGCAAGTTGCCTTGAGAAGGCTAAATATGATGAAGAAGCGAAATGGGCATGGCGCTTCGTAGCACATGAAGAGAGGATGCGTTCACTCAAGGAGGGATGGTAAAGTAAGCCATGTCACGAGTGCGCTTACTTTACTTGCTTCAGCAGGTTGATTCACGAATGAACGAGATTGAGCGCGAACTTGGAAGCCTTGATGATGGCTCCGAGCTTGAAGCAACCCTTCTCAAGCACTCAAACGAGATTGAGAAGCTAAAGGAACGCGTAAGGTTGGTTAGGCGTGATGCTATTGATTTGGAACTCATGCTCAAGGGCATCGAAGAGAAGTTGGAGGAAATGCATGGGAAGATTCGCAGTGGTGCTATCAGGAACCCAAGGGAAGTGGTGCGCATAGAGGGTGAAATTAAAGCGCTTGAAAGACAAAGGGATGAAGTTGAAACGAAAGCGCTCCAAAGATATGAAGAGCTGGATGAATTGGAGGAGAAGCTCAAGTCAATGGAGAAGGAACACGAGGATATGGTTGAAAGGCTCAACTTGGTTAAGCAGAATTACACCGAAAGGCTTTCACAGCTTCAAAGTGAGCTTGAAGAGTTGAGGAAGCGTCGTCAAGAACTCGTCACACAGGTAGATGAGGAAGCGCTTGAGAAGTATGAAAGGCTGAGAGAACGTAAAGGTGGTGTGGCTGTCGCTACAGTTGATGGCGAATTGTGCAGTGCTTGCAGGGTCACATTGACAGCGAGCACATGGCGGCAAATGGATGACCCACAAGCATTGCCAACATGCGAAAACTGTGGGCGTATCATTTGCATGCCTGAAGCTGAAGAGGAGTAGTTGGGTGGAGCAGATGCGTGAGCACACAGCGAAGGAAATTAGGATTTACGCTGATGGCGCATCAATGGGTAATCCTGGACCAGCGGGCATTGGGATTGTTGTTGAGGACGAAAAAGGTGATGTCCTTTTAACGCTGAGTAAGCATATTGGGAACGCAACAGCAAACACTGCGGAATACATGGCTTTGATTGAGGCGCTCAAGGTGGCAAAGAGATATAGCGTTGAGCGTGTCGTCATCAACTGTGATAGCGAGCTCGTCGTCAAACAGGTAAACGGTGATTATGCTGTTCGGTCAAAGGAACTCCTTCAGTTGCACAGGCGAGTGTTGAAGTTGAGAGAACGTTTCAAGGAGTGCATCATAAGGTATATTCCGAAGTCCGAGAACAAGCGTGCGCATAACCTCGCACAGGATGCGATAGCTTGTCGTTAGCGATTTGAAAGTGTGCTATCATAAAAGCGTGGATGTTGCTTCCATGTTCTCATCGCGCTGTGATTGAAGAGATGAAGTGTTTACAGTTAACTTCACGACGAGCATGAAGTAACTCACAAACTCAGAAGAGGTAAGGGGGTATGTTGTTATGGCGAAGGCTGCTGTGAGGCGACGGAAGTATGTTTACGACTTTGAAGAAGGCAGTGCTTCAATGGGTTGGCTTCTTGGGAACAAGGGTGCTCACCTCGCTGAGATGACAAGGCTCGGGCTACCAGTCCCACCGGGATTTATCATCACAACGGAAGCAAGCAAGCACTACTTCAAGACAGGTCAATTCCCACCGGGGCTTGAGAGGGAGATACTACAGCACTTGAAAAAGCTTGAGAAGAAAATGGGGCGCAAGTTCGGTGACAAGGATAACCCACTGCTTGTTTCGGTTCGCTCTGGTGCACCAGTGTCAATGCCCGGTATGATGGACACTGTCCTTAACCTCGGTTTGAACGACGAGACAGTTAAGGGGCTGATAAAGCAATCTGGTGATGAGCGCTTTGCGCTTGATGCATACAGGCGCTTCATACAGATGTTTGGGAGCATCGTCATGGGTGTTCCAAGGGACAAGTTTGAAGAGATACTGAGCGATGTTAAGCGCAAGTATGGTGTTGAACAAGACCCAGAAATACCACCAGAGGGGCTGAAGGAAGTCATACGCAGATACAAGCAGCTTGTAAAATCACACACAAAAAGGGAATTCCCATCAGACCCGTATGAGCAACTCATGATGGCAGTGAGAGCGGTCTTTGACTCATGGAACAATGAGAGAGCTATAGCCTACAGGAGGATTCACGGCATAAGGCATGACCTTGGAACTGGCGTAAACATTCAGGCGATGGTCTTCGGTAACATAGGCTACGATAGTGGAACAGGAGTTGGATTCACTCGTGACCCTGCGACTGGCGAGAAACGCCTCTATGCCGAATATCTACCGAATGCTCAAGGTGAAGATGTGGTAGCTGGCATAAGGACGCCTATGGATGTCTCACAGCTCAAAAACACACTGCCAGAAGTTTATGCACAGCTTGAAAAGATAGCACAACTCCTTGAGCGCCATTACGGTGATATCCAAGACTTTGAATTCACAGTTGAGAAGGGCAAGCTCTACATGCTTCAAACACGCTCAGGGAAACGCACAGGGATGGCTGCCATAAGGATAGCGGTTGACATGGTGAAGGAGGGTTTGATCAGTGAAGAGAGAGCGATAATGCTTGTTGACCCTAACCTGCTTGAGCAACTCCTGCATGAGCAGTTTGAGAGAAAGGCACTCAGCCAAGCTGAAAAGATTGCTGAAGGTATAGCTGCATCACCCGGGGCTGCTTCTGGTAGGGTTGTCTTTACAGCCGACGACGCAATTGAATGGGCTAAGCGTGGTGAGCCTGTGATATTGGTTAGGCGTATGACATCGCCAGATGATGTAGCAGGCATGCACGCATCAAAAGGCGTGCTCACATCTGAGGGTGGGAGGACATCACACGCTGCAGTTGTGGCAAGAGGTATGGGTAAGCCATGCGTCGTTGGTTGTAGAGCAATTTACATTGATTACGACAAAAAGCAGATATCGGTTAACGGGAGGGTCATAAAAGAGGGCGACTTCATCTCAATAGACGGAACATATGGGAATGTTTACCTCGGCAACATACCTACGGTTGAATCAGAGATAATCGCTGTTGAGAAAGGCAAGATGAAACCGAGCGAAAGCCTGCTCTATCAGTATTACTCCACATTCATGAAATGGGTAGACAAGTATCGCAAGCTTGGAGTGAGAGCTAACGCGGACACGCCAGTGGATGCTGAAATAGCTCGTAAGCTTGGTGCTGAAGGTATTGGGCTTGCGAGGACCGAACACATGTTCTTTGCCGAAGACAGATTGCCTCACTTCCAAAAGATGATACTCGCTGACACGCCGCAGGAACGCTTAGAGGCAGCAAACAAGATATTGCCGATGCAACGTAAGGACTTCTATGAACTGCTAAAGGTTATGGACGGTCTCCCTGTCATCATAAGGCTTCTTGATCCTCCACTGCATGAGTTCCTGCCACACACCGATGAGGAAATAAAGGAACTTGCGGAACGCTTTGGGATGAAGCCAGAAGATGTTAAGGCGAAGGTGGAAAGGCTGAAGGAGAACAACCCGATGCTCGGGCACAGAGGATGCAGGCTTGGTATAACCTTCCCAGAGATTTACAGGATGCAAGCGAGAGCAATATTTGAAGCAGCTTGTGACTTGAAGAAAGCAGGATACAACCCAAAGCCAGAGGTGATGATACCGCTTGTTTCGCATGTCAATGAGCTCGTGATCACAAGGAACGACGTTGTTGAGGTTGCAGAGGAAGTGATGAAACGCAAAGGCGTGCGTGTTGATTATCTTGTGGGGACGATGATAGAAGTTCCAAGGGCTGCTCTAACCGCTGACAAGATAGCAACCGTTGCTGACTTCTTCTCATTCGGCACAAACGACTTAACTCAAACAGTTTATGGCTTTTCAAGGGATGATGTTGAAGCTAAGTTCATGGCTGACTACCTTGAGCAAATCCCGGGGAAAGAGGGCACACCGATATTCCTCGCAAACCCGTTTGAAGTGCTTGATAGAGAAGGAGTTGGGGAGTTGATAAAGGTTGCGGTTGAGCGTGGTAGAGCTGTAAACCCGAAGCTTGAGATTGGCATATGCGGAGAGCATGGTGGCGAACCAAACTCCGTCATGTTCTGCCACGAAGCAGGATTGGATTACGTTAGCTGTTCACCGTTCAGAATACCAGTAGCAAAGCTTGCTGCTGCACAAGCTGCGATTATGGAGAAGCAAAAGAAAGGTGATGAGCAAGAAGCGAAAGCAATCAAAAGGTCAAAGAAAGCATCAAGCACTAAACGCTCAAAGAGAACTTCAAGATAGCAAAGCGAACTAACTCAACATCAGCAAAGACGGAAGGCATCACTGCATAGAAGGGCGTGGAAATGTAGTTGTGGTAGCTATAGTTGTTGCATTTCCCGTGGAGGCACTGAACACCGTTTTGTCGCATCGCTACATTTTTCATCGGTAGCATGTTGAGTGGGAATTCGTTTGAACCCAGAACAGGTGAAATGTTTATGGGAGACGATGAAGGATGGAACACCGAGCTTGATGAGGTCACTTCAAAGCTGTGCGAGGTCAGCGAGCTTTTCCTCCCATGGCTTGTCCTCCACGACGAAAGCATCTTGGCGCTCAGCGAAGACGAGTTAAAGGGGTTGTTGCGCGAACCTGCATGGGGTGGGCTCATCATCAAATCGGATGGTTCTGAACAATCCCTCAAAAGGATCGCACCGTCTTTGAAGCTCATAAAGTCTATCCCTGATAGCCCAAAAGTGCATATAAGCTTACCCATAGATGTGTTTGCGTCCTTATTCGGTGAAGAGATTTGGCAGCATGAACGCTATACAGTGTCAGCGCATGAGGATTGGCAAAGCCTACTGCCAAAAGAAGGGTATGCGTTTGCGCTCTCTATCTCCAATCCATCACATTGCATTACGCTTTGCACACCAGATGCTAACTTAAGCGCACATATCACGCTACCAACAGGTAAACACGAACTCCACATATGGCGGAAAAGGGGCTGTGAAGCAACTACGGAGAGTTGCAGTTCAACTCATGAGAGAGTTGAGCGCCTGCGTTGCTTCCTTTCACCACTCAGTGGCATAATTGACGGCATCATAGTGGATTGCTCCACGATGTTCGTTTTCAAGCGGATGATGGGCAGACGCATACCATTAAGGTGCTTCTTTGGGAGCGCTTTCACGGGCGCTTTGAATATTGCTACGAGCGAATGTGGCTTATCCGAGGTTCAGGTCTTGCGTTCGGTTTGCTATGACCCATCACTTGATGCAAACAGAACGAGGTTAATTTTCTGGAGGGGAATTGCAAGCTCATATGCCACATCTCTCATAGAACCAATGGCGCAAGTCGCAAGTGAGATGGGACTTAACTTCGGGCTTGATTGGAGTTGCTGGCGCAACCAACTTTCTCCGATATTGCTCTTCGGAGACTTGCGACAGATGGCGAAGTCCGTTAGAACCGATATCGCTTCATCATGCGGTGTGAAGCCAATCCTTATCACAACCTGTAACGCTCTTGGGTTGCGCATGTTTAAAGCTTTGCTTGGGGAGCATTTCACCATAGCAGCGCGAGCGTCTCATGACAGTGATGAGCTTTCGCAAGCGTTTGTAGCAGCGAAGAGCGGTGCAGGTGTTTTCATAACCGAGATAGCAACTGAGCCGAATTTGCCTGAGTGGCTCTGCATAACAGCATACTTGGAAGCGAACTGGTGGCTGAAGGCAAGGAAAACACTCAACAAGCAGATTAGCACGCTGTTCGCCTTCGCCAGCATTGGCGATGCATATTCTCCAGCAGCCGTTTTAATGACCATGCGCTACTTGCTATCAAAATCTTGCATGACGAAGGTGCATAATGAGGCTGTTCAGATTCTTTCTGACTGGTCAGATTTGAATGACTTGCTTGAGCGCTTCCACCTTTGCTGTGATTGGTTGCTTGACGAAGATTTGGAGAATGCATCGGTTGAAAAAGACTTGCCGATGCAAGTTGCAAGTGTATCGCTTGAGCACTCTGGGTTGAAGATCAAAGGGCGAGTTTATACGACGTTCCTTTTGCCAACGCCAGCAGGCTTATCTAAAGCAGCTTGGATGAAGCTCTCCGAGTTGCACGATGCTGGTGGAAGTATCTTCTTAGTTGGTCCGCCACCTTCGCCATCCGAGATCATCCCAGAAACCGTCTTCCTGAAATGGGTTCAAGCGTCAGCAAGGAGCTACGAAGTTAGGTTTACTTATGCAAAGGAGTTTGACATGCCCCTTGATGACCTTAGCCCAGTGACATACCAAAATCCGCACGGTGGATGTCTTGGCATGTTTAATTGGCGCATATGCCCAGATAAAGTTGAAGCTCCATTGATGGTGCACAGAATGCTCACCCTCTCAATCCGCCCAATGGCTGAAACACATCACCCAAGTATAAGGACGCTCGTTAGATGGGTTAATGAGACACCGATTGTCGCGGTGTGGAACGATTCAGAAGAGCTGTCGGAGTTTGCATTAAGGGTAAGGTGCATTGGTAGAGCCTTCATATGGCAGATGGAAAGCAGTGGTGGCGCACAACCTTATCTGCACTACGACACAGTTGAAGACGAACTTGATGCCTATGGCATGATGTGTATGGTTTTGTCACTTGCATTGCCACCAAGACACTGGTGTGCAATAGCATTCCCACCGGGGACGGAAACACATGTCATGGCGTCCAACTTCACCGTTACCGATGTGAAAGTCGCTGGGACGAATGTCAACATTCGTGGCTTTGCAAGGAAGAGGTATTTAAGGGCTTCGGTCTGCGTCGGTAGGAGAGTGATTGAGTTTGAAGCGGATGAACCATCTATCCCTGAGGATGAACGAGACCTGGATAGGTTAGTTAGAGCTACCTCACAGCAAGCAAACATTATCGTTGTTGGTAAAGTTAGCTTCTCTGAGTGGGCTGGCAGTTACCGATTCCCATGGTCGCTGATTCATCACAAAAGTTTGTGGCATCAGATGTCGGGCGAGAGAGGTTCGCTTTTAATTTCACATGCCGAGCGCTTCAAAGAATTGAAAGTGAGAGCACGCATTGAGCGCCCACCAAATTGCAAGCGCTTCTTAGTCAGGATATGTGAAATGCCGAGCGAATGGTTTACAATCAACCTTGATGACAAAGTAGTAGCTGTAAATGCCCGCTTTAGTAGCGAACTGCTTCAGAGGCTGTCAGGTGGCGAAAGTTGCGAGCTAATCAGTGGCTGTGACACACATTGGTTGGAACTCACAGAGCTCGTTGGCGACGGCACGCATCACCTTCTCTTGTCGCTCCCCCCGCCAGAGGGTGGTCAGGTGAGCTTGCCAAGGGCGTATGTCTTGATGGAGCTTTTAACTGAGGATGTGGGGCTTGTTGAAAGTTTGGAATCTTCCATCGCTATGTCTGGTTGCTATGAGCATTTGCGCGTCATGCGTGGCTTTCGGTGCAACTTAAGTGTGCAGATACCAAAGAGCATTGATGAACTCCAGTTGACACTCGCTTCGCAATTGGTTGGTGCAGGGCTGTTAATATATGCCGACAGTGAAACGGTTGCAACATCGCTTGGGAGAGTAAAAATGCAACTCAAAAGCGATGGCACACCTGAAAAGCATTTGAGGGTCTATGTTGGTGAAATGGAGCTTGGGAATGCATGTGCAAATGTTAAGGTGCCTTTGAATTGGACTGTTGCATTTGGTGTGAATGTAACTTCGGAGGTGAGTCCACATAGGGCAGCTTAAAGTTGCGGTTATAGGCGCTCGTGGCATAGGGAAACATCACGCCAAATGGTATGCGCACATAGGTTGCGATGTTGTAGCAATAGTTGGGACAAGTGAGGCACGCCTGATGGAAACAGCTAAAATGCTACACCAGATGTTTGGCTTTGATGGGCATACATATACTGATTGCCGTGAAATGCTCCTTAAAGAGCATCCGGATGCAGTCTCAGTTTGCACACCTCACAACTTGCACTATGAACATACGATGCTTGCACTGTCTTACGGTGTCCATGTGCTTTGTGAGAAGCCGATGGTCTGGGAAAGAACGCTGAGCCACGACGAACTTATGAGGCAAGCACATGAGATGGTCAATACAGCGAAGGACAAAAAGCTTTTGTTAGCTGTGAACACGCAATATGCAGCTGTTAGTGAACGCTTGCGTGAGCTCTATGAAAGAGTGCGTGGCAGTTGGGAAGAGCCGTCAACATTTGAGATGCACATGGAAGCAAAGGTGATCGGCAGGGATGAATCTGGCGCTGACTTGTGGATGGATTTGAGTGCTCACCCGATAAGCGTTCTGCTTCGCCTTTTCCCATCACACGAACTTGACGATGGAACGGTTGAAACGATTTCGTTTGGGAGCTTTATAAAAGTGCGCTTTAAACTCAACCCAACCGAGCCTAAAGATGCCCATTCACAAGTTGAGTGCATGATAGCATTGGGGAGAACTCAAACGGATGTGCGCAGGTCGATCAAGATAAACGATTTTGAAGTCAGCATCAGTGGTAGGGATGACGAGCATGGCATATACAGGGCTTGCTTATCATCTAACGGGTTTGAGATAGTCTGCGAAGATTTCATGCACACATCAATCAGAAAGTTTGTTGAAGCCATAGTCGGCACTGGTGAGCCATTATGCACCGCTGAAGAGGGTTTGAAAAACCTCGCGTGGCAATTACGCCTCCTGCACTGCATGACAGCTTGATTGTAAAGCGGTTGAGGGAAAGTTGCTCACGGGGCGGAAAAGGATGCCTACATTTTCTTTCCTTGCACCACTTTGAATGCGAGTTCCTTAGCGGAGCTTATGGCATCGTAGTGTGTCAAGATCTCCCCTTTACCTTCAACGCCTCGGACAAGCAGTTCACCATCATATTCTGCGCCGATGGCATCAAAGAAATACTTGACAGTCATGCGCACACCGTCAAACAGCTTCTCCCCCGATGTTGCTCCAATAGCTATCAAGAAGCCTTTGCGTTTCTCGAACTTCACCCCGAGGATGTATTTTCGTGCCCACATTGCCTGCGCCCTGTCAATCAGGCACTTCAGTTGTGCTGGCACATTGTAAAAGAAGACGGGTGTTGAAACGATGATGCTGTTAGCGTTTTCTATCTCCCTGTATACCTCTTGCATGTCATCTTCAATGACGCACATCCCTGTGCTACTACATGAGTTGCATTCTGTGCACGGTGCTATTTTGAGCTCGCTTGCGTATATGCGTTTGACGGGTGCTCCAAGCTTTTCCACTTCCTTAAGGAGCACCTCAAGCAAGATATCGCTGTTTCCGTTCCTCCTCGGGCTTCCAAAGATACCCAATACGGTCATCGCAAAACAGCACCCCAATGAAAGCCTTTGATTCAGCACCGCATTCAGATTGGAATTATGGATTCTGCATACCACCACTGCAATTGCGCGGTTGGTAAAAGTTGATAAAATTTGGTATGGCTTGCTTTGCTTGCTATCACTCTAAAGGGTGAGCGAAGATGACAGGCTATGAGCGCTTTATGGCTGCACTTAGACGCGAAGAGCCAGACAGAGTGCCATTGTGGGAGCTGGTCATAAACGAACCAACGCTAACAGCGTTTGGTGCTAAATCGCTTGAAGAGTTTGTTGAGATGGAAGACCTTGACGGGATCTGCATATTTGAAGACATGCGTCTGCGTCCACTTGAATCTGAAGAACAGGAAGAACTCGTTTGGCGTGGGAGGACAATTCACGGTGGCGAGGGGAAGCTCGTGGTTGATGAGTGGGGTATTGTTTGGGGCATGTCAGAATTTGGAATACCTTACCCAGTTGATGGACCGATAAAATCTCGTGACGACCTAAAACGATATGAGCCACCGAACCCGAACGATGAACACCGCCTTAAATCGCTCAGAGAAGCTGTAAGACGCTTCAAGGGCAAGAAAGCGATTGTCTTCTTAACACACGATGGCTTTGAATTCCCGCACTACCTGCGAGGCGGTATGGAGAACCTTCTTTCGGACTACATTGAAGACCCATACATGGCGCACTCTGTGGCTGAGATAGTGATTGAATACAAGATAAGGCTTATGCAACGGGCAATAGATGAAGGCGCAGATGTGGTTGTCTCAGGTGATGACTATGCTACGAGGAAAGGCTTGATAATGTCA
Organism: Candidatus Thermosaccharophagus gerlachensis; assembly: GCA_041538025.1. GTDB lineage: Bacteria > Armatimonadota > Fervidibacteria > Fervidibacterales > Thermosaccharophagaceae > Thermosaccharophagus > Thermosaccharophagus gerlachensis. The sequence continues at coordinate 8,968 of JBGOEV010000040.1, read as the reverse complement.
CCCAGACACTTCAGGGAATTCATACTGCCGTATCTTAAACGAAGCATAGATGCAGCTCATGAGAAGGGGGCTTACTTCATCAAACATACCGATGGAAACATATGGGCTATCATTGATGACCTCGTTGAAGCCGGAATTGATGCCATTGACCCACTTGAGCCAATAGCTGGCATGGACATAGGCGAAGTTAAGGCAAAGTATGGTGACAGAATTGCGGTCATCGGTAATGTTGATTGCTCTTACTTGCTCTGCTATGGGACGGTTGATGAGGTTGTTGAGGCTGTCAAAGAAACGATTGCAAAAGCATCGCCCGGAGGTGGTCACATACTTGCATCAAGCAACTCAATACATCCTGCTGTCAAGCCAGAGCTTTACAAGGCTATGGTTGAAGCTGCAAAGGAATACGGGCGATATCCTATTGATGAAAAGCTCATCGCTGAATATAGGGATAAGAACTACATCGCTAAATACATCGCCATGCGTTGATAGCGGATGTGATGAAATGAGGTGATACACTGTGACGAGGCGAGAAGCAATCGCTGCCACCGTTAGTGTAGGTGTTTTGGGTGTTGCTTTTCATGGCATTGGTGCACCTGAGGTGAGGAAGCTACCGGAGGCAACACCAAAGAAGCTCCCTAAGTGGCGTGGCTTCAACTTGCTTGAGAAGTTCAATGTTAGAACTAACAAGCGTTTCCTTGAGAGTGACTTTGAATGGATAGCGGAGCTCGGCTTCAACTTTGTTCGTCTACCGATGGACTACCGTTGCTGGATTGAGCCAAACGATTGGACGAAGTTCCGCGAGGATGTGTTGAAAGAGATTGATGAGGCTGTATCCTTTGGCGAGAAGTATGGCATACATGTTTGCATCAATTTTCATCGTGCGCCCGGCTACACCGTTGCTCGCCCACCAGAAGCTAAATCGCTTTGGACAGATGAGGAGGCAAGGAAAGTTTGCGCCATGCATTGGAGACATTTCGCAGAGCGCTACAAGGGCATACCTAACTCGCAACTCAGCTTCAATTTGTTTAACGAACCACCTCGCATTGCCCCAGAGGTGCATCGCAAGGTTGTTGAGCAAATTGTGGAGGCAATACGAGAGCGCGATGAACAGCGTTTGATTATCTGCGATGGGCGTGATTGGGGTAACACCCCACCGACAGAGCTTGTTGGGTTAAATGTAGCAGCTGCAACGAGAGGCTATCAACCGATGAGGATCTCGCACTACCGTGCAGAGTGGATTGGTGGCGCTGACAAATGGGCAGAACCAACATACCCTCTAAAGGAAGACGGTAGCGTTTGGGATATAAATCGGCTGAGGGAGTTTTATCGTCCGTGGAAGGAGCTTGAGAATAAAGGCGTCGGTGTTATGGTTGGCGAGTTCGGTGCATACAACAAGACGCCACATAAGGTTGTGTTAGCATGGATGAGGGATTGTCTTCAAGTCTGGAAGGAACTCGGGTTTGGTTGGGCTCTTTGGAACTTTCGTGGTAGCTTTGGCATTTTAGATAGCGGGCGCAATGATGTGGCATACGAGGATTGGCGTGGACATAAGTTGGACAGAGAGATGCTTGAATTACTTCAGGCTTTTTAAATAGAACTCACACAGTTGACTGCAAAGCCCCGTCAAGAGCAAGACGGCTTTAGTCCTCATACACCTGCATGTCCTACATGTGCTAAGACAATAGCACCGTATACACCTGCTTTGTCGCCAAGCTTTGCTGGTAGGACTTTTGGACGGTAGCGCTTCGGATAAACTTTCAGCATCTGTTCATAGTATCTTCGCAACGGCTTTAGTAGCATCTCGCCTCTGGCAAGCATACCGCCACACAATATGAGCACCTCTGCGGATGTGTGAACCGCGATGTTAACCAACCCTTGAGCGAGCCTAAATGCTACCTCATCCCATGCTTTTTCATCTTCAAGCTCATGCGGTGGAACACCATATCGGTGTAGTATACCAGTTGCTGATGTGAATGCTTCAAGGCAACCATTTTGTCCACAGTTGCACCTTGGACCATTTGGGTCAAGTATTTGGTGTCCAGCCTCAACATCAAGCGAGCCGTGATATATTCGTCCGTCAATGATGTGGAAGTAACCGATGCCTGTGCCAAGGGTGAAGCCAGCAACTATTCTCTTTCCCCTACCAGCGCCAAGTGTTGCTTCACCAAGCCCTGCAACATTGGCATCGTTATCAAGTAGCACATCAATGTTGAGCCTTTTCTCAAGGAGCTTAAAGCTAACATTCTTCCAAGGCAAGTTTGGCGTATCAAAGACAAATGCCCTGCGCCAGTCAAGAGGTCCGGGTGAACCAATCCCAATCCGTTTTATCTTGCTAACGCCGAGCTCTTTGATAGCGTTGGAGAGCATCTCAATTTGGTCGCTGAATTTAGGCTGTGTGGAGAAAGAAATGAGTTTGAGTCTCCCGTTTGGTAGTATTGTGCCAACCCTTGTATTCTGCCCGCCTATGTCAACACCAACATATCCAACAAGGTCGCTCCGCAAAACATACTTCCTTTTCACCTTGCTGTTTACCTCCTTGTAGTATCGGTTTCACTTGCCCGGTATCGGAGAAAGCCTTTCAGGTTTTGTGGGCTGCAAAATGCTCATTGGCACTGGCAATGTTGTTGATAGAGCAGGGTGTGAGACCTGAGGGTGAAATGCCCTCTGTCTTTGCCCTCGTATAGTCGTAAGCAAAATGCTCAGCGCTATAAGTATGCAAGCTATGGCTATCACGAGCGCTGCTCTTTCTTTTTTGTTCATGTCAGCTCACCCTGTGCGCTTTTGCTTCCAAACCAATGCCTATTATGCAACTGTTAAAACCAATGTGTGCTCATTCGTAATCTTCCGTGTCCCAAATTTCTGGGTCTCTCAATTGGTCAATTGTGAGTGGCTTAACATGCCCATCGCAGAACGCCACATTGGCTCTGAGTGAATGCCTGAATGCTATTGAGCCATTCGGGTATTGACCACCCCAAAGTGGGAGCGAACGAACATAAAGCACCTGTGCCCACTGCGGTTTACATTCAGGCATATGAAGTATTTGCGGTGGGTCTACAACGAAGTATCCTATGTCGTATATGTCCTCTGGGTCGTAATATGAATCTGCAAGCATGACTGTTTGCGTTGGCGTATCAATTCTTGAAAGCTCAATAGCTGTTGAGTGAAGCGCTCCGTCTTCGTGCCCTCCCCAAAGTGGTGCTAAGTAAACCCAGTTCAAACCTGTGTGTGCGCATAGAGCCCAATTGCGTTCATGGTCATACCCAGAACCTTTACTCCAAACACCGTATTTATCGCCTCCAGCAGTCGGGCACCGCTCAACTTCCCAACTGCGAATGTATGGCTGAACAACATATGGCCAGAAAACAGGACCTTGATAGTAGCGCCCTGGATAGTTTTGAAGTGGGTAGTAAATCCCATGCGGGTCATAGCTGATTGGCATACGTTCGTCGTGGTCAGCTGCATATAGCAATATGGCAGATGCCATTTGCTTGAAGTTAGATGCACATGAGGCTGCACGGGCTTTCTCCCTCGCACTCATCAGCGTCGGAAAAAGCATCGCTGCAAGCACAGAGATTATGGCGATGACGACGAGGAGCTCAACAAGCGTGAATGATGCTGTCCGAGCCTTCTTGAGGCGTCCTTTCGCAGCTTCATATGCAGTATCAAACTGCGACCAATCTTTATGCGCTGGTTGGTGCAACAGCCTCATCTTAGCCACCAGTTGCTTTACGCCTATGCGGTGATCTTCAATTTCAACACTTATTATGCCATCTTCACCACCCGCTTCAAAAGGCAGAGCTTATGTCAAACTATGATTTGGCACTGCAGAAAAACATTGAGGGCAAGGGGGTGGCATTGAAGCGATGAGTGGTGCATTGTTTGTGGCATTTGACCTTGGTGCTGAAAGCGGTAGGTGTGTCGTTGGTAAATTGCAAGAAGGTTTGTTGGAAATTGAAGAGGTGCATCGCTTCCCAAACGGACCTGTAAGGATTATTGACAGCATACACTGGGATGTCCTACGCATATGGCAGGAAGTGAAAGAGGGATTAAGGATTTGTGCATCAAGGTATGGTAACGCTATCAGGGGCATTGGCGTTGACACATGGGGAGTTGACTTTGCGCTCTTAGGGAAAGGTGATGTGTTGCTCTCCAACCCGTATCATTACAGGGATAAGCGCACCGACGGCATGATTGAGGAAGCATTCAGGCGCGTCAGCAAGGAAGAGATATTTGAACAAACTGGCATACAGTTCATGCAGATAAACACGCTCTTCCAACTTCTTTCAATGGTTGTTGAAGGTTCTCCGCTGCTTGATGTGGCTCAAACATTGCTAATGATGCCAGACCTGTTCAACTTCTGGCTCACTGGTGTAAAGGTTTCGGAGTTCAGCATTGCTACGACCACTCAGTTTTACAATCCGAGGGAGAGATGTTGGGCTAAACGGCTACTTGAGCGGATGGGCATACCAACGCATTTCCTTCCACCGATAGTCCCTTCGGGAACCGTCCTTGGGAAGCTTTTGCCATCTGTTGCGGAGGATGTTGGTATGCCACAAGTTGATGTAACAGCTCCAGCATGCCATGACACAGGTTCTGCAGTTGCAGCAGTGCCAGCATCAGGCGATAGTTGGTGCTACATAAGCTGTGGAACATGGGCGCTTATGGGTGTTGAAGTGAATGAGCCAATTATAAACGAAAAGAGCTTGCAACTAAACTTCACAAACGAAGGCGGGTATGGTGGCACAATCAGGTTCCTCAAGAACATAATGGGGCTTTGGCTTGTCCAGGAGTGTAGAAGGACTTGGGCAAGAGAGGGTGAAGAGCACTCATACGCAGAACTGGTGGATATGGCTTCGGCATCTAAAGCGTTCAAGGCTTTCGTTGACCCAGACCATGTTATCTTCCTCCACCCCGGTGATATGCCACAGAGGATGCGCGAATTTTGCCTTCGCACATCGCAACCGGCACCGGAGACGAAAGGCGAGTTTATAAGGTGCGCCCTTGAAAGCCTTGCGCTGAAGTGTCGTTGGGTGCTTGATAAGCTTGAGGAGCTTCTCGGAAGAAGGATTGATGTTGTGCACATAGTTGGGGGTGGCTCACGAAACAAATTGCTCTGCCAGTTCTTAGCCAACGCTACAAGAAGGGTTGTCATTGCAGGACCAGCAGAGGCAACTGCTGTTGGAAACATAATGATACAAGCAATAGCCACGGGCTATGTCGCATCACTTGAGGAAGCAAGAGAGGTTATAAGACGCTCGTTTGAAGTTGAGAGGTATGAACCAACGGATGGCGATGATTGGGAAGCAGCTTACGAACGCTTCATGAATGTGTTGGAAATGTCGGTGGAGCTAAAGTTATGAGGCTGGATGGATTAGCTCGTCACTACCTCGCCTTCTTTTCCCAGTGTGAAGCTTTGCTCAAGGCGCTTGAGCAACGATTGTAGTTGCTTCCTTTCCTTTTCTGAGAGCGTGTTGAAGAATTGCGAGATGCGTTTCTTATACTCAGGTAAGATACACTGCAACAAGTGTTTGCTCTTCTGCGTTAGGAACAGGCGGTAGCGTCTTTTATCGTATGCATCAACATGTCTCTCAACGAGACCTTCTCTCTCCATTCTGTCAATGAGGCTTGTTATGTTGCTTTTTGTTGTGAGCAAACGCCTGCTAAGCTCCTGCTGTGTTATGCCCTCATCACTGCTTAAGAGTGTTATGACATCAAGCTGTGTCGGCGTTAATCTATAGCGCTTCAAAAAGCGCTGTCCTTCTTTCAGTATGTTGTTGTAGACACGCCACAAACGCCTTAGAAGGTGTATTGTTGGGTCAGTGAACCTATCACGCATACACATCACCTTCAAAGATGAACTTAACCTCTGTGGCTTTAATAAAGCCACTTACAGATTGATGCACCAAGTCAACTTGCAATAGGCATCGCCCATATTGACTTCTTAATCGGTGTGCGCTTTTTGAGACTGCATTTTTCTAACCGCTTCCTTGATTGACTGCCATTCTCTTTCCATTGTAGCCCAGTCACCTTTCTTTTGTGCCTCTTCAAACCTCCTCATATGTTCTGTGAGGTGTCTAAGCACTTCGTTACCTCCTGCCGTTTGTGCTATTGCTTCCTCGTCAGCAGTTTTATGCTCAAGTGCAACAGCTATATCTTTCGCTTCAACCACTCTTTCAACAGCGCTGTGTAGCGAATCTGCCATCACAACTTTCTTCCCAGAAACAGCGATAACTTTCTTAAGCTGTGGGAGTTGCGTTTGTTCAGCTTGCAAGAACAAGGGCTCTATGTAAAGCAGAGAGAAGGAAAGTGGGATGACAAGGAGGTGACCTCGTATGGCTTGCGAGCCACGCTGGTTCCAAAGCGTTAAGTATTGCGATATGAGTGGGTCCTGATCAATGCGAGCCTCAATTTGCATTGGTCCTTCAACGAGAGTCCCCCTCGGGAATCTGAACACGACAACCTTGCCATACTTATCGTGGTCACAATGCGCAGCCATCCATGCAATCATGTTTTGCTTCTCCCGAGGCACGAACGGGAGTATGAGCATGAAGCTCTCTCTTCTTTCCTGCGGTAAGCGCATTATGATGTAGTAAGGCTCCATAAGGCGCAGTGTGCCAGCATAAACTTCCTTCGGTATCTCCCACACATCTTCCATATTGTAGAATTGAACGGGGTTTGTCATATGGTAGTGTGTGAGCATTATCGCCTGCGTCAGGAAAAGCCTCTTCGGATAGCGTATGTGGCGTCTAAGGTGTTCGGGCATGACGCTTATTGGCTTAAATAACTTCGGAAAGATTTTTTGGTAAGTTCGGATGAGCGGGTCTGGTCTGTCTTTATCCTCGATCACATAAAAGTTCAAATCGCCGTTGTAGGCATCAACGGTGATCTTGACTGAGTTGCGTATGTAATTAACTCGCCTTGGGTCAAGCACATCCGGCGTAGAGTAAGGGAAATATGGAGAAGCTGTGTAGGCATCAACAATCCAGTAGAGACGCCCATCATCGCCCAAAACAATGTAAGGGTCTGGGTCAAGTAAAAGGAATGGAGTTATTGCCTTAATGCGATTTGGTATCCTGCGATACATCAGTATCCTGCTGTCCTTTGTTATCGTGCCAGTAAGAAGGAGCATAAGGTCGGTGAAGCGTGCAGCGAATGCTAACCTTCTAAAGAAACTGCCCACTGGCACACCCTTGTCTTCCTTATAGACGCAAAACTTGGGTCCGTCAGCAGCTGGATAATCAAACTCTCTTTCTGTGCTCCTAACAATGACATATTCTGGTGTTGGTGGACGCTCCCTTCGAGGTGTGATTTCAACTTGTGGTTGCAAACTCTTGCCAGCCTCCTCTGGTTGTGTTTGCTCGCCTGTCTCCTCGCTTGTCACCCTTACCTCAGTTGGTGGCTGTGGTGCAGAGGGCGTTTTGGGTGGTGGAGGTGGTGGCGCGGTCGGCGGTTGATACAGTTCGCCATAGTAAATTTCGGGGCGCCTTACATTCAATTCGTTTAAAAGCGACACAGGAGGGATGTCCTTTACAACGAACCTCGGCGAACCTTCATCTGTGGCTTCATTGACGAAGCTCATCACCACACCATACCCATGTGTGTATTTCAAGTGGTCATTAACCCAAGTTCTTGCTTGAAGGTGCTGCACGAGCTCTCTTGCTGCAATAGCGACTTGTCGGAGCTTCCCATTAATAATGTATCGGTCAACATCCACATCAATGAAGCTGTAATACGGGCGTATTGACTGAAGCTGTTCGTAAGCGCTCTTAAGTGGGCGAGTATCCCAAAGCCTTATACTGTTAAGCAGCTCACGGTTTTTTACTATGATGTCAGCACTAAGCTCACGCACATGATATGGCTGTTCCTCAAATCTGTCCAAGTTGTATGCGTATCTTGTGAACTTTATGTTGTGTTCAATGAATCGCTTCTCAAGTTGCAATTCGTTCGGGTTGACAATAAAGACTTGCACGAGCCCGGGGATAAAAAAGCGCCCGAAGAACGAAAGGGTAATAGCAACGCCAGTTGACCAAAGCAAGATTTTCATGCTCATCTTTTTAATGTTGAAGGCAAGCACTACAGCAACCAGTGCAAAGACAAATATAAGCACCCATAATGCAGGTAGGGTGGCATAGTAGTCAGCGAAGCCAACTCCATAAACCCTCCCACGCATTGAATAGAGCAGTTTAAACATGCCAAAGTAACTTCCAATAGATGCGACGGCAAACCAAAGGGCAGCAAGCAGTGAAAGTATCCGCACAGCAACTTCGCTCATCTCTGTGCCTGCTTCAGTGAATGAAATGTGGTCATCAAATATGAGAAGCAGGATTGAGCCAGCGATTGAAATTGAAATAGCATAGGAGATAAAACCCAACACGACGGCATACAGTGGCAACCTGAAAAGGTAAAAGTCTATAGGCTTACCGAATATCGGTTCATGGATGTTCACAGGTGTTGGATGGATAAACTGTAACACCGTCAACCACTTGTGGCTCATATAGTAGCCAGCAATGAGAGAAGCTGCAAGCGAAACAATGAGTGAGGCATTCCTGACAGATCTATCAAGTGCCTCTAACTCATCCGCCTCCAAAAGCCATTTGCGTGAAGAGGGCGGAGCAGGAAGTTTAAGTATGTAACGCCAAGGCACGTAAAGGATGGAAAAAAATGTTGGGAAAGCAAGCAGGAAAAGTAAAAACCTTGTAACGAGTATTTTGCCGTAGACTGATTGATAGCCAATTGAAACAAACCAACACCATTCAGCGTAGATAGAGAGCAACTTCATGATGAGGATTATGCCAACGACTGCTATGGCAATGAAGCCGACTATGCGCCAACCGTTCATGCTCTCTCTTCACCTCGTCTCTATCGTCATTAAGTATAGCAAAGGAGCGACAGAGAGATGTATGCGGAATGCTACAAAGGTGTTTAGGGGCTTACCCGTTAATTGTCATAGCAGCTAAAAGCTTGAGGA
>JBGOEV010000039.1:0-23694 GCA_041538025.1 Candidatus Thermosaccharophagus gerlachensis | reverse complement strand
CCGCCGTCAACCGATTTGTAAACGCCGGGATTCCACCAACTTCGCCCACCAACATAGACGACATCAGCGTTGCGTGGGTCAACGACGATTTCGCCGTAATTACTTTGCCGATAAAGGTCTGGACCTACGCGTTGTGGTAGATTGCCTGTGCAAGAACGCCAAGTCTTGCCTGCATCGTCACTGCGATAGACGCCCCCATTCCAAGCTTGCCCTTCACGGGATGTTGTCAAGAGGGTAGCGTAAACGCGGTTGGGTTGAGAGGGAGCGAAAGCGATTTCTTGGATGAAAAGATGGGGCAAACCCTCGTTTGATGGTTGCCAAGTTTTGCCGCCGTCATCACTTCGGAAAATGCCTTTGTCCGTTGCCACTAAAATGACCTTGCTGTCGTCGGGCTTGACTTCAATGTCGCTGATGACGGCATCCTTTGGCAACTGTCCGCCGTCAATGCGTTGCCAAGTCAGTCCGCCATCGGTGCTTCGGTAGATTGCGCCTTGCCCTTCTCCTTTGCGACCTTCTCGTGCGAGTCTGGGGCGACCGATGCCAGCATAAACGGTATTCGGGTTTTGAGGGTCAAAGCAAATTGCTCCGATTGGCGATGAGTAGGAGTATCGTTGGGTGGGAGGGAAACCGTTGCGAATCCACTGCCAAGTTTTGCCCTTGTCGGTTGTTCGGAAAATTCCGCCTTGTGTGCCGAGCAAGATGATGTCGGGATTTTTCGGGTGAACGGCGATGGCTTCAACGAAGTAATCCCGAAGCCCGTTGTTGCAAATTTCAAAAGTCTTACCGCCGTCAAAGGAAACATAGAAGCCACCGACATCGCAACCGACATAAATCGTGTTGGGGTCTTTGGGGTCAAAAGCGACTGACTGAATCCAACCGCCACCACCGGGACCAACCAACCGCCATTCAACTTCTTCGCTTGGCGGTGCATCTTTTGCTGATTGAAAATCTTTCGTGCTCGTCAGGCATTGTTCCACTCTGAAGCTGATAAGCAAAGCCATAAACGCTATCGCCAATCCCAACCACCGCATTCGTCTTACCTCCACACAACATGATGCAGTCCTAAGTTCAACGAAGCCAGGCGCTATTTTATTTTGCGAAGTGCATCCCAGTCAATTTCGTATAGCTCCTCTCCCATCACGCTCGTTAGTTGCTTCAGCACACCGAGTTTGATCGCCATCCTAATGACACCGTTTGGAACGCCCTCTTGCGAGAGCGAGAAATATCGCCTGTTTAGCAGTATGTGAGTCACACCGAGCTTGCGGTATTCCTCAAACAGTGCGAGCATCGGCTTGCTTGACGAAGCCACCTTAGCATAGTCAATGAGGAGGTTGTGTCCCGGGTCACCCCACAGGTAATCACGCTCAAAGTAATAGCAAAGCGGTTCTCCGTATGTTATCACCTTTGCGTCCGTAGGTAGGTATACGTTGATGTATTTTGCGATAGCATATGCTGGCAGTGTCTGTTGCAAGTATTCATCCTCGCTGATGATGCCAAAAACAACTGGCGCACACGGTAGCACCCACGCGATGGCTATAAGCGTTGAATAAGATAGTGCGCACAGCATTGCCACTTGAGCTGAAACGCGTGTTAGCGGATACTTCTCAAACCAATGTGAGTATGCGTAGCCCACGATGCCACAAAGCATAATGAGGCACGGGAGTAAATAGCGCAAATACTGGACACTAAAAAACCACGCCAAAAACCACACAGCACACAATGCTAACAAAAGCAACGCATACGGCGATATCGGTCTCATGAACACGAGTGTCGGAAGGAAGGCAAGGAAAGTCAATCCAATACCACTCGTTGGATTAGGCTCAACTTCGTATCTGAACGGCTTTGGCTTGCCTGTGGGCATCAATTCCTTCGGTATGTCGGAGTGCATGGTCAAGTTCCAAAGCGCCAGAAGGAGTTGCAGTGGTGTTCGCTCTGTCCCAAATTCAAGTTGATGCTTGCGATACTGTTCAGCCATTTTTTTGTTCCAACCTCGTCCACCAAAGACCTCATAGAAGAATGGGAAGAACGGGTTACCAGTCGTGATGATGTTCTTCACATACCAAGGGCTTGCCACAATGACTGCCACAATGAGCGGGAGGAAAAACTGTGATAAACAAGCTTTCAAGATACTCGCTGTGCCCTTTAAGAAGTTTTGTTTTGCTACTGCTGTGTGAAACAAGAAGAGCCCTACAGGTAAGAAAAGCATGATGATGCCAGAGTATTTGATGCCCATGCACAAGCCACAAGAAATTGCACAAAGCATCAACCATCCAAAAGATTTGTTTTCAAGCCATCTTAACGCTGCAAGGACTGCAAGCAAACCATAGAATGAGAGGGCAATATCAACATACGCTGTTGAAGCTTCAGCCACAGCTATCGGGATGGTGAACAATGTCCACGCCGAAGCCCATGCTGACCTTACTGGTGACGGTAGTTGATTTGGGCTTTCTTTATCAGAAGCATCACGCCATATCTTTAATGCTATTGAATTGCCGATGCAAAGCAAAAGCACACAGCATCCGAGGAAAAAGAAGAAGTGAAAGAGCTTTGCGAGCGAGTGCCCACTCAAAGCAAGCCCAACTGTATAAAGCATTTCAGTTGTAAACGGAAAGCTCGCATGCGATGTGAACTGAACAAAGTAAATGCGTTTCGCTTCCAAGTAAAGCTTCGGTATGGCGAGGTGGTAAGAGAGGCTATCCCATTCAACTGCAGTTGGTGGGCTTAATGCGCCGATTAGAACCAAGATGGAGATGAATATGCAAAGGGTTGTCATAGCAAGCTCGAGTGGTGAGTGTGAAGAACTTATTTTAGGTAGCACCTGAGGGATTTGCTCATAAATGTTCACTATTAGCTTCCTTCTAACAGCACCTATTGATGGGACTGAAACGAGCAACATTAGTCCGAGCAGGACCAATACTGCAGTCCTGTTGAGCCATCCGAGCACGCCCACAAGAAAAACGCCGTATGAAAGAACTGCAAAGCCAATGCCAATGGCACACATTATTGCTTCAACTTTATGTGCGCACTTCACCCTCAATAAAATGAGCACTCGAACGCCAAACCCGCATGCAATGAATGCCAATATCGCAAATATCATCATGTCCAGAAAATGCTTCAAAAGCACTACCCACATGGCAGACCTCACTTGAAGAGCAACTGCCAAAGATGAATCAAAAGGAAAGCTATGATGGTGCGATGCTCATGGATGAAGAGCAAACTGATAATGCACATCCAGAATGCCACTAACACATTACGGAAAACTTCATGTGAGTTGTGGGAATGCCTCTTCACTTCCTCTCACCCACTCAACCATTTTGAAGCATAACGGTCTTCATCGTTGGTGTAGCTCGTCACATAAGTAGCGTCGCTAAGTTGTAAATTGAGGCTGTCAAAATGGTTGCCAGAAGGAATGGGTAAGCGATGGCAAGGGCAGTCCACTTAATGGAGCGTGTCTCAAGCCATATTGTAACGACGGTTGTTGCACACGGTATGTAGAGCATCTGGAAGAGGGTGAAAGAGAACGCTTGCAGAGGTGTCATTGCATTTCGGAGGCTTTCAATAAAACCTTCACCAGCACCACCATAAAGGACGCTGAGAGTCGCGAGCGAATTCTCTTTCGCTAAGAAACCAGTTATGAGTGCTGCGCATGCACGCCAATCAAGCCCAATTAGCTCGCCAAATGGACGAAGCAACTTTCCGAGCATCCCAAGGAATGTCATATGCATTGGTGCACCAGCTGGCAGATTTGAGAGCAACCAAACAAGCATTGACACGCATACTATGAAAACTGAAGCACGCTTCAAGAACATGATCACTTTATGCCAAACAAACATGAATACAGTGCGTGTATTCGGTATGGAGTAGACTGGCAATTCAATTAGGAGTGGCATGCGCTCACCTTTAACAACAAACAGCGAAAGTATCACACCCGCAATGAAGACCGAAAGCAAACTCAGCAAGAGGAACGAAAGCATGATTGGCGTTCTAAGATGAGGTGGGAAAAATGCTGCTGTGAAGAAAGCCATGACACTCAGCCTTGCCGAGCAAGGCATAAGCGGGTTAAGCAATATGGTGAGGAGGCGATCCCTCTCACTCTCAAGTATTCGGGTGCTCATTATACCGACGACATTACATCCACATGCGAGCACAAAAGGCAATGCAGCCTTACCATGCAAGCCGAATATGTGCATCAATCCATCCATGACTGACGCAATCCTTGCCATGTATCCGCTATCCTCAAGTATGCCCATCAGCAGGAAGAAGACAATAAGCACTGGCAATAGCGATGCGACGGCGCCAAAGCCAGCCAGTGCACCATCAATGAGCAAACCCTTCACAAATGAGCCAAATGGCAAGTGTGCTTCAAGCCATTCAGCAAGTAGATGGAAGAAATCATCAAGCGCAGTAACGAATGGTTCTGAGAGCTTGAATGTGAGCCAAAAGATGCAAACGAAGATAACGATGAGGATGGACAAGCCAATTAGCGGGTGGGCGAGTATATGGTCAAGTGTGTCGGTAACGGTGATAACTCCCTTTGGTGGCTTGCGCAAATTCTTTGCGAGGGCTTCCCTTATCCACGCATACCTCGCATCGGCTATAAGTATTGGTGCTCTCTCGTTCCTGTTTCGCACCCTGTCTATTTTTCTCCACACCTCATCCGGTAGGAATTCCTTGAGGAAGCGTTCAACTTCCGGATCACCCTCAAGCAACTTAAGTGCAAGCCAATCTGGCATATAGCTGTCAATCGTTTGCTCTCCCAAGAGCGCTTTGATTTGCTTTATTGCGTCCTCTAACGCACTATACCGTATCAGTTTTGGTTTTGTCTTCTCGGTCCCGCTTGCCACAGCTATGGTGCGCTCAACGAGTTCTCTTATGCCTTGTGCTTTCCTCGCCACTATTGGGACTACTGGCACACCGATGGAGGCTTCAAGCCCAACTACATCAATCCCGTAACCCTTAGCTTCAGCCAGATCCATCTTGTTGAGCGCTATGACAACCTTATCCGTGATTTCCAAGAGCTGAGCTACAAGATAGAGGTTTCGCTCAATGCTTGATGCATCAACGATTGCCAAAACAACGTTTGGGCGCTCCTTTATTATGAACTCCCTTGCGATTAACTCCTCAACTGAGTTCGCTGTGAGGCTATATGTGCCGGGCAGGTCAACTATGTGGAGAGTGTGCCCCTCAAACTTGCAAATGCCCTCTCTTCGCTCAACAGTCTTCCCTGGCCAATTGGCTACATGTTGGTGCATACCTGTGAGGATGTTAAAAAGCGTGCTCTTGCCGACATTCGGGTTGCCGGCAAGAGCAACGGTTATTTCCATACTGCAGGTTACACCCCCTAAAACTGAAAGCTCACCGTTGGCTATAACGCCAAATCAGTAGCCCTTCACTTATCCTGCTTAACACAAACCATTATCCTTGTAGCCATCCCTCTACCTATGGCAAGCCTAACGCCTCTCACATCAACAACTACTGGACCTACGAAAGGGTTCTGGACGACAGTTACCTCTGTTCCGACCGTCAACCCCATAGCGCTTAAACGAGCCAACATCCCCCTCCCACCATATGTTGCGTGAACGATGCCACGACTCCCTTCAGGCAATTCGCTTAGTGGGAGAATACATTCTTCCTCTTTACTTTCATCCATGCTTCATCACCTTAATGAGACTTTGTCTCAATTTTGGGAGTATAGCGTAAACCCATACGCAACGCTATTGCTTTAATGTGGCTTTTAAAATGGCTCTATGAGGTGATGTGCTATGACACCAAGGGAAAGGGTGTGGAGGGCTATACATCATCAGTATCCCGACAAAGTCCCGAAGGAAGCAGGCTTTACTCCATCTGCATATGAGCGCTTCAAACAGGAAACAGGTTGTGATGACCCAGCTGAGTATTTTGGCTTTGAGACAAGGTCTGTTGACTTCAAGCCACTTAAACCGGAGGATTTCCCCGACTTCACACCTTACCTTAAACGCCTTCCCGAAGGAACGATAATAGCAAACGAATATGGAGTTGCACACTTGCCGGGAAGGTTCTACCACTTCGTTAAGCATGTTTTCCCGTTGAGTCACGCCGAGAGCGTAAAGGACATTGAGCGTTACCCATTCCCTGATGTGACACTCACATACAGACATGAACACCTCGAAGAGGAGGTTGAAAGACTGCACAGACTTGGCTACTTCGTCAGTGGCTTTGCGGGGCACATATTTGAGACAGCTTGGCAGCTCATAGGTATGGAGAAGATGTTCATTGACATGCTTTTCAACCCTGCACTTGTTGAAGCTTTGCTTGAGCGCCTCACATTGGATGCTTGCTTTAGGGCAAGACGCTTCGCAGAGGCAGGCGTTGATATGCTACGAACTGGCGATGATGTTGGTATGCAAGACAGGTTGATGATGAACCCAGAGCTGTGGAGACGCTTCCTCAAGCCATGCCTAAAGAGGGTAATTGATTCTGCAAGGGAAGTAGTGCCAGACATACCAGTCTGGTATCACAGCGATGGCTACATTATGCCAATCATTGATGACCTTATTGAAGTTGGCGTTACAGTGCTTAACCCAGTCCAGCCAGAGTGCATGGATGTGGTTGAGATAAAGAAGCGATACGGAGAAAAGCTTGCAGTTTGGGGCACGATTGGAACTCAGTCAGTGCTACCGTTCGGCAAGCCAGAGGATGTTAAGATGGAAGTCAAAAGGATGATTGAAATTTTTGCGCCTGCCATCGTCATAGCGCCAACACATGTCATAGAACCAGATGTGCCTTGGGAGAACATTGTAGCCCTATTTGAGGCTGTTGAAGAATATGGCAGGTTCTGTTAATCTATGGCTTTCTGGCGTTACTTAGCAACGGCAAAAACTTTAGCCTCAACTTCGCTTATAGCTTCATCAAGTATTTGCAGACCCTTCTCAGCGAGTTCCCATGTTATGACAAGTGGTGGAGCAATCCGAATGACATTCCCAAAGAGACCTATGGGCGCAATCAGCAGTAAACCTTTCTCAAAAGCTTTCCTTATGATGAGCTTCGTTAAATCTGGTGCCGGCTTCTTGCTCTCCTTATCTGCGACTATCTCAAGCGCTAAAGCGAGCCCAAGCCCACGAGCCTCTCCAACTATATCGTGCTTCTTCTCCATCTCCTTAAGCCTCTCAAGCATCTTCGTTCCGATAGATTCTGCTCTCTCGCACAATCCCTCGCGCTCAATTATCTCAATTGACGCCAGTGCTGCAGCGCAAGCCAATGGGTTGCCAGTGTTTGTGCTTGACATGCTCCCCGGCTCAAGCACATCCATTATGCGTGCCTCACCAATGAGCGCTGAGCATGGAACACCACAGGATATGCCTTTACCGAGGCAGAGCAGGTTTGGAGTTATGCCGTAATGCTCAAAGCAGAACATCTTCCCCGTGCGCCCAAACGACGCTTGAACTTCGTCAACAATGAGCAAGACATCTTTTTCACGACACCATTTCTCAAGCCTTTGGAGCCACTCAACTGGTGGAACAATTGAGCCAGCAGCACCTTGATATGTCTCAACGATGACAGCTGCAATGTCACCCGTCGTTTGCGTTTCAACAAGCCAATCAAGGTAGTTTAAGCAATAGCAGTTGCACTGTGGATAAACCTTGTCAAAGACACACCTATAGCAGTAGCAGAATGGCGCAAAGTGCACGCCGGGAAGCATTGGACCAAACCCTTTCTTCACTCCCATCTTACCACCGACACTCATGCTCCCATAAGTGCGCCCATGGAAAGCTCCATGAAACGAAATTATCTCGTGCCTACCGGTGTAGCGTCTTGCGACCTTTATCGCTGCTTCAACAGCTTCGCTCCCGGTCGTGAGGATGAAAACTCTATTGAGGTTCGGTGGTGTTATTTCAACGAGCTTCTTTGAAAGCATTATTCTCGGCACATTCGCAAAGTCGTAGCAATTCAATAGCTTGCCAGCTTGTTCCCTTATCGCTGCCACATGCTCTGGATGACAATGCCCAACATTCATCACGAGAACACCGGATGTGAAATCAATGAACCTGTTACCATCAACATCCTCAACGATTGCTCCCTCTGCCCTCTCAAGGACAACAGGGACTTGCTCGGAAAGCGACCTGCTCTCATAAAGCCTTGAGAGCTCAAGGTATTGCCTTGATCTTGGTCCGGGCAGATCGGTAACTATGCGTGGCACATCCATCTTTATGCATCACCTCATCTTGTGCTAATCTTGATAGCATTCCATTCACCTTCTCCACCCCACGCATCACACTTCACATTGCCGACTATCCTATCATCTTCAATGAGCCCTCTAAATGTGACCTCCTTACCGGAGCTCAACTTGGCTGAGAAGCGCAACGATGCACCCCAAACATACCAATCCCATAGCTCTGTTCCCGAATCACCATCCAAGAATACGAACGAGAGCATGCCATCCTTACCTTGCTTGATAAGCAATTCACCACGCAGTTCGCCATCTGGCGTCTTGGCTTCCCATTTCCATCTGCCATCAATGCTTATTCGCTTTCTGGAAGCGTTCCAGTTTGACTTCACTCCATCAACAACTTGCGTGCCCTTTATGGTGTCGTTAGAAACAATCCCGCTGAAGCTAAGCTTCACTTCCTTCCCACCGATTGGGGCTACCGCTGAGAGCGAGATTTCATTTCCAAGCAACTTTATATCGGTTACCTTGCACTCTGAGCCGTCAACTTCAAGCACACCGCTAACCTTCTGGAACTCCTGTTTCAGCCTCATAACACATTCAACGGTCTTTCCGTTAAGCTGTGTTTTCCAACGCCATACACCAGCAACACCTGCAGGCACAACCCAATAGTAAAGTGTGCGCTGATAATCCACGTTCACATGGACAACCTTATCAGCCTCCCAATCACCCATTGAATAGTTGTGTGAGACAATTCTAACACCGGGCTTTAGCTCTCTTAACAGCTTCGGGCGAAGCTTAAGCATAGCATTCGGTAGGACATAAAGCGTAACAACCGTTGCATCGCTTATATTGCTCTTCATCGCGTCTTCAGCTATGAAGCGCACCTTATCTGCGACGCCTTCGGCTTTCGCGCTCTCTTTGCATTTCTCTATCAACCCAGCATCAATATCAATTCCGACGCCCCTTGCCCCAAACTTCTTTGCAGCCATTATCACAATTCTCCCATCACCACAACCCAAGTCATAAACGATGTCCTCCTTCGTCACATTGGCTAACTTGAGCATTTCTTCTACGACTGGCATCGGTGTTGGCACGAACGGACCAAACGAAACCTCAGGTTGACCTGCATACACATGGGCGCACACCAACGCAAAGTAGAGAGAAAGCGACACCCGCACAAGTGATAAGAACATAGCTACTCGCCTCATCTCCACTCACCCTCCTAACAGTTAGTTTTCGTTTGATGCACCCAAACACGCTATCGTGTTGCTCGCCGCTCAATGAACGATGTCACAAAGTAGAATGGCACAGATAAAAGTAGAACGCCAACCCCAATGAGGGCATAGAAACGCCCAGACTCTATCGTATATTTGAGGCTTGAATAAAACATGTATATGCACATGCCACAGAAGAGCGTGA
The DNA here is from genome assembly GCA_041538025.1 of Candidatus Thermosaccharophagus gerlachensis. Classification (GTDB taxonomy): domain Bacteria; phylum Armatimonadota; class Fervidibacteria; order Fervidibacterales; family Thermosaccharophagaceae; genus Thermosaccharophagus; species Thermosaccharophagus gerlachensis. The sequence continues at coordinate 14,129 of JBGOEV010000039.1, read as the reverse complement.
GCGTCAAAGGTAGCACTGGGGTTTTGAATGGGCGCTCAATATCTTTGTCCTTGATTCGCAACACAACGATGGATATAGCAGTCAGGAGCATGAAAAACCAGAAGACGGGCGCTGTGTATTCAACCATGTTCTCAAAACCTCGCCTGTAGCCCTCGCCAAAAAGGGAGAGCAAGATTAGAGCCATGCAAATCACGCCCTGCGTGATTAGAGCACTTGATGGAGTTGAAAAGCGCCCGTGCCATACACCGAGCCACCTTAAGCCGTAGTAATCGCTTCCTAAGGCGTAAATGCTTCTTGCGCCTGTAAATATAGTTCCGTTAGTTGCCCCGAGCGCCGATAGCGCAACAAATGCGCTTATCACAACCTCACCGAACCTGCCCATGACTTTTGAAAGTGCATCAGCAGCAACTGCGTCGCTTTCCCTCATCACCTCAAATGAAAGAAGCCTCAAATACGCGTAATTGATGAGCATGTAAATGGCTATAAGTGTGAACATGCTTATGATGATGACTTTCACCATGTTCCTTTTTGCGTCTTTCAACTCGCCCGCTATGAAAGCAGCTTCGTTCCATCCACCGTAAGTGTATAGGATGAAAATCATAGCGAGTCCAAATGCAGCCCAACTGAACGAACCGTTAGTGCTACTGGCATGCGATGTTGTCTCATGGCTCCGTGAGAAGAGCCCGAGGAGCACGATGCTGATGAGTGCTGCAACCTTGGCACCTGTCAAAATGTTTTGCGCGAGCTTCCCTTGTTGAACACCTATGACATTGAGCACCGTGAAGAGAAATACAGCGACGGCAGCATAAATCGTTGGCGAGAACTGCCCAAGGTTAAAAATCCTCGTCATGTAGTCACCAAATACATAAGCTAATGAAACGATTGAGCCAGTCTGTATCACGCTTAGCCTTGCCCAAACGAAAGCGAACCCCAAAAAGCTACCATAAGCTCTCTTCAAGTAGATGTAGTCGCCACCAGCTTGTGGATAAGCGCTTGCAAGCTCAGCATAACAGAATGCACCAGCAATGCAAAGTAACCCCCCAAGAAACCATGCAAATAGCATCAAAACCTCATTTGGTGTGTTCTTAGCTACGATTGCGGGAACCTTGAAAATACCTGCTCCTATGACTATGCCCACAATGATGCATACGGCGTCAAAGATGTTTAGAACGCGCTTTGGAGTGTGAGAAGCTTCTTTGTTGTCCATAAACCTCACCCTTACATGCAAAATTGCTTTCTACTACTGCAATCTATTTTGGCGCATGTAAAATCAAACGAGCACGCTGTGCACTACAATCCATATATAGTCACCCGTGGCGCACAGCGATATAGGTTGCTCAAATTTGATGACGAGTTTTTTGGCTAAGGGGTGGTTGAAAGTGAGCTACGCTGCCATTCGTTCGCTTATAGCTTTAAACCAAGCTGAGATAATCGTCGGGCTAACAGTCGTTTGCTTTGCTCAACTCATCCTGCTGGCTACCTTAGCTGTGAAACTGAATCGCCTCTCAAAATCGCTAAACAGATTGATTGGCGACACTCACCCATCTGACTTTGTGGAGGCACTCAAAGGTGTTTTTGAGCGCATTGAAAGAACATGCGAGGATGTGCGCTCACTGCAACAGCTTGTTGCAGAGCTATCAGAGCGCCAAAAGAAATGCATACAGCATGTGGGCGTTGTGCGCTTTGATGCGTTCCAAGATGTGGGCGGTGAACAGAGCTTCTCGCTTGCTATCCTTGATGCTTGTGGCAATGGTGCTGTTATCACATCTCTCTTTGGGAGACATGAAAGCAGGTGCTTTGCCAAACCAATAATCGGATGGCGTTCTCCAATGCGCCTTACAGAGGAGGAAATTGAAGCAATGCGCATCGCAACTTCACATTCCGATAGCGATAAGCGAAAGCCCTAAAATTTGAAATGCAGGGGGAGCGAAAGAAGAAGCTGTGCTCATTTTTTACCACGCTGTGAGCTCGCTCAAGAGAATATTGGCAAGTTGGTGTATCATGCTCGCCATGTTGTTTGCAGGGTGTGCACGATACCCAAAAATTGAGATGCCCGGGGTAAGCAAAAACAGGATAACGATAACATTCGAAGTGAGCGGTGAGATTAATCCAAGCTCATATTATTTCCTTGCCTTTGACGACGATGATGATCCGCTTGATGGTCCTCTGCCCGCGGTCGTCAAACCATTTGGGAACGGCTGGGGGACTGGCTCTTTCACTCGCTTCGTTGAGATACACCTTGGACGAGCTACACTCTTTGAGGTCAACCCAGATGACCCGTTGCAACCCATATTAATCGGCTACCCAATTGAGTTTGAGCAGCGTCAAAACAGTATATCGGTAACTGTTGATATGGAATCGTTTTTCAGGGCTGGCATACCGGAGAGGATTGACTTCAACATCATCGCAGTTGATGAACTCATAGTTGATCCGAATTACGAAGGCATCAGAAGCTACGACGCACTCGGACCACGAGGTAATGATTATGTGACGATACCGATGCGAGCTACAGCTGAATACAGGAACGGATTTGGCTTCATAAAAGAAGTCTCTGGTGACACCTTCCCAGCCGGCTTAGACCACCTTGATATCGTTGATTGGGTGGTTAAGGTGGTGCGTGCGAAGTGAATTTAGGCAGGCTTTGGTTAAAAGTTATTGGCACGCTTGCATTATGCATTGCTGTGCTCTTCACCATCTTTGCTACATGGCTTTTCCTACCGATCCACATTGGGCGTGGGAAAAGCATAAAGATCTACCTTGGCTCAACAACAAGTGATGCGCTCAACGAGATAGCCTCGCTTAATGTTCATCGCCCAATATGGTTGTTCAAGCTATGCTTGAACGCCGTTGGCGTGAGTAAAAATTTGAGGGCTGGGATTTATGACCTGCCAGAAAGGCTCTCAAGGTTTGGTTTGCTAATGATATTGAAGCGAGGGAAACCGAGATTCATCCATGCAACAATACCGCCGGGGTTGATGAGCCACGAAATAGCGAAGAAGCTTGAAGAGTTAAAGCTCGCTGATGGAGAACAGTTGATTAGATTGGTTGAGAAGCCACCTGCACAGTTGCGAAAGCCATGGTTAGAAAACGGCAAACCGCTTGAGGGTTTCCTCTTCCCTGAAACATATTACTTCCCACCATTGCGCCCGGGCAGAGACGAAAGCTACATTATCAGCGTAATGCTGGATGAGTTTGAGAGGCAATTCATCAAGCCAAATGAAGAGAAGTTGAAAAGGTGTTCATACAGCTTATATGAGATTGTGACAATCGCGTCAATGGTTGAGTGGGAAGCAAAAGTTGATGATGAGCGTCCAATCATCGCCGGCGTCCTTAACAACAGGTTGAGGCTCGGCATGCCATTGCAATGTGACCCGACAATATTCTATGCCCTTAAGCAACGCAAGAAAAGGATTACCTACTCAGACCTGCAAATTGATTCACCTTATAACACCTACAAGCATTTGGGGTTGCCACCAACACCTGTTTGTAACCCGAGCCTCAAATCTTTGCTTGCTGCATTAGAGCCAGCAAATGTTGATTACCTTTACTATGTTGCTTGCGGAGAGGGGAGACATAAATTCTCAAGGACATTTAGGGAACATATGTTGGCTGTAAGGCAATGGCGTAAGTTGCAATCAAGTTACAGCAAAAGGAAGACAAACCAATAACCTTGGTCGGCTATGGCATTCCGGTGGTGAGATGTCGTTGTTGGAGCGCCTATTGATGCGCTACTTTTTGCCTGACCTATACGCCAAGTCTGTCGTTGAGATATCGCCGAACCTGCTTTGCATACTCGGTATAAAGACGGTTCTGATAGACCTTGATAACACGCTTACACCAACTGGTTCTTGGGATATTAGAGACGATGTCAAGATGTGGCTTGAACAACTCAAGGCAAATGGCTTCAACATTTACATCGTCTCAAACGAGGTTCGTTCACAGAGGCTTACACATATAGCAGAGGCACTCGGTGTGCTCTATATAGCGCCCGCATGGAAGCCACGCTCATCTTTTGTGAAACGCATGCTTGAAAAGCACGGCATAGGAATTAAACAAACCGTCATGATCGGTGACCAATTGTTCACCGATATTTTCATGGCAAAGCGCATCGGCATGTTTACGATACTGGTTGAGCCGATGACGAATTTAAACTTCATCACAACGAAAGTGCTACGCTGTTTTGAGCGCCCACTGATTAAATGGATGCACACCAAAAACATACTTCGCAGATGCGCATAAAATGATCAGGGCAAGGCGACTTTTAAATTCCAACCCTTAATCGCCCTGCCCCAAACAGCGAAATAATGAAACAATAAAAAACCACATCAGTTTTACTTTGGCGGAACCGATGTAGGACCTGGACCACCATATGCTGGACCATAGGGTCCTGGAGGCATAAAGCCTGTCATCACCGGACCCGTTGGTGGTGGAGCAGGTGGCTTGAAAGTTTTCCACGCTTGCCATGCCACGATCACAATCGCCACAATCCCGATGATGATCACAACTACCTGCCACGGTCTTACACCTGCCATCTCTTTATCACCTCCGTCTCCTTTATGCTTGCGCCAAGACAATGCTACTATCATTATAGCTTTCTAAGCAACCGAGGTCAAGAGCGAAGTCTTCCAAGAAGAGCAAGCTACTGTGGGAGCACTATTTTACGCCCTACACCTTCGCTATCTCCTCCTTTGAGCCTTGCTATGAATTCACCAAGCGAATGCGGTTTAACTGACGCCCTTAATGCCTTTATGAAGGAGCGTCTATCGTCAGAACGCCTCATTACACCATCAGCTTCCTGACGTATAGCTCTTAATGCCCTCATCAATGCAGCGTTGTGTGGGAAGTTGAGCTCACTGCGCATAGTAGCCACATTATCTGTTATCGCTTTAGCTAAGGGCATAAGATGCTCTGGCAGGTTTGGTGTCACTTTCACGCCCTGTGCCATCTCACTGTGGACAGCATGTTCAAGTGCTTCTAAGACAGAAACAACATCATCATCTGTAACATCAGCATGCACCGTTGTATACGAAACAATCGCTTCCCGTATCGGGAAGCTTGAAACTTCAAGCTCAAGCCTGCTTGAGAGTGCGCTACGCCTCTGCAATTCTCTTTCTCGCCTTTCAATCTCAACAGTGCGTGCAAGCTGTAAATAAACGCACCCTGCTGGACACTGGATGCGCTTCAACCTGCTACTGCCACAACATTGAGCACAAATGTTTCTTTGAAGAGCTGGGCAATGTCGCTTCCCCTTCCTCCTCATGCAGATGGCACACTTTGACATTGTTGTTGCTCACACCCCTTTAACGCTACGATGCAAACTCTTATTGGAAGCTACATCATTTTGAGAAGGCTTTCGCTTATACATTCGGATAAAATTTTGCCACGCTGTCAAAACATACTTAATGATTCTCTTGTGCCGAGGACAAAAGCGGTAGCTCAAAAGTGGAGGTGATAAGCGTTGGCTGTCAACTTCCTAACACCACATGATGTTGAATCCATGTTGCGTTCATGTGGCGCATTCATTGATGGACACTTCGTTTTGAGTTCGGGCATGCACAGCGCACACTACATTGAGAAGTTTAGAGTGCTTGAACGCCCCGATGTGACAACGAAATTGTGTGCTGAATTCGCCAGACGGTTTCATGATGAGAGCATTGATGTTGTGCTTGGTGCGGCAGTTGGCGGTATCATACTCGCATACGAGACCGCAAGACAGCTCGGTTGTAAAGCCATGTTCACAGAGCGTGAGGAAGGCGTCATGAAGTTGCGGAGAGGGTTTGCGATACACATCGGCATGAAGGTGCTCGTAGTGGAAGACATCGTTACAACGGGAAGTTCAATCAAGGAGTTGATAGGCGTTGCCAGAAGCTACGGGGCAAATGTGGTTGGAGCAGCAGCAATCGTAGATAGAGGGAAAGAACCACTGCAACTTGATGTCCGATTTGAGGTTCTTTTGCGCTTGCCACTTGATTTGTATGAACCAAGCTCATGCCCGCTTTGCAAACTTGGTGTGCCAATACAAGCACCGGGCAGTAAATGGCTTCGCACATGACATTGAACAGCTTTCGTGTGTGATTTACAAACAAGACGAAAGCGTGTCATCAATTACACTTGGAGAAAAAGGTAACTGAGAAACACTGTCACAGCAAACACAGCTTAGGAAGGGTGATGAGAAGTGGTTGAAGTTTATGTTGGTGGGGTAGCTCGGGACAAAAACGGAAACTACATACTCGTGCTTAGAGAACCAACATCGGGGAACGAACTACCCATTTGGATAGGTGAGTATGAAGCTATGGCAATTGACATGGAGCTACGTCGCCTTAAACCACAAAGACCAATGACACACGACTTGCTCGCAGAAATTTTGCGAACGCTTAACATCAGGATGGAATGCGCAATCATAACTGAACTGCGTGGCGATACATACTATGCCTTGCTATTGCTCCAATGGGGTAACGATGTTTACGAGATAGATTCAAGACCAAGCGATGCTGTTGCTATAGCACTTCGCATGGGTGCACCGATATACCTCTCTGAGGAACTCGCCAAGACGCTCGGCATGTTACCTGCTAAGCGAGACCCGCAAACAGAGCGCTTCCTCAGGCTCGTCGGCGATATTGAGCTACCAGACTGGTAAGTGGGAGCAACCAAAACTGTTAATGACTTACAGATGGCTTGAGCAAAGTTTCCTTATGGCAAGAGAGGATTGGCGGTATACCTTGAAGTTGGACAAAGAAATCCTCAAGCACACCGATTGATGGGCGCTTAAAGATGATGCTGTAAACAGCATCGCCCTCACGTTTATCCCTACGAACGATGAACTGATATGGTATGGCGATATTGTCTCTTTCATCAACTACGCGACCGGCATCGTCACGCAATGTAACTTTAACTCGCTCAGCTTCATTGCCACCCCACACTTTGATTCCAAATTCGGATATGCCTGCTGGAACTACGAAATAAAACTCACCCTCGGTTCCAAGGAAATGGAAAACACCACCGCTTGCAACAATGCATAAACCATGAGTGCTCCAGCTTAGTGTAGCTGTTGCCCTGCCAGCATCGCACACGATGCGATATACGCCACCCTCGTCAGCGGTGAACGAGTAAGCGTTCTCACGCCCATAAACGGCTTCAGCTAAGGTCAGCTTTTTATTGGATGGGGTTAAAACGCCAACTTTAGCAGGGCTAACCGAAACTTTACCCACAGGTAGCAACATTATCGTAAACGAAACCTTCTCACCCTTCTCAGCCCAGAGCATAAACTCAGCTTGTCCTCTCAGCCTCGCTTTACACGAAACACCCTTTTGAAAACGCACACTTGGAAACAATGGCTCAAGCTTCACGCCCTCAAGCTCAAACTTCGGGAAGCGCTTAAAGGCTTGCGTTGGAAACCACTCGTTCAGCAACTGCGGTGTGATGTTGTAACTTTTCTTTTGCGTGCCTCTAACAAGTGTCAAAGTGCCTGTGACATCTTCCAATTCAAGTCCTCCAGCAAAATCAAAGTATGCTATTGGTAAGCGCTCAACCTCATCCGCTACAACGCAGTCAACGAACTCAATCCCGCCAATCGGTTCAAAGTTGCCAGCTGAACTTGAAAGCACAATCGGTGCTTGAGTTACCTGCTTCAAGGCAGTGTTGACTATCTTACATCCGATGAAGCGCACACGGCATCCAAAAGTTGGCTTCTGTGAAATGGATATGCCTGCGCCCTCGCTCCCTTCAAAACTGCAATTCACGAACTCAATAATGCCACCGACTGCTTTCTCTTTGCTGTTTCCAACGGATATGGAAACGCCCCTTCTGTTGCCGATTGACCTGCATCCCTCAAGGCGTATTGAGACGGGATGCGAATTTGCATTTAAGTTGTGCAAGTAGAAGGCGAAGCCATCACCGACATTGTTTCGTGAGACGCAATTTCGCATCACGATGTTAGAGAGCCTTTCCGTTTGCTCATTTGGCTCAAAGTCAATTCCAGCCATCGGTGGTGTCCCGCTTGTGTCCTCCATCACAACATTCTCCATGAGCACATCCTCAGCGCTGATCACGCTTATGCCCTGCCTATGGTTGTCAACGCAAACGACATCTTTGATGTGCACATTCTTGTTCGGTATGCCACGCTTCGCGACGCCAAGATAAATCCCATCACCGCCACTGCTCGCAAGCCTTAAGCCATAGATACGCACATTCTCACAACTGCGTATGCTAAGCACATGTCTCCACTCAGCTTTCTCATATGGTGGCTTCGTGTAATCTTGCTTTCTCATCCTCAATGTCGCACCGTAGCCGATGAGCGATATGTTCTTTTGAAGTGCTGCGAGGAAAAGGCAATCTCCCCTCCCCAAGAACGCACCACGCTTTGCCTCAACGATGACACCCTCTTCAAAAACAACCTCTTGATCGCTACGCAAGATTATCGTTTTACTCACAATCCAAGGCTTTCCCATGTTGCTCACGATGACCTTTTTAGCACCAGAATCAATTGCAGCCTGCAATGCCTTAGTCGCATCCTCTGGGTCAAAACCCCACCAAGAAGCGTAAGCAACATCACGCTTGCCTTGCTTAACTTCCTCAATGGCACGCTCATCCTGTGCACACAGAAGAAAAACATCTCGCGAGACGATGAGAAATAGCGCAACCATAAAACATGCAACGAAGCATGTTAAACTTATTTGGCTAAAGGTTCTCATCGTCGCATCACCCCTCAAGCTATGTTTAGGTGACCCTCTTTACTGTAGCAACTCTATTGCAACTTTACTGACGGCGATTCTTGTATGCCCTTGTGACTTTGACCAACGGCGTGGCGAAATGACGACAGCTCCCCTCTCCAGTGCTGGGACATCGTTGAAGTTTTTATCAACGGTTGAGAACAGTTGTTTCCCATCAAGCCATGCTGTGATGTTATTGCCTTCCAAGCGCACAGTAACTTCATGCCATTCGTTATCAGGCTTCCATTTAGCAATCGCCATCGGGTTTTCATCACCTGTGCTAACACCGTCATAGATTTTGTGCAAATGCACGACACCACCTTGCCCTTGATAGAAGTTGAGAGAATAAGCATTGTCTTGATCAAGGAAGCGGAAGGCAATCCAAAAGCCATCTCGCCAGTCGCTCCCAAACTCTTGCACCTTGAACCTAACCTTCACTTCGTAATTGCGCCACCAGTCAAAGCCTATCTTGCTACCCAACGCTATCCAGCCATCGCCACCGCCATCGGTGCCATAGTAAATGCCACCCTTCATTTGCCACTCACCTTGCAAAGGAATCCATGTCGGACGCCCATCACTACCATCAGCGTAAAGGCTAAATTCGTCAGCATAAGTGTTGCCAGCAAAAGTCACTCGTGCAAACCGTTTCGGCTCGTGGAACCAAACAACGCACTTTGACCACGAAAGCAATAGAGGTTCTTTCTCGTTGCCCTTCTGGCGCTCAATGCGATAGAGATTGAGTCGCCATTCAGTGCCAATAGATGGTGCACGAAGTGCTGGGCTAAGTAGCTTAGAAAGCGGGATAGCCATCTCAACAGTCCAACCGATGTCTTTATCGTCGCGCTTGTTAACAGTCCCATGCACCTTTACAGCACTGAGCCAACCAGCACAATCCCATTTCGCATTGCGCTTAGCGTCTTTGACACCTTCAACAGCGTCGGGGATTAGCAGGTCAATTTGCGTATTCAATGGGTTGACTTGCAACTCGTAGTAATTGCGCCCATCACCATCTGGGTCAATGAACACCTCCACAACTTCCTCCTCCCACAAAAATTCATCGCGCTTCTTTTTCGTTGCCCAAATATCGGTGTCAGCACATTCAAATGCGATGTAGAGGTAAGTGCTGTCCCAGAGGAGACGAGCTATCGTCTGTGGTGCGCTACGACCTTTGATATCACTCAATTCAAGCTTCTGTGCAACCTGCCAATCTGGCTCATCCAACTCACCATCAATGCGCAAAGGCTTAAGTGCACGATAAACAAGCGCATGCGCTATTGGTGGTCTCTCCTGAGCTGTTTTTGCAGCCCACTTCAACAAGCCAGTAAACAACGGTAGTGCAAGCTCAGTTTGCCAAATCGTGTGCCAAACATATGCGAGGCTTCCTATGCCAAACTCGCCACCTTGATACTCCAGCACTGCTACTGCATCTCCGTATGAGTTACCATTCTCATCAAGCAAGGTCAGCAATGGTGTGTAGATGAAATCAACGCCTTCTTCACCTTTCGGTTTGGAGATCGGACGCCATCTCAAATCGCCCTCTGAAGGGAACGGAAAGACGGCTGGCAAATCTGGCACGATAGTTTGCTTTTGGTTGCAATGAAAATGCAATTTCACGCCTGCTGGCGGTTTCTCCCAACCATAGCGCACTGGAAGACCAAATGCATCTGCATTGCCTATGACTTTGCCATGCTCATCGTAGTAAAACGGAAATGGCTGAGATGCAAACACAAGCAGTAGCCCGCCATCTCGCAAAAAGCGCTTTACTGCATCCACACAATCGTTATGGCGGGCGACTGTGTAATAAAAACGCTCGCCAGAGAGGTAAAGGGCGATGGAGAACTTCTGGGCGTTGAAGACAAACTCATCCACAAGCTGAGTTGGAGAAAGCATCACACAATTTTCCGCCAACCCAGCCTTGCTCAGGGTGATGAAGAGTGGATGGCTCTGAGATGACCCGGGTGGTGGTGTGGGCAAGATAGCGATGCGCCCTTTCAATGGCGCCAGGACATCATGCAACTTTTGCAATTGCGCCTTTATTGCTTCCTCTTGTTGCCACAACATCGCTTGCTGTTTAAGTGCCTCAAATGTCTCACGCAACTCGGCTTCTGAGTGAGTGCTGAGTGTTAAGGCGAACAGGTCTGCACCTTCAATATGTATCCTTTCAATGACCTGTTTTCCTGCTACGCTATGCTTCACCTTAACTGCCACCATGTCCAAATGCCAACGGTAAAGTGGCGGATGGGCAACTATGGCTGGGACTGCTTCCGTAAGCGATGCCACCTGCTTTGTGCCATCAGAGAACTGCAGAACAATTCTGGCTTCCTTCCCAGCGTTAGCTACAAGTGCAAATAAGAAGTTGGCAGGCGCATTCACAGGTATAGTGGCATCACGGACAGCTATCTTCCCCTCGTTAAGGTTTGGGTCAACGATGAAAAATGGCACACCAAAAACCCATCTCTCACCCGAGACTAAGCCCGCAAAAGAGTCTTTATCGCCCCAATCAATGTTGAGCACTCGGTTGCAATGTGGAGCTAAATCCACAATACGAAACTTGGCGCTGTATGGCAAGAGAAATTGCATAGCTATCAACCACAACATTATCATCGCCATCATCACCCCCCATGATGAAAGCGCTTTGCCCTTGCAAGCGATTTTCTCGTCATCGTTGCTAATGCAAAACTGCCCGACGCACCTTCGCTATGTTGCACTTGATGACAGGAGTATCTGGTGCAACTTCACCGATGATAACCTCATCTCCAACTTGCACATCGCGAATCAACAGCGTATCAGGGCGCTCCAGAAAGGTGACAGCTATAACTTGCCGTGGCGTTGGGTGAGTTGGTGAGCCAACTCGCACGACCACTTGTCGCAGATTAAAGTGTGGAACAGTTACCATCACATTGACTTTGTCGCCCTTCGCCTTGTGAGTGAGCGCTACAACTTGGAAGCTTAGCCCAAAAGTTGGAGGCTGCTTTGCCTCGTTCATTGCCCACCTGTAATTGGTGATGTCATAACGAATGCCGACTTTGTTGAAAGCCATTGCAGCGCCCTCACCACAGACAACCCTCATTTGTGCCTCGCCAACTGGATAAGCCAACTGCTCAAAGCCACCCCAAAGACCACCAAACGAGCTCCTCTTGCCACGCCCAACTACAACGCCATCAAACAACCCGAGCATCTCAGCAAAAGCATTCACATAATCGGCGATAGTTGCGTGCACTTCGTCTCGCATTAGCAAGTGCCATCTCTCGGTCATGCCACGCAAGTAGTGCCCTAAGATTGCATCACCTGTCACAACATAAGCCTCTAACAACGCATGTGCGTATGCCCATATTTCATTTGCGCATGCAGAACCAAGCCATGGGAAGCCAGCGTTTGGCTCCATCAGAAAGCTTGCATCCAAGTTATCAAACGGGTCATTGTCGCACGGGAATAAAGACATGTAGCGGTAAATGATTGCATGCCCCAATGCTTTAGCTTCATTTGCCAGTTGCTTCCGCACTGGGTCATTACGAAAGGCATAGTGATAGGTGAACAGGAAATGAGCGATTGGAGCAGCACTCCATGCAAATTGTGCATCAGGCACATCATCATAGCAGTTGCGCGTGTAAAGGAAATGTTTTGCCCACCGCACAACGCCATCAACGACTTCAAGATAGCGCTCCTCACGCCAACCATTGCGTATAGCATCCAAGAAAGCTTGTGCAACTTGGAACCCTTGAACGTTGCGCAGAGTTGGCACCCCTTTACCATAATGCTCTCGCCAATCGCCCTTAATCGGCTTCTGCCAAAACACGCACTTTTCTCCGTTGACAGTAAACCGTATGGCATGCTCGGTGAGCCAGTCAAGTTGCTCACGCAACTGTTTCAAAGCCTTCTCGTTGCGAGTAGCAAACTGGTAGTCAATTACTGGCGTATAGAAGCTAACTCCAACAGCTGCGATGTTACCTGGCTTTTGAAATGGGTTTTCCTCACCAACGGTTACGAACAAGTTGCCAAGAGCTGGCTTCGGGAAAGCCTTCAAAGCCATGTTGCGAGGTAACCACCCAAACTCGTTCATTGGTGGTGCACTCGGTAAGCGTTCATGAAAGCGTTCCCAAAGCCAACGATGAATGAAGCGATTTGGGTCATCTGTGCTGTAGAGCTTGTTGTGCCAAAGTATATGGAAGTGGCTTGATATAGTTTCGTCACCCTGCGGATAGCGCAACTCCCTAAAGCCACGCACAGCTGTTGGAAACACAAGTGCAAAGAATTCACGCCCCATGTCAGGCAACTTGTGTTCCATGTCCCAGCAATAGGCACTTGCCAAATAGCGCTCGCTATGGTCAGTCAAGCGGGCACTCAAAAATTCGTAGCCAACATAAACGCCAGATGATGGCTTCCATAAACCAACGACTGGCAATGGGTATGCACCAAACGGTGGCGCATAACTCCATCCTTTGCCCCAGCGCGCTTGAATGAAGTTAGTTGGTCCTGCATCAAGCAAGATGTAACGGTCAATGTTTGGAGTGCCAATCATCCAACCACGTTGGTGAAAAACTTCAGCACCTGTTAAGGAGCAACTAAGGAAGTGGAAAGGAACATGCCCAATAGCCTTCTCCCATGCGTCAGCATCAAAACCCTGCATGCGCAACCGAAATAGCACTTGCGGGTAGGGCTCATTTTGAAGCAAGCGAACCTCAACAAACGAATCCTCGCTAAGTAGCGGTGTTGGCAACGCTTTAAGACCGTTGAAGAGCAAAATGTGTGTTGTGTCCTTACGGTATGCTCGCGCTGAGGTGGCTAAGATGTTGTTAAGGCTGCCAAAACGAATAACCACAAGAGGCTTTGGCTCCGCTGAAGGTTGAATGGCAAAACCAAAAAATTTCCCTTCCTCACCAACAGGTGTGACACGCACAAGACCGTTATCTATGGATGGCACCGCAAGTTGAGCTGTGAGCAACAACCAACATAGGTAAATCATCGCCCTTACCTCCTTGCGGTTAAAACCACAGTGCCACTGTCGCGCAACCGATTATAGCACATGAATGGAGCATAGTGAAAAGGTCCAACGAATGCGCTTGAAAAGCATCGGTGCGAAAGGGCATGAAAAGAGAGAACGAAACCTAAAAGCCACAACAATCCCCCAAATCAAACCACTCTTGACAGCTAAACTTTTTTGTGCTATCGTAGTTTGATGCAGACGGGACAGGAGCAGTGCTAAAAAGGCAACGAAAGAAGGGCACAGGCAGGTGAGCAGGTGTGGCAAGAAAAAGTAAACCAACCTCAAAAGAAACGGTGAAAGACTTCCGACACAAAGAAGCGAAACGGTGGAATAACCCACCAGCAGGGATTGCACCAACTTACGAAGTCCGTGAGCGACAGACAAGGCAATACGCTTACGACCCCCATTTAGACCCACAGTTAATTTGGGCAGGAAAA
>JBGOEV010000038.1:0-24268 GCA_041538025.1 Candidatus Thermosaccharophagus gerlachensis | reverse complement strand
AAACCAAATCCACTTCGCTTCTTCATCTCACATCCCTCCTTGAGCAATAGGATTTTATCTTTGTGCGCCCTCCTTGTTTTAACATGCCCTCTCAATTTAACCATCACCCCTCTTTCTTGCGCTTCTCAACCGGTCGGTTTCGCTTCCGTGATTAAGTATAGCAAAAAAAAATCTTCTGTCAATACCGCAGTTGTGGTTAGTGTGCTAACTCATCAAGCATCGTCTTGACCTCACTCAAAATTATTTGTTCACACTTTGGTGAGAGCATGAATGTCCCATAGTATTTGTAAGCTGTATCAACCTCATAACCACCTTCGGAGAAAGCGCTTTCCGTTGGCACATAACCTATGCAACCATTTGTATACCCGAGGACGAGTGTCTCCTTGAACGGTGAAGCTTTTCTAATGTTGAGTGCGTATTCAATGAACACTTCCCCAGATAGACCGACTATAGCGATTTCGCCCAATCTCAAGATGGTCACATCAAACGGTTGCATTCTTTGCTCACATCCCGAAGCTAACGACTCTTTAGCCTTTTCAGCCCAACTCAACATTGCGCTTGCGATTCGTTCTTTTGCTTCGTTGCCTGCTTGCCTTGCTTCATTCAACTCTTTGCTATACACATCAAGTGTTCTCTCAACCTCTTCCATAGGTGGTGGGGTGAGCGGCAACTGAAGCATCTGCCTCTTTGAAAGAAGTGGCAACGGTTTAATTTCTTGTGCGAACGCGAAAGCTCTAAGCACAGCCCCAGCAAAGGCTATGCCAACCATCTCACACTCATCAAATGTTTGTCTTTCCCTCAAAGCGTTTATGTTGCCACAGCACCCTTGAAGGAACATTGCGGTCACATTCCCACCAAGAACACTTTCAACTGCTCTCACTGCAACTCCCGGGTAGTCAGCCGATACAAGCAAATTGCTCGGACCGAGCACAACAGGATGCGCTGCATGATGCATCACAAGCCCAAGCGTCTTACCATCCTCTCCATCAAAGCGTAGCACATACACATTTGGGTCTATCACACCTTCGGGGTTCTTCCCAAGCTGTATTGAGCCATTCGGTTTCCTTTCACGCCTGTTCATTCCAACTGCACCTTCACATATGCCGAGCAAGACCTTTGCTGGTCTCATCTGTTCGCTGGCGAGCTTGACCGCCGTTGCAATCTTCATCGGAAGCAACTGAACATAAGCCTTATTCACATCACCCATAGCACGAAGAGATGAAACACTCGGACCAGAGTGAGTGTGTGAGCAGTTGAGCAAAAGCGCATCGTTGTCTATGCCAACCCAATCTGAAACAAGAGCCCTCGTTGTATCAACGAGCTCAAAGTCAAGCCCTATTAAGTCAAGCGATACCACCGCAGCCTTCCGTTCGCCATCACTCATCACGAGAGCACACGCATGAAGTTCATCGTGTATTCCAATGGCTGGAGATGTGCGAGCAGCATAACCACTGAGCCATACATTCATAGGTGGAGTTATGTCTACCTTAGCAAAACCAGCGTGAAGCATACCGCATCACTCCCCCACGCAAGTGTGAGAATCAATACCAGATTATGCTACCAACCAAAACGCAGTTGCATCAGTTTGGATATTTAGGAACGATGTGCCAGCTACAGCCAAATGCAAACTATAGATTGCATACTGTTTATGGACGCAAACACATACCGTTTTCAATCTCTCGTTTAAGCGGTTTGGAGGTGCCTTTGCAGTGTATCCAATTGGACTCCTTATTGCACTCACTGTTGTCAGTGGATTCATAGCCTATGTTGGGGATGTGGTTGGTAGGAGGCTCGGGAAAAAGCGCCTTACAATATTTCACCTTCGCCCACGCCATACAGCGATGGTTGTCTCTGTGTTCACTGGCATCCTTATTTTCACTGTAACGGTTTTGGTGCTCACAGCTGTGAGCCGAGAAGCAAGGATAGCGTTATTTGAGCTTGGCACCTTGCTCAAGGAGAGAGAAGAGCTACGCACAGAGGTAGCGAAGTTACGCTCCTCATATCGCTTATGGAAGAGCAAAGCTAAGCGCTTAAGCGATGAGCTGAAAGTTGAACAGGAGAAGACGACACTCGCACAACGCCAGTATGCGCGAGTAAGCAAAGAGTTAGCAGACGCAAAACAACAGCTAAGCACTGCTCAGACAAAGTTGAAAGAGATGCACAAAATGCTGAAGAGCACAGAGGCGCTTCTAACGAAAACAAAGGAGCGCCTTAAGATGACATTCTCAGAACTGAGGCGAACTGAGAATGCTCTTAAGGAGGCAGTAGCAGAATTGCAAAGCCGTCAAGAGGAACTTTCAAAGGTGCGCGAAGAGATAGCAAAAGCTGATGAGACTGCAAAGCGCTCGCTTGCAACAACTCGCAAACAGCTTGATGAGCTCAGAAGACAAGTTGATGAATTGCAAATGATGAAAGCCGAATTTGAACGATACAGAAAGAGCCTTGACACATACATCGCAAGCATGCTCGTCAAGGGCGAGTTGATCTACAAAGCTGAGGAAACCGTTTTAATCGGTGTTGTTGACGGCTCACTGCCAAAGGAGGAGATACTGGCTAAGCTTGAGAAGTTGCTTGATGACGCTGATTCAGTGGCAAGGAAGAAAGGAGCATCAGCACAGGGTAACGAAAGGGCAGTTAAGATATTCGGGATGCTTGTCAAGCTCCCGGGAAGCGATGAACCAACACTGTTCACGGAAAAGGACATATTAAACATCGTCGCTGACAACATAAAGAGCGTTGGCGATAGTGTCATCGTTGAAATTTACGCGAAGCGCAATGTGATGGCTGGAGAGCAGGTTCCCGTTGACATAAGGTTGTATCGCAACCAGCTTGTCTTCAAGGGCGGTGAAGTGCTCACATCAAAGAAGGTTGACGGGAGGGCTTCCGTAGGCGAGCTGATGCAAGAGCTTGCGAGCATGCTTTATGGCGAGTTAAGCCGAATAGCAATGGAACGCGGCTTGCTTATGCGCACCGATACTGAAAGACCATCATACGGTGTCATTTCGTTTTTGGAGCTCGGAGAAGCAGTGGAGCAATTGAAACGCATAAACGGTCCAGCAACCCTTGAGGCAAGAGCAAAGAAGGACACATTCACAATCGGACCTCTTGAAATTGAGCTTCATGTTGCGCCAGCTGGTTAAAAACCGCGCGGGAATGTTAACGACTCTTCGGCGCATAAGCAATAACATCAATCTCAACAAGCATACCGGGAAGGAGTGTTGATTGAACTGTCGTCCTTGCTGGCTTCGGGTCTGGGAAGTATTCAGAATAGACAGCGTTGAACCTGCTAAACATATTTATGTCGGCTAAGTGGACAGTCACCTTAACACAATCAGCCATGCTTGCTCCAGCAGCCTCAAGCAACGCCCTAATGTTCTCAAGGGTTCGGCGTGTCTGTTCCTCAATGGTTTCACCAACGAGTTTTCCCGTTTGTGGATCTATTGCGCCTTGTCCTGAAACGAAAACGAAGTCACCAACCCTTATGGCAGGTGAGTAAGGTCCAACAGGCTTTGGTGCGTTCTCTGAAACGATCACTTCCTTCATTTGTTCATCCTCCTTTCATGCCCGTGTTAGGACCCCTTCAAACTTGATACGACTTCCTTAAGTGCATGCAATGCAATGTAGATGTCGTTTTCGTGCACCCATCCAACATGCCCGATGCGTATCATCTTACCACGCATGTGATCCATTCCACCAGCCACAATGACGTTGTATTGCTCACGCAACCTCTTCATGAGCACATGCCCATCAATTCCTTCTGGAAGCGTTATACCAGTGACAGTGCATGAAGCCACATCATCATCGGCGAGCAATCCAAGCCCGATTTGGAGAGCACCCTCTCTTGTGATATGCATCAGTTTCCTATGCCTCTCAAAGACATTTTCAAGCCCCTCTTCAAACAGCATTTCCAAAGCTTCATCAAGCGCGAAGAGCAATGGGAGAGCAGGCGTGTAAGGGTTCTGGTTGCGCTCCATGTATCGCTTATGTAATTTGAAGTCCCAGTAGTAGCGTGGCATCTTAGCCTTTTCTACAGCATCCCATGCACGCTGATTCAAAGCAACGAAACTGATCCCCGGTGGCGTCATCAATCCTTTCTGCGACCCGCCAATGACTACATCCACATCCCATGCATCCATTTTGAGCTCAATTGCACCAATGGATGAAATGGCATCAACAATGATAAGTGCCCCGTGCTCCCTTGCAAGCTTTGCGAGGGGTTGAATTGGGTTAGTCACGCCAGTTGAAGTTTCGTTATGAGTTACAAGGAGAGCACGATATTGTTTCTTTGCCGATTTAAAAGCGCGTTCAACATCATCAACATCAACAGCCTTCCCCCACGGGAAACTTAAGGTGGTCACATCCGCGCCGAATGCCTTTGCTATGTCTATGAACCTATCGCCGAAGTGCCCGACGGTAGTAGCAAGGACTGGGTCACCCGGCGAGAGCAAGTTTACAAGCGCAGCCTCCATAGCACCAGTGCCAGAAGCTGGAAAAATTATCACATCGCCTTCAGTGCCAATGATTCGCTTTAACTTTCCAAGCAAGCGCTCAAAGAAGGCTTCATACTCTGGACCACGATGGTTTATCATTGGGCGACACATCGCCCTGAGAACACGCGGTGGAACTGGCGTTGGTCCGGGTATTAGAAGGATTTGCTTTTCAGCAAACATCCGTTTACCACCTCAACGCTTTGAGATTGATCAATTGACCTACAACAATGGGTTAACAATTCAAGCGCAACGAGTTTGCCATGTGACTTTGGCAAGGAGCAGTTTTAAAGCAACCTTGAGAACATCAACCTTGCTTCAGCGACGGTGAACTCACGCCCATGCCCTGGATGAATAAGTGTATCTGGTGGCAAGTTGAAGATGCGTTCCTTTATCGTCCTAACCAAGTCCGCATACGAACCACCGGGAAAGTCAGTTCTTCCAACGCCATTCTCAAACAAGATGTCGCCGCTAAAGATATGCTCACCCACAAGAAGCGCAATATGCCCTGGAGAATGCCCCGGAGCACTCATCACACACAACTTTAATTTGCCCACCTCAACTTCCTGACCATCGTCAAGAAGCGCATCCGGTTGAGGAACTGATGATGCAATGAAGCCAAAGAAAAGCGCTTGATGCTTTGCATGTCTAACTATTTCTTCCTCCAAGCGCCCAACGAGGAATGGCGCGTTGTATAGTTCCTTCAGCTTCTCAACTGCCATGACATGATCAAAATGCCCATGAGTTGCTATGAGCGCTTTTACCTTCACACCATGATAATTCACAACCGCTGCAATCCTTGATGGCTCATCTCCCGGGTCTATGATCACGCCCTCCATTGTCTCACTACAAGCAACGACATAGCAGTTGGTCTGCAACGGACCAACGATGACTTTATCAATCAGCAACCAATCCTCACCTCCATCGCATCCACCTGCTACAAGTAGAAGTTCTTGCCACACCTACAATCGGTATATGCTCACCACATCTTGGGCATTCGTTCTTCTCGGACAGATTAACTTTGACGGTCATGAAACTGCTTCGGCGTATGAGCTCTTCACCGCACCTTGGGCAATAGGTATTTTCACCACTGTGCCCATGCACATTGCCTATGTAAGGGAAGAGCACGCCAGCTGCTTTTGCCATCTTATAAGCCTTCTCAAGGCGTTCAAGTGGTGTTGGTGGCGCATTGAAAAACTTTGCAGGGAAATAGCGGTTGAAATGTATTGGCACATCCTTCCCGAGCATCTCCAAGTGCTTCTCAATGATCCACTCAATCGTCTCATCGTCATCCGATACGCCTGTCACGAGGAGGCATACAATTTCAACATGGACGCCACGGCTTTTCGCGTGAGCTGCAACTTGCCATATGTGTTCAACATCAGCTCCACCACAATACCGCTCGTATGCTTCCTTCTTGCCCTTGATGTCCACATTCATCCCATCCATGCCAGCCTCAATTAAAGCGTCAAGCGCCTCAATGCTCATGTATCCGTTTGAAACGAAGCAGCAATACAAGTTGTTCTTCTTAGCCATCTTGAAAAGCTCAATGCAAAACTCAAACAACAGTGTTGGTTCGTTGAACGATGCGCATAAGCCTTCGTCACCGCTTTCAAGTGCCATCTCTAAAACTTGGGCTGGAGTGTATACAGCTTTTGAAGTTATCGGTGGGACACTTGAAAGGTGGTAATTCTGACACCACGCACAGCTGAGGTTACATGACCATGTTGAGAATGTGAGCGATGTTGAACCGGGGTAGTAATGAAAGAAAGGCTTTATCTCAATTGGTCGTGATTCAATTGCCGACAGGTTGCCATATGTGAGTGTGAACAACTCTCCATTGATGTTCACCCTCGCTCTGCAGAAGCCTGTCCCGCCATCATTGATAACGCATCCCCTGTTGCACAGCTTACACATCACCTTTTTCCCATCAAGCCTTTCAAACAACATCGCTTGCTTCATTTCACATGCGCACCCGTGCTTTGAAGCGCTCGCAAACTACCTGTCTAACACGCTCCATTACCTGCTCAACTTCTTCCCCGCTCAGCGTTCTATCATGTGCACGCAATGTTACTGAGAACGCAAGGCTTTTAACACCGTGCCCAAGCTGTTCACTACGATACTCGTCAAATGGCGTCACTGAATCTGCTAATTCACCACAAACTTCAAATATGGCTTTCACTATTGAGCTTGCCTCAACATCTTCTGAAACAACGAACGCTACATCTCGCGTGACCGCTGGATAGATTGGCAATTGCTTGAAAGCCTTCACATGGCAATACATTTTCGCGAGCTGTTCAAAATCAATTTGAGCTGCATAAACTGGGTTACGGAAATCGTGTTCTCGCTCAACATCCGGGTGAATTCTACCGAGTATGCCACTGACCTCCCCTTTAATGATGAGGTGACTTGCTTGGTATGGATGGAAAGCACGATGCGACGCACGCACAAACTCAAAATCGCTAATGCCAATAGCTTTGAGCAACTCTTCAACTATCCCCTTGAGCGAATAAAAATCAGCAACAGTAGCTTCCTTTGGCATGTTCCATGTGCTTGTATGAGAAGACCCTGTTATAACGATGCCAAGCTGGCGTCTTTCCTCATAGCGCATTGTTCGCTCATCAATCAGGTAGACTTTACCAATCTCAAACATCCACACATCTGAGATACCCCTTCTAAAGTTGTGCTCAAGGACGGAAAGCAACGATGGCAAAATGTTTGTTCGAAGCATGCAATATTCTCTTGAGAGGGGATTACGAACCCATATGGCATTGGTATAGTCCTTAAAATTGAAGCTTGCTTGGACTTGCTTGTTTGTGAGGCTGAATGTGATAACCTCATTAAGTCCAAGCCTTGTCAGCAACTCCTTACAGCGCAATTCTATTTTTCTAACTTCACTCTCACCGCTTCTTTCCGAGATACCTTTTGGCAACGTAGCTGGTATGCGCTCATAGTTGTATAAGCGTGCGATCTCCTCAATCAAATCAGCTTCTTGCTCCAAATCATTGCGCCATGTTGGGACTACAACTGAAGTTGTCTCATCGTCTATTCGGCATACGCTTAACCCAAGCCTTGCCAACAAGCTTTCAGCTTCATCAATAGACACATCTATACCAAGGACCTTTTTCGCTCTCCCTATGCGCAGTTTTATCTTTCGCGGTTCAATTGGGTTTGGGTATATGTCAATGACCCCTTTGTGGACCTTCCCACCCGCCAACAACGCTATCAATTCGGCTGCGATATCAAGTGCCCTAACAGTTCCGTTTGGATCAACCCACCTCTCAAAGCGATAGGATGCCTCTGTGCGGATGCCTAATTGCTTTGCTGTCCTGCGGATGCTCGACTTGTGGAAGTGAGCCGATTCAAGCAAGACGACCTTCGTGTGTTCAGTCACTTCGCTATCAAGTCCACCCATTACGCCAGCTATTGCCACAGGCTTTTTGATATCAGCGATAACGAGCATGTCGTTTGAAAGCGTCCTTTCAACGCCATCAAGAGTCACAATCTTCTCGCCTTCTCTCGCCCTGCGAACAATGATGGTGGCGCCCTCAATCTTTTCAAAATCAAAAGCGTGTAGTGGCTGCCCAAAACCAAACATCACATAGTTCGTTATGTCAACAACATTGTTGATCGGCATCTGCCCACACGCTATAAGCCTATCAGAAAGCCATTTTGGTGACTCACCAACAGTTACATCGCTTATCAGGCGAGCGGAATAGCGAGGGCACATAGCTTCCTCTTCTACCCTGATGTTCACATGATTACTAATCTCATCGGCTTCCTCACTAACGCGTGGTGTAAAACTTTTTAGAGGCAGGTTGAATATGGCTGCTACTTCCCTCGCTATACCTTCAACTGAGAGGCAATCGCCTCTGTTTGGTGTCACTTCAATGTTAAGGACAAAGTCATCGTCTAAGCGTTCAATAGCTTCTACGGAGAAACCCGCCATCTCAAGTCTGTTTGCTATTTCCTCAACATCCGCATGCAGTTCAACAAAATCATACAGCCATGACAATGGGACTCGCATTTCCTCTCTCACCCCGCAAGAGTTGGTCACATCTCGTTTTCAGCGAGGGTTGACCACAATCTGCAGAATGACAACAAGATAAGCTAATGTAAAGGATGCAATCCGCATCCTCTACACGGCATGTTTGACTGACACAAAGCGAAGGGAGGATGAGCAAAAGTGAAACAGGTGCGTAGCTTCATCGCCGTTGAGTTGCCAGAGGAAATGAGCAAGCGCATTTATAGCATCGTTTCAGAAGCATCAAAAGCAGGGGGAAACATAAAGTGGGTTGAGGAAAGAAACCTTCACCTGACACTCAAGTTTCTTGGGAATGTCCCAGAGGAAGCGATACCAACGGTGAGTGCTACAATTGAGTCCGTTGCGTCATCGTTTGAGCCGTTTGAGTTCAATGTTGTTGGCGTGGGTGGTTTCCCGAACCTCACAAAACCAAGGGTGATCTGGGTCGGAGTGAGCAACACTCAACACCTGCTACAGTTGCAAAGGCAGATTGAGGAAGCGATGGAAAGTCTTGGCTTCCAACGCGAGGAAAAAGAATTCCACCCTCACATCACGATTGGTAGGGTTAAATCGCCTCACGGGATAAGCAAAGTGATTGAAGTGCTAAGGAAGCACGAAGGTGAACAACTCGGTAAGGTTGAAGTGAAGCAGATAACACTCATGCGAAGCGACCTGTCACCATCTGGACCAACCTACACACCTATCTCAAGACATACCCTATCCCGTCGGCAAGGTCACGATTGAAATGATGTTGATGGGCGATGGAGACACAGTTTAACAAATGCAATGATGATAAGCGTAGCAGTCAACAAGGTAAGCGTAAACTGCACCATGTCACCAAAACGAACATAAAAGGTTTCGTGCGAACCTCTCGGAATGCCAACAGTGCCAATTAATTTGCCGCGCTCCCTCAGGTTTAACGATGCCTCAACCTTACCAAGAGGGTTGACGATGCAACTTATGCCGGAGTTGGCAGCACGAACAAGGAAAAGCCTGCTCTCAACAGCTCTTAGCTTCGCAACATCCGCATGTTCCCTTGCCATCCACTCACCCCAAAACCATTCATCGTTTGTGATGATGACAAGCGAGTTTGCTCCACGCAAAACCTGTAAACGCGTAATCCAAGGGAACAGTGAATCAAAGCAGATAGCCAACGCAGCATTTGTGTTTTGCAAACGCAAAGGCTTAACGAACTCACCGTGGGTGAAATCTTGAGGGTGAGCAGCGAAGCGCTCAAAAAACCGAACATGCTTACGCAATGGCACAAACTCACCAAACGGCACAAGCCTGAGCTTCCGATAAGTTCCAATGAACTCGCCTTTAGCTGTTATACCGTAGCACGAATTGTAAATCTTTCCGCTCCTATCCCTCTCAACGGCGCCGATAAGCAAGTCAACACTATGTTTCCTTGCCAAGTCGCTCAATTCCAACTTCGCTTTATCCCATTCATTAAGCGGTGCAGTTATAGTTGTCTCGGGCCAGACAACAATCTTCGGATGATCAGTCAACGCTTGAGCTGTCATGTCCATGTGAAGCTCAAAAGCCCTTTCAAAACTTCCCTTATCAACCTTCTCACGCCAACTTAAGTTGCCTTGAATGATTGCTACCTTAAGATAGCTCCACTTGCGCGCATCCTTTAGTTCCTCTTCATACTGGTGCATTGCCCACTTGCCATAAAAGAACCACGAAAGCAAAAGCACGGCGAATGCGGTGACACCGAAGAGCGCCCGTCGCCATTCCCTTTTGAGCACGGCACAAAGCGACATGGCAAAGAGACCGTTCGCAAACACAACGCAAAAGCAAAGTCCATAAACACCCACCAACTCAGCGAGTTGAAGCATAGTTGTGCAGGGCAATATGGCATGAGCGATGCACACCCATTGTGAACCCATCAAACCGAGAGAACGCGCCCACTCCGCTAATGCCCAACCGCATGCAAACAAAAAAGCCAAGGCTATTTCACCAAGCTCAAGTGAGGCAAGGAGAGATATGAAACCTAAGGGCATAAAGAAAAGGCTCTGGAAGACCGCAAGCAGGAGTAACACAAAAATGCTCAACACAAACGCAGTGTGAGTCGGTAGCGCAATTATGGAACGCAATGAAATTATCGTTGGCACGAGTGGGAGATTGAGCAACAAATGCATGAGGAAAGCAAATACCCATGTGGAAAGCGCTGGATACAAACCCTTTCGCTTGTGCAAACAAATACCAGTGATGACTGGTGAGAGAGCAACAAGTGATAGCCACCACAAATCGTCAACGAAAAACGAAACGGCGATTACAACGCTGCTCAATGCAGAAAGTGCTAATGGTGCATGCCGACCCAGCAGGCATCTGTTGCTAACTTTACCCACTTCTTCACCCTTTCCTTCTTCAGCTCCGTTCGCTGAATCCTTTTCATCTCCTTAAGAGCATTAGCTGACAAGTTATTTTTGTCCTTGCTCTGTTGATGAAGCTCACAAATTACTTTCGCCACCTCGCTATCCACATCGGCTGGAACCAACTCAAGCAACATCTGTCTGCTCGGTGTTTCAGTGTTTAAAGGTCGTATGACTTTCTCTCCCTCAGCTATATAGCCGAAAGAATGGGCAATCATTTCTTTGCCTTCCCTTGTCTGCAGATACTGTAGTTTCGCACGGAGTTCAGCGACATCCACAATCACTTGCGAGAGTTTCTTAACGAGCAAGACACGCTCATGCATAAGCTTTTCCAACATCTTAACCTGCCCTCTTATTTGGCTAAGCGTGCATAGTAGACCGCACACTACCACCACCTTCGCGCAAGCATAAAACGATTGAGGCGTCATCTAACCCACCCCAAGCTCAGAACCAATCCGTTAGCGCTCAAACATGAGTTTAACACTCACTGTAGCCACATGAATAGCACTTCTGGCAGCCTTCCTCGTATACGAGTGTTGCGTTGCCACATATTGGGCATATGTCACCTACGCGCTCATTCGTCCAACTTGCCTTATCATCTCTTCTCCTCTGGGCACCAACTTGAAATGCATTGAGGTGTTCTTCATAGATACCGATGTGCTCTGCGAGCACTTGTGCGATGGCATCCGGGAGTGAGCGCACACGCCTTTTGCCAAAGCCAAGTTGTCTACCTCCGCCTATACCCCAAAGCTGATCTACTATCTCCTTCACCCTTTCCTTGGGAGGCATCGGTGATGGCATCCTCAAGCAAAGCGAGATCAATCTACCGATAGCTTCAGAGACCGAGGCGATGTCACTTCCAGCCTTCCCAACGTTTATGAAGACTTCAAAAGGCTCTGGTTCCCCATCTTCAACGAGTTCGTTCACGGTTATAAAGGCAGTCCCAAGAGGTGTCTCACGTCTGTATGTTACACCCTTAAGTCTTTCTGGGCGCGGTTTCTGCCTCAAGCCAGTCTTACGGGCATAAGCTTCGGTGATGAGCACACCTTCCCTGCTACCTTCCCTGTAAACCGTTATTCCCTTACAACCAAGCTTCCATGCGAGTATGTAGATTTTGCTCACTTCCTCAACGCTAATATCGTGCGGTAGATTAACTGTTGAGCTTATGCTGTGGTCTATATGGCGCTGTATCGTTGCTTGCATGCGCACACGCATCTCTGGCTCAATCTGATGAGCAGTGACAAAGAACGGAGGCAGTTCACCCTCGTCCTCAATTCCAAATCGCTTCATGTATTCCTTAACCAACGGATGGTAAACTTTGAATTCCTCTTGGGAGAGCGATTCACTCCTCCTGATGTAAGAGAAGGAGAATATAGGTTCAATACCACTCGTTGTCCCAGCGAGTATGGCACCTGAACCGACTGGTGGGACAGTAAGGCAAGCAGCGTTTCTTAAGCCGTGCTTTTTGATACGCTCAATGACCCTTTCATCAAGCCTTTGTATGAATGGTGAACTAAGGTGCTTCTCCAAATCAAACGCCGGGAACGGTCCTTTCTCAATGGCTAAGTTGACACTCTCGTCGTAGACGATGTTCTTCACCCGTTCAAAAAGCTTATCAACAAACTCAATCGCAGAATCCGAATCGTATCTCAGACGCAGCATGCACAGCATATCAGCGAGACCTGTAAACCCGACTCCTATGCGCCTTGAACGTAAGCTCGCTTCTCTTTGTTGTGGGAGTGGGTGCCTATCAGCTGCATAATCAAGCACATTGTCAAGGAAGCGCACCGCAAACCTTGCTGTCTTCTCCAAGCTTTCCCAGTCAACGGCAGCATCTCTGGTGAAAGGATTGAGCACAAACTTTGATAGGTTTATGTTGCCAAGATCACAACAGCCGTATGGCTCAAGAGGTATCTCTGAGCATGGATTTGTTGTAATGACTTCCATGCCACCATACTGCGTTGTCGATTCCCTGACAACGGTGTCCCAGAATATAACTCCCGGTTCAGCGCACTCCCATGCTGCTTGGACAAGCTTGTTCCAAAGTTCCCTTGCGCGAATCTTCCTTTCAATCCTTTTGACGACTTCGTTTTCAAACCTGAGTGTGAAATCACCGTCAGCTTCAACAGCCTTCATCAATTCATCCGAAACCTTCACGGAGATGTTTGCATAGCGCACTCGCTGTCTCTCTGGGTCACGCTTAAGCTCAATGAAGTCAAGGACATCAGGGTGGCTATCTTGTATCGTTATCATGAGCGCTCCTCTTCTACCTGCTTGCCCTATCGTGCCTGTCACAAGGGAATATAGCTCCATGAAGGAAACAGCTCCAGTTGAGGTTCTTGCAGCATTGTTCACTGGTGCACCCTTCGGACGCAAAATTGATATATCACATCCAACCCCGCCACCATACGAGTAAGTTCTGGCTGCTTCCTTCGCAGCATCAAAAATAGCCTCAAGCGAATCGTCCTTTATTGGGATGACATAGCAGTTAAGCAAAGTGACTTTCCTTGGGTTACCAGCACCATGCATTATCCTTCCACCGGGAATGAAACGGAAGTCCTCAAGTAGCCAAAGGAAGTTCCTTTCCCAAAGGCTTCGTAACTCGGGTGTCCGCTCAACAGAAGCTATCTCCCTCGCAACACGCCTCCACATCTCCCTCGGGGTCAGCTCAAGTAGCTCACCGCTATCCGAGCGAAGCGCATACTTTTCTACAAACACACGCGCCCTCAATTCATCTCCATCAAAGAACTCAAGCGTCTCCCTCGGAAGCTGAAAAGACTTTGAACCAACCGCCACATCCTCCAAAGGATCCCCTCCCATCTCAAACACCTCCTACTATATGTAGTATCTTCAAAGCATTTGCAACACAACATGTTGTGTAGCCAATCCAATTATGCCACTATACACCGTCGCTGTTAATAGCGAGCGCAAATGGTTATAGGAACAAGGCATTCTAATTAGTGAGCAGGGAACAAATCAGTGTGGGTATGAATTGCGTTATTCACCCTGTGGATATTGCGCTGAGAGGAGATCAACAAGTATCGATCCCTTAACGGGGTTGCCACCAATCAAAACGACATAGATTGAATCGAGCAGGAGTGGAGGTGTAGCATCGTTTGGCACAGCGCACTCAACAATGCGCCATTTGCCAGACCAGTTTATGCTGTTAGCAAGTGTAAGGCGATGTATCACACCTTTTGCATCCTTAAGTTGCGCACGCAACCATACTCCACTTCCATCTCCGTAAACAGCGCAACGCAACTTAAGTGGTGCTCCAATAACACGGTTGAAGACGACATATGCAGCCTGTGTTCCTGACGCACCGCTAAGGTTAAAAGTGAACTTGAGCGCTGAGTTGCCAGAGAAAGCTGTGGTGTTGACGAGCTCAGCACGAGCGCTCACTGAGCCATCGTTCGGCACACATCTCGTGGTGATGCCAGCAAGCGATTCAAACTCTTCAATCACTTTCCAATACTTGCCAACGTGAACGTTAGCTTGTGCGCGCACCCCAAACAACTCCACAGAAAGCTTTGATGAACCAACTCTGCTACCAGCAATTAACATCATGTTCCCTGCATTGAAGGTAACGATGCTTGGATCAAGGATTGCAGAAACTGAGTCTGGATCGTAATATAGCTCATAACCATCGTTCGTCTCGGCAAGCAAGCTCACTTTCACCCTCTCGTTTGGTTCAAGGAAGATGCGTTGTGGGATAAGTGTTAATATCTCGGGCGCCTTATGAATGAAGACACGCGTTTCGCCAACCAGCTTGCCTCCAACCTCCTTTGCTCTTACTAAAACTTCCTTCGGTGTCTCCATCGTTGGCGACCCAGCAACGAAGAGTGTCGGTGATACATCACCCTCAATATTCACGACGGGGTCGCTTACCTCAAACATGATGGGGGCACGAAGTGGCATCTTATGGCATGCCTCATCCTCAAGCCACAACTTCAAAGGTATACGCGCTTTTGGGAGGGCATGAATGATTGATGGCTCAATGACAATTCGCACCGGCTCACCCACTGGTAAGAAATCATGAACCAAAAGAGCACTTGCTATTGGGCGTGGCACACCTCCAGAGGGAGTAACAACTTCACCGTCTACACACATGCTTGTTGAAGTGCCACCATCAAGCATGAGGGCATCTTTACAGCCGAGTTCCAAAAGAAGCCGAGCAAGCGAAAGAGCATCAATCCCTCTGCCACCACGAATGTTATCATCTTCAACAACTACAAGGAAGATGCTGTCGTCGTTCAATCCAACAGCTGTGCGTGGGTAAGCAGTAAACAATAGTTCACGCTTAAAGTTCTCCTCAACCCATTCAAGGCTAACAGTGCCATCTCTCAAAATCCTTGGACCTGCACCAAGCGCCCAAACAATGTTTCCCTTTGTTGGTTGCAAGTTCGCGATTAAGCGTAACTCATCACCAACACGCACATTGCTAATCGTGCTTACAGCCTTCCCCCTCGCAGTTATCACAATGCAATCACTCGGTATGGGTATATCTCCACCTCCTGTGATAAATGTGACAGTTGCTTCCAAAGGAGCATTTGGACGAAGCGGCATGCTATGTGCTTTTGCAACGATTTGGACGATGTCTTTGCTATCAGGGCAAAGGGTGCTTTGTCCGAACCTCGGTGTGAATACAGAAACACCGTTTGCTACTATACCTTGATTGAGCGCCATAACGGGTATAGTTCTACCGTCGCTGAGCTGAATGTAAACGCTACCGCTCACTCGTTCAATTCCTATAGTCCCGTCGCTCCAGAGGATAAGCGCAGAGCGTGAGTTTGGCGGCGTGATGAGCTCGCCATCTATAATGAGCAACCCAATTGGGCACATGCGATATGCGCTGGTGCCAGCCATGAAGAAGCCACCGTTTATAGCTCCTACAACTCTTGAACCAGTTGCGGATTGCGCAAGTTTTGATATAGCATGTATTGGCTGCAAACCGAGGGAGCTGATATTGGCTAATGTCGGTTGTAACACGATCCCTTTGCTTAAGCATCTGGGCAGCTTCAGAATCTGCACAAGCAGAGGTTCTGGCTTTAAAAGCCTGAATGAAATATGCTCAACATCCTGAGCAACTCGCCTTACAAGCAATCCTTTTGCACCTTCAAATCCTTGTTGCATAGGGAACACGGTCAACAGGAGGATGAAAGCACTAACTGAACCAATCATATAAGCAGCACGCAAATACATCACAGCTCACCAAGGACGCTTTCAGCCGTTCAAGGTTCACCAAGGACCGTTTTGACTTGGCATGGCGAAGTAACATCAACACCCGTGCGCATCAGCTTTTCCAATGCGCCATGCATCAAGCACCTTGCGCTGATGAAAGCTTTATTAAAGCCACCAACCTCCATTAGCGAAAAGACTATAGCGACACCTGCATAAAACAAAGGGGCTCTCTTTGGCTCAAACCTGAGCAATGACTCGCATTCACTCAAAGACATGTTAGCCACCTTCTCAAGCAAGTGTGCAACTTCCTCCTTTGCTAAAACCGTCGCATGTAGTCTATCGGTGGAAGGATAGTCAATGCCGTGTTTTAGCATTGCAAGTGCGACAGCAGTGCCACCAGAAATGACGAGGTGTGAACAAAAGGATAATGATGGCACGCTTGTTTTAAGCGACGCAAGCACAAACGAGAGCAGTGCTTCCCGTTCACTTCGACTTATAGGGTATGCACTTATGAATCGGCGTGTAAGCTTGCCTGAACCAAAATCAAGCCCTCCAACAAATTCAACGCAGCCAGATGTATCGCCAACTACGATCTCGGTTGAGCAACCACCAACATCAGCGAATGCGACTTTTTCCCCCTTACCAACTATCGGCATACCATGAAGTGATGCAAAGAATCCTAAGCGAGCTTCTGCGTGCTGTGAAAGGCATACGACTGGTATGCCGATCTTCTTTTCAATCGCTTTAATTACATCATCGGCGTTCTTAGCTTCTCGTATTACAGCTGTGGCGAGAGCGCAAATCGGAATAGCGCCATATTGCTTTGCCATCATCACAAACTTGGAAAGCGCTTCCAACGATGGGGTGAACTTCTCAAACTCTATATAGCCATTGTCGTTCAATGCCTTATGAGCAGTAGTTATTTCTCCACCAATGCAAACTTCCCTCAGCTCATCCCCTCCCCATTCAGCAATTAAATACCTGACTGCGTTTGAACCGATGTCAAAGCAAGCTACCTTCATACCAAACTTCACCTATGCCATTAACTAAAAGGCAACCACCGGTCTCTTTTGACCGATGGCTGCCCTTGAGTTGAAAGAGGATGATCAGGTGGGGAACTACATTAAGCTTCAGCCATCGCTTTGATTATGTCTGCCCTACTCACGATACCAACGACCTTCCCCTCAGCAACAACTGGGACGCGCTTTATCTTGCGCTTCGCAAGTATACGAACTATTTCATCAACCGGTGTATCTGGTGAGACAGTCACAACGCGCTTCTTCATTATATCCCTCACTTGCTTTGCGCCTTCTGGCTTCGTTAACACATCCGCTTCCGTGACTATTCCAACGAGCCGCTTGCTCTTCATGTCCTCAACGACTGGTGCGCCACTTATTTTGTGCTTCGCCAGCAACTCCGTCAGCTCGCTTATCGAGGTCTCTGGCGTCACACACACCACACGCTTCGTCATGATATCGCCCGCCGTCTTCGCCATGAGCGCTCACCTCCCATTTTATTTTTGAACCGCCATGAACCCAAACTTGGGTATCCAATTCTTAGCATATAAAATGTTTGATCGTATGTCAAGAGTTTCCTTCTGGCTCACCTCCCGAAGAACAACCTTTGAGCAAGAAGTGGTGGCAAGCCTGCTTTCAGTATTTTCCTTGCAGTTGTCTCAATGTCATACATGACTCGCCTCACTTCAACTTCATTTGATTCCACATCGTAGATTCCAAACCCAGCCATGTTATTTCCATCCCTCGGTTGCCCAACGCTCCCGCAGTTTATGAGGTATACTTCATCCGAGGAAAGCTTTAGCTTACCGCCCTTTGACATCTCAACTCTGCTCACACTTTTCTCGTTCAAACGCCGCAAGTAAGCTTCTGCAACATGCGTATGTCCAAAGAAGCACAAGTTAATGTCCTCCGGCATCTTAAGCATTGAAGCATAAGCTATGCGCTCATCAAGGATGTATTCCTCAATCGGGTGGCGCAGTGAGCCATGGACGGTTAAAAACAACCTATCAACGTTCTTCAGAGTTTGAAGTGACGAGAGGAAGTTAATGTTCTCTTCGGATAGTTGTGACCTCGTCCATAAGAGTGCTTCAGCAGCAACCACGTTAAACCATCTCAAATCCATCAACCCTATCACTGCAGCATCGTGATTACCCATTATGATGAGAGAGCATCTTTCTCTAACGAGCTGGCAGCATTCATTTGGGTTAGCACCATATCCAACGATGTCACCTAAGCATATCACCTCATCCACATCCTCCAATTCTTCAAGCACTCTCTGAAGCGCTTCAAGGTTTCCATGTATGTCGGAGATGATTCCATAACGCATTCTCTGCTCACCTTACGATGTGGTAGAGGTAAATGACAAATCGCTCAAAGCTCAACGAAGTAGGTATCGCACACAATGTCTATCATTTCCTTTGTGAGCTTGGGTTTGATGCCAATATAGTTACAGTAGTCAACGAGTTGAAGCATCAAATCTCGCGGGTGAACAGCTCTCAATCCCCTTCCAGCTTGCCTGTAATGCTTCTCAAGCAAGTAATCAACAACTTCTTGGTCATACTCAACCCCCATGCCAGCACATACGCGCTTGAATATTTCAATGAACTCTTCCTCCGATGGGTCTCCAACTTCAATCTTGTATCTTATGCGCCTTAGGAAAGCTTCCTCAACGAGCTCTCTTGGGTTAAGGTTCGTGGAAAAGATGATGAGCACATAAAACGGAACACATATTTGCTCTCCAGTTATGAGCGTATGGTAATCAACCTGCTTTTCCAGTGGGACTATCCACCTGTTGAGCAAGTCCCTTGGCGGAACTTGCTGTCTGCCAAAATCATCAATCATGAAGGCGCCACCATTAGCTTTCATTTGGACTGGAGCAGTGTAGAACTTGAGTGAACGATCATAATGAAGCTCAAGATGCTCAAGCCTTAATTCGCCACCAACAACGACGAACGGTTGCTTGCATGTTATCCAGCGTTGGTCAAATTGTGTCTCGCTTATCCCTTCCTTCGTTGGGACTTCAATCGGTTCATGATACGCTGGATCAAAATAGCGTATTACTTGCCCATGGACTTCAATCGCGTAAGGGATGACGATGACACTTCCCATCGCCCTTGCAAGCCTCTCTGCGATGGATGTCTTCCCATTCCCCGGGTTACCGTAGAGGAAAATTGATTTACCGGAGTTGAACGCTGGTCCGAGCTTCATAAGCAGACGCTCGTTTATGACCAAGTCGCTCAGGACGTGCCTCAAAAGCTTATCGGTTATACCAGACCACTGTGCTTTGTTGAACTGCATCTGCTGTATGTAATGGTTTAATGGCACCGGCGCTGGACCAACATAACCGTTGTATTCAAAAATTTCCCTTGCCCTTTGTATCCCTTTGGAAGTGAGCGCAAGCTCCCATTGTGTTTCAAACCTGCTTATACCGCGCCTCACCTCAACAAGTTCCTCATGCCTGAGCCTGTTCAAGATGGATTGGACGATGTTAAAGTAAGGGAGCTTAAGCGAATCTGAAAGCTCACCTGCAAGCATCGTTCCTCTCGTATACAACGTCTTGAGAGCGAGCTCCATGATGAAACTCTCTTTAAGTCCTGTCTCTTCAATTGTGCTTGGTGCGAGAGGTCTATATGGTGGTATTGGCTCACGCTTTACCTCCTTCATTTCGCCAACCAACTCTTCAACACCAAAGTCAGTTGCTCCCATCTCCCATCACCCCGCAAACATAGTCATCATTTGAAGCGCTGTTAGTTCTGTGTCATTGCTATTGTCATTGTTTCATCTCCTGAGCGATCGCATGTATTGGTGCTATCAATTTCGGATCAAACTGTTTCCCTGCCCCTTTATCAATTTCGGCGAGTGCCTCTTCAATGCTCATTGCGCCCCTGTAAGGGCGTGGCGAAATCATTGCATGAAAAGCATCGCATATGTGTATGATGCGAGCACCTAACGGTATTTGCTCGCCAGCTATTCCACCCGGGTAACCACTACCATCATAATGCGTATGGTGGTAGAGTATGATTGGCACAATACTGCTCAAGAACTCAATTGGGCGAAGCATCTCAGCACCGACCACGCAATGGTTTCTCGCACGCCTCAGTTCATCTTCGGTCAACTTCCTTGGTTGAAGGTAAAGCCTCTGAGCATCGTTTATAAGCCCGATGTTGTGGATGCCAGCTGCGTATTCAATTTCCTCAATCTGTTCATCTGGCAGTCCAAGCATTGACGCCACTTTGCCAGCTGACCGACGCACACGCTTACAATGCCCAATCATGTGATCAGTTTGGGCTTCTATAGCTTCAACTATGAAAGAGGCTGCTTCATAAAACACGCTCTTCAAGTCAACCTGAGTGCCTATGCGCAACACGCTGATGCCTTCAACATCTCCAAGGAACTGAATGACCTTGAGTATGAGCGAATAGAGCAACGGCTTTGCTTCCTCTTTCTTCAGTAGCTCAAAATCTGGATGCGACAAACGAGCTTCAGAAAGCCATTCCTCCAGCAACCGAAACGAAGATTCCTCCAAAAGCCTTATAAGCCTCTCAGCTGCATCCTTATACTCCATTCACATTCACCCCTTCATGATGAGGAAGGATACGAAGCTTCCTCACGGACGTGCAAAACAAGGATACATTGATGTGCTAAATTTATTGTGAGTCAAAAGGTGGTCAACCGCATCAACCTAATGACGAGGTAAAGATATGGAGGTGAGCGTAGATGAAGCAGATGAAAGTCGGAATACAGCTCATCATATACGGAGACCGAGTAAGACAAGATTTGGAAGGTGTCCTCAGAGAAGTGAAGTCGGTCGGATATGAAGGTATAGAGACGGGCAACCTCTTCAATATAGCTGACCCTGAAAAAGTTTTGAGGTTGCTCAAAGAGCAAGATTTAGCTGTTGCTGGTGTTCATGTGGGTTACAACGATGTGGCTGATGAAGGGAAACTTTCTGAACACATGGAATACCTGAAGCAGGTTGGTGGGAAGTTCTTGATATGCTCTGGTGTGGCAAGATCCGAAGGAATAAAAGCATACGAAGAGGCAGCTGAAACATTTAATGCTGTCGGTAAGAAATGTGCTGAGGCAGGACTTGTATTCTGCTATCACAATCATGCGTGGGAGTTTGAATCTTTTGATGGCGTAAAAGGCATACACAGGCTTGCTGAACTCACAGACCCAGAGGTTGTGCGGTTGTGTGTTGATGTGTATTGGGTGACCATCGGCGGTGAAGACCCAGTTGAGTTCATTAGGAGATACATTGAGCGCTCTGTATACTTCCACTTCAAGGATGGGGCTCACGGAGAATTCACAGAGCTCGGTAAAGGCAAGGTGAACCTGGTTGGGTGCTTCCAAGCCATTAAAGAAGCGAACACACAATGGCTTATCTATGAGCAGGACAGAACAAGCAAAGCAGTGATTGAGTCAATACGAGAAAGCATGGATTACTTGAGAAAGCTTTTGGCATCATAACAGCCACAGTAAACGCATCGATCAGCAAAGGGTATGGTGCACTCATTCAAGTTCCTTTAGCTCGTCAGCTAAGTGCCTTTGGATGAAATCGGTATAAGTCTCACCGCGCTTAAAGAAAGTGTTGTTCAAGATGCGTCTGTGCAATGGTAGCGTTGTTTTTATCCCCTCAAGAACGCACTCATCCAAAGCCCTCTGCATCCTCGCTATCGCTTCACTTCTATTCCGACCGTGAGAGATGATTTTGCATAGCAGCGCATCGTAATGTGGGCTAACAAAGTAACCGCTATATATGTGTGTGTCCACTCTTATACCCGGACCGCCCGGAGGGATGAACTGTGTTATAGTGCCGGAAGATGGCATGAAGTCGCGCTTCGGATCTTGTGCAGTTATACGGCACTCAATTGCATGCCCACGAAGTTCAACTTGATATTGCCTTATACTCAACTTCTCTCCCGCAGCTATGCGTATCTGCTCTTTCACAATATCAACCCCTGTGATCATTTCGGTGACGCAATGCTCAACCTGAAGGCGCGTGTTCATCTCAATGAAATAGAATTCGCCATTCTTATCCACAAGGAATTCAACAGTGCCAGCGTTAACATAGCCAACAGCAGCTGCAGCTCTAAGAGCAGCCCTGACTAAGCGTTCCCTTAACCTGGCATTGTTTTCGGTCACAACCGATGGTGCTTCCTCAAGCAACTTTTGATGGCGTATTTGTATTGAACATTCCCTCTCGCCGAGGTGGACGAAGTTACCATACTCATCAACCAGTATCTGAACCTCAATATGCCTTGGTTCCTCAATGTATTTTTCAATGTAGAGAGTGCCATTTCCGAATGCAGCTTCAGATTCCGAACGGGCAACTGCGAAAGCCTTCACCAACTCGGACTCGCTATGTATGATTCTTATGCCCTTCCCACCACCACCAGCAGCAGCTTTGATCACCACCGGATAGCCCAATTCCCTTGCCACCTTAATTGCGTCCTTTTCATCAGCCACGTAGTTGTGACCTGGTATAACACGCACATCTGCCCTCTCAACCGTTTCCCTCGCTTTGATTTTGTTCCCAAGCAACTCTATCACTTCAGGTGGTGGTCCGATGAACTTGATTTTGTAGTGCGAGCATATTTCTGCCAAGTTCGGATCCTCAGCGAGGAAGCCATATCCTGGATGAATTGCATCAGCACCAGTTACAAGGGCTGCGCTTATGATGTTTGCTATGTTCAAATAGCTTTCACGCGGAGGTGGTGGTCCTATGCATATAGCTTCATCAGCCATCTTCACATGGAACGAATCCTTATCTGCTTCCGAATAAACAGCGACCGTGCGCAACCCCAGTTCTTTACATGCCCTTATTATGCGCACAGCCACTTCGCCACGATTAGCGATGAGCACCTTTGAAAACATATCCTCACTCCCCTTTGTTCAAAGCCACATTATTTGACACTTACATTTGAAAGCCAGTTTAACTCCCAACTATGAGCATTGGTGAAAGGCAAAAATGAAACTGATGCTCAATATTTTGGATGCTGTGGACATGTTACACGCCCAGTTCGAGGATCGTAGATGTATTCAACTCCAGTTACTGGGCATCTAAGGGTAACACCAGGTGGAGGGCTGAGCTCTTTAAGCGAGGGCGGGTTTGAGCCATGATCAATTTGATACATTGTGATTAACTGCCTCAACTGCTGTAAGTTGTTGAGGCATTCAACACCCTTCCCCTTCTCCATAACCTTCCCCAATGTTGTCTCAGCCTTCCTTTGCTCCTCTTCAACTTTCTTGACCTTAACATAGCCAATGTAGAATGTGCCTATTAGGAGAGCTATGATGATCAAGCTCACGAGCATACCAAGGAGCGTTTGAGCACTACTCAGCCTTTGAGCCAATTTGCTATTCATGCTACTTCACCCCCAGTGATACGTTTCGCTCACTTTGATTCTGCGACTGGTTCAAGAACCATCAAGACCTGACCATACTCAACAACTTGTCCATCATCAACGAATATCTGAGTCACAACGCCCTTGCTCGGGCTTCTAACTTCGTTCGGCACCTTGAGCGATTCAACGATCCCGACAACTTGCCCTTCCTCAACAACATCACCAACTTTAACAAGCGGTTCTCCACCTGCAATGTGACTGCGATGGAATGTTCCAACCCACGATGACTTTATTGTGATATACTTTGGCTCTGCCTGCTCAGTTTGAGTTTGCTGTGGCTGCTGTGCAACCATCATCAACTCTCGCTTTATCGTTATGCGCCCTTCATTCGTGCGTATAGTTAGCTCCGTTAACTGAGCATTTTGCATCAACTCAACAAGCTTGCGGAGCTTTTCTATGTCCAATTCAATCATCGTTGCTCACTCCCTTCCAAAATGTGCTCCTCCAGAAGATTAAGTTTACACACTGCCTCACTAAACGATAACACTACTTCTTAACTCTCGCTATAATTTGCTACATGCCAGCCTTGTCCAAACTTGAAAAGGGAAACAGCCTGCCTCAAGATGAAATGAGGCAAGTGGTAATCTATGCCAAATGAAGATGTCACTTGCAAAGCAGAGCTCGTAGTGATCCATGCTGAATGGGGACGACATTGGTCTGGAGGGACGCAGCAAGTTGCGTTGTTGCTGGAAGGGTTGGCTCAACAAGGCGTCAGAGGCTGTCTCGTGTGCCAAGAGGGGTCAATGCTTGCGGAGCGATTGCAGGGGAAAGTGGC
>JBGOEV010000037.1:0-24432 GCA_041538025.1 Candidatus Thermosaccharophagus gerlachensis | reverse complement strand
TCCCTCAAAAGGTGCATGCTGTTTGCGAGGACGGCAAGGGAGGTTCCCATGTCGGCAGCGATAGCCATCCAAAGGTTTGCCATGCCAACCGCTGCCAATACCAGAAAAATTGCCTTAACCGTTAGTGAAAATGCTATGTTGAAGCGTATTATGCGCATTGCACGGATACTTAGGTGTATCACGAAGGGTATTTTGTCAAGTTCATCGCTTATCAATGCGACATGCGAAGCCTCAAGTGCTATATCCGTCCCTGCGCTTCCAATCGCTATACCAACATTTGCCGTTGCCAGTGCTGGTGCATCATTTACGCCATCGCCTACCATAGCAATGCTTCCGTGTTTGTCCATCAACTCTTTTATCTTCCTCACTTTATCTTCTGGCAACAATTCAGCATATAATTCGCTTATTCCAAGCATTTCTGCAACTGACTTTGCCGCTGTCATGTTATCTCCAGTGAGCATGATGATATGCTTTTTGCAGTGTTTTTTGAGGTGTTCAATGACGGTTTTTGCGTTTTCTCTCAATTTATCGCTAAGCACGATAACCCCACATATATGCCCTTTTTCTCCCACAAAAACCAATGATTTGCCCACCAAGTGCATTTTCCCCAGCGCATCAAGTGCCTCCTCCATTGGCATGCCAGAATTTCTGAGGAAATCAGCATGACCAACAAAATAGCGTGTTTCGTTAATAGTTCCTGAGATACCAAGCCCAATTTCCGCTTCAATGCTCTTGACTGGCATCAGCTTTAGAGAGCGTTTTTCGGCTTCTTTTACAATCGCTTTAGCCAGAGGGTGTGTGCTCATGCTTTCAAGCGATGCTGCGATTGAAAGGACTTCCTCTTCCGAATGCTCATTTAGCGGTATGACCTTGTCAACTTCTATTCCACCTGTTGTGAGAGTGCCAGTTTTGTCAAACGCTATCCCCTTCACGCTTGCCAATTGTTCTATGTAAACTCCGCCTTTTATCAGGACACCATTTCTGGCAGCCTGAACTAAAGCACAAACTATAGTCGCAGGTGCTGATATGACCAAAGCGCATGGGCAGGAGATGAGAAGGACAACTAAAGCCCTATAGAACCAATCTTTGAACACGCCACCAAAGAACATCGGTGGGACAATAGCCATCAGCACCGCTAACAAAATCACACTCGGCGTGTAGTAGCGTGAGAAAGTGTCAATGAACTTTTCTGTTGGGGCTTTTTGTGTTTCTGCCTGCTCAATCAACCTTGCTATGCGAGCTATTGTGCTTTCGTGCGCTGTATGTGTGGCTTTAACTTTAATCGTCCCATCAATGCTTATGCTACCAGCAAAAACGGTGTTTCCGACGGTCTTAAGAAGCGGTTGTTGCTCCCCTGTTATAGGTGCTTGGTTGACGAGTGCTTTCCCCCAGATGACTACTCCATCAATCGGGATTCGTTCTCCCTCTTTAACGAGCACCACATCGTTGACTTTCAAATCTTCAACTTTTACTCTGACTTGCTTTCCCTCTTTTTCTACGGTGGCTTCGTTTGGTGTGATTTTCATGAGCTCTCTTATAGCATCCCTTGCGCGCTGTTCACTCAGCTCCTCAAGCAACTCAGCAATCGCAAATAGAAAGAGCACCGTTACAGCTTCGCCGAACTTGCTCAAACATAGTGCGCCTGCTACTGCCACCATCACCAACACATGGATGCTGAAGCGCCTCTGAAAAAGCGATTCAAGAGCTTTGAGAGCCGTTGGTGTTCCGAGTATAAGCATTGCTGAAACAACTGCTGGCATCCAAAACTGTTTCCCAAACGGAAGTAGCGCTACCGATAAAAGCAAAAACATTCCACCGATGCATATGAGCAATGTTGAAGATAAGAGGTAGCTATGCCTACAGTGTGTGACGCAATCACACACAGCTATTTCGTTGAGCCAAGCTGTGAGTTTTTTCACGCCCCAATTCACCGTGTCTTTGTGAGGTATTTTTCATAGGCTCTATTCGGCAAGCTCTGTGAATTCTCTCCTACCAACAAGTGCCCTTGCTATTGTCATTTTATCAGCGTAATTGAGGTCACCACCTGCAGGTATGCCCATTGCAAGTTGCGTTATCTTCACTCCAAGCGGGCGTATCAAGTTAGCAATGTAGTGAGCTGTAGCTTCGCCTTCAACTGTCGGGTTAAGGGCTAAGATGACTTCGCTAACTCCTTCGGTTTTTATCCTCTCTATCAGCTCCTTTATCCGCAGTTCTTCTGGTCCGATGCCATCAAGCGGTGATATTACACCCTGCAAGACATGGTAAAGTCCCTTGTAAGCGCCAGAGCTTTCAACAGCCATCAAGTCAAGAGCATCTGCCACAACACATATGACGGATTTCTCCCTGCTCTCATCAGTGCAGATGGGGCAAAGCTCTTCTTCGGAGAAGTTAAAACAGCGCTTGCATGTCTTTATGCGTTCCTTCACATCAATGATTGCGTTCGCCAAAGAGAGCATCTCTTCTTTTGGTCGCGAGAGTATGTAAAATGCGAGCCTCTGAGCCGTTTTTGGTCCCACCCCAGGGAGCTTCTCAAGCTCTTGCATGAGCTTCGATAAAGTTGGTGTAAGCCA
This sequence comes from Candidatus Thermosaccharophagus gerlachensis, assembly GCA_041538025.1. Taxonomy (GTDB): domain Bacteria; phylum Armatimonadota; class Fervidibacteria; order Fervidibacterales; family Thermosaccharophagaceae; genus Thermosaccharophagus; species Thermosaccharophagus gerlachensis. Next base: position 21,862 of record JBGOEV010000037.1, on the reverse strand, counting down.
CATCTTCATCACCTGCGTCATTAAATTCAATCGTTACCTTGGTGATCCTCCAAACAGCAAATCGGTTGGTATGCCAAGTTCCGAAAGCATAGTTTGCCACTTGCTTGCTGAAGCTTCTTGAGCTTTTGCCAGCGCATCTCTAACAGCAACAAGCACAAGGTCTTCAAGCAATTCAAGTTCTTCTGGCTTGAGCAGCTCCTTTGAGATTTTCACTTCAAGTATTTCGCCAGAAGCTGATGCAATTACTTTCACCACACCACCACCTGCAGTCCCTTCAACCTTCGTTTGCTCAAGCTCCTTTTGAAGCTCTGCAATGCGTTCCTGCAGGTGGAGCGCCTTCCTCATGAGCAGTTGTTGTAGCAGACTGCGCATTTTAGCCTTTCCCTCCTTCAGGTGTTTTCAACAGCCTCGGGTTGGTCAAGGATCCTAAGTAGCAGTGTGATCGTGCGGTCAAGTTTATCACCGCTGTCTTCCTGCTGTTTTTTCTCAGTCTGTTTTGGCTCGCTCACTGATGGTGTAGATTCATTCGCTGTGTTGAATGGGAGCTTCGCTTCCCTCATACCAGTTGCCTCACCGATGTGTTTTGCGATGGCAGTCACTCCCTTCGCTTCATCGCAGGAAACAAAGCTTATTGAGCAATCCATTGAGAGCACCGATGAAGCAACATTTTCAACGAACCTTCTAACCGCTGGTTCCTCCAAACAATCCTTGTGGAACGGGTGGGCAACAGAGACTATAAGCCTGTTCCCACAAATGCTGGTGAGCTCGCTCCCTTGAAGCAATGCATACGTTGTGAACTTTTCGCTCTTAATCCTCTCCAAGACCTTCCCCCAAAGCGTTTTCAGCTCATGTTCCTCTTCACTCGGGTTATTCCCTGCATCCTCCGTTTCATCTTTCACCTTTGTAGCATCATCGTTGGCTGGAGATACCATAACCTCTTTTGCAGGCTCAAATGCTTCCGAAACCGTTTCTGTAGGCACCTGTGCTATATCGTCGCGAGCTAACTCTACTTCAGTGCGTATGCCTATTTCGGTTCTTGCTTCGCATATTGCTCTTAGCAAGCCTATATCAAGTGTGAGTTGCAAATCTTCGCTCATGCGCATTTCCTTTTCAACTTCCCTCAAGCATTCTACGATGCCAATCAACTGTTGTTGTGAGAACCTTTGACATAGCGCCCTTATACCTCGCCCATCATCTTGTGTTTCAGTTCCCTGTGCGCTTTCCTCTGCGATTTTGCATGCCAGCAATTCCCGTGCAAACGCCATCAAGTCTTTGACCAATTGGAATAAGTCTTTCCCCTCGTTAACTGCCTCTTGAACCAACCTCCAGCAAGATGCGACATCGCCATCCGCTATTGAAGACATGATCTCAGCCAACATGTTCTCGCTTACCATTCCGAGCAATGTCCGCACTGTCTCGGCGTCAACTTTGCCCTCACCAATGAGCAAAAGCTGTTCAAGCATGCTCAAAGCATCCCTCAAGGAACCACTCGCAGCCTTCGCTATAAGCATTAGTGCATCCTGCGTTACATCAGCGCTCACCGAACCTTTATCTCGCTCAAGCTTCAAAATCTCGCTCAAGCGCTTAGCTATTAGGTCGGGCTGTATTGGTCTGAAGTCAAACCTTTGACAGCGTGAATGTATCGTTGGAGGTATTTTGTGCGGGTCAGTTGTCGCAAGAACAAAAACAACATGCGGTGGAGGTTCCTCAAGCGTCTTCAATAGGGCATTGAATGATGAAAGTGAAAGCATGTGTGCTTCATCAATTATGAAGACACGATAGCGCATCTCGGCAGGCATGAATGCTACTTTGCTGACTATGAGTTCCCTTATCTGCTCCACTTTTGTGTGCGATGCTGCATCAAGCTCTATCACATCCATTGAGCCACCAGAATCTATTGCTTTGCATGCATCGCAAACACAACATGGCTCTGGTGTTGGACCTTCAGCGCAGTTGAGCGCCTTTGCCAGCAACCTTGCAACTGTCGTCTTACCAGTTCCCCTTTGCCCAGCAAAAAGATAGGCATGCGAGATGCGCCCAAGCTTGATGGCGTTCATTAAAGCTTTAACAACATGTGCTTGACCAACTACTTCTTCGAACCTCTTTGGGCGATAGCGCCTATAGAGAGTTTCATATGGCATGCTCTCTACCTCCTCACACCACCGAAGGCTTTGCACTTGCTTTTGAAGAATCCACATCCAATCATTATAGTTGCAGCTTTCGCTTCGGTCAAACTTGCATAGCGATGGGGTGCATGACACTAAAACAAGGTAAGGTGATAGAAATGAGAAGGCATGTTTTCCCAATTCACTTCGTTTTGGCTGGCATGGTAGTTCACCTTTTGCTTGCCGATGTCGTTTGGGTTGGCTCACTCAAAGAGGCTCTATTGCTGGCGTCTAAGCGTCGTCAGATGGTGGCTGCATTCGTCTACGATAGCAAATGCAACGATTGTCTTGGCTGTAAAGCATTCATGTTTGCTCCAGATGAGGTCCAACGGTTGATGAGCAAGTTTGTCTGTGTCCTCTTGGATGTGAACAGTGTTGATGGTAAAAACTTTTGGCAGAGTAACATCGCAACAAAGACCGATGTGCTCCCAGCAATAGCTTTCCTTTCAAGCGATGGCGTGTTGATTGATTTTGCAACTGGCTACTTACCTGAGGAAACAATGAAAGCCCTGCTTGAGCAAATCCTTAGCGGGATCACCATAAGTGATATGCTGAAGCGAGCCCAAGCAAACCCAAAGGATATTGATTCTGCATATCAAGTAGCGATAGCTTTGCTTGAGCGAGATCAACTTGAACTTGCACTCCCATTCGTTGAGAGGGTCATGAAGCTCGGGAGCAAAAAGAAGGCATACATTCATTCGCTCAACCTTCACCTCGGCATAAGGTATGCGTATCGTGGGCAAATGGAATTGAGCATAAAGCATCTCTCGCTCGCTGCATCGCAAACGGATGAAAAGGGTTTGGCTGAGGAGGCTTCCTTTCAACTTGCTGTTGTAAACTATGCCCTTGGAAGACTTGAAAAGGCAGCTGAGATTTGTAATTGGCTACAAAGGAACGCCACAAGGAAGGAAATTGCACACCTTGCTGGACGCCTTCAGCAAGCGATCAGTGAGCAGTTGAAGAAGAGCGCTTCAGAAAGATGAAGCGATTCGGGCGAGTAGCTCAATGGAGAATGCGCAGGATCAGCGACGGACATGAAGGTGCGTGATTGCTTACCACAATCGTTGGCTTGCCTGCCTCACAGAGCATATCAGTGTTTGCGGTATACCTTCGCAGTGTTGTGCTTCTGGGAAGAGCAACGTATGCATTTAACTCCACATTCATCAATGTCCCATCATCATCAAACGCTATAGGTTTGATCTTGAGGCTACCTCTCAGTGACGCTTCTTTAAGCGCTGAGGTTCTATCGCTTTCCCATTTGATGAGCGATGGCTTTTGCAAGCTCAGCTCGCATTCATTGGAGCAGAGTGCACGCACCGATTTCATCCCAAGAGCTTTCGCAACTTCACTTACGTCTTGAGGCACTTGCGTTGCACTTTGCTTTTCATCGTGTTGTGTTGCAAGGTATACTTCAACCTTCACCTTGCGCCCTGTAACTTCAACCTTATTTCCGCTCCTTTGCGTTGGCTGTGATGTTTCATCAATTGCTTTTATCATTTCCCTTATGCGTGCTTGCCCAACGCCTGTTAGAACCTCTTGAGGACCAACGACGATGAGTTTGTCTCCAGATGCCATAAAGCGCACCATCGGCAGGATTTGTGACTCCTTCAAACGCTTTGCAACATCCTCAGCGTTTGCCTTGCTCAGGTGGAAGATGATGATAAGAGGTGGACGGGACAGCATAAACCAAAGCGATGGTTTGCAATCCCACCAGTATAGCGGATAGGCAGGTAACAAATATGGGTAAAGGACGATGACAGGGCGTTCGTAAATTGGGTAGCCCCAAGGCAGTTGGTAGAAGGACGGTTTATGCGTTGGGAGCATGATGTATTTCATAGATGGTGGCGGTGTGATGAAAGACAGATTCTGCGGTGGTAGATATCCATACGGCACGGTGAACGGATCGGTGTAGCTCAAAATAAACTTTCCATCGCCGATTGGAAAAACCAATGTTGCGGTTGGGTGCTCTATGACTTGTGCAAATGCGCAACCGAAAACTATTGCAGATACCATAGCAAAGGCATGCAACAGCTTTTGCTTCATGCCTCTTCACCTCTTTTTGAGCGTCCACACCATCGGAGGTATCTTTCGCTTCCCCGAAGCTTAACTACAGTGCGACTATAGTGTGATTGCTATGTGTGGATGTTGGCTTACTGGCAATCATCACCGATGGTGAGCTCACACGGTTTTATCTGCTTGCGCCACTTCACATGTCCATCAACGAAAAGAACATTGAAGCCTTCGGCATGCCTTGGGTGTGGCATGTTGTATTCTGGATGTGAACCGCTAACTTGTGCCCAGTTCGGGTCGTTCGGGCTCTGTGGTGGTTGTGGGTTCTGTGAGGCTGGGACTTGGTCATAAATTTGGTAATAGCCAGCTGCGCTTGAATCTGTTACAGCAACTGTGCCACTTGGGTCTTCAACTTCGGACATGTGTGTTTTATCAAGCCCTTGCAAACCAGCTACCTCTTGACCTTGCACAATGCCAGCTCGCACAGCTGCGTTCCACCAGAATGACCCGTTATATGCATACCCAATCTGCCTGCTCCTGTTGTTTGGGTCTGGTGCGCATGCAGGATCTGTGCCTATACAGCCGACAACATTTGCTTCGCCTGGGGCGCCAAACGGTTTTTTACCTTCTCCAACCTCAGGGAAGAACCGTGGCTTCTCAGGGCACTTAAAGATTTCTGCGTTCTTCACATATGGTAAGAGTGCCCATGCCCAACAGCATCCTACACCATGTGTTTTGAAGTTTGGCTGTCCTGGGCTGCCATAGAATGGGTCGCTGTCTGGAACATACCCATCGTAGTCCTCGGCATACATATGAATTGCAATCCCAATTTGCTTCAAGTTTGACTGGCAGCTCGCGTTCCTCGCCTTTGCTCTTGCCCTTGAGAATACAGGGAACAATATCGCTGCCAGTATAGCTATGATGGTGATGACCACCAAAAGCTCAATGAGCGTAAACGCTTTTGCTTTGCCTTTCATATTCTCTCGCCTCCCGTGCACAAGTTTTTATTGCCATTACAAGTTTACCATATCAAGCGCAATGCACCTAACCACCATTATGTTTTACGAGTGTCACTTAATTTGACAACCCCTGCTCATCTGTCGTTGCATGTTCATTGTCTTCCTTCCATGCGTCATAATTGCCTAACTGAAACTGGTTGTGGTGAAGTGATCGGCATCAGTGCAAACGCTTGGCAAGAGAGGTGAAGCCTTTTGGAACGGTTCAAGGTGTTGGTGACAGATACGCTTGCCAAGGTTGGCATTGACGTTCTTTCCCAAGCTGCTGATGTGAGCGTATGCCCGGGGATAAGCCACGATGAGTTAAAACGCATCATAGGTGACTACGACGCACTCATAGTCCGCAGCACAACAAAAGTGACAAGAGATGTGATTGAAGCAGCGAGGAAATTAAAGGTCATAGGAAGGGCTGGAGTTGGTATTGATAACATTGATGTTGAAGCTGCTACAGAAAGGGGCATCTATGTCATCAATTCGCCAGATGCAGTAACGATAGCTGCAGCGGAACATACTATGGCGCTGTTGCTTGCCCTCGCAAGGCGTGTGGTCAAAGCTCATTCGGCAATGAAAACAGCGATGGAGAGCAGTGGCACTGTTGAAAGGAAACAGTTTATGGGTGTGCAGCTTGCTGGTAAGACAATCGGCATAATAGGCATAGGGCGCATAGGGAGTTATGTGGCAAGGCTATCAAGGGCTTTTGGGATGAGAGTTATAGGCTATGACCCATTCGTAACACCAGAGTCAGCGCTCCAAAAGGGAGTTGAGTGGGTTGAGCTTGAGAGGCTTCTTAGGGAAGCCGATATAATCTCACTTCATGTTCCGCTGACTGACGAGACATATCACATGATTGATGCATCCAAGTTCAACCTCATGAAAGATGGTGTCATGCTCATAAACACATCACGTGGGGCTGTCATTGACGAGGCAGCACTTTATGAGGCTTTGAAGAAGGGGAAAGTTTCTGGTGCTGCAGTTGATGTTGTTGAAGCTGAGCCACCTTGGAAGAGCAAGTTGCTTGAGCTTGACAATGTCATTGTAACTCCGCACCTTGGTGCGAGCACTTTTGAAGCTCAAGAGATAGCTGCGAGGGACATCGCCGAGCAGGTGCTCATGGTATTGCGTGGTGAGATGCCAAGAAGCGCAGTTAACATGCCACAGCTTCCACCAGAGGTGCGTGAACAACTCAAGCCGTTCATGCAGCTCGCCGAACGCATAGGGCGCTTCCAAAGCCAGATATGTAGAGGCGGGATAAAGCTTATTCAACTCATCTACGCAGGTCAGCTGGCATCATATGACACAACACCTCTAACGAATGCTTTCCTTAAAGGCTTTCTGGAAGTGAGACTCTCACAAAGCGTTAACTATTTGAATGCGTCGGTCATAGCGAGGTCAAGGGGAATAAGATGGACTGATGAGCGTAGCACCGAAGATGTTGGCTACTCAAACCTCATAACAGCATGCGTAACAACAACGCAAGAGCAGTGGACTATCTCTGGCTCGCTTATAAGGGATGTCGGTATGAGGATAGTGCGCATCAACCAATATCATGTGGATGTGATACCAGAGGGGCATGCACTCATCTTTGAACAGTATGACAAGCCGGGAATAGTTGGGCGCGTCGGGACACTGCTTGGCTCCCATCAAATCAACATAGCCAGTATGCAACTTGGGCGTGAAAGCATCGGTGGTCACTCTATCATGGTTATGCTCGTTGACAATCCAGTGCCCGGAGAGCTCGTTGAGCAGATGAAAACGTTCCCAAACATCATTGATGTGCGTTCCATCTACTTTGGACCTGTGTTGAGTGAATCAAAGTGAACGACGATAACCCTTCGTGAGGAATCTTAGTTAAGCAGTTGGGGAAAGCGTTTTCAAACGGAAGGGGAAAATAAAGCATGTCCCGTGAACGTCCCCTCATATTGCTCACCAATGATGATGGCTATCTTGCTCGCGGGCTGAACGCGCTCAAGGAAGCTCTCTTAGAGCTCGGCGACATCCTCGTCATTGCCCCAGATAGACCAAGAAGCTCAATTAGCAATGCAGTGACTTTGCATAAGCCTTTGCGCGTTGAGCTTATACACTTGAGTGACGCATGCGCGGTTTACTCTTGCAACGGAACACCAGCAGATTGTGTTGCGCTCGGCATAAGAGCTATATGCGATAGGATGCCAGACCTCGTTATATCGGGAATAAACGACGGTGAGAATGTTGGCGACGATATCATCTACTCTGGAACTGTTGCTGCTGCTGTTGAAGGTGCGTTACATGGAGTAACTTCATTTGCCATCTCAATCGCATCCAAATCAAGTCAACCGCATTATGAGACGGCATGCGAGGTAGCCGTGAGGCTTTCCCAATACCTTCTCAATGAGCCTTTGCAAGATAGAGCTGTGTTAAATGTGAATGTGCCTGATGTGCCTATATCTGAAGTGAAAGGCGTTGCGATAACATCTCGTGGGAAAAAACGCTACGTTGGCAGGATTGAGATGCGATATGATCCACAAGGTCGTCCATATTACTGGCGAGGCTCTGAAAGGGCGGTCATTGAAGATGAGGAAGGTAGCGATGTTACAGCACTCATGCAAGGATATGTCTCAATCACTCCGCTTCAGGCTGACAACACAGCTTTCCACCTCTTACCCTTCCTCAAAGAACGCCTTAAATCGCTTCTGACATAGCACAACGAGGCACACTTCATCCAATGATTTTCACATAAACACGCCTGTTCCTTGGTCCATCAAACTCGCAGAAGAATATACCTTGCCATACACCGAGCGTTAATCTACCGTTTGTTATAGGCACATAGACACTGCATCCAATAAGCGCCGATTTTATATGCGCATCCGCATTTCCCTCAATGTGTTTATAATGTGGTGACGCAAACGGGATTAGCTTCTCAAGTTGCATGAGAAAGTCGTGTATCACAGATGGGTCTGTGTTTTCGCTCAAAGTCACAGCTGCTGTTGTGTGCGGAACGAAAACACAGCATATACCTTCTTTGACACCCGACTCACGAACAACCTCTGAAATTTGATTTGTGATGTCTATCATCTGCACCCTTTGCTCGCTTTTGATGGTAAGTATTCGCATCCTCCCCACCTTTTCTTAAGATGTGGTGTTAGGGAACCTTAGAGCAACTCTAAGAATCTTGTTCCATCTGCCTTCTGCCAATGGACAATATTTGCATCGCTACACGGTCAATGTGCTGTTTCACAAGGTTTCGTAGTGAACCAAGTCTTCAAGCCTCCTTCTCGGTGTTGCCCATGGTGTCTCCGCTGGATAGCCTATAGGCAATATTGCTACAGGGCGCATTCCCTTGGGTGCGTTTATAATTCTCGCAACAGCGTCATCATCAAACGCTCCTATCCAACAGCTACCTAATCCGAGTGCTGTTGCTGCGAGGTGTGCATATGTGCAAGCTATCGTTGCATCTTGAAGCGAGTATAAAGTTGCGCCCCTTTGCCCATAGCGTGCTGCCGAGCGGTTTTGGTTCTGGACGAAGACAAGCACAACTGGTGCTTGCGCTATAAACGATTGCCCATACGCAGCGTTTGCAAGCTGCTGTTTCCTTTTGGCGTCACGAACGACGACGACCTCGTAAGCCTGCAAGTTGCCTGCGGATGGAGCAGTGTTTATTGCCTCAAGGATTTGCATGATGATTTCATCTGGTATTTCTGTTGGAGCATACGCCCTTATTGAGTGCCTCCTCTTAAAAACTTCAAACAAGTCCATCTTTCGTCACCTCCATAATTAGCCTAAGCGAAGAGTAGCACCATGCTCATTAAGCGATGATATAGCGCGGATGATTTTATGGAAGCCATTGTTTTGAGCATCGGTTAGATGTATATGCGGTAGGTGCGCACGCCTTTTATTGGACCGTAGATTGCCCAGAAGCTACCGAGCGTATAGTCACCGAGTATTAAGCCGAGGAAGAAAGGAATGGCTTTCCTGTGAGCCTGTATGCCACCGAAGCGCAAGATGAAATACTTTGCCATCCAGCTGATAAGGAAGGCGAACCAAAAGTAATCCATCGCGAAGGATATAGCGAGTGCATAGCCAGCATGGTGGAGCTGAAACCCAGAGAACGAAAGGCGCACCCACCTCAGCACAAGGACGATGACAAACCCTCCTATCATCCAGTAGATGTTTCTCCACTGTCTTTGCTGTGGGCTTATGAGCCAACTTGATAGAACATTGAACGATTCCCAACCAACCCAATTCTTGAAGCCGATACAGCGTGTGACAGCACCCTCACGATAGCACACATGCAAGTTAGCCCAATAGGTTATGAGCAAAGCTATGGGAAACGATATTGCAAGGTGCTTCATCATCGTCCTTTGTGGTATGCCCATTATCTGAGCCATCTTCAAAGCCTCCATTTGGTTTGGCATTGGATGACACCTGTAGCCACGATTAAACCAATGGAGCATGTTGATCGCTGTTAGCTCTCGCACGGAGAACCTTGATGTCCCGAATATGTCAGCTATGACGAACCTCGGTTGAGCGAAATAAATTTCGTGTGGTGCACCAAGTTCAGCTCTTACCCTTGTTATTGCGAGTGCATAGGTGAAATAGATCGCATAGAATGTCGTCGTTGAGAGCCAACCCATACCCATGCGGAAGCTAAACCAATAAATGCCAACAACACCTATGAGCACAAGCAGAAGCGCAAGCGAATATGGCATGCATTCTTCTACGTCGTCCTCACGCTTGATGGCTTTCTTTAGTGCGGTCTTAAGTGAGTGGCGCAAACTAAGTAGAACACACAATCCGATAGCAATCCAAGAACCAGCTGCCTGTTGATTGAAGAATGGATAACCCTTTACCTGATCCCATCCGAAGACAGCCCCAAACAACTGCTCAGCAAAACGAACGAGAAAGAAAACCCAGCATGAAAGGGATAAGTCAAGCGGTAGAAGATAGCATAGCCCAATGGCGAACGGATACATTGATGTTCGCAGTGGTCTTATAGCGCTCCAAGGGCGGTTAGTTATGAGGTCGTGCCAGTTGTAAAGCTTGATGTAAGTGAAATATGGAAAGCTTGGATAGAGTTCGTGGAGTCCGTTCACTATATCAATGAAAGCCGCGATTGAGAAACCAAGCCACATCATACGGTTGAACCAGAATGTGCTTGCAGCAGTTGGATGAACCATTGCTATAGGCAGTTGTATGATCGGGAATGCGAGCCTTTCATGCTCCGTCCATTGGCGTCTCAGGAGTGCATTAAGCCCAAACATGACGCACAGCAGGAAAGCAATCAACAATGTCCACCACGAAAGCGCCTTAGCCCAAGTTAAGAGGACATTGAGTTTGTATGGTGAATCGCCACCGAGATAAAAACCACGCAACACTTCCTTGTCTGTTATCGTTAGCCATTTCGGATACTCGTTTAAGAAGAGGTCAGCCCACCTGTTTGAAGGCGATTCATACCAAACAGCGTGTGCGATTGCTCCAAAGAGGTTCTGCAGCATGTCATGTCCACTGAGCGAGCTTGATACAACAAGCATGACATAAATGCAGATGAGTTCAGAAGGAGATAGAGCACGCTTCACTAATCGTCCGAATACGGCATTGAGTATGATGATACAAAAAAGTATGAAGATGGGTGTTATGAAGAGCGGCAAGCTCGTTGTGTCCAATGTATACCAACGCACTTCAACAACTGTTGTCCAATAGACATTGATGACCGTTGCCAATACGCCGATGAGGAATGCCCGCCATGTCAATGCTTTCCCAACCGATTTCGCTTGTGTGGCTGTATCTACATGGAGACCGGTAAAGGACATAGGCACACCTCAGCGTGTGTTACATTTTGAGTTGCCTTTTAACTCCGATGAGAAAGCTTTCTCAATATTTGGCAGTTCAAGCACAAGCGCGTCCTCTTGCGGGTTTGAATAGTAGTTTCGTCTTATCCCTACAACTTTGAATCCCCATTTCATGTAGAGTTGCTGAGCTGGCTTGTTGCTTGCTCTAACTTCAAGAGTTGCCCATCTTGCTCCTCTCCTCATCGCTTCAAGGAGAAGCGAACGCATCAGTGTGTTGCCTATGCCTCTTCTCCTGAAATCTGGATGGACAGCGATAGTTGTTATGTGAGCTTCGTCACCGATGAGCCACATACCTGCATAACCAACAACTCTCCCGTGTAGCCTTGCAACGATATAGCATGTTCGCTCGCTGTAAAGCAAATCGTCTTCAAACATGTTCCTTGTCCAAGGTTGGCTGAAGGAGGCATTCTCAATGGCGAGCACTTCGTCCAAGTCACTGATGTGCATGGGTTCAATTTTCAACTCGCTAATGTTGCATTCTTTTGATTTGCCTTCACAATGCATAGCAAACCACCACTTCAATGAGGTAGTTTTGCCCAAGCTGTAATTATGGCAAGAGCGCGAAACTTGAACTTGTGATTTTGTAACCTATATTTGCTTCATGCATTGGTGGCTGTCTACAGTTTTGCTTACCGATTAGACATATTGCTGTCTCTTGCGTTACAATTGAATTTGACCAGGCGCAAATATGGTAGACCTTGTCACCTTCGGCCGCTCCTATGGATGCGTAATCCAAGCAATTGCTAAGCACCCTTGGTAGGGTGCTATAGCGCGTATCCGGGGAAGGTGACAAGGCAAACTTTACTGCTTCCCTGAGCGGCGGAAGCAGGCGTTTTATTTTTGTGTTCTCTGGCTCGTTCAGGTGAGGGGAGTGAATGAGTGTGAAGCTAAGCGAATTACAAAAGGAATTGATAGCTCGTTCAGAAGCTTATGTTTCTCCAAGAGATGTTGAGAGGACATTGAAAGCTCTTAGAAGCACAACCGATGTTTGGCGTGTTGTTGAGTTGAGTCAAGTGCCGATGCGTGTCCTTTGCACGCTGCTTGAGTTGCTGAAAGAACGTGGCATTATCAGTTTCTCAGAAGGTTCGGTGAGCCTAACTGAGTTTGGGAAACAGCTATGCGATGAGAACGCAATAACGCCCTTTGTATCAGCTGGCTGTAAGCATTGTCTTGGGAGAGGAATTGATATCGCTTTTTTGGGCGAGGAGGTGGTCAGTAATTTTAAGAGCATTTCCGCTTCGCGTCCTGAGGCAGTCCAAGAGTTTGACCAAGGCTTTGTTACAGAAGAGACAACACTTGCAAGGGTCGCATTTATGCTTCAGCGTGGCGACTTGGATGGAAAAGAAATTGCTGTGATCGGTGATGATGACCTTGTAAGCGTTGCATGTGCTTTGACTGGCAAGCCAAAAAGGGTTGTAGCGCTTGATATAGATGAACGCTTGATCGGCTTTATTGATGATGTGAGGAAAAAGTTTAACTTGCATTGTCTTTCCGTTGTTCAACACGACCTTAGAGAACCGCTTCCTGAGGAGTTACTAAAAGCGTTTGATGTTTTCTTCACAGACCCAACAGAAAGCTTCACGGGATTTAAAGTGTTCGTTGAAAGAGGTTTGCAGTGCTTGAAAGGTGCTGGGTGCAGTGGTTATTTTGGATTGACGCATGTTGAGTCTTCATTGGGCAAGTGGAGGAAGATACAACAGTTCATCTTGGAATGCGGTGGAGTCATCACTGACGTCGTTGAAGCATTCAATCACTACGTCAATTGGCCTTACATTGAAGGGATGCGTTCTTGGCAGTGGCTCCCTGTTAAGGTGCATCCTAAAGGGGTTTGGTATAAGTCAGCATTGTTCAGGTTTGAGTGGCTCGAGCCAATTGAAATCCCGATGGTGCGCTACGAAGGAAACATATTTGAGGATGAGGAGGCAGCAACAACATGAGCATTTACAGGTTTGGAGATGTAAATACTGTTTACTTGGTCAAAGGCGCTTCAGAGGGTGGCACGCCATTAAACGCTTTTGATAATGCATTGATAGATGCTGGAATTGGGGACTTAAATTTAGTCAAAGTGAGTAGCATCATCCCGAAGGGAGTTAACATCGTTGAGGGAAAGCCAAGGATACCAAAGGGGGCTATAGTGCCTTGTGTATATGTTGCAAAAGTTGGCACGATGCCCGGTGAACAGTTGGTTGTTGGATTGGGGATAGCCTTGGCTGAGGATGGCTTTGGAGTGATCATGGAAGCCGAGGGGGATGATGGCAAGGAGCTTAAAGACCAAATCAGGATGATGCTTGAAGAAGCATTTGATGTGCGCAGGTTGAAGATAAGCAAGCTCTTTACGATTGTGAGTGAGCATAAGGTGTGCAATATTGGTTGTGCTGTAGCTGCAGCCGTTTTCTGGAGCGAGTGAATCACGAAGGAGGTGTGCGACACTTAAATCAAACCGTCACGGGAGGTGATTGAGATGGCAACCAAAATCACCGAAATCTGCAATCAGGGTAAGACACGAGTCAAGTCTAACGTGGCAAGGAAGGCAGAAGAAGTGGAAGCATACCTTGCCGAAGCACCACCGAACGGTGAAGCAGTTGGAAGACAGCTTATCATGGAGTGTTGGGAGTGCAACGAAAAAATCTTCTCCCGTGACGAAGTAGAGCGTGTTCTCCATGAAGCCGTCAAAAGGGCAAACGCTAACTTGCTTGCTACATACATCCATGAGTTCAAGCCATATGGTGTGAGCGCCGTCGCTGTTATAGCCGAGTCTCACATCTTCATACACACATGGCCCGAGATAGGATACATTGCGTTTGATGCTTTCACATGTGGTGAGAAAGCCATACCAGAGGAAGCTGCAAAAGCTGTCAAGGAGGCATTCCAACCACGCAGAGTGAAAATCTACGAGTTGCAAAGGGGTCGTTGGCCTTGACTCACACTTTGAAGGAAGATTTCTTCACCGAGAAGCAAACAGAGAATGTGCATCTGTCAATAAGGGTAAAGAGATGGTTGATACGCAGGATGACTAAGTATCAGCTCCTTGAGATAGCCGAGACATATGACATGGGGAAGTTGCTTGCGCTTGATGGTAAGGTTATGTTAACAGAGGCTGACGAACGCTTCTATCATGAGATGCTTGTTCATCCACCTATGTTGACTCATAGCTGTCCAAAAGACGTGCTCATCATAGGTGGAGGTGATGGGGGCGCACTGCGAGAGGTTCTCTTGCACCCGAGTGTTGAGAGGGCTGTGTTAGTGGAGCTTGATGAGGATGTGCTTAATGAATGCAAAAAGTTGTTGCCAGAGGTTTCGCAAGGTGCTTTTGATGATGAGCGCGTGAAGGTTGTCATTGAAAGAGGCGAAAGATTTGTTGAGCATTGCAGGAACGAGTTTGATGTCATCATCGTTGATTCAACAGATCCAATCGGGAACGCAAAACCGCTTTTCAGTGAACCGTTCTACAAAGCGTGCAAGCTCGCCCTCAAAGAAGGCGGTATATTGTGCACTCAATGTGGGACTCCGTTCTACTTTAAGGACGAGGTAAGAGAAACGGTCAAGAAGATGAGAAGAGTATTTCTGAATGTGCGCTTATACATTGGTTTTGTCCCAACATATCCAAGTGGGCTTTGGGCATACTGCATCTCCTCAGATGATAAAATTGAATTGAGTGAGCAAGTTGTAGAAGAACGCTACACAGCAAGGGGGTTGAAGTGCACTTATTACACGCCGAAGGTGCATTTTGGTGCTTTATTTTTGCCAGCATTTGTTGAAGCTTTAATGGAGTAATCGTTTGTGCCCGTAGAGGGGGCGGTGTGATATACTCATGGGTTGGCTTAAGCAAGGAGGAGTGAAAGAGCCATGAGTGTCAATGAGAAGGAAATGCAAAACGAGGCTCGCCCTGAAGGTGCAGATATGCAAGGCACTAAGGACGAGGCATTGCAAAATCTCTCTCAAGAAACGCAAGAGGCAAAAGGCGAAGGAAGCGTATCTATGCAGAGAAGGACAAGCACCACGCAACGGCAGAGGGCTCAAAAGGTAAAGCGTCGCCCGAAGAAGGCTCGCCAAGTAATTCAAGTGCCTGAGGAGGAACCACTTGAGGCACGCCTTCGCTCATATGAGCTACTTTATCTTGTGGATGCAGCTACTGGGCGTGAGGAGATAGACAATATCTCAGGAGGTGTTGTTCAAAGAGTTGAGCGCACTGGTGGGTATGCTGAAAGTGTGAAGGTCTCAGAAGTGCGCAGGCTTGAGTATCCCATAAAAAGAAGCACTCATGGCATTTATGTCCTTATCAACTTCCGTGCGTTACCAAGCGTAATTAAAGAGATTGAGACATTCCTTCGTTACAACGAACATGTTTTGCGCTATTTAATTGTGGCGACGAGGCAAAAAACTAAATCGGAAACTGCAGTTTGAGTTTCTGGGCTGATAGAGGTGATTTAGGTTGCTCAATGTTGTTGTGCTCATTGGGAGGCTTGTAAGAATTTCGGATTTGCGTTATACACCTGATGGCGTGCCTGTTAGGTCGTTTGTGCTTGCTGTTGACCGCTTCAGACGGGATGCATCTGGGGAAAGGGAATCAGACTTCATACCATGTGTTGCGTTCAGGAGGCAAGCTGAGCTGTTGGAGCAGTTTGGTAGGAAAGGTTCGCTAATAAGTGTTGAAGGTTACTTGAGAACGAGGCGAAGAGTTACACCAGATGGACAACAGCGCACCGAGATTGAAGTTTACGCATGGCGTGTTAGGTCGCTTGAGCGTCGTCAGCCACAGCCACCAGAAACGCCAACTGTTATCACACCTACAACCCAACCAATTTCAGAAACTCCGTATGAAGAACTGGAAGAGGAACCTACACTAAGTGAGTTACCCGAAGAGGTTGTTGAAGAACTCGGTGATCTACCAACTGACACATCTTTGGAAGATGAACTACCGTTTTGAAGTTGTGACCGACTGTGTTTGATTTGCTGGAGGTGAACAGATTGCTATGCGCAAGAAGAAGCGTTTGTGTCCGTGGTGTGCCGAGAAAGTTGATTACATTGATTACAAGAATGTAGCGAGGCTTCGTCGTTTCCTTTCCGAGAAAGGGAAAATACTCCCGAGACGCCAGACGGGTGTTTGTGCACGCCATCAAAGGCAACTTGCTGTAGCTGTAAAAAGGGCTCGCTATATGGCGCTCTTGCCATATGTGGTTTATTGAACACAGTTTACCAAACACCTCTTTGCACCACTCAAGAAATATGGCGTTTGCCTCAATTAGCATCGGCTGCTAAATGGTGAGTGTGAAACAATATGCGTTGCTTGCTTGAGCGCGTTATAAGGCACCGTGATTTTGAGCACCTCATAAGAGCGATTTTGAGTGGTGCAAAGGATGTCTTCGTTGAGGGCGTCAGGGTTTGTGGGTGGGGGGTTGTAGCTGCATCAATTGGCTTGAGGCTAAAACGCCCTTTGCTTCTCATCACACCTAATCAGCAGCAGGCTGACAGGGTTTATGAAGACATAAGGGCACTCTGGTCGGATGAAGAAAAACCGAGAGAGGCTCATCCAAGGCTTTATCGCTTCCCGAGCCTCTGCGACAGCTTCATCGGTAAAGACCCAGATGAACTCTCCTCAAGGGAACGCATCTCTGCCTTGCTTGGCATAAGGAAGCGCAGAGATTGTATCATAGTTTCGTCCGTTGAAGCGCTCATGTGTCCTACAACTCCAGCTGAGGTCATAAGCAACTGCTGTGTTGAGCTTCATCGTGGCGATGTTATGCCGATGGAGGAACTTATTGAGAAGCTTCAGTTAAGCGGTTATAGACGCACAAGCGAGGTGCAAATGCCGGGCGAGTTCAGCAAGCGCGGTGGCATCTTGGATGTTTTCACTCCGTCACATGAGTTCCCGTTGAGGCTTGAGTTTTTTGGCGATGTTGTTGAATCAATCAGGGCTTTCAATCCAGAGACACAACTCTCCATTGAGCAACTTGAATCAGCAACGATAGCACCAGCTCTTGAGTTACAACTCCCAAACGATAGAGAAAAGTTAGCCTCACTTTTGATCAAAGCAGCAAAGGAACAGGCTGAAAGGTTGCGTGCTTCTGGCAAGCCTGAAGCTGCAAACGCTTTGCTTGAGCAAACTGAGCTTGATGCGAAGAAGTTACTGCAGGGCGAAATGGTTGAAGGCTCAGCATGGTATTCGCTTTTCTCCGAAGAGCCGTTGCATTACCTGATGGAGCATTTAAGCGACGATACGATTGTAGTTTGGTTCGAGCCAAACGATTGTATGCTTAACAGCGAACATTCAATTAAACGCCTCAGTGAAGTGCTCAATGAACTTGCAAGCACTGGCGATGTTCTACTACCTCCGAAGATGCCTTGGCTCAGCTTTGAAGAACTAATGGGGATGTGCAAGCGCTTCAAAAACATCTTCTGTTCCGTTGCTCATGAGCTCAAAGAAGTGGCAAGTGATGGGTTTGAAAGAAGGCTCTTCAACATAAGCATCCATCATGTTGAATCTTTTGCTGGACGCATAAGAGCTTTTGTTGGGAGGCTTTATGAATGGCTTGATAATGGCTTTTGTATTGTTGTCTTAACTAAGCATCATCAACGCTTCTGTGAGATGCTTGAGGAACTATCACAGAGCGCTGGTAGGCATATACCATGGACGCACCTTGGGAGTTCACGCGAAATTAAAAACGGAGTGGTTAACATTTGTGGTTTGAGCCTTTCATCTGGTTTCATGCTTCGTGATGCATCTCTCGTTGTGCTCACCGATTCCGAACTCTTCGGTTATCCACAGGTAAGAAGGGCAAAGAGGCGTTTCAAATACGCAATTCCAATAGCCTCACCAAACGAGTTGAGAGTTGGAGATTATGTTGTGCACATACAGCATGGTATAGGCATCTTCAGGGGCGTCGTCAGGCAGAAGATCTTAGGTTCGGAGGGCGATTACTTGCTCATTGAATATGCGGGTGGTGACTTGCTCTATGTGCCTGTTTCACAGATTGATAGAGTCCAAAGGTATGTTGGAGCTGATGGCGATGAGCCAGCTTTAAGCTCGCTTTCAAGCGCTAAGTGGATAAGGCTTAAGCAAAGGGCGAAGAGGGGAGCGGATGAGCTCGCGAAGGAATTGATAGAGTTAAAGGCTTTGAGGGAAACTTGTGAGGGCTTCGCATTCAGTGAGGATACACCTTGGCAGCTTGAGATGGAAAGTTCTTTCCAGTATGAGGAGACGGAAGACCAACTAAGAGCGATTGAGGAAGTAAAACGTGATATGACCTCCCCAAAGCCTATGGACAGGTTGATATGCGGTGATGTTGGGTTCGGGAAAACCGAAGTGGCTATAAGAGCTGCTTTTAAGGCTGTCCAAGATGGCAAGCAAGTGGCTGTCCTTGTGCCTACAACTGTGCTTGCTCAACAACACTTCAACACATTTAGGCAAAGGCTTTCACCATACCCAGTCAACATAGCTATGCTGAGCCGTTTCCTATCACCACAGGAACAGAAGAGGGTCATTGAAGGTTTGCGTAACGGCTCAATTGACATAGTCATTGGCACGCACAGGCTTTTATCAGACGACATTCGTTTCCGTGATCTTGGGCTTTTGATCATAGATGAGGAGCAACGCTTCGGTGTCCGCCAGAAGGAGAAGCTGAAGAAGTTGAAGGCTACGGTTGACATGCTTATGCTCTCAGCGACACCGATACCAAGGACATTGCATATTGCACTAAGTGGTCTGATGGAGATCAGCACAATAAACAGCCCACCCGTCGGCAGGAGACCGGTGCGCACATTCCTCATGCAATATGATGAAAACGTAATAAGGAGGGCAATCTTGAGAGAACTTGAGAGGGGAGGGCAAGTCTATTATGTCTACAACAGGGTTGAGGGAATAGAGCATGTGGCGGAAAAGGTGAGAAGGCTCGTCAAGCATGCAAGGGTAGCTGTGGCTCATGGTCAGCTGGCTGAGGATAAACTTGAAAAAGTCATGATTGACTTCTACGAGCATCGCTATGATGTGCTTGTTTGCACAACGATAATTGAGAACGGCTTGGATGTGCCAAATGCTAACACTTTGATTGTGGAAAACTGCGAGAAGTTCGGGTTGGCACAGCTATACCAGCTTCGTGGTAGGGTTGGGCGCTCGGATAGACAAGCCTATGCTTACTTCTTCCATGATCATCCGAAGCGACTGACCGAGACCGCAAGGCAACGCTTAGAAGCACTTAAGGAGTTCACGGATTTGGGTTCTGGATTTCGCTTGGCGTTGCGTGACCTTGAAATAAGAGGTGCTGGAAATATACTCGGTCCAGAACAGCATGGCTTCATCAACGATGTCGGTTTTGACCTATACATGCAAATGCTATCGGAAGCTATAAGCAGGTTGAGCGGAAAACCAGTTGAGGAGCGTATAAACCTTCCAGAGGCTGACCTCCCAATAAGAGCATTTATACCCGAAGACTACATCCCCGAAGAGATGCAACGCCTCAACATGTATAGAAAAATGGCTGCAACACAAACACTTGACGATGTCTGCTCAATTGAAGCGGAGCTACTTGACCGATTTGGACAAATGCCAAGGGAAGTGAGCAACCTGTTGAGGGTGCTCAGGATAAGAGTGAAAGCCCACAAGGCTCGCATCGCTTACATCACTCATGATAGGCGAAATGTCATCGTGAAATTCTACGGCGTTAGGAAGCTCTCCGATATAGCTCTCGCAAAAATATATGCCAAGATGAGGGAACACTTCTCAACGACAACACTTAGCAAAGTCATGTTCCAACGAGACCAGATCTTGATCGAATACGGTGAGCTAAGTGAAAACACCCTCTTAAGGCTGATTGAGGAATTGCTTGATTGCTTGCATGAGTATCCACCGAAACCGGAGTTGCCTTGATTGGAACCAGCGGTGCTCAAAAAGTCTTTTTGTGACTTTGTGTTGAACGCTTCGCATTCTTGTCGGCACAAATAAGTCCCACCCTGTTACCTTCAGCCATAGTTGATGATGGATTCAACAACGCTTGCTTCAGTCAGTAGAGTCGTATTGCGAAATCTTAATGGCAGATCCCTATGGCTAAAGCTAATGGTATGAAGACTTTTGAGGAATCTTGAAGCACTCAGTTGAGGCTTTACAGATGTTTGTTTTGAGCTATAATAGATGTGAGCTTCTCAGGAGGAAGCTCGTTGTCAAGTAATCGTTGCCTTACCCCAGTGCAGTCGAAGCCGCGTCGGACTTCCCCGAAGCGGTGGAGGATGCATTTGGGGAAGGTAGTAGAAAGGAGGTTCGGCGCGGTGAAGAAGGGCACCGTTAAATGGTTCAACGACCGCAAAGGCTTTGGCTTCATCGCCCAAGATGATGGCGGACAGGATGTCTTTGTGCATTTCTCCGCCATTGAGGGCGAAGGCTATAAGTCGCTCCGCGAGGGAGACCGAGTGGAGTTTGAGGTTGACTCCACACCAAAAGGTCTGCGTGCAAAGCGTGTGCGCGTCATAAAGTAGCTATGATGCGCTAACCCTCGCGCAAAAAGAGAACCCATCCCTTTCACTTAGGGGGATGGGTTCTTCTTTTTAAGCCTTGTTTGCGTTAACAAGGCAAGGTAGATGGAGCACGAGCAAATGCATATCCTCTGCTGTTGCTTGATAACATTCCCGAGAGGAGAGAAGTGTAGGGGAGATGTTTTTGTGTTATCCGCATCTCGTTCAAAGTGAATAGAGCCACAATAAAGATGGTGCTTTAAGTTTTGTAGACGGAGGTAGCACCAAATCACAGGTGGGGTAGGCAATGGATTTAAAAGCTCAAGTTGACATGAAAGTGCGTGTGGGAAAGTTAGAGTTGAAAACGCCGATAATACTTGCCTCTGGATGCTGTGGATACGGGATTGAATTGCTCCGTATAGGTGATTTCCCTTGGGACGATGTTGGTGCTATCGTGTTGAAAAGCATAACACTAAATCCAAGGGCTGGAAACCCTCCACCGAGGTTGGCTGAGGTCACTTGCGGGATGCTCAATGCCATCGGTGTTCAAAACGAGGGCGTCAAAGTTTTCTTGAATGATATAGTGCCAAAGCTTGGCGACATACCTTGCCCAGTGGTTGCGAGCATCGCTGGTGAGACAAAGAATGAATATGCAATGCTTGCGGAGGCACTGAATGAGTGTGGGCAATTGGCTGCAATTGAAGTCAACATATCTTCGCCAAACATGGAGCGCGGTGGGATTGAGTTCGGTGTTGATCCTCAATCGGCTGGCGAGGTAATAGCTTCAATCAGGGAACGCTTCAGCAGGGATGTATGGGTTAAGTTGTCGCCAAGCGCACACAACATAGCGCATGTAGCTCAAAATTGCGTTGAAGCTGGTGCAGATGTGCTCGTCGTTGCTAACACATTTCCAGCGATGGCTATTGATGTGCGCTCGTTCCCACCAAAGCCCATGCTTGGAGCTTTCGTTGGGGGTCTTTCTGGTCCAGCTATTAAGCCAATCGCAGTGCGAAAGGTTTACGAAGTGGTGAGGTTTCTCAAGAGGTGTGGGACGAAAGCATGCGTAATAGCATCTGGTGGTGTTTGGACAGCTTATGACATCATTGAGTTTTTATCGGTGGGAGCTACTGCAGTCCAAATTGGGACACTACTTTTACATGATGTTCATTCCCCAAGGAAGCTACGAAGGGCGCTTGAGGAATACATGCGCCGCGTTTATGAGCAAACGGGCGATAGCAACTGGCTTCGCATAGTCAGTTATGTTGGGTGTGCTAACATAATTTGAGTTTGCTTGCCCGTTTCATTGGGGGTGAAGGTAATGAGGCTTAGTTGCCCACACAGGTGGGATGTAACGCCAGAAGAAGCAATTGAAATACAACGCCTCCTTGCGCTTCAAGTCATTGAC
>JBGOEV010000036.1:0-26033 GCA_041538025.1 Candidatus Thermosaccharophagus gerlachensis | reverse complement strand
TAACCATCCCTCACAGCATAGATGTGCAGAGGTGCTGTTGGGAGAGTTTCAAAAGTGGCGCGACCGTTTGCATCTGACTCGGAATAAAGCATCATATCCGTTGTCCTCTTCACCTTCCCGTGGTGTCCACCATGACGCTTAAACCATCTTGCAAGCGCCTCCACTACCACTGAATTGACTCTGCCTGATGCTACAATCACTACAGCGTTTTCAATTGGCGTTTTTGTGGCTGCATCAATCACATTCACGACGAGGTTTATGCCCTTCGTTATGGTCACTTTCCCAACTTCTACTCTCACAGGCTCCTTTACATCGGGTTTGAGCAACTGTTCAATCACTTCCCTTGGCAGTGAGACAAGCGTTGGAGCGAACCCATCAACCTGTATTGTGAGCGTAACTGTGAACTCAATTTCTCTCGCAACAAGCATTGGTATCCTCTGGCGGAGGGTTCTCTCACCTATGAGGACACTGAAACGACCGTTTTCATCCGTTTCGGCGCGCAGATCAAAATAGTCGACGAATGTGAACTGCCCTCCTAACCTTGTAACTCCACTTACCCTTAGAGATGTGACTCTGAAAGGTTTTTGGGCGATGGCGTTACCATCCTCATCAACTAAATGCCCCTCAACACGGAGTTCTGGGAACCTATCTCCCTTGCGCCTTTCAGTGATTATCCTCGGCAGTTGGAGTGCAACAAGATCAACCTTGACCGCTGAGCCATCTGTGAGCTTCACTGTTTGCGGTTTGAGTGATGTGCTAAGCAGACGGCGAATTATCTGTGGTGCTTTCGCAAACACGCCCCCTACAGCTGCCACTTCATATTTGCCTTCCTCGGAAACACGAACAAGATACATCCCGAACTCATCCACGGGTGCCTGCTGCCAATCTTCGCTACCGACTTTTCGGTAAACCACTTGCGCATCGGTTAAGAGCACATTATCATCCGTCTTCACGAAACCCCACAACACAGCTTCACCTTGAGTTACGATTGGGCGAAGCGTCACCCAGACACCAACACGAGCATCTTCAGCCACAAGACGAGTTTGAGATGTGGCTATGAACACTTGGGGTGTTTCCAATATAGCACGCACAGTGTAATTTCCCGCACTCAAACCGTCAAAGGAGAATTGCCCGTTTGCATTCGTTGTCGCAATGCGCGGCAGGTTGTGACGAGCTCGCAACGCATCTTCTGGGGACGAAATCATTACTGTAACGCCACCCTTTGGCGTCTGCCCGTCAGTATCAAAAACGGTTCCCCTCACTTCACCACAAAAGCCACCAGCTACAAAGAGAAAGAGCAAAAAGATGTGAAAGCAAACTGCATACCTCATACGGAGCATCCAAGACACCTCCATTGCATGTGAGGGTGCACTTTGATCGCTGTGTTGTGTAGTTTGACGAGATCTTTGCCATACTAAACTTCTGCATGCCACCATTAATGATGACGCTAAAGTGGTGGAAGTGGTTCTCAGCTATTCTCAAGAGGCTCATAAGTTAAGGAAGTCAGCTGAGGTGATGAGCATGGGAGATTTGAGGGCGTTTGATGTTGTGGTCATAGGTGGTGGACCTGCTGGCTATGTTGCTGCGATAAGGGCTGCGCAAGCTGGCATGCATACAGCATTGATTGAACGCTCCGAGCTTGGTGGCACATGCCTCAACAGGGGTTGTATACCAACGAAGGCTATGTTGCATGTGGCTAAATCGCTTGTAAGTTTACGCCATCTTAATGACATCGGCGTTAGGATTGATGGCTTCGCACTTGACTATGAGCAGATGCTCAAATGGCGCGATAGGGTTGTTGAAAACCTAAGGCGTGGTTTGATGCATTTAATGCGTTCAAACGGTGTTGAAGTCATTTGTGGTGAGGCAAGCTTCACAGGCGTTAACGAGTTAACAGTAACGCATGGAGAGGAAGAAAGCAAGCTAAGATTTAAGAAAGCCATCATAGCAACAGGTTCAAAGCCACGTTCATTGCGGTGCTTGCCAGAACATGACCTGTGCCTGCTTGCTGAGCAAGCTCTTTTCATGAGACAGCTACCAAAGCGAATCGCCATCATCGGTGCTGGCGCGATAGGTGTTGAGATGGCTTGGCTCTTCAAATCGCTTGGCAGTGATGTAACGCTTTTTGAGTTGATGCCGAAAGTGCTCCCGACGATGGATGGCTCAATATCAAGGAGTGTTGAAGCCCATCTGCGCAAGTTCGGTATTGATGTGCTAACTGAGACTAACGTGACTTTGGGCGAACTCACAGAGGATGGCTCTTTCAAACTGCGTTTCCAACGGGGTCAAGAAGCCTCGGTAGGTTTGTTTGATGCTGTGATTGTAGCCATAGGACGTGTTCCTGATACTGCCACCATTAATGCGGAAGCCGTTGGTGTTAATCTTGGAAGTGATGGGAGGGTAATCGTTGATAACAGTTTGCGCACCACAGCACCACACATTTATGCCATCGGCGATGTGATAAGAGGGGGTGGTTTTGCTCACCAAGCTATGGCTGAGGGAGAATTAGTAGTTGAAGCCATCTTGGGAGGCAATATTGATGTTGAGAGCTTACTCATACCAGCGTGCGTATTCATTCATCCAGAGGTCGCCTCGGTTGGTTTAACCGAAGAGGAGCTGAGACAATGCACCGACTCAGTTCTTGTTGGGGAGTTCCAGATGAGAGCAAACGGGCGTGCTCTTGCATGCAATGAAGCTGAAGGGTTTGTTAAAGTCGTCGGCGACGGTAGAACTGGAAAACTCGTTGGCGTGCATATCTTCTCGGCACAAGCAGGCGAAATCATAAACGAGGCAACTTTGGCTATTCAACTCGGCTTGAAGCTCGATGAATTCGTCAAGCTAATACATCCTCATCCAACACTTTCAGAAGCCCTCTGCGAGAGCGCAAAAATCGCTATTGGAAAACCGTTGCACATGCCGAAGCTTGTAGCGAGATTGAGGAGGCGTTGAGATGCTCAGTTCGGTGCTCATAAAGCCAGCAGGTCCAGACTGCAATATGAGGTGCACTTATTGCTTCTACTTGCATAAATCGTCACTTTATCCAGACTCAAAGCTACACCGCATGAGCGAACATGTGTTGAGGGAATTGACA
Source organism: Candidatus Thermosaccharophagus gerlachensis (assembly GCA_041538025.1). Classification (GTDB taxonomy): domain Bacteria; phylum Armatimonadota; class Fervidibacteria; order Fervidibacterales; family Thermosaccharophagaceae; genus Thermosaccharophagus; species Thermosaccharophagus gerlachensis. The sequence goes on along the minus strand of JBGOEV010000036.1, from coordinate 22,942 downwards.
GCACAATACATGAGCCTTGATTGCGATATAGCCTCGTTCTGTTGGCAGGGTGGCGAGCCGACGCTCATGGGGCTTGACTTCTTTGAGCGCGCGATAAAGCTTCAGAGAAATTATATGCGCAAAGGTAAGACGGTCAGCAACACAATACAAACAAATGGCTTGCTCGTTGATGCTGATTGGGCTCGCTTCTGGCACAAGAACAATTTCCTCGTTGGGATAAGTTTGGACGGACCAAGCGAGCTCCACGATGCCTACCGTGTGGATAAAGCCAACAGGGGAACTTTTGAACGCGTCATGCGCTCGGTTGAATTGCTTCGTGAGCATCAGGTTGATTTCAACATATTGTGTGTTCTGAATGACATCACTGTGCGCTACCCTGAAACACTTGTAAGTTTCTTTCTCTCACATGACTTGCGCTTCATTCAGTTCATACCGTGTGTTGAGTGGGATGATTCCGAAGGAAAGATAGCGTCGTTTTCCGTCACCCCGGAAGCCTATGGTGAGTTTTTGTGTGTAGCTTTTGACATTTGGTATAACGATGGGCGCCCGCAGTTCTATGAACGCTTCTTTAACGATGTGCTTGCTGTTTATGCTGGCTATGAGATGCCAACTTGCATAATGAAGCGCTACTGTGGCGATTATGTGGTCATTGAACACAATGGCGATGTATATGCGTGCGATTTCTTTGTTGAGCCGAATTGGAAGCTTGGGAACATACTTGAAAAACCTTTGAGCGAACTCCTCAAAAGCGATTTGCTAAACCGCTTTAGGAAGCGCAAAAGGGAGCTTTCGAGCGAATGCCTTAGCTGTAGGTGGCTAAACATATGCAACGGTGGCTGCCCAAAATATAGGTTGATATGCGGTGACGCACGGAGTAAAAACTACTTCTGCGAAGCATACAAGCGCTTTTTCGCGCACTCACATAGACGCTATTTGAGGTTGGCTGAGCGCTTCAGAACATTCGGTGAGCTACACCTCCATAACATCAAACGCTACTTTGTAGGTTAAGTGCAACATAACATAATTTGGTTTAGCTTGCTCTACAGATTCATTGCATGGAGGCGACTTCAGGAATGCCATCAAGAGCGACAAGGAAGACGAAGGAACTGCCCGATGTCCAAAGGGAGCAACCAAAAACACAGCTTGCTCTAACGAGGGTTGGAATAACGAACCTTTGCTATCCGGTGATGTTTCGTCATGGTGATAAACTCGTAGAATCCTTCGTCAACATAACAGCGTCGGTTGACCTACCACATAACCAAAGAGGAGCTCACATGAGCCGGTTTGCTGAGGAGATAGGAAGGCTCTTTAAGATACCGAAAGAAACTGCATCGCTAACAGAACTCGTTGAGGAACTCGCAACTCAGCTCCTTAGGGCACATGATTATGCACGCCACTGCACAATAACGCTTAAAACAAACTCGCACGTTGATAACCACGTCTACACCGTCTTCGTGAGCTACAGCACAGCAACATCAAAGTGCTCAATAGGCGTTGAAGTTGCAGGCGCACTTGCATGCCCTTGCTCAATGGCTCTAACTGGTGGTATGAGTCATAATCAACGCTGTTTGCTCTCAATAGAGGTTGAAGCTGACAGCCATAACATTTCGCACGAAGAGCTTGCCTCCATAGCTGAGAAGTCGTTCTCTGCGCCCGTCAGATTGCTCCTAAAACGCCCTGATGAAAAAAGAGTCGTTGAAACTATGCATGCAAAACCGAAGTTTGTTGAAGATGTGGTTAGGGATTGCGTCTCCATTTTAAGGAAGCGATTTAGCGGGTTGAAGGCAAGGGTTCGTTGCCTGTCGTTTGAATCCATTCACCCATACGACTGCTTCGCTGAGTGGGAAGGAGTGCTTTAAATATGCTCAGGCTATGTGTTAGAGAAAACTTTGAGGCTGCACACTACATTGAAGGGCATCCAAAGTGTAACCATCTACACGGTCATACATACATGGTTGAGCTAATGATTGAGACAGATGCCGATGTTGACATGGTGATTGATTTCGGCGAACTTAAAGCGAGTCTGAAGAGGGCGATAGCTGACTACGACCATAAACTTTTGAACGATGTGATGGGTTGCATACCGACAACGGAGAACTTAGCAAAAGCGCTTCATAAAAAATTGAGTGATGAGATGCCACAGTATCGCATTACCGTCCGAGTATGGGAAGGGATTGACAAGTGGGCTGAATACACAAAATGAGTCACCACTCACATCCTCACTACAACCAGAAGACTTCAAACCCTACGAACCAAACAAGGCATACGCGACTTTGAGGATTGCTCTTGAGATTTGGCGAGTGTGTATGCGCTTCATCTTCTGGCTCAACGGTATCGCTACAGTGCGACTCAGGATGCTCATGGTCTGTGGGCACATGTCAGGCGAATATTGAACATCCCCAGTGTAACGGGGGTCTTCCCAAGGGCTGAATTTGCCTGCCACTGGCACTTTGTTCAGCACATAGTCCCAGTGGCGATATATATGCCTGTCAGGGATACCTTCGGTGTATATCGTATGCACGGGGACGCCTTCCGCTGAGAGGGCACGCGCAAACTTTTGAGCCACCTCAGCACTATCAAAGAGGAAATTGACCGAGTATGCGCATTCTCCCTCTTCATCTGGCACCCTCATCGGCTTTATACCGGGAGCGCCAGATATGTCTTCAAGTATCTCGCGTTTCCTTCTCCTGAGCGTTGAGACAATCTTGTCCAACTTCTTTAGTTGTGCCAACCCAACCGCACCCGCAAGCTCGCTCATCCTATAACCATCGCCAGCAAAAGGAGTTATGCCTTCCAACTCCTTTGGCACTTCCTGTGAGAGCTTCCACCAGAATGTAACGCCAGAGTCATGTGCGAGTGCAGCACGAATGTAAACTTTGGCATCATTTGTGACGACCATCCCTCCTTCGCCAGTCGTTATCGTCTTTGACACTTGAAAGCTGAAGCATCCAACATCGCCTATGCTACCAACGCGTTTTCCCTTGTAAAAACCACCATTGCATTGTGCGCAATCCTCAATGACAAACAGGTTGTGCTTCTTTGCTATGCGCATTATTTCATCCATCTGGCATGGTATGCCTCGCATGTGGACGGGCATTATCGCTTTCGTGTGCTTCGTTATCTTGCGCTCAACATCGTTTGGGTCAATCGTAAGGGTGTCGTCAATTTCAGCAATGACCGGGACTGCACCAACGAGTATGACCGCAGATGCACTTGCAATGAAAGTGTATGCTGGAACGATGACTTCATCTCCCGGACCTATACCCAAAGCCCTTAATGCGGTTACAAGCGCAGCAGTGCCACTGCTAACAGCTACAGCATACTTAACGCCGAGTAACTTCGCGAACTCACGCTCAAAGCGAGCCACATAGGAGCGTTTTGCGTCCTGCCAGCGAAAGAGCATTTGCCTGTCAAGCACATCAAGCACATTGCGTTTCTCCTCTTCACCTATCTCTGATAGCCCAAAGTAACTCCTCGGTATCGGCACAGTCACTGCCTTTTGACCACCATCAATTGCAAGTTTTCCCTTGGGCACTTTTAGCATTGTAGACTTCGCCATCTCCTCTCACCCCGCTTAATTTTGCAAAATGAACACTTGTGCACACTTAACGGTTTTCTTCATTGAGCCATTTTTGATTTTGGCATGTGATGTGCAAATAGCAAACCACCTATGAGGCATGATAGCCCACCTAAAGCAACTGCCGTTTGAGCATTGAAAACATGTGCGAGCGTGCCAGCGAGCAGTGAGCCAAAAGGCGCCATGCCCATGAACATCATTGCATAGACAGCCATGACACGCCCGCGCATGTTGCTTGGCGATGTAGTTTGAACAAACGCATTTGAAGATGTCATCTGCATGACCATGAAAAAGCCAGCCATAGCTAACACAAATGCGGAGAGAAAAAACAAACGCGATTGTGAGAAGAGGCAAAGGCTTGTGCCAAAGCCAACCGAACCAACTACTATGCGTTTGCCCAAAACAGCTTTACTGCTTCTCAGCGTAGCCAGCAGGACAGCCCCAAAGAATGCACCGAAGCCAGCAGATGCCATCAATATGCCCATGCCTTTTGGTCCTGCATGTAGTATCCTGTCAGCAAACACTGGCATAAGCACGACATATGACATGCCAGTCAAGCTAACTAAGCCAAGCAACATCAACGCTTCTCTAATTGGGCTTGCGCTCATAACATATGTGATCCCGTCAGTGAGATACTTGAATAGAGGTGCATCTGACCTGATCAAGCTGGTGTGAACTTTAATGAAGAGCAAACCAAAGATGACGGCAAGATAGCTCACTGCGTTCGTGAGGAAACACCACTCTTCACCAGCAACTGTCACTATAGCGCCACCAATTGCAGGTCCAATAACGCGAGCTGCATTGAAAACAGCTGAGTTAAGCGCAATTGCGTTTGCAAGCAACTCTGCTGGAACAAGCTCCGATACAAACGAGTGCCTTGTAGGCACATCCACAGCATTAACCAAACCGAAGAGAAAAGCGAGCACTGCAATGTGCCAAAAGCGTATGAGGGAGGTAAATGTTAAGGAAGCTATGATGAGAGCATGCAGTAAGAAAAGCGATTGCGTGATGAGTAACAGGTTTCGCTTCTGGAAACGGTCGGCTAAAGCGCCCCCAAATGGTGCAAGCAAAAAGACAGGCACCTGTCCGAGGAAGCCAACAATACCAAGGTGAATCGTTGAATGAGTAAGCCTATACACAAGCCATTGCTGTGCAACAGTTTGCATCCAAGTCCCTATAACCGATACCGATTGCCCAAAGAAAAAGAGGCGGTAGTTGCGATAAGAAAGAACACGCAAGGGTAAAAAGAAACGCTTGTAAGGCATCATGAAATCCCCCACTGCAATTGATGTGGGTCACAAGAAGATGAGTTGCAAAATAGGATGCTTTCATTTCACTTTGCGTATCGGATAAAAGCCCACTTCTTTGACTAACTTCTGACCAGCCGGTGAGAGAACGAAATCAATGAACTGCTTTACAGCCCCAGATGGTGGCTTTGCTGTGAAGAAGAACAGCGGACGAGATAGCGGATAAAGCCCCTTGTGCACATTCTCAATCGTTGGCATAAACGCTGGTGACTTCTCGTCTTTTCGGATAGGCATCACTTTAACACCCTTTGCATATCCAACGCCACCATAGCCTATGCCAAACTTGTCCTTTGAAACAGCATTCACAACAGCTGCAGTGCCAGGAAGAGCTTGATAGGCGTTAGCGAAATCTGCGCCACCCAAAACACGCTCTTTGAAGAACTCATATGTGCCGCTAACATTCTCACGCCCATAAAGGACTATCCTGCCCGGTGCCCCACCAACTTCTTTCCAATCAGTTATCTTGCCAGTGTAGATCAAGCGCAACTGCCCAATAGTTAAAGCTTTCACTTTATTTGTTGGGTGCACATAGACGCAAACGCCATCATAAGCCACTTCATACTTAACTGGCTCACGCCCATAGCGCTTTTTGAATTCCCGAACCTCCTTTTGCTTCATCGGACGCGATGCAGCACATATGTCGGTCGTCCCACTGAGGAGAGCAGCTATGCCAATGCCAGAACCACCACCTGTAACTTGGACCAATATCTTTGGATGCTTCTTCATGAACTCTTCAGCCCATCTCTGATTGAGTATCACCATTGTGTCTGAGCCTTTAATTGTGATTTGCTGCCTCTGCGCACGCACACAACTCTGCATAACGAAAACTACAGCACACAAGATGCTGACAACCTGCTTGCTCCTAAGAGCATCCATTTTTTCTCTTCACCCCCAATGATGATTACTCAAATATACGCCGAGCACCTACATACCTATTTGCGTAGTAACCAGTTACAAGCGAACTCACAGTCACACGCCCTTTAGCACTTGATGCATGCACAAACTTACCATCACCAATATAGATGCCAACATGGGTTATGCGTTTCCTTGAAGTTGTTTTGAAGAAGACCAAATCACCCGCACGCAATTCAGAACGCTTGACTGGCTTCCCAATTTTGAACATGGCGCTCGCCGTCCTCGGCACAGTTACACCATACCTTTGAAGCAAGTAGTAGACAAACCCGGAACAATCAAACCCTCTTGATGGGAGGCTCGATGCATACCTATATCTTACGCCGATATAGCGTTGTGCTGTAATGGCTAAGTCCAACTGCTTACTGTTTGGTGTGGCTTGATGTGTGCTTTGATTTGGCTTTCGGCTCACATGCGTTTTTGCTGATTGCATAGATGGCTTTCGGATGAACAGTTTATCTCCCGGATGAATGATGCTGTCCTTACTCAAATTGTTGAGAGCGCAGAGTGATTCAACGCTGACACCGTGCATCTGTGCTATCTTCCAGAGGCATTCACCTTCTCTAACGATGTGGTAATCGTTACGGTTACAGCACATAGCCATAGACCAAAAAAGGATGAACATCCATGCAACCATCCACCCACACAACTGCCTCATCTTCATCCACTCCTTAACCTCGCCGAAGTTTTACAGCATACTTTTTGAACTCAAGTTATGGCATGCTCTGGGCACTCAACGATACATGCACGACACCTTATGCACGCATCCTTGTTGATCTTCGGGAAGCTTCCCCTTTCCCATGCGATTGCTCCCACAGGGCAAACCTTAGCGCACCTACCACATTTGACGCACTTGCTCTCGTCCACCTCCAAACGAAGCAATCGCACACATACGCCTGCGGGACATCTTCCATCCCTTATGTGCATTTCATATTCGTTTCTAAAGTAGCGCAAGGTCGTGAGAACTGGATTTGGGGCGGTCTTCCCTAAGCCACAAAGCGCAGTTTCTTTGATTGTATTCCCCATACGCTCAAGGAAGTCAATGTCGCTTTCCTTTCCTTCGCCCTTCGTTATCCTATCAAGCACCTCATACAGCCTCACCAAGCCAACTCTGCATGGGATGCATTTGCCACAAGATTCAGCCACAGTAAAGCTTAGGAAGAACTTGGCTATATCAACCATGCATGTCCCTTCATCAAGAACGATTAATCCACCAGAGCCCATGATTGCACCAGCTTGCGTCAACGATTCGTAATCAATCGGTGTATCAAGCAACTCCTCCGGCAGACAACCACCAGATGGACCGCCTATTTGGACAGCCTTGAACGAATAGCCCTTCCTCGCCATCCCCCCACCCGGACCAAATATGAGCTGGCGCAGAGTAATACCCATCGGCACTTCAACCAAGCCTGTGTTCTTTACCTTCCCAGCAAGCGCAAAAACTTTTGTTCCTTTACTTCTCTCAGTCCCAACGGAAGCAAACCACTCAGCACCGTTCAGGATGATGCGTGGTATGTTTGCGAGTGTCTCAACATTGTTTATGACCGTAGGCATGCCCCATAATCCCTTCTCAACAGGGAATGGTGGGCGTGGTCTTGGCATGCCTCTTTTGCCTTCAATTGAAGCAATGAGAGCTGTCTCCTCACCACAGACGAAAGCCCCAGCACCCTCCTTCAGAGTCACTTCAAACGAGAAGCCAGTCCCTAAAATGTTTTCCCCGATAAACCCTTTCTCGGATGCCTGCTTGAGAGCTACATTGAGGCGCTTGATTGCAAGAGGATATTCGGCACGACAATAGATGAAGCCTTTCTTCGCCCCAACTGCATAGCCAGCTATGAGCATCCCTTCAATGACTGAGTGAGGATCTCCTTCAAGGACGCTTCTGTCCATGAAAGCGCCCGGGTCACCTTCATCAGCATTGCAGATGATGTAGCGTATCGGCGCTTCAACATCCCTGCAGAGCTTCCATTTCAACCCTGTCGGGAAACCAGCACCACCCCTGCCACGAAGACCAGAGCGAGTTACCTCCTCTATGACTTCCTCAGGTGTCATTTGAAAGAGCGCTTTCTTGAGCGCTTCATAGCCACCAACTGAGATGTATTCATCAATGTTCTCTGGATCAATCTCACCGCAGTTCTTCAGCACCCAACGCATTTGTCCCTCAAAGAAACGGCGGTAGTCATCGCCAGCTAAAAGCCTTTTAACTGGCATACCTTTGATAATGTGCATCTCAACGATTTCGCTAACATCTCCAACGCTTACCCTCTCGTATGTCCACCTCTTGCCGTCCTCCGTGATGATGTCAACGAGCACATCCCTGAACAAACCTCTATCACCAACTCTCACAACCTCATACTTGTCCTTTAACCCTCTTTCTTGCAGTTCGCTTTTGAAAGCCTCCGCCACAAGGTGTGCCCCCGCCGAAATGCCACTTGTCCCTTGGCATATGAGTATCTTGCCTGCCATCACTAATGCCCCTCACAAATTCAAAAAGTTAAGCCTTATCCCACCTGATAACTTCACCAATCACATGGCACACCGTCTTAGGATGGACTTTAATGGCAAGCCCACCGTAAGGCGTGAGCCTGAACTGTGGCATCAAATGATGCAGTGGCGCAAACTTAGCCCCTTGAGCTTCTCTAACTCACCCTTTTACTCTCTCGCCCCTTCCCCGTTCCCACCTTCCTTTCCCTCTTTTTGCTGTATTTTCTGCATCAGCTCCGTCATTTCCCTCAATCGCTTCTCAACGATGTGGTGGAGCGTTCCCTCTGGGTAGGTTCCATCTGGCTGTCTTTCGCCGGCTTCTATGCCCATAAGTATCTTGACTCCATCATCAATATTGTTTATCGCCCAGATGTGGAACTGCCCCTTCTCAATTGCTTCAACTACATCTTCACGTAGCATTAAGTTGCGTATGTTTTGGGCTGGTATGATGACACCCTGTTGTCCATTCAAGCCTTTCAATCGGCAGACATCAAAGAAGCCCTCAATTTTGTATGTCACGCTACCAACTGGCTGTATTTCGCCAAGCTGGTTTACAGAACCTGTCACAGCAATGCTTTGTTTCACTGGTATTCCAGAGATGCTTGATAGAAGTGCATAAAGTTCGGCTGCGCTTGCGCTATCGCCCTCTATCTCGTCGTATAACTGCTCAAATGTCAGCTGTGCGCTCACGCTTAGAGGCTTATCCTGAGCATATTTCCCTCTGAGGTATCCCGAAAGTATCATCACAGCCTTTGAATGTATTCGCCCGCTCATTGCCACCTCCCGCTCAATGTTGATGATGCCACTCCTGCCAAGGAATGAGCGAGCTGTTATGCGTGTTGGTTTACCGAATATGTGGTCTCCAAGGTCTATCACAGCAAGCCCATTTACAGTCCCCACCTTCTCGCCTTCCACATCAATGAGCAATACATTGTCCTTGAACATTTCAAGTAGCTTCTCTTCAATCAAGTTGACTCTATAGGTGCGCTTCTCAATCGCCATTTTGACATCCTCGGCAGTTACAACCTCATGCCCATTCTTTGATGCCCAATAGTTCGCCTCACGCAGGATATCGCATATGCTTGCAAAGTGAGTTGAAAGCTTATGCTGGTCTTCAACAAGCCTTGAGCTATATTCAATCACCTTGGCGACAGCAGTTTTATCAAACGGTCTAAGGTTTTCCTCAGCGCACCTCGCCGAAATGAACGAGGCATACTTCTTCATGTTCTCCGGTGTTTTGTCCATGACCAGATCAAAGTGTGCCTTCACCTTGAATAGACCACGAAAGTCTTCATCAAAAGTTTGGAGGAGGTAGTAAATGAAAGGGCTTCCAACGAGGATGACCTTGACATTGAGTGGTATTGGTTCAGGGTCTAAGGTGCTCACGCTTATCAGCCTAAAAGCCTCACCTGGTTCCTCAATTCTTATTTGGCGATTATTAAGCGCCCTCTTAAGTGCATCCCAAGAGAATGGATTCAGAAGGAGCGCCTTCGCATCCAAAACAAGGTAACCACCGTTAGCCTTGTGCAACGCACCTGGCTTTATCATCGTGAAATGAGTCACAAGTGCCCCCATCTCCATCCTGTGCTCAATTCTACCAATAAGGTTCTGAAAAGTTGGGTTAGTCTCAATAACAATTGGCGCACCGTTTGTGTTGCTGTTGTCAACAAGAACGTTCACCTTATAGCGGTCAAAGAGAGCCGATGCCATAAGCTGTGCTGCTTGGCTCTCCTGTTGTGCTACCACCCTAAACGCATCAACATTGTTCACAACATCCTCTTGCACCTGTTTCAGGTATTCAACGATTTGCGGGTAGTTTTCATACTTCTCAATGAGGTCACTTATCACATGCCCAACAGCGAGCACTGCAGCCTTCTTATCAAGCTCCTCAAGTTGCTGTCTGACCTCTCTTTCTCGTTTCCCAAGATCACGCATCACCGCTTGTATCTCATCCATCAGCTTGCGCCTCAATTGCTCAATCTGTTCTCTGACCGGTTCTGGTAGTTGCATGAACTGTTCAGGAGTCATTATCGCGTTACCCATTAACGGTGCTGGCATTGGACCGTTTGGTGTGCCAATTATTGCCATGCCCATTTCCCTTGCCCTTCGCTCAAGCGTTGCAAGCACCTCATCCCTTTCTTTCTGGAATGCCTTTATCACCTCTTGCCTTTGGCGTTGATAGTCTTCGCTCTCAAACGCACGCGATATCTCTCGCTTGAGATGCTCAATCAATCTTTCCATGTCACGCTTCAGCTCACTTCCCATACCCGCCGGGAGCCTCAGCGCCTTCGGACGATGCGGTTCTGCAAAATTGTAGACATAGCACCAATCATCTGGTGTAGGTTTCGTCTTGGCTACCTCCTCAAGCAGACTTTTTATGAAGCTCATCTTCCCAGTCCCTGCTGGTCCAAGCGCGAATATGTTGTATCCGTGGCTTTCAATATCAATTCCGAACCTGAGTGCTTCTTCAGCTCTCGGCTGCCCTATGACCTCCTTTAGCGGAGGTAAATCGGCAGTTGTCTCAAAGTCAAAAACATTTGGATCGCATCTTGCTCTTACTTGCTCTGGAGTTAGCTTTAAAGCACCCAATACTGTCACCTCGCATCTGTGGGGGTTGATTCATCAAGATGCTTCATGCTTTTTAGCGCTCGATAACACTATCATGCCTTGATAGTAACCGCAGAAGGTGCACGCACAGTGTGAGCGAACTGGCTTCCTGCACTGTGGGCAAAGTGAAAAAGTTGGTGCTTTCAATTTCCAATGTGTCCGTCGCTTATCACGCCTCGTCTTTGACACCTTGCGCTTTGGGACTGCCATACCATTTCCCTCCCACTTAATGAAGTTGGTGTTGCGCGAGCAACTCGGGCTTTTTAAGCCTTCGCTTCCCCTTTCATCCGCGCAAGCAGTTCCTCAAGCGGACGCCACCTTGGGTCTTTTGGTGCGCTACAACCGCAAGGACCATCGTTCAAGTTAGCACCACATGTCGGGCATATGCCTTTACAATCTTCGCTACATAGCGGACGCATCGGGAGCGCTAAAATGAATGCCTGCCTCGCAAGCTCAGTTATATCAGCCGTTGAGGCATCAAAGATTGATGTCACTTCATCGTCAAGCCCTTCATAATTGCCTTCTGCCATCGCAAAGAATTTCCTGACCTCGCACTCAGCTTCAAACTCGTTTGATACCTCACATTCAACTGGCTTAAGACACCTACTGCATGGCAAAGTGATAACCCCGTTCACAGTCCCGTGAACGATTATCAACCTGCCATCGTTGCGCGCACTCACATTACCACTTACCTCAACATCCTCGCCTTCAAAGCAAAGCCTCTCACAATACGCAGTTGTGACCGACGCTCCGGGATGACGAAGTATCCTCCTGAGATCAAGCCTCATTTTTCATCACCGAACCTTTAGCGAGCTTTAACTACCAATAGGCATTATACAACATCAACGCATTCAAGGCGAGCTATCTCCTCCTACCACCACTTCACCAGAAGTTGCCATCTCCTACAAGAAGCTGTGTCAGGGGAATCATCACATGCCACCCTGAAGCCGACAAAGGGTGCATCAGTTAGCCACCATTTACTCTTCGGCTCTTGCGGGTCTGTGAGCTGCCACTCTGGATTGTAGTATTCTCTTGCGAGCGGATTCACTTTTGAAGGTGGATCAATGTAAGAACCACCCCTGACAACATGCTTCCCATCAATGCCGATGCACCATTCGGCTACATTCCCAAGCATATCATATAAGCCCCATGGGTTTGGCTCTTTGCTTGCAACGGGATGTGTCTGCTCATCTGAGTTTTCTTTATGCCATGCCATTCGGTCAAGCAGTTCCCTTTCAATCTCACCGGCTGGGAGCGTGTTTGCCCTGCAAGCATACTCCCATTCAGCTTCCGTTGGCAAACGATACTTTTTACCAGTCTTGATGGAAAGCCACTTGCAGTAATTCTCGGCAGCGTAGCTCGTAACACTCATAACAGGGTAGCCAAAATGCCCAAAGCCTCTATCAGGTGCCCCATAAGGTCTGCTTGGACGCGCTACCGCATCAGCTTCCTTTGACTTTGGGTCGCTTTGTTGGTCAAGTTTGTATGCGTAAACATCATACTCATCCCAAGTCACCTCAGTTTTGCCAAGCCAAAACGGTTTTATCTCAACCTTGATTTTTCGCCCCGGGTTAAGTGGGTCTATCATCTCGTAGATACCACCCGGGATGTAGACCATCTCAAATTTGACGAGGGTGCCAGTCAGCTTCTCCACATAGCTTCTTATAGCTCTCCCTTGCTCCGGATTCCCCTTTTGGATACCCAAGGCAAAACAAAACACAACAAGTAGCATAGGCACAACTGCACTTTGGAACATGCGCCACAGATGACACATAAATTCGCACCTCCAAACTTAAGTTTCGCAAAGCCACTTTGTCTCGCAGATTTAACCTCACAATATTTTGACGCATCAGCGATGCATTTAAAAACAACGCACAAGCAAGCCGACAGTTATTTAAGCTTTGAGCAACGGCTGGCAAAATAAACTTGCGGGTGAATTGCAATATGTCAAAACCAGTCATTGCCATCGTTGGCAGACCGAATGTAGGCAAATCGTCGCTCTTCAACAGGATTGTTGGGAGGCGCATCGCAGTAGTTGATGAAACGCCCGGCGTCACAAGAGACAGGCTTGCTGCCGATGTCTCCATACTCGGAAGGAAGTGCATCTTGATAGACACAGGTGGATTTGACACAACTCTCAGGGAAGACCCAATAGGTGGGAAGGTGATTGAGCAAGTTGAGTTTGCCATTGAGCAAGCTGATGTTATCATCTTTGTCGTTGACGCAGTTGAAGGACCAACAGCCACCGACTATGAGATAGCCGAACTATTACGCAAGCAAGGCAAGCCAGTCATATTTGTAGCTAACAAGATAGATGTCTCAAAGGCTGACATAACACAGTTCTACGAGTTGCGTATGGGCGAACCAATCGGCATATCAGCGATACACGGGAAAAACATAAACAACCTGCTTGCCTCAATAGCGTCATTTATACCACCTCAACCTGAGGAAGAAGAGGAGGAAGAAGAAAGGATACGCATCGCCATAGTTGGGCGCCCAAATGTTGGCAAGTCGGCTCTACTAAATGCTATACTTGGCGAGGAGAGAGTCATAGTCAGCCCGATACCGGGCACAACAAGAGATGCAATAGATACGCCTTTTGAGTGGCGTGGGAAAAAGTTGTTACTCATTGACACCGCCGGGTTGAGGCGGAAGGCAAGGATAAAGCAGAAGCTTGAATACTATTGTGTCGTTAGGGCACTCAGCGCGATAGATAGATGTGATGTTGGGCTTCTTGTGCTTGACGCAAATGAAGGAGCAACTCACCAAGATGCAAGGATAGCAGGCTATGCGCATGAAAGTGGGAAGCCACTTGTTATCGTCGTGAACAAATGGGACATGATACTTGAGCGAGTTTGTGGTGATGGGCTTGAGGGAAGCAAGTTAAAGCGCCAAGAGAAATTGCTAAGGCAAGATTACGAACGCCTCATACGACATCAACTCAAGTTCCTTGACTACGCCCCAATTGAGTTCACATCAGCCATAAAGGGCGACGGGATAAATGAAACACTTGAGAAGGCGTTGCTCTGCTATGAAAAGACGACAACGCGAGTGACCACAGGGGTCTTAAACAGGGCTATACAAGAGTTCGTGGCAAAGCACCAGCCACCAATGGTGAAAGGGAGAAGGTTGAAAATATACTACGCAACGCAACCTGAGACGAAGCCACCAACATTTGTGCTTTTCGTTAACGACCCTGAGTTGATTCATTTCTCGTATTTACGCTACTTGGAGAATTGCATAAGAGAACGCTTCTCACTTGAGGCAACCCCGATACGCATCTTCTTGCGCCCGTCGCATAAGCGACATGAAACTTGAATTGCTTTGATTCGCTTAACAGATTTCTGATAGCTATTGGCTGTGTGGTAAAAGTTAATCGGCTACAAGTTAAAAAGATTTGAGCGAGGTGTTTCAAGGATGCATCATAGGAGCAAAGCAGGACAGACGCTCATTGTGTTGGTTGCTTCATTCATTGTGTTGCTCCTGATGCTTGCCCTCGCAATGGAGTGGGGAAGACTCACAAGGGCAAGAACTGAGATGCAGCAGTGGTGTGACTCAGCAGCATTAGCTGGCGCTGCAGACCTGCCGAATTCAAGCGCTGCAAAAAATATCGCTGCAAGCTACTACGCACGCAACTTGGGCTTGGACGAAAACGATTACAAGCTCATCGGTGAAAGTGGCAACACAAGCACTTATCAAATCGGGACAGATACAGTGCACATAACAACGCCCTATGAAGACGATACAACACGCTCGCTTGGAGTGCCTCCTGAGTATGCCATAAGGGTTTGCAGTGAGCGCGATGTTGGACTTTACTTTGGGCAGTTGGTTGGTATTCTGAGCATGAAGGCAAGCGCATGCGCAACAGCTATCAATGAAATAGGGCGCTGTTTCGTTTTCTTCAACTGTGACACAACTCGGCCAATCACAATTACTGGCTCAAATGTCGGTAAGGAAGTAAGCATTGACGGAAGCGTGCATACAAATCAAGACTTCATCGTCCATGGTCGCAATCATAGTGCTTCAGGTCCTGTGACATATGTTGGCAGGGTTCGCATAACGGGCAGTGGGCATTCCTTCAATACTGTCAAAGTGCCTGTGCAACCGTGCCCTGAATTCCCAATGTCGCTTGATGAGTATCGCAAGACGGCTCAAAAGCAAGGGCAGTTGTTTATCGGGCGAGATTACAAAATTGACAGAAGCAATCCGCCATCAGGGGTTGTGTTTGTTGAGGGTGGCGACATAATCGGAACAGGTGATGGTGTTAGCGCAAATGTGACTTTGATAGCAGTGAGTGCAGGTGGAAGGGGAGGTAACATAAGGATAACTGGGAACTCGTGGGAGTTGAAAGCAAGCGATGGCACTACACTCATGTATGCCACAGACAGCGTAGAAATACATGGCACTTCTAACTCATTTGAAGGGCTCATCTACATTTCAGACGGTGACTTGCGATGGACTGGTTCAAACAGCACATCAGATGTAACAGTCGTTGCAGCGAAGGGTATACGAGTTGATGGGCATAACTTGATTTTCAGGCGTCCAGAGCCATGCCCAATAGCAGCTCGCGGTCAAGTTAGCTTGGTAGAATGAGCGTGGTAGGTGATGTTGTAGTGAGCAACTTGAAATGCTCTTTTAGCATTCTCGGTTTTAGGTCAAGGTGTTCTCAAGCAACACTTGAGTTTGCAATTGTGCTCTCCCTGCTCTTCCTGTTTATCATGGGCATAATCGTCTTTGGAAGGCTGTTTGCCTTCATTCAAATTGTAAGCAACGCTGCCAGAGAAGGCGCGAGAGTCGGTGCAGTGTGCAAAAGCGATGAAGAGGTGATTGCAACAGTTAAGGAAAGGCTTGCGCGTATACCAGGTTCAGATGAGGCTCAAATCATCATTTCACCAGCTGGGCAAAGGGTTGCAGGTCAGCCAATATCAGTGACTGTGCGCATACCTTTCAAGATGCTTTGGCTACCGGGCGTCACTAACCAACCGCAATGGATTTCTGTTACGCAGACGATGACGATGGAGTGCACACGCTCATTTTGAGCTCGTTAATTTACTCAACGAGCTTCTCAAACTCCTCTTTCTCTGCACCGCAAACTGGGCAAACCCAATCGTCAGGCAACTCCTCAAACGGTGTTCCGGGAATGATACCATTTTCAGGATCGCCAATTTCAGGGTCATACACATAGCCACAGATTGTGCAACGCCACTTCTCCATTTCTTATCACCCCGTCTAAAAGATTGTATTGTAGCGGTGGTTGATGCGCAAGCCTGAAACGAAAGCTTAACCATGTCAAACTAAAGAAGCGCATGTTTTGGCTCGCTTGACAACACTGGCATTGTGCATCAAAATTTTAAAACGGGCACTGCGCCCGGCGAAGCAGTGGGCAGGGCGGTCGCTGGTGGATTCGCTTTATGCGCAATCCACCAGAGGAAAGTCCGGGCTCCACAGGGCAGTGCGCTGGGTAACACCCAGTCCCCGTGAGGGGAGGAAAGTGCCACAGAAAACAGACCGCCATGCAGTTAAGCCTCAGCCATAAAAGCTATTGCAGTGCCCTTGGCTGAAGGCGTTCCTGCATGGCAAGGGTGAAAAGGTGGGGTAAGAGCCCACCAGCAGCGCCGTGAGGCGCTGGCTTGGCAAACCCCGCACGGAGCAAGACCAAATAGGGGGCGCTATCAGGTTGCCCGCCGATGCCCCCGGGTAGGTCGCTTAGAGAAATGACCGCCACCATCGGTGGGACAGAACCCGGCTTACATGCCCACTGCTCGCCGGGTGTATAAACACCTCAAAACACCAATCGCCTAAGTGAGCTTCTTGAGAGGAGCATACTCAGGCGCAAGACATTTTTCACCTATGGTTGGGTCGTCAAAGAGAACATAAACATGGCGCTTGTTCCCAACACGTTCAACAGCCTTAACTACGCCAGTGCCAAACTTGGCGTGAAAAACCCTATCACCAACAGTTAGCTCGCTAACTGATGAAGATCTTGAATCGCCTGCCAAAGCTCCGCTTGGGCTATCAATGCCACCTAAAACAGCCCCCGCATCGCTTGAGATCGTTCTGAAGTCAAGCCCTGCAGATTGCAAATGATGCAAAGTAACCGTTGGCTGGAAAACAGGTATGAATCCCCTTACGGTTGGCTCACCGTAGATGTAGCATTTAAGCTTGTCTGGTATCTCATCAATGAAGCGAGATGCCTTCTGGAGATAGTAAGTGTATCCGTTGCTTCCCTTCCTAATCCGCTTTGCTACGCTTGTCAGGAAGACCATATCCTTAGCTCTCGTCAAGGCAACATAAAACAACCTCCTCTCCTCTTCAAACTCCTCGTCGTTGTTCATACTGCGTGAGTGAGGGAACAAACCTTCTTCAAGCCCGACAACGAAGACGACGGGGAACTCAAGCCCCTTAGCACTATGGACTGTGAGGAGTGTGACAGCTTCACCTTCCCAACTCACTTCATCCTGTGGTGTCATCAGTGCTATCTGTTCAAGGAACGGTTGAAGTGTTTTAGAAGCTGGTTCATCGCCAAATGCTCTTTGTGCTGCTACCGCCAACTGCTCTATGTTCGCCAACCTTTCCCTTGCTTGCATCTCTCCCTCAGTGTGCAGGAGCATCTGACCGTATCCACTTTCATCAACGATGAGCTGTATAAGCTGTGGTATGCTTAGTTTGTCCAAGTGCCACCGCCACTGCCTAAGCATCCCTCTAAAATCCAAAACAGCGTCGAGCTGCCTCTTGGAGAGAGATTTGATTTGCACATCCTCAAGGACGAGTCTGCTAAGTGGCATGCCTACAGAGTTCGCTTCCGCCCTTAATGCTCTTATTGTCCCATCACCTATCCCTCTTGGTGGCAGGTTTATCACCCTCAACAAGCTAACTTCGTCATCCATGTTTAACAGAAGGCGCATGAATGCAAGTATATCCTTTATCTCACGCCGTTCGTAGAAACGCATAGCGCCAACAACACGATACGGTATCCCTATGAATGCAAATGCTTCTTCAAATGGGCGTGATTGTGCGTTCACACGATACATTACAGCGAAATCGCTATAGCGCTTCCCACACTGTGAGATGAGTTCTCGTATCATGTTCGCAACGAAGAGCGCTTCTTTGTTTTCATCCGGAGCTTCGTAAACGACTATCTTGTAGCCCTTTTCTCTCGTTGCCTGCAAACTCTTCTCATGCCTTATGCGGTTGTTTTGTATGACATGGTGGGCAGCTTCAAGTATCGTGCCTGTTGAGCGATAGTTCTTCTCAAGCGTTACGATCTTGGCATCTTTAAACCTCTCTTTCAGCTCAAGCATGAACTTAGCGCTTGCCATCCTCCAACCATAAATCGCTTGGTCATCATCGCCGACTACGAAAACATTCCTGTGAAGGCTTGAGAGAGTGCATACTAACTCGTGTTGCAACATGTTCACATCCTGATACTCATCCACATGGATGTATTGGAATCTTTGGCTGTAGTAGCGCAATATCCCTTCGTCCTCTTGGAGCATTCGGAGCGCAAGCAAAAGCAAGTCATCAAAGTCAACAGCATTTGAGAGGCGCAAAGTAGCCTCATAGCGCTCGTAAACCGTTGCAACAACATTCTCAAAAGGAGTTTGCGCCCTCTCAGCTAAGTCAGCTGGTTTAAGCATGTTCACCTTTGAATTGCTGATTGCCTCACGAACAGCTATCGGGCTATACCCTTCAAGCTTGAGTTCACGCATTATGCGCTTGATCAATGTTGTCTGGTCATCCTCATCAAATATGACGAAGTTGCTTTTCAGCCCAATACGCGCTCCATGCATACGAAGCATCCTTGCGCATATGGCATGGAATGTTCCTATCCACATGTGCTCACATGCGTTCCCGACAAGCTTATGAAGGCGTTCCTTCATCTCCTCGGCAGCCTTGTTTGTGAATGTTACAGCTATGATGAATGACGGTGGGACACCAATTGCATATGTCAGGTATGCAACCCTATATGTGAGCACCCTCGTTTTACCGCTACCGGCACCCGCAAAGACAATAACAGGTCCGTTTGTCGTTAGGACAGCTGTTCGTTGTTGCTCATCAAGCTCATCCAAAAACTTTGGTAAGATGCCCATGCCACTTCACCGATGGCGTGTAGGGTCAACTGCAAAAGCTATGGGATGATGACATGCCTCATGGTATGTTTGCTGTAATGCTTCTCTAAAGCTGCTTCTATGAAAGCCTTGAATAGAGGGTGAGCCCTGTTTGGGCGAGACTTAAACTCGGGATGGAATTGCGTCGCTACGAACCAAGGGTGGTCTGGAAGCTCAATTATTTCAACGAGTTTCCCATCAGGTGAAAGACCGCTAAAGACCATACCGTGCTTTTGAAGGATTGCATGATACTTTGGATTGACTTCATACCTGTGCCTATGGCGTTCGTAGACGCACTCTGTTTTGTAAGCTTCAAAAGCTTTTGTCTTGCTTTGAATTACACATGGATATGCACCGAGGCGCATTGTCCCACCGAGCCTTGTTACGCTCCTTTGCTCTTCAAGCAAGTCAATGACTGGGTGAGAGCAGTTTGGGTCAAACTCACTGCTATTGGCATCTCTAAGCCCACAAACATTCTTGGCGAACTCAATCACAGCGCATTGAAGACCAAGACATAAACCAAGGAACGGTATCTCTTTCTCCCGCGCATACTTGATGGCAACGATTTTCCCGTCTATCCCTCTGTATCCAAAACCTCCGGGAACAACGATTCCATCAACATCGCTGAGGAATAAGTCAACGCTTTCTTCTGTGAGCAGTTCGGAGTCAACCCACTTTATTTCAACCTTACACCTGTTTGCATAGCCACCGTGTTTGAGGGCTTCGGCAACGCTTATGTAGGCATCTTGGAGTTGAACATATTTCCCGACGATGGCTACTTTACATGAATGCAACGGCTCCTTCATCGCCTTTACCATCTCTCGCCATTCTTCAAGATCTGGCTCTACTGGTTGTAGATCAAAATGCTCAACCACGAGCTTGCCGAGACCTTGCTCCTCAAATACAAGTGGAAGTTCGTAAATCTGTTCTGTATCAAGCCCCTCAATTATCGCCCTCAACGGGACATCACAAAACAGCGCAATCTTTTGCCTCATCTCAGCGGTCAAGGGTAGCTTGCTCCTGCAAACGAGAAGGTCTGGTTGTATGCCGATACTCCTTAGCTCCCTAACGCTATGTTGCGTTGGTTTCGTCTTCATCTCGTTTCTTGGTCCAACATACGGAATGAGCGTCACATGAATATACATCACATTCTCAGCGCCCTCATCTATCTTGAACTGCCTTGCAGCTTCAAGGAACGGCAAGCCCTCAATGTCGCCGACAGTGCCACCTATCTCAACTATCGCTACATCCGCGTCATAGTCATCAGCGAGTGAGCGAATCCTTTCCTTTATCTCATCGGTGACATGCGGTATGACTTGGACAGTCTGCCCCAAATACTCCCCGCGCCTTTCCCTCTCAATCACAGCACCGTATATCGTGCCAGTTGTTATGTTGGCTTTCCTTGTGAGGTTGATATCAACGAAGCGCTCATAGTGCCCAAGGTCAAGATCTGTCTCAGCTCCATCTTCGGTTACGAAGACCTCACCATGTTGATATGGGTTCATCGTTCCAGCATCAACATTGAGGTATGGATCAATCTTCTGAAGCGACACCTTAAAGCCTCTCGCCTTTAAAAGCCTGCCAAGACACGCCGTTGTTATGCCCTTACCAATTGAAGAGACTACGCCACCAGTCACAAAAACAAATTTTCTGCTCTTCACCTCACTCACCTTCTTGCCTTTTGCTTCAGCATTTGAGAAGCACCTTGATAAAGCCCTCGGCACCACTAACAAGTTTCACAAAGATATCTTTGCCATCCTCCAAAGGAGCCTCAGTAATCCATCCATCAGTGCAAATCCTGCCAGCACAAAGTAATCTCATTGAAGCTTTAAAAT
The DNA here is from genome assembly GCA_041538025.1 of Candidatus Thermosaccharophagus gerlachensis. Lineage (GTDB taxonomy): Bacteria > Armatimonadota > Fervidibacteria > Fervidibacterales > Thermosaccharophagaceae > Thermosaccharophagus > Thermosaccharophagus gerlachensis. The sequence goes on along the minus strand of JBGOEV010000036.1, from coordinate 2,112 downwards.
CGTCATCGGTGTATGCGTAACTGCCAACGATGTTCTTTTCATTTGTGACGATGTCTACACCATCAACGAAACTATCAAACTCATGCAGACCCACCCATAATGCGACACCGCTTGGAGACAACACTTTGCACGACAGCGCTCTTGTCTCACCTTTACCAACAGCATCAACACAAACGCTTGCACCTTTACCGTCTGTCATCTCATTCACAAGTTTAATCACATCTTCCTCGTTTGGGCTAACAGCAACATCAGCACCAAGATGGATAGCAACTTCCCTTCTCACTTCAACTGGCTCTACGACTATCACCTTTGCATTGTAAATCAGCTTTGCTAACTGAAGACATAGTAAACCGATTGTGCCAGCACCGATGATGACAAAGTCTTCAATCATAAACCTACCAATGCGTCTGAATGCATGAATCACATTCGCGAGTGGTTCTGTTAACGCAGCATCTCTTTGCAAAAGGTTTTCTGGAAGTCTGTAGAGGCAGCGCCTCGGAACACAAACATACTCGGCAAAACCACCAGCACGATGCATGCTGATGAGCTTCCTCTTTGGGCAAATGTTGCTTTGCCCGTTAAGACAAAAATAGCATTGACCACACGGTATCAGCGGATTGATGACTACGCTTTCGCCAACACTTAAATCGTTGATGCCTTCACCAATCGCTTCAACTACTCCGCTGAACTCATGTCCCATGATAAGCGGTGGACGACGCCTCTTAGCGCTCAAAAATGATTCAACCTCAGATCCGCATATCCCACACCACTTCACTTTAATCAATGCTTCATTGGCGTTTGGCTCTGGTATCGGAAGCTCAAGCAGTTCAATCTCATTTGGCGCTGTCCAAACAAGAGCTTTCATCATCCTGCTCATACATCAACACCCTCAATGGAAAACGATATAACACAACCAATATGCCATTTTAGCCAAAGGCGAGTGCCAACCATAAAACTGCTCCTCTACGGCATACTCGTATGTGGCAAGCAGACAAAAGTGAAGAAACATCGTTTCATAAGGCTTCACCGCAAGGTGATGTATGGATGCGCCGCTACGAGCAGCTTGCCGAACGCATCCTTTCTTTTGTTGAGCGTGGTGAGGGCTCTTTTGAGGAGCTTTCCATTGAACTCTTTGAATACCAGTTTGAAAGAAACGCGCCTTATAGGCGCTACTGCGAAAAGCTTCGCGTAACACCAGACAACATCAAAAGTTGGAAGCAGATACCGCCTGTCCCAACGCTTGCATTCAAGTTTTTTGATTTGGCTTGTGAACCTTTGGAGAATGCAAAGTTCGTTTTCACATCAAGTGGCACAACGCTTGGACGAACAATTAGGAGCAAACACTACATCTTTGATGAAAGGTTTTACGAAGTAGCATGCTGTAATTGGTTCAAGCGCCACATCCTGCCAGATGATGCTAAGTTGCCCTTCTTCATCCTTTTTCCACCGTTTGAGGAGCTGCGGAATTCATCGCTTGCCTTCATGCTTGACACGCTCAAGCGCCGTTTCTCAAGCAACGGTGGCGAACACTTCGTCTTAAACGGGAGGTTGCGTGTAAAGGAATTGATGAAGAGGTTGGAACTAACAGAAGAACCAGTATGCCTCCTTGGGACATCTCTCTCTTTCCTTGAATTCGTTGAAGAGTGTGAGAGACTCAAAGTTAGCTTCAACTTGCCACGAGGAAGTAGGATCATGGACACGGGTGGCTTTAAGGGTGTGAGGAAGGAGATAGCAAAGGAAGAACTCTATAAGCGTTACGAGTTGTGCTTCGGCATACCTCAGAGCTGTATCATCAACGAGTATGGGATGACAGAGCTATCATCACAGTTTTACGACGCTGTCTTCGGTATACCATCAACACGCATCTTTAAACCACCGCATTGGGTGCGGACAGTCGTTGTTGACCCTGTCACACTTGAAGAGGTTGAGGAAGGCGGTGTTGGCATATTGCGTCATTATGACCTTTGCAATGTTGGCTCTTCGCTTTGTATTCAGACGGATGACATCGCTATAAAGCTGTCGGATGGGTTTGTGTTACTTGGGAGAGCCAAAGGGTCTGAGCAAAGAGGGTGTTCACTGCTTGCTGAGGAATGGCATACAATGAGAGCATGA